>CALUKI010000015.1 GCA_944321175.1 uncultured Alistipes sp.
CAGGCCGACGGCAAGACATGCCGTCGTGCAGATCAACATCAGATACGGTTTCATAAGGCTGAGGATTAAGGTTGTTACAAGATACGGATTTTACCCCGCAAAATGAAATATCCGGACGCTTTTCTGCGAATAATCGTCAAAAAAAACGTTCCGGAAGGGACACAATCCGATACCGATCGGAAAACGTGGAACCGAACCGTCCCGTTTAGAAACCGCCTTCCTCCTGCCGAATCGTGCTCAACAACCCGCAGGCGGCCCGGATGTCTTCGCCGCGCGACACGCGGATCGTCGTCGTAAATCCTTTGGACGTCAACGCATCCCGAAACCGCTCGATTGCCGCCTGATCCGGAGAGTAATAGGGTGAATCCGGAATCCGATGAAACCGGATCAGGTTGATGCGGCAGCGAAGTCCGTTCAGCAGCCGGCACAGCTCCCGAATATGGCGCGGGGTATCGTTGAGACCCGCCATAACAATGTATTCGAACGACAGCCGCCGCTGCCCCGTAAAATCATACTGCCGCAACATGTCGATCAGCGCCCGAACCGGAAAGGCCCGTTCGATGGGCATGACCGCCGCCCGCTCATCCGGAAAGGGATTGTGCAGCGACACCGCCACATGGACCTTCGTTTCATCGAGCAGCCGCCGCAGCCGGGGCGTGAAACCCGCCGTAGAGACCGTAATACGGGTAGGAGACCACCCGAATCCCCACGAAGAGGTCAGCACTTCAAGAGACTGCACCACCGCATCGAAATTGTCCAACGGCTCTCCCATTCCCATAAAGACAATGTTCGTAAGACGCTCGCGTTCGGGAAGCGAGCCGATCTGGTTCAGGATCTCCGTTGCCGAAAGCGACTGCTGCAAACCTTGCCGGCCCGTAGCACAGAAACGGCAGCCCATGCGGCAACCGGCCTGGGATGACACGCACAACGTGGCACGCGCTCCATCGGGGATATAGGCCGACTCGATGAAATGGCCCTGCGCCGTACGGAACAGATACTTCTTCGTACCGTCGGCAGAGGTGGTGACACCGGCAGGAGCCGACCGGCCGACCGAATAAACCGCCTGCAACGATTGGCGGGACGCAACCGACAGATCGGTCATGGCGGCAATATCCGCGACATGTTTGACATAGAGCCAGCGGGCGATCTGACCGGCGGCAAAACGCGGCAGCGACAACTCCTCGCATAAGAGCCGAAGGGCTTCGATATTTTTCCCGTAGAGAGTCTCCATGCAGCAAAAACCTGTTTTACGCCTTCTTCGAAGGACAAAAATACGCAAAAACCGCTGTTTTTTCATCGCAATGATTCGTTTTTGATTTTTTCTTCCTATATTTGTGCTGAAATGTACGCCATTCTCCTCCCCATCCGCCTAAAATCATCCGGAGGGGCCAAGACGAGGAACCGAGACGAGGGGCCGAGACGAAAGGGCAAAACAAGAGGACGAGATGAAGGACCGAGAGGAAAGGACGAGATGAGACGAACGGATGAGATGAAAGGAAAGGCCGAGATGAAAGGAAAGGCCGAGATGAGAGGAAAGGCCGAGATGAGAGGAAAGGGGGATGGACGAAAGAGGCGGACAAGCCGGACGCACATTGGAGCGAACGGCTGAACATCCGGAAAATCGGTGGACAAACCGGACGGATAAAAGGACGGCAAGCCGGACGGGCGCGGGGCGAACGGCCAAATGCCCCGAAAACAGCCCGGGAGAAAGAGAACAGAAAACAATATAAGAAACATAATAACTTGGAATAATGGAACTCAAGAAATCACCGAAAGCCGACCTGCAAAACAAACGGGGTCTTTTACTTGAAATCGGTTTGATCGTTGCGCTTGCCCTCGTTATCTGGGCGTTCGCCTGGACTCCCGAAGAGCGCGTAGTGGAGAAACTCGACCTGAATACTGCGCCTGTGGAGCAGGAAATCGTAGAGGTCACGCGCCAGGAAGAACAAAAACCGCAGGAGCCGCCCAAGAAAACCGAGATCACGGTTATCACGGACATGCTGGAAGTCGTAAAGAACGACACCAAAATTACGACCGAGTTCAACTTCGCGGACTTCGTTGAAGATGTCGAGATCGTACAGCAGGTAGCCGTAGAGGAAGAGGTCATCGAAGAAGAGCCGCCTTTCCTTGTAGCAGAGACGATGCCGTCGTTCCAGGGCGGAGACCTCAATGCGTTCCGCAACTGGGTGCAAAGCAAAGTGCGTTACCCCGCCATCGCGCAGGAAAACGGCATTTCGGGCCGCGTCGTGCTCACCTTCGTGATCGAGAAAGACGGCCGTCTGACAAACATCCAGGTGCTTCAGACCCCCGACCGGTCGCTCTCCGAAGAGGCAGTCCGCGTGCTCCAGCAGTCTCCGAAATGGAGCCCCGGCAAACAGCGCAACCAACCCGTGCGTGTGAAATATACCCTGCCGGTGGATTTCCGTATCCAGCAGTAGGGACCCCGCAATGCCGAGAAGGACGGGAACGGACAAGACGGACGGAGACAGCGTGGAAAGTATCATCGCCCACCGTGCCAGATCCTCGGTAAAGGTTGAATATGAAGGTATCTCAGCGTTTGGGATACCTTTTTTTTCGAACATCGACTATGACCGAAAAACGACACGCCTCACAAACAGCAGCAACAATCGGAACTCCGCAGCGCGAACGGGCCGTGTTGATCTCCGTTGTGCGCGATTCGCAGGAGCTGCGCCAAAGCGAGGAGTATCTCGATGAACTGGAATTTCTGGCGGAAACGGCCGATATCGAAGCTGTAAAACGATTTACACAACGGCTCCCGCAACCGTCGGCCCGAATCTATGTCGGCCCCGGAAAACTGGAGGAGATCGCCGCCTACTGCGAAGAGAATGCCATCGACGTCGCGATCTTCGACGATGAACTCACGCCCGCACAAACCAGAAATATCGAGCGGGCGCTGCCGTGCCGGTTGCTCGACCGCACGCGGTTGATCCTCGACATCTTCCTGTCGCGGGCACAAACGGCATATGCAAAGACCCAGGTGCAACTGGCCCAATACGAATATATGCTGCCGCGACTGGCCGGCATGTGGACCCACCTCGAACGCCAGCGCGGCGGCACGGGGACTCGCGGCGGAGCCGGCGAACGCGAAATAGAGACGGACCGGCGCATCGTCCGCAACCGCATCGCAAAACTCAAGGAAGATCTGCGCAAGATCGACCGCCAGATGGCCGTGCAACGGTCCAATCGCGGACAGCTCGTGCGTGTGGCGCTGGTAGGATACACCAACGTCGGGAAATCGACGCTTATGAACCTCATCGCAAAAAGCGAGGTTTTCGCCGAAAACAAGCTCTTCGCAACACTCGACACGACCGTCCGGAAAGTGGTATTCGACAACCTGCCGTTCCTCCTCTCCGACACGGTGGGATTCATCCGCAAACTGCCGACCGAGTTGATCGAATCGTTCAAATCCACCCTTGACGAGGTCCGTGAAGCCGATCTGCTCGTTCATGTGGTCGATATTTCGCATCCGCAGTTCGAAGAGCAGATTGCCGTAGTGAAGCAGACGTTGCAGGAGATCGGCGCGGGAGACAAGCCCGTTTATCTGGTATTCAACAAGATCGACGCATACAGATGGGTCGAGAAGGATCCCGACGACCTGACGCCGCCGACGGACGAAAACCGTTCGCTCGACGACCTGCGGCAAAGCTGGATCGCCAAGGCAAACACGCCCTGCATCTTCCTGTCCGCGACACAGCGGATCAATATCGAGAAGTTCCGGACGGATCTTTACGGCATGGTCCGTGAAATCCATGCGGGACGGTACCCCTTCAACAACTTCCTCTATTGAACCATCTAATTTCACCCCCGATTATGGAGATCAACATTCTCAACCAGCAGCACACCATTCTCAACAAATTCATCGCACAGATCCGCGACTGCAGGATCCAGCGCGATTCGATGCGGTTCCGCCGCAACCTGGAACGCATCGGAGAGATCATGGCCTATGAGATCTCGAAACGGCTCCACTACACGATGCACACGGTCGAAACGCCGCTCGGAGAGGCCGACGTCGCACTTTATGACGAGGAGATCGTCATTGCGACGATCCTCAGAGCCGGCTTGCCGTTTCATCAGGGTTTTCTGAACTACTTCGACGATGCGCAGAACGCCTTCGTCTCGGCCTATCGCAAAAGCAAAAAGGACGGGACCTTTACCGTCAAGGTCGAATACATCTCCTGCGGCAGCCTCGAAGGGAAAACGATGCTGCTCGTGGATCCGATGCTTGCAACGGGCTCCTCGGCCGTACTGGTGTATGAAGCGCTTATCGAGAAGGGCGGAATGCCGGCACATACGCATGTCGCATCGATCATCGGGTCGGAACAGGGGGTCGAGTACGTCAACCAGCACATGTCGCACACAACAACGACACTTTGGTGCGCGGCTGTTGACGAGGAGCTGACTTCGCGCTCCTACATCGTGCCGGGAATCGGTGACGCCGGCGACCTGGCCTACGGCGAAAAGCTCTGAAACGGCTGCGGGGTGATTCCGGGACGGTTCCAGGGCAAAAGGATCGACCCGACGGCCGGCAACCGGCGAAAGCCCTTGCAACCGGCAGAAGGAGAGGGAGGAGAAAGCCGGACAATTTGCCGGCGGAGCATCCGGTTCCGGCAACCGGCAGACCCCGATACGGAAAAAACGTCCATAACGAAGGAGACATGAGACGAAACATCTATTTTCTTGTGGCACTTTTCGTCACGACAGTGGCATTGATGGCGTTGCAGAAACCGCTCTTTTTACTGTGGTACTCCGAACAGGCGGCACAGGCATCTGCGGCCGAGTGGCTGGCCGTCGTGGCCAACGGGCTGAAACTCGACCTGACCGTCGCTGGATACATCACGGCACTGCCGCTGCTCATCGTGGGCCTTGCCTTGTGGTTCCCCGCCCGAAGCTGGCGCCTTGTAATGAAGGGGCTGCTTGTCATGATCTCCCTCGCGGCGGCAGCGGCATTTGCCGGCAACCTCGCCCTCTACGAATATTGGGCCTTTCCGCTCGACAGCTCCGTGCTGCAATACCTCGCCTCACCCCAGGAGGCGATGGCGAGCATCTCCGCCGGACAACTGGCCGCATATCTCGCCATCACGCTGGCCGTCTTTGCCCTGTATGCCCTCTGCTACCTCCGTGCGGCGCGGCTTTTCGATCCGCAGCCCCCGAAGCGGCATCGGACAGGATTCTCCGCCATCCTGCTGCTGACGGCCGGATTGCTCTTTCTTGCAATTCGCGGCGGAATCTCCGTAGCAACGGCCAACGTCTCGAAAGTCTATTTCAGCGGAAAGATGTTCCTGAACCATGCCGCGGTCAATCCGCTCTTCTCCTTTCTCTCGACCGCTGCAGCCGGCGACAAGGAGCTCTTCGAATACGAATTCTATCCGGAGGAGGAACTGTCCGAATACGTTGAGCGCCTGTGCGGCAACCGTCCGGCGGGATCTCCGGCCGACACGCTGTTGCGGACGGAGCGTCCCGACATCGTGCTCTTTCTGGTAGAGAGTTTCGGCCGATCGACGGCCGATGAAACGGTCGATGGCAAACCGGTTGCACCGAACTTCCGGCAGTTGAAATCCGAAGGGGTCTATTTTGACAACCTTTTCGCCAATTCGTTCCGCACCGACCGCGGGACGGTCGCCATATTGAGCGGATTCCCCGCACAACCCAAGATGTCGGTCATGAAACTCCCGATCAAGAGCCAGCGGCTCCCCTCGATTGCCCGGTCGCTGCGCGACAGGGGCTATTCGACAAGTTTCATGTACGGCGGCGACCTCAACTTCACGAATACCGCCTCCTACCTCTATGGAACGGGCTTCGACCGGTTGATCTGGCAGAAGGATCTGCATTTCGACGCACCGACATCGAAATGGGGCTACGCCGACGATGTGGTCATGGAGGCCTTCACGGAACACGTTCTTGCCGAAGCCGACAACGCCTCGCCTTTTTTCGCCGCGATGCTGACGCTGTCGAGCCATGAACCGTTCGACGTCCCCGTAAAGAGATTCGATGACCCGATGCTCAATTCGATGGCCTTTGTGGATGACTGTCTGGGCCGTTTCATCGGGCGGATGAAAGAGACGCCCGTATGGGACAACCTGCTGGTCATCCTCATCGCCGACCACGCCTATCCCTATCCGTATGGTATCGGCAACAGCGACGTGCTGCGCCACCGCATTCCGATGTTGTGGCTTGGCGGCGCGGTACGGCAGCCGGCGGTTGTCGAAACATACGCCTCCCAAAGCGACCTCGCGGCGACGCTTCTCGCACAACTGGGGATCCCCCACACGGACTTCCCGCTCAGCAGGGACATGCTGGACCCCGCCCTGCCGAAATTCGGGTATTATTGTTTCAACAACGGATTCGGGGTCGTCGATGCGTCGGGGGCCACAATCTATGACTGTACGGCCGGTCGGACGATCTCGCCCGACAGTTCGGAAGAGCAGCTCCGCGACGGGAAAACGATGCTGCAATCCACCTATAAGATCATTCGCGAATTGTAAGGCCCCGGATCGGGCTTTGCACATTGCGGCCCGAACATTCGACGGGAAATGAAGAGTACCTCTTTGTCGAAACGGAGATTGGCCGGAAACCGGCCCGTCAAACGGATTGCCAAACCGCCGAAGCCCCACTCATCCTCTGCCGTTTTGAGGAGATCCGCCGAAGAGGGGCGATCTCCTTTCGGATCGGGAATCCCGCACCACGCGGGAATGCGGGTCACCTTCTTCTCACGGCACGGGATCATAGCCGCTGCCGCCCCAAGGATGGCATCGGGACAACCGTTTGAGGGTCAGCCAACCCCCTTTGAATGGCCCGTATTTGCGCAACGCCTCGACGGCGTATTGCGAACAGGTCGGGGTAAAACGGCACGACGGAGGCGTAAACGGCGAAATGCAGTACTGGTAGATCTTCACGAGGACGATCAACGGCAGAGCCGCCGCACGCCTACATCCGTTCAGCAATCTGTGCCAGAATCTTCCGGACGGCATGTTCGATCGTTTTATAGGACAAGACCTCTTTCGAGGAGTAGATGAAGGCCACGTCAACGGCCGCAGACTTGCCGCAGGCCGCAAGCCGCTCCTTGTTGAGCCGATAGGCCTCTTTCGTACACCGGCGCACCCGATTGCGGCGATTGGCTCTTTTGTGGAACTTTTTCGGCACCGAAACGAGCACCTCCACCGACATCCGGTCGTCACCTTCGGCAAAAAACAGGTACCGGAACGGATAGACAAACCCCGACTCCCCGGAAGCAAAAAGCCGCCGGATTGCACCCAAGGTGCGCAAACGTTCCGCTCGCGGAAAGGTTCGTGATACTGTCATCGCTCTGTTTCAACGCCGCCGGACGGCATTCGGGCAGGATTTCTCCCGGCAAACGGGAGCTGTCGGCCCGATACGCACGGAGGTTCCGCCGCACGGTGCCCGCCGATCGCAACCGCCCCGTCCGAAACCGGATTATTTGGCCGAAGTACGACGGCTCCGGCTCTTCTTGGCCAATTTGTGCTGCTGCGACCGGATGAACTCCTCCCGCTCCACATCCTCGACGAATCGGGCCGTCTCAACCTCCTTGCCGGCATGTATCTGACCGATATACAGGTCGATCGCCCTGGCCATCGACGGGGCTTCGGGTGTCGGGGCCTTGATCCGGACATCGAGACCCGCCTCAAGGGCGCATCGCAGCGTCCCTTCGCCAAACGTCGCTATCGTCGGCAAATCAGTTCCGAACTGCTCAATCAGAATCTTCACCTCCGAAGGGGAATAGATCCCCACGACATCATACGAACGGAGATCGACCCCCGTACTGTCGGTAGCGACCGTACGCGCCAGGATCACCGGATCGAACGAAAATTTCAATTTGCCCATCGTCTCGGGCAGATCGGGCTTGTGCGGCTCGCTCAACGTCAGCAGGAACTTTTCCTCCTTGTGCTTGATGAGCAGTTCGATGAGATTCGTAAACGACCCGTCGGCAAACGAGATCTTCCGTTTGCGATAAACGATGTATTTTTGCAGATAAAGCGCTACGGCCTCCGTCTGGCAGATGTATTTCATCGTTTCGGGAACGGTGATACGCGCCTCCTCGCAGATGTGGAAGAAACTGTCAACCGTCGTCCGCGAAGTGAATATGACCGCCGTATGATCCAGAATCTCCACCCGCTGCTGCCGGTATTCCTTCAACGATACGCCCGCCACACGGATCAACGGATGGTAATCGACCTCTATATGGTGACGTTGCGACAACTCGTAAAACGGCGACTTCTCAGGAATCGCCGGCTGCGGTTGGGAAACAAGAATCTTGCTGATCTTCGCTACACTCATTTTAACTGTGTTTAACCAACATGAGCACCGCAAATGCAATGGGTGCGGTTTCGATGGTGCAAAGGTACAAAAACCAATGCAAATTCGAAATTTTTTTCGCCACAAACAGCGAATGAATCTCTCTCAGATATAGCAGAATAATGATGACGATGAGAATGAAAATCAGGTATATCCAACCCATTCCCGTACCGGCCGGACATAGCGCCGACAGCAGGATCGGAGGCAAAACGAACAAGGCCGCCCGTGCAAAATGAAACTGTTTGACATAAAGAAGCGTCGCGATGAACGGCTGCGACAGCGTTACCTGACCGATGCCCCACAGCACAAGGCCCTGAACGAGTGCAATCGCTTCGACAGCCGCGAGAACCCCGATGCAGAAACCCTGACGCAACAACGGCCCCAAACCGGCGAGAGCCTCCGCAGGAAGCCATTCATCGCAGAGCTTCACCGACAGTACGCCCAACCCCATAGCGCCCAGCACGGCGCAACGACGCAAAAAATGGGTGTGAAAGATTCCGCTTTTCCCCAAAGTCCGCTGTCCCGTATTGCGATCGAGCCCGAAGCTGCCGACCAACATCCGGACTTCGCTCGAATTGGTATAGAACAGGAGCAGATAGAGGGTTGCCAGAAGCAGTACGACAGCCTGAAAGCCGACAGCCTGTGCAAGGATGCCGGAAGTCACCGCATCCGGCACGCCGCCGCCGGCCAATGTCGAGGCGGAACCGAAGACTTCGGACACCGAGGCATCCGCCGAAGTGACGGTCTCCCTGCCCTTTTCCGTCCAGTCCGACACCCAGCCCCACAGGGTCGCAGCATGTTCCGATGCCGCAAGGGTATCGGCCTGCGGCCAAGGGACCAGACCCTGCGGGCAACCGGCCTCCGCCGTTGCGGCAATCGGCAGGGTATCGGCTGCCGGAACCGCACCGCAGAACGTCGCTGCGGAATCGACCGCCGCAGCGACAGGCGAAACGGACGTATCGTCGAACGGGATCATGCTTCAAACAGCCGGTTGAGTGTAATGCGGATCGTCGTCCCTTTTCCCAACTCCGAATTCACGACAGCAATCTTTCCGTTATGGTACTCCTCGATGATACGGCGCGAAAGCGACAGCCCCAGCCCCCAGCCTCGCGTCTTGGTGGTAAACCCCGGCTCGAAAATACGCTTCCAGTTGCTCTTCGGGATCCCTTTGCCCGTATCCTTGACTTCAATCATGACCACCCGATCGTCGTATGCGAGTCTTACGTCGATGGCGCCGCGCCCCTGCAGGGCGTCGAGCGCATTCTTCATCAGGTTCTCGACAACCCATTCGAACAGCGCCGGATTGATATTGGCCTCGACGGGCGCCATCGCCAGTCCGTTGTAGTCGAGCGTGACATTGCGCGGAATCCGTTTCCGGAAATACATCACCGCCTCCCCGACCACTTCGTTGATGACCGCCTTCTGCAAAACCGTTTCGGAGCCGATCTTCGAAAACCGGTCCACGATCTTCATCAGATGCGCCAGATCCTTGTTCATCTCCTCGACGGCCTCCTGATCGACCGGCTGGCTGCGAAGGTACTCGATCCAGCCCAACAGCGACGACGTCGGGGTCCCCAACTGGTGCGCCGTCTCCTTGGCCAGTCCGATCCATACCCGGTTCTGCTCATCCCGTTTCGAGGAACGGAAGGCGATGAACCCGACGAAGATAAAGAAGATGATAACCCCCAGCTGAACGTACGGAAAGAGGTAAAGCGACTTGAGCAGGCGGGATTTCCCGTAGAAAATGATGTGATTGTGCCCGTTGCTCCACCAATAGTTGACCCTTTTGGGCTGGTTCTCCTCGACAAAACGGTCGATCTGCTGCCGCAGGCGGTCGGGATGATCCAACACCTCGCGCGGAACAAGATGCGCCTGTATGACATTCAGTTTCTCATCGGTTATGATGAACGGGATGTTGTTGCGGTTCGACAGAATCCCCTGTATGAGCGGATCGTTCACCGTACCGCCGAACGCATCGCGATTGGCCTGCTCCATGGCCAGAACCCAGATCTCGACATCGTGCTGCTCCTTTTCGCGCAGGTTGTGCGCCATGCGGTTCGTATAGATCAGCGACAACGTACAGATCACCATGCCCACGACAAGCGTTACCACCCGATTGCGAAACGAGAGGGAATAGCGCGTAAGCAGGGATTTGAACCATCGCCGTGTCATGAGCCGGAGTTTTTTACTACTTGCGGACCGTATCCGCTTCCCGCAGGATTCGGGCATATTCGTCGGGATCGTTCAACAGCTCTACGGCACGATGCACCTCGGAATCCGATACGAGCGTATGCTCCGTTACACCGTCCGCATAACAGTAGCGCAGAATTACCGCATTGTTGAGCGTCTCCAGAATCTCTTTCTTATAGGTCTGCAGATTCGTCTCCTTGTCGTCGCGCAATCCCGATTCGATCGCCCCGATCTCATCGGCCAACGACTCCTCATACAGATCGGCTTTCGCAGCAGCCTTGATCTGATTCAGCGCCCGCCGCGTATCCGATTCGTATTTCACCTCCTTGTCGGCCATGAACGACACGAAACGGTCGTAGTCGGCATCCGTCAGGGTGAATGTCCGGGGATCGAGTTCCCGCATGCCATGCTCCCGGAAATAGAGATCCGCATAGTCGTCGATATATCCCATTGCATAAAGCGTCATGGCAAAACGACTGATGTATTGGGGTTCGCACCGCACATCGGGCATGATCCCGCCCCCGTCATAAACCTTGCGGCCGCCGCTGGTCCGGAACTCGCGGATGAGCGAATCCGGAACGTTCTTAACCGCCCCCTTCTCGTCGCGCGACGAGTAGTCGACCGCCTGTATGCAGCGCCCCGAAGGGATGTAGTACTTCGCTGTGGTGACCTTCAGAAAATTGTTGTATCCCAACGGCCGCGTCGTCTGCACCAACCCTTTTCCGAAGGTGCGCTGACCGATCAGAACCGCCCGATCCAGATCCTGCAGGGCTCCGGCCACGATCTCCGCCGCCGAGGCCGAACCATCGTTGACCAATGCCACGACCGGCAGATCCCGTGCGATCGGTTCGATTTGCGTGCGATAGGTCTTGTGTTCGGTACGTCCCCTGGTCGTCACCACCTCCGTACCTTTCGGCACGAACATCGAGACGATCTCGACCGCCTCCTGCATGATCCCGCCGCCATTGTTGCGGTAGTCGAGAATCAACGCCTTGAGCCCCCGCTCCTGCAACCCCTCCAGAGCTTCCCGCATATCCTCGTAGCAACCGTCCGTGAAGTCGCGGTGCTGGATATAGCCGATGCTGTCGGCAACGAATCCCGCGTACCCCACTCCGGAGATCGTAATCCGTTCCCTGCGCAGTTTCACCTCTTCGATCTCTCCCGTGAGCAGCTTCTCGACCTTGATCGAAACCTTCGTATCGGGAGTCCCCTTCAACAGCGAACTCACCTGTTCGGTCGTCATCGTCCGGGCATCTTTCCCCGCGATCTCGATGAACCGGTCGCCGATCTGCAGTCCTGCGCGGTCGGCAGGAAATCCCTTGTAGGGCTGCGCGATCACGACACCCTCCCCCTTCTTGCGGATCAACGCCCCGACACCGCCGTATTTGCCCGTCGTAAGGAACTCGAAATCGGTCATCTCCTCCTCCGGCATATAGACCGTATAGGGGTCGAGCCGCCGGACCATGCCGGCGGCGGCATCGGTCATCATGTTGTCGGCATCGATCTCATCGACATAATAGATCGACAGCTCGCGCATCATGTTGATAAGGGTCTCCATGTTGCGTGCCAGTCCGAAATCGTTCTTCACGGCGAACGTGCAAAGTCCAGCAACACCGAGAGCCGCAGCCACCGTGACAAGATATTTTGTCATCCGTTTCATTGCCTGTCCAATTTTCGATATGGGTTCCATGACAGACCTTCCGCCGGCCTGCATGGAGAAATCAACTGTTCAATTCAATCCCGGTCGCGTGCACCGGCCGCGACATACGCTGCCAGCCGGGGTGCGACACGGGCAACCGTCCGGCGTTGTCCCGCCAGTTCGATCCATTGTCCGAACTGCGCCACCCGCACCTCGTCGTCCAGATGGAGCCAGAGCCGGCGCAAAGGCGAGACGGCACGGAACGTCAGCCCCTCATCATCCTGCGACACAAGGGTGAACCCCTCATTGCGGAAGGCATTGACGATCCGTTCGCGATCCTCATCGATGTCCCCCTCCACGCGGCGCGTGATGAACCCGGTAAAGGGATAGGCTGCCGACAGCACGACAACGGCCGTTGCAAGCACCCATCCCCGCCACGATGAAAAGAGCAGTGCGGGCAATTCGGGCAGCGGAACGGCCAGCAGTCCGGCGAAATGCATGGCGAAGATCACCGCTGCACACAAAACGCAGAGGTGAAGAAAATATTTTACGGAACGAAGGATGTTCTGCATCATCAAAGATTCGATTATCAAGGGTTAAACCAATTATTCTCCATATCGTGCAACGATCGCGTCGGCCACCTGCTGCATCAGCCAGCGGGGAGTCGATGTCGCGCCGCAGATTCCCGCCGAAGCCGCTCCGGCGAACCATTCATCCCGCAGCTCCGCAGCCTCTTCGACCTGATGGGTCCGGACATTGGCCCTGCGGCACACCTCGTACAGCACCTTGCCGTTGGAGGATTTGCGGCCGCAGACGAAAACGACCGTATCGAAGCGGCGGGCGAAATCCGCCAGACGGGCCTCGCGATTCGCGACCTGCCGGCAGATCGTATCGTGAACGGTCACCTGCGATCCATCGGCGTGCCGCCGGCGCATTTCGCCGGCCAGCGACTCGAACAGCGCAATGCTCTGTGTGGTCTGCGAAAGGAAATAGACCGGACGCGTGAAGTCGATTCGTTCAAGGTCGTCCGCCCCCTCGATCACAATCGTCGGGGCCTCGACCTGACCGGTCAGCCCGACCACTTCGGCATGTCCCCGCTTTCCGAGGATGACTACCTGACCGTTGACTTTGCCCATTTCGGCATGTGCGCGTACCACCCGCTGCTGGAGCTTTGCGACAACCGGACAGGTGGCATCGATCACTTCGATCCCCAATTCCCGCGCCCGCCGATACGTCGCCGGCGGTTCTCCGTGCGCGCGGATGAAGAGCCGGCATCCGGCCAATCCGTCCAGATCGGCATGCGTCACCGTCTTCAGCCCCCGGCTTTCGAGCCGCTGCACCTCGATTCTGTTGTGGACGATGTCGCCCAACGAATAGACCGAGCCATAGGCATCCAACGCCCGCTCCGCCTCGTCGATAGCCCGCACGACGCCAAAACAGAATCCCGATTTATCGTCGATCTCCACCTGCATGCTGTACTTCGTTTCCTTTTTTTCGCCGTCCTCCCCGACCGTTATTCTCCGACCTGCCTTGTCCCCGGAGTCTCATCCCCGGCAGCATATTCCGGCCGTTTGCGGCATGGCCCCCGACGGTTCGGCCCGCCGCCGGGCCTTTCCGCACCCGCGCCGCCCGCCGAGAGTCTCCGGGCCGGTTCCTGACCGATCCGTTCGCTTGCCCGTGCCGCCGGCCCGGCACGAGTCCTCCGGCATCCGGCGCGGAATCACCGCGCCGTCACGCGCCGGAACTCCCGGTCGAACCACGACAACTGCTCCTCGACGGTCATCCGGCTGTTGTCCAGCACAACGGCGTCGTCGGCCCTGCGCAGCGGAGAGATGGCCCGCTCCATGTCGGCCTTGTCCCGCGACAGGACGTTCTGCAGAATTTCGTCGTAAGAGACCTGTTCGCCTTTGGCCGTCAACTCGTCGTAACGTCTCTGCGCCCGCACCGCCGGATCGGCCGTCATGAAGATCTTCAGCTCGGCATCGGGAAAGACCGTCGTGCCGATGTCCCTGCCGTCCATTACGATCCCGCGTTTGCGGCCCATCTCCTGCTGCATCGCCACCAATTTGCTCCGCACCGCTCCGATCGAACTGACGGCGCTCACGCAATTGCTCACTTCGATCGTCCGGATCTTCCCTTCGACACGGTCGCCGTTAACGTAGATGTCGCTGGCGCCCCGCTCCGGATTGAAGCGGAAGTCAATGCAGATCTCCGGCAGCAACCGCACGACGGCATCCTCGTCAACCATGCCCGAACGAATGGCGCCATGTTCGAGCGCATAAAAGGTGACGGCACGGTACATGGCACCCGTATCGATGAAAATATATCCCAACCGTCGGGCAATGGCCTTTGCGAAGGTCGATTTCCCGCACGACGAAAAACCGTCGATGGCGATTATGATTTTCCGATTCGTATTCTGATCAGTGTACATTCGGCAGGATGTGGATAAAATTCGACAGAATGGTATAGATGCCCAGCACGGCGATGATGATACCGGCCACATGGTTGATCGTCAACATATGGCGCGGACGAAACCGATGGCGGAACAGATTCAGCAGGAACGTGAGAGCGAACCACCATACCGCTGCACCCCCAAAGAATCCCGCAATGGTGAGCAATCCGCCAAAAAGTGTTCCGAAATCGGCCGAACCGAGCGACGTAGAGACCTTGAACATCGTGAAAAAAATCATGATGTAGGGGACGACGTATATGAAGTTCGTGAGGGTTATGCCGAACATCGAGGCGAAGTCGCGCCAGAGGGTTGTTTTCCCGACGCGGTTTCGACGGATCTGCGTCACGGGATTCTGCAGGAAGATATAAACGCCGACGATTACTACGATAATCCCGCTCACAACACTCAGCAGCAGTCTGTTGGATTCGATGGAGCGTTGGAGGATCGTGGAGAAAAGCATGGCGAATACGGCCATAAGCGTATCGGCACAAGCGACACCGAGGCCTGAAGCGAATCCCGATCTGCGGTTTTTGCTCAACGTCCGCTGAATGCACAAGACGGCGACAGGGCCGACGGTTATGGATGCGGCGACACCCACACCAAAGCCCTGCAGCAACAAATAGATGACGTTTGTAATCTGGTTCAGCCCCATGAACAGTAATTCGGTTAATGTTTCGATCATGCAACGGTCGGGCAGCGGCCCCAACCGGCATTTTCGGTTTGGACGACAAAGATACGAAAAGTCGAGCGCAGAGACAAATGAAAACGCAGTTTTCAATTTGGCTATGCCGAGACGGAGTATCCAGGGCGGAGCCAAAGTGCGAAAAGCCGGGCACAGCGGCAAATCAAAACCC
>CALUKI010000016.1 GCA_944321175.1 uncultured Alistipes sp.
TCTGCATGGACACAGCAAGGCGATATTGACCTCTATCCACAAAAACATCTTTCCATCTCAAACCGATAATGTCGCTTATTCGCAATCCACAGAAGCAAGAGAACAAATAAGCCTGTTTTACGGCCTCATTATTCATCGGAGTAGCAATCAGTGCCCGGACCTCTTCAATGGTCATATACGAGCGTTTACTCTCCGGCAAGCGAATCTTATCCGAGTTGTTAATCTTCGTAAATGGGTTGGACTTGATAATATCCGCACGAACAGCGGCATTCAAAGCTCCGTTCAGAATACGGTAGTAAGTGTGAAGCGTAAAGTTAGACACCCGTTTCCCTTTGGGGCGATACTCCGTCAGCAGATAGTCGATATACTCTTGGCAGAACGTCTTGTCGATCTGATCCATTGTCATGCTTTCACCCGCAAAATCTTTCAGTATACGGATAGTTACCATGATTTGGTTCCCATCCTTTTTACCACGCTTCGCCTGATTCTCTTTGTAGGTCTCCATCCAGTCTAAAAGAAAAACTCTTTCCCTCTGTTCGATTCCGGCCTCGCCATTGGTAAGTTGGATAATGCGCTTCGATTTGATGGCATTGGCGGCAGCCATTGTCGCTTGATTCTGTCTACGGGCATTATGATCTGTTTCGGGAATAAGGTACAGCTTCAGATACTCGTATGCCCGTTTGCCATTCCGGTATATATCCAGATACAGACTCTTGTTTCCATTGGCCAGTTCTTTCATCCGCAAACGGACAGGTTCTTTGACTTTTGCAGGCTTTTTTACTCGTGGCATATTCCCTCCTCTTTTGCTCGTTATATCTGCTGCAAAACTACAAATAAAAGCCGAGACTGAGGAACAAACAAGAAACAAAAATGTACCGAAAAAGAACCAATCATCTGAAAAGAATGAAAATAACAGAAAATATCAAATCATATATAATACACTGTATATTAGTGTATTTATTTGCACTTGTTTGGCTCTTATTTTCATTCTACACCTTTACTTTATAAATCTGGAAAATTTAAGAAGCAACCAAGAGTTAAGCGTAAACGCTCACGTATTACGTGGGCTTTACTCTAATTTGGTTGCACGGTTTTTCCAGAGCCTCAGAAAACAAATTAAGTTCTGTCCCACGTTTTTTATGTTTCTGCCTCAATCAGTTACAAACCGGTCTCAAGGGACAGGGGCCTCTCTTAGACCACTGTTATTATGTTTTGCAAGAACTGCGGCCAAGCCCTCGACAACGGCGTCCGCTTCTGTCCGAATTGCGGCACTGAAACCACCGCAGGAGTCCCCGTGCCTCCTGCCGCATCCGATCCGGTAGCCCCGCGTCCCGCCACCTATGCTCCGCCCCGCGATCGAAAAGAAAAAAGCATCGCGCTCATACTTTGTCTCTTCTTCGGTTGTTTCGGTGTGCACAAATTGTACCTGAAAGAACAGAAAGAAGGTTGCGTAATGCTCGTCATCGGTCTGTTCGGACTCTTTCTGCTGATTCCTTTACTTGTCACAGGCATCTGGTCCCTGATAAATTTGATCCAGTTATTAACAATGGGTTCCGAAGAATTCGACCGTAAATACAACTGTTGAGTTTCATGAAAAAGATCATTTTCATCATATTGCTTGTCATCGGCATCGGCGGCTGGATAATTTTCAATCGACTGGATCTCTCCCGTCCGATCGAATTGGAGACATACGAACCTTCACCGGAGTGTGCGCCCGCCTACACGGCACTGTGCCAGACCGAGGCATCCGATTCGCCCGACAACACGCATGCCTACGATATCGAACGAACCGTCCGAATCCTGAACTCACTGGAAGCAGCACAGTCGCAAAGCGAAACGTTCGAAGAGTTTCTGGAATACATGGCCCGCCAAGACTACAGGGGAGTATCCCCCGACGTATTGGCCGCCAAACGAAAGCTCTTTCCGATTCTGGAGGAGATGAATCAACTTCGGCATACATCCAAAGAACTCTCGTCTGTATGGTATTGCCTGAAGAACGCATCACGCAAGCTCATCGATGAAGCCCAAGGCTCAGGAAGCTCCTCGAACTATATGCTTTCGCTCTGCTCCAGCGGTGGAGCTGCGGCTGCCGCCACCTGTATCGACAGGGCGTTTTCATCCTTCTGCGAGCAACAGGACGTGAAACGCAAGACCGAGAACCGGCTGAACAGGCTCCGACGCCAATATATCGCATATATCGAGCAATACGCTCCGAACTATTACAAATACATGGACGAGTGGAACACACTGTGTCTGGACAAGGACCGAGCCTACATCAATCTCTACGCAGGCAAGCTCTCCGACGCATTGAACGCCTCACAGAAAGTACTGGACCGGCATCCTGAAAATCGGGAAGGGCTGTTATTAAAAGCGCTCTCCCTGATTCGGCTCGGTGCACAATCCCTGCCGGAATTCGTTCTCCCGGAAGATGCGGCCTGCAACCAGCGCTGGGTTGTCGAAAGACGCGCAAACTACGAACAACGGACATTGGCCAACCCTTGTTACTTTACAGCCCAGCGGATCCTCGACCAATACATGGAACTCTATCCCGACAAAGCGGCACCGGCACTACTGCTCGACGGCATTCTGGAAGAGCAATTGGGGCACGACGCGCGAGCCATCGCACTGTACGAACAAGCCGCAATCGAATATCCCCGGCAGGCGGAGGCATTAACCGATCTTCTGGATGCATATACCAGCAGGACCTATCTTGCACAATCCGTCGAGGGCAACTATCTGCTGAACTATTATCGTTCGACAATGACCGGTGCAGGGATTTTCAGTCCCAATTTCCGCAAAGCGGCGCTCTTCGCCCGGCAAGGCAACATGGCAGCCAGCCAGGAGGAGATCTACAAACATTTTTTCCGACGCGGCAGTCAGGCCGTGCAGGATTGTCTGCTATCCGACATGCAATACTGCGAAAACTATCTCTACGGCAGTTTCAAGCCCATGCTGCTCGAACAATCCTACATCGATCTGAAATACAGTCCGGCAACGAAGTTCATGGGCATGGGCAAGAAAAAGAACCAGATTGCCGTATCGCTTGAGAACCGTTCGGACATTCGGCTCGAAAACATCCGCATCTTCCTCTGCATCCATGCCACCAACATGTACAAGGATGATTACCGGGTCGTGAGGGTCGGAGAATCGAAAAACGCCATCGACGCATACGGCGTCGCCACCTTCGACGAAATCGACATCTCGCCGCACGATATCAATGACATCACACGAATGCGGGCAATCGTCATGACGGACGATAAAATCTGCTGGGTCGACAGTCCGCAGGCCAAACGGCAAACTGCAATTGCAGGAATCCTGGCACACGGAGTCGCGGGCATGGCCGCCGACGAGCTGCTGTCGCATAAGCGCGAACTGTTCATGAAAGGGATGAAAACCGGAACCCGCAAACTCTGCGACCTGATTCACACCCGAACCAGCATATCACAGACAACGGAAGGCTGGTTCGGCGGATCGTCACTCTACATCCGTTTGCCTCGGATACTGGCGCTGTTGTCCCCCTGCTATACGATCAACCCCATCGAAGAGACAGACCGCGTAATATCGCCGACACACGACCGTCTGGCGGGAAATCACATCGAAGTATATTTTAAGGAGGTACCGAACCAAGAGAAGTTCAACTTTTATATTTACAGCGAAATCATCTCATTCAAGGTTCTTTTCGTTCGTTCCTCCGACGGGAGCTACGCGATTGAACGTGTTACTGCGCTCTAACAAACTGCGCTGAATTCCCCGAATGTTTCGTACCTTTGTGGCGCAAATGGCAAACGACGCCCCTATGGAACGACACATCGACATCAACGACTTCGACTATGCGCTGCCGGACGAGCGCATCGCAAAATTCCCGCTGGCCGAGCGTTCGGCCTCGAAACTGCTCGTCTATCGCGACGGCGAGATCTCGGAACGGCATTTCCGCGATCTGGGCGACGTATTGCCTGCGGGGGCGATGCTGGTCTTCAACAACACGAAAGTCATCCGGGCCCGCATCATCATGCACAAGGCGTCGGGCGCCCGCATCGAGGTTTTCTGCCTCGAACCGCATGCACCGGCCGACTACGAGCGGGCTTTCGCCGTCAAGGGGGCGTGCGAATGGAGCTGCATCGTGGGCAACCTCAAGAAGTGGAAGGAGGGGGCCGTCGGCATCGATTTCGAGCTCGACGGCACACCGCAGCAGCTGCGGGCCTACCGCATCGGCGACGGCGGACGCGAACAGACCGTGCGGTTCGAATGGAGCGCCGACCTCACGTTCGGGGAGCTGCTTGAGCACCTGGGCAAGATTCCCATTCCGCCCTACCTGAACCGCGACAGCGAGGAGATCGACTATACGCGCTACCAGACGGTCTATTCGAAATTCGAGGGATCGGTCGCCGCACCGACGGCCGGTCTGCACTTCACGCCGGAACTCCTGGCGTCGTTGCACGATACAGGGACCGAATCCGACGAGGTGACGCTGCATGTGGGTGCCGGAACGTTCCTGCCGGTCAAGGACGACGACGCCTGCCGCCACGCGATGCACACCGAGCACTTCGAGATCCGCCGCACGACCGTCGGACACCTCCTGCACAAATGGGGATACATCACGGCCGTCGGCACCACCTCGGTCCGGACGCTCGAATCGCTGACGGCACTGGCATGGCGCATCCGCCGCGACGGTTCACCGGCGGCAGAACGGGTTGTCGGGCAATGGGAGCTGTACGATCTGCCCGCAACGTTCACGGGCCGCGACGCGCTGGAGACGCTGCTGGAGTACATGCAGCGGAACGGACTCGATACGCTGAAGGCCGCCACGCAGATCATGATCGCCCCGCTGGGCTATCGCTGGCGCATCGTGCGCTGGATCATCACCAACTTTCACCAGCCCAAATCGACACTGCTGCTCCTTGTAGCCGCCTATGCGGGCGACGACTGGCACAGGATCTACGACTACGCCCTCGGTCACGATTTCCGGTTCCTGAGCTACGGCGATTCATCGCTGCTTATTGCGGAAAATCCGCAGAGCATCTGATTCGCCCCTCCGGACGGCGATCCTGCCGGCATCCCGCACACCCCCGTTCGGCTTCCGGCAGCATCCGGCGTTTCGGCAAAGGCCGGCAATCCCGTCCGGTTTCTCTTTCCCCGGCTGCAATCTCCGCAAGCCCCCCCGGCTCCCCGTTTTGCAACGGCACACGCCCATCTGGAAAAAATTCGGGATTTCCCATCGTTTGGGACGGTCTTTGCTACACCGCAGCAAGAAGAACGGCCGATACGAAACAAAATCGGCCGGCGATCCGTTATATCATTGTCAACATGGACAGAACGGACCTTATGAATTTCTAAAACAATACGACCATGCAAATTGTGAATGTACATGCACGGGAGATCCTCGATTCACGGGGCAATCCCACCGTTGAAGTGGAAATCGTCACGGCATCGGGCGCACGCGGCCGTGCGGCCGTGCCGAGCGGCGCCTCGACGGGCGAACACGAAGCACTCGAACTGCGCGACGGCGATCCGAAACGCTACTGCGGCAAAGGGGTCCAGAAGGCGGTCGAAAATGTCAACCGCACCATCGCGCCGCTGCTCACGGGAATGAGTGTCCTCGATCAGGCGGGCATCGACCACGCCTTGTTGGCCGCCGATCATACGGCGACGAAGTCGAACCTCGGAGCCAATGCCATGCTGGGCGTCTCGCTCGCTGCGGCCCATGCTGCCGCCAACTACCTCGACCTGCCGCTCTACCGCTACATCGGCGGCGTGAACGCCCGCGTACTTCCCGTACCGATGATGAACATCATCAACGGCGGTTCGCACTCCGATGCGCCGATCGCCTTTCAGGAGTTCATGATCCGTCCCGTCGGCGCAAAGAGCTTCCCCGATGCGGTGCGCATGGGAGCCGAGGTCTTCCATGCCCTGAAGAAGGTGCTGCACAAACGCGGTCTATCGACGGCCGTCGGCGACGAAGGCGGATTCGCCCCGCTCCTCAACGGGCCGGAAGATGCCATCGAGACGATCATCGAAGCCATTCACACGGCCGGCTACCGCGCCGGCCGCCGCTGCGAGGGCGGCGACGTGTCGATTGCGATGGATTGCGCTTCGTCGGAGTTCCATCACGACGGGATCTACGACTACACGAAGTTCGAAGGGGAAAAGGGGACGCGCCGCAACGCCGCCGAACAGATCGAATACCTCGCTTCACTGGTCGGGAAATATCCGATCGACTCGATCGAGGACGGCATGGCGGAGAACGACTGGGAAGGCTGGAAAGAGCTCACGGCCCGCCTGGGCGACCGCTGCCAGCTGGTCGGCGACGACCTCTTCGTCACCAATGTCGCCTTTCTGCGCAAGGGAATCGAGCGGCATTGCGCCAATTCGATCCTTGTCAAGGTCAACCAGATCGGCACGCTGACCGAGACGCTCGACGCCATAGCGATGGCCCAGCGGGCCGGCTACACGACGGTCATCTCGCATCGTTCGGGCGAGACCGAGGACACGACGATCGCCGACCTCGCCGTAGCTGTGAATGCCGCTCAGATCAAAACGGGATCGATGTCGCGCACGGATCGCATGGCCAAATACAACCAGCTGCTCCGCATTGCCGAAGAGTTGGGAGACAAGGCGGTTTACGGGATGCCGGAATAACGGCCCCCCCAAGAGCGGCACCGCTGTGCCGGACATCGGGCGGAGGCGCCCATCACGGATCCAGACGGCAAAAACAGCGCCCTGCAAAGTTTGCAGGGCGCCGCCATGCGAAGGGGCCGCTACCGGCCTTCCCTTTTTCCGAATGATCCCGGCGCCGCAGCCTGCGGCCGGCGGGAATTTCAGGCGATGATCAGATCGACTCCGGCCTCTTCAGCCATTGTTACAAACTGATCGGAAATCCGGTCGTCGGTAACGATCACGTCGATATCCTCCAACGAGCAGATCCGCCCGAAACCGCGCTGCCCGAATTTCGATGAATCGGCCAAAATGATGATTTTCGACGCCGAGCGCATCATGACCTGCGTCAGCTTCGCCTCCTCGATCGTCGAGGTGGTAATGCCGTGATCCAGATCGATGCCATCGACCCCGAAAAAGAGTTTCGAGCAGCTGAAATCGCTCAACGCGGCCTCCGCATAGCTGCCGATCGCCGAGAGGGATTTCTTATGGACGCAGCCGCCCAGCTGCACGACATTGATATCCTCCACCTCGTTGAACAGCACCGAAGTCTTCAGAAAGGTCGTCACGACATTCAGACGCGACCGGAAATCACGGCGTATGGCCTCGGCAAAAGCATAAATCGTAGAGCCCGAAGCCATGATGATCGAATCGTTGTCGTTGAGCAATTCAAGGGCCTTGAGCGCAATACGTTCCTTCTGTTCCCGATTCACATTGCCCTTTACATGGACATCGGTATCCACCACATGGGGATTGGCGGCACGGGCACTTCCGTGCACCTTGTACAACAGCCCCTTGGCTTCCAGAATCTTGATATCCTTACGGATCGTCACCTTCGTTACGCCCAGGTCGTTGGCCACATCGGTAATACGCACGAATCCGTACTTGTTCAGATGATCGAGAATGTACTTGTGTCTCTCGGCTACGCTCAACATATTCCGTATTATTTCTGGTTAATCGTGTAAATATAATACAATTCGGGGAATTATCAAAAGAATGCCCCATATCTTCACAGAATCTTTCGCGCCCCCAACCGGACAAAAAAAGGCGGACCGTCCGCACGGTCCGCCCTATACGAGAGGGTCAATTCACCGACCTACTTTTTCACCACAGAAACCTCGTCGAGGAAGAACCGGCCTTTGCCGGCGGCGGCCTCGTTGGTCTTGCTCATGATCGTGATCTGATCGGTGGGCTTCAGGGCGGGAATATCGATCGAAACCGTCTTCCACTTCATGTCGGTCAGAACGGCCGGATCGCCATCAACCGCATTCGAATCGGTAATCCGCACGTCGGTCGCCACAACCACGTCGTTGACATAGATGTCCACCAGCTTGTTGTCCATCGTGTATCCGGCACCGGTCGTCACCTCGCTCCAGGGCGTTGCCTTGAATGTCAGGGTCACATCCTCGCCTTCGGCCGCCAGCTTGTCCGTACCCAAAGCCAGAATACGGAATGCGCCGACATTCGAACTGTTACCGCACTTCACATATCCCGGGCAAGGCTGGAGGTCACCATTACCGGTACCGCGATCCCAGATGCGTGTATAGCCGATCCACGAAGCGACATCGGTCGTCATGTTGCCCGCCGTATAGATATTGCCGAAGGTAGTAACGGCATTGGACGCCAATGACGTTGACAATTTCAACTGCCAGATATCCGTTTGATTCTTATCTTTCGCAATAACCGAGCAGTTTGCCTGGTTCAGCCAGTCGCCGCCGCCCACGAAGCACCTGTCGAAACCTTCGTAGAAGATCTCATTGGCCGGTGCCGTGCGTGTATCGGTCGTAGCGGACACCCAGTCCGACCACTTGCTTTCATCAGAAGCACCGCCGCAACGTACACGGAAGTAATAGGTCTGTCCGGGACGGATCAGATTTGCCTCCGAACCGATCGTGCGGTCCTCGTTCATGAACGAAACGATCGTGATGCGCGTCGGATAAGCCCAGGTCCAGCTCGGATCCGTCGATTTGGTTGTCCATGTATAGCTGAATTCGGCCAACTTCGCAGCCTTGTCCGAAGCCTCCGACGCATACTGAACCGTATAGGTACGCCCATTCTTGTTCGTGTCGTCCCAAGCAAAGGTCAGGGTCGTCGGGCTCTTCGCGTAAAGAGCAACATTTGTCGGAGCCTCGACCTCCAGCGCCTTTGTCTGGATTGCTGCCGTTGCCGCATCCGAATTGTACTGCGGATCACGGTCATAAAGAGCCGTGACCGAGACTTCGTACTGATGTTCCTCCGTCAAGCCCGTATAGCTTATCGACGTGTGGTCTGCATCGAGGGTCTGCGTGTCGATTGGCTGCCCGCCGTCCTTCAACACGCATTCATATCCCGTAGCACGCTCAACCGCATTCCACGAAACATTCGCGGTCCATGCCGTCGATTCGACGCTCAACGCCGGCGTATCCAACTTTCCATAGCTGAGCCCTGCAGTCGCGGCCGTTACCGTCACGGGTTCCGAATTGAACTCCTCGTTCTGCGAGAAGAGCGCGCGAATGGTCAGAAGATAATAATCGGGTTCCAGCTTGTCGAAGGTATAGGTCGTCTCCGCAACTTCGACCGTCTGCATGAAATCCGGTGTTGCTTCACGCGCCAGTTCCAACCGATATGCAGAGGCATCCTCCACGGCATCCCATGTGAAGGTCAACGAATTCTCCTCAGCCGTATAGGAAATCGTCTCGGCCGTAACGGGATTCAGCGGTTCGGTTCGCTCCTTCGAGACCTCCACCAGAATGTCGTCAAGCATGAAGCGCGAACCGCCGGTCGTCAGATCCGCAGCCGACCACTTCAAACGGGTATTGGATGTAGCGTCCAGCACACGGATCTTGAATTGCGTCCAGCCGTTCTTCTTCACCTTCTTCCATGTATCCGCAGCCGGCATGATCAGTACGGCGCTGCCGTCGATTACACCGTCGCCTTCGACGGCGAAGACGATATCCGTATGGCCGTTCTCCTCATTCCAATGCGCCGCCTTGAACGATACGTCGATATCCGTCGTACCGGCAATGGCGCTCATCGGCGGGGTCATGATCCATCCGCCCTCGGCAGTGACGCCGATCTTCACATAGCCCGGATGCTCATACACCCTGGTGCCGTCCCAGTCGGAGATGTCCCGGTTCTTACGGTACTCTTCACCCATCGTCGCGAAGCAGTTGCCCGTACCGTCGGTACCACGCGTACAGGTAGAACGTGCCGGCTCGGTTCCGTCATATGAGCCCGTTGCGCCCGTACCATCTTCCGTCGGCACCACACCTTCCTCATTGTTGATCGCATCGCCGCCCCATACGAACTTGTCGAATCCGAAACGGAAGATCGTGGTTTCGGAGCTGATGTCGTAACTGAACTTCCTGTCGAACGTCAACTCTCCGGCCGTAATCTTAAGATTGATGGTGACAAGTCCCATTTTGGTCGGAGTACCCTCGATGGGAACTTTCCATGCGCCGTCGCCTTCCGCCTCGACCGTCGTCGAATACTTTTCGACCGACAAGCCGTAGTTGTCGCCTTCGAAAGAGGCCTCAACCGTCACCTCCTCACCGCCGAGCGCCTTTGTGTAGCTGATTTCTATGGATGCCGTCGAAGGCACCTTCTCTTTCAACGAGCCGGAGATTACAGGGTCTCCGACCTCGAAAATACCGGCTTCCTGTGAAACCTTGATCTCTACGGCATCCCCGCGCGTAGCACCGACAACCGTAATAATGGCTTCGCGGGCTTCACCGGCATTACGGTCGGCAATAACCGTTACGGTTTGATACTCCTTACCGTCACCCACGCCTTCGGCGGGGTCAAGAGTAATCCACGACGATGTACTCTGGCCCGCAGCATCCTTGCAAGCGGCCGTAGCGGCCCAAGCTCCCGGAACACGCACGGTAAAGCTGGCCGTCGCACCTTTGTTATAGGCTACGCTTACCTCATCGGTGTTACGAGTCAATTGGCTCACCTCATCGGTAAGATCTTCGGTACAACCCGACAAGCCAAAAGACAGGAGCAGGGCAGCTGCAGCCATCCATTTTGTGATTTTCATAAAGTTTTCCGATTTAGAGTAATACTATTGATAAAATAGCTTCAGGAAGCATCTTATGAATGCCTCCTCCTCCAAGAAAAAGATTATTCAGACCAGCTTGCATTGCAAAGATAACCATTTTTTCGATAATCCAAACTTTTTTCCCTAAAATACCTGAAAATACCTGCCATATTATATAATAATAAATAATCACTCTTCCCAAAAGGCCGCATCGAGCAAAAAACGGGACAGACAAGCCATCTCCCCCGCCAGATTCCCGACATGTCCTAAAATACAAAAATCGGCCACCGCCGCCGCTGCCGACGAATCATCAAACATCAGGAGCCAGAATCCGCGACTTGCACTTTCCGCAAAAAACGCCCTTATCATAAAAAAAGCACAAAAAATTTTGCAAAAAGAAAGAATAACGATATATTTGCATAGAAGACTTCTATTTGTTTCGATACCAAAAAGGGAATAAAGAGAAACAAAGAGAATAAAAACAGAACCAACAGCCAACTTAAAAACTACGACCGGAATGAAATTCACCTAACCATCATTTTCAATCCTCCAGAAACAGTTTAAACCGGATCAGCAAGCATCAAGTGGGAAGAAGAGCGGCATTCGTTGTTTTCCTTTATTCGAGAATGCCAACCTAATTAACACGAACCGAATTCTAAACTTAAACTGTTTTGATAATGAAACAACGTTCTACTGTAAGAGGGAACCGTACGCTCGCAAATTACTGCCGGCGAATCGGATTCTTTATGGTTGCGCTTGTTTTGACGGCCCTCACGACCTCCGCTACGGCACAGGGGGGGGGAAATTCCGTTTCGGGTATCGTTAAAGACAAGAGCGGCAATCCTATCGTAGGTGTAGCAATTACGATCCCTGATACGTCTCGCGGTACCACCACCGACATCGAAGGACGCTACACGATCTCTGTTTCCGGCAAGGAATCTCTGAACTTCAGTTTCGTCGGCTACAAGAGCCAACTTATTCCCGTCAACAACCAAACCTCGATCAACGTAACGCTCGAAGAGGACAACACCAGTCTTGAAGAGGTCGTAGTCGTAGGTTACGGCGTACAGAAAAAACGCGACATCGTCGGCGCCGTAGAGCAAATCACAAGCAAAGATATCGAAGACCGCCTCGGTTCCTACCAGAACGTAACCCGTTCCCTGCAAGGATCGATTCCGGGCCTGACCGTTACCTTCTCCGACGGTAAACCGACTCGCGGCGGTACGCTCCGCATCCGAGGCGTCACGAATTCGATCGGTTCGGGCGGTTCGACACTCGTTCTCGTCGATGGCGTCGAAATGGGTATCGATACCGTTAACCCGGAAGACGTCGAAAGCGTGACCGTACTGAAGGATGCCTCCTCGACGGCCGTTTACGGGTCACGCGGTACTTTCGGCGTGATCCTCATCACAACCAAAAAACCCGAAAAGGGACAGTTGAAGATTACCTACAACGGCTCCTACAACTTCTACAAGCGTACCGTGACGCCGGAACTGGTGGACAACGGTCTGAACTGGACCAACTCCTACCTCGAATCCTATATCAACTGCAAGCAGACGGATCCGGCCAACATCAACAACGTTTTCCGGTTCAACCGTACATGGTACAACGAACTGATCCGCCGCGATGCCGACCCGTCGTATGAGAAATGGCGCATCAATCCTGCCGACGGCCGTTACGAATACTTCGGCAACACGAACTGGTACAACATCTTCTACAAGGACTATACGACCGGACATCAGCACAACCTCTCCATCACGGGCGGAACGGACAAGGCTTCGTTCTATCTGTCGGGCCGCTATTTCCATCAGGACGGCATCTACAACGCCGGTGACGAACGTTACAACCAATACAACGTCCTGGCCAAAGGAACCGTAAAGGTCAACAAGTGGCTGCGCGTGGAGAACACCATGTCGTTCATGAGCCGTTTCTCGCACCAGCCGACGCTGACCACCGGCGGACAGTCCTTCACCGTTACGCCGACCCGTATGATGAACCATCAGGGCTTCCCGATGACGCTGGAGAAGAACCCCGACGGAACATGGACCGACGCCGCCGTTTACATGGGCTGGGCAGGTTTTGTCGAGGGTCACACATGGCGTGAAGACGACAAGTTCGACCTTAACAACCGGACGAAATTCACGATTGACTTCATCAAGGATGTGCTGGTTGCCGATGTGGATGTCAACTACTACCGCAACCACACGGAGCGTCACATGCTCGCTATCCCTTATACGTACTATAGGGGTCCCAACTCTTCGGGCGAGCGACCCGCTACCTCCTGGTATGAGGAGCGTTACTACAACCGCGAACGTGTAGCCAGCAACGCCGTGCTGACCTGGACTCCCAAACTGGGTGAGAACCACTGGCTCAAAGTAATGGGCGGCTGGAATATCGAAGATTTCACCTACACGGCTACTCTGGCGAAGAATACGGATGTCATCGATGCCGATCACCCGACATTGGACCTGATGGCCGGAGAACTTCCGACCGCAAAAGGCAACGGCAGCTATTCATCGAGCCTCGTCGGCGCCTTCTTCCGTGTCAACTACAGCTACAAGGGCCGTTATCTGGCCGAAGTGAGCGGTCGTTACGATGGCAACTCCAAATTCCCAAGCAACCAGCGTTGGGGCTTCTTCCCCTCGGCATCGATCGGCTGGCGTATCTCCGAGGAGAAATTCATGGAGGGTACCAAAGGATGGTTGGACAACCTCAAGCTCCGTGCCTCGTTCGGTTCGACAGGTAACGGACAGGTGGACGACTACCTCTATCTGAGTAAGATCGCCATCACGCGCAGTACGGGGATCCTGACCGGCGGCAGTCCGCTGGTTTATGCCGGCGTACCGTCTTTGTTCCCTGACGGTTTGACATGGGAGACGGTCAGCACCTACGACCTCGGTCTGGACTGGGAGATGTTGAACGGCCGCCTGTTGCTCGTCGCCGACATTTACCGCAAGGATACGAAGGACATGATCGTGACGGGTCCGGAGCTGCCGGCAGTATTCGGCAATTCTGCGCCCAAAGGCAACTACGCCGACATGCAGACTGACGGCTGGGAGGCCAGCATTTCGTGGCGCGACAGCTTCCAGTTGGGAGGCAAGCCCTTCAGCTACAACATCAAGGCGATGGTTTGGGACAGCACGACGAAAGTTACGAAATATACGGCAACGACCAATACGCTTCCCACAAACTATTCGACCCGTTACTACGAAGGTATGACACTGGGCGAACTCTGGGGCTACACGTGCAACGGATTGTTCCAAAGCAACGAAGAGGCGCAGGCCATCGACTATTCGCAGTTTACCGACAACAAGATCATCTGGCAGAAGGGTGATCCTAAATACGAGGATCTCGATAACAGCGGTCGAATTGACAATGGTTCCAACACCTTGGAGGATCACGGCGACCTGTCGGTTATCGGCAACACCTCGCCGCGCTACAGCTATTCGTTGTCGGCCGGTGTGAACTGGAACGGCATCGGTCTGTCGATGGTATGGCAGGGCGTAGGCCGCCGCGACTGGTATCCCGCCAAGGAGTCGGGTTACTTCTGGGGCCAATACGGACGTCCGTACAGTATTTCGCTGCCGTGGCACAGCGACCGCTACACCGACGAGAACGGCAATACGAACGCCTACTGGCCGCGTATGGTGGGTTATATCGCTCAAACGTCGGGCGGTCTGCTTTCACAGCCCAATACGCGCTACCTGCAGAATGCCCGCTACCTGCGTCTGAAGAACCTGACCATCGACTACACCTTCCCCAAGAGGCTGTTGAGCAAGGCCGGCATTCAGAATCTGCGCATCTATCTCTCGGGCGAGAACCTGCTGACCTTCACTCCGCTGAAGAAATACGCCAAGAACTACGATCCCGAAGGCATCTATGCCGGCGACTCCGACTTCTCGAGCACGCGGGGCGGTGACGGTTCGGGTGACGGCGACGGTTATCCCGTCATGCGTTCCTACAGCATCGGTCTGAGCATCACATTCTAAATCTGAACAACCATGAAAAAAGCAATATATGCAATACTTGCTTGTCTGGCGTTCGCATCCTGCGAAGACTTCCTCGACAAGCAGCCGATCGAAGAGATCGGTACGGACGACTTCTTCAAGGATGAATCTTCGCTGGAGCAATACACGAACGGATTCATCAACTCCTATCTGCCCTCCGCTACCGAACTGACCTTCGGTGACGGGAACAGCGACATCGTACAGGTAATCAACACGTCCGATTATCTCTACCAGCCCGCCTGGAATCCTGCATTGCAGGGCGGATGGGGCAACAGCGCCTGGAAATTCGTTTACTATATCAACACCTTCCTTGAGCGTATGCACGAAGCCGAAGGGCTGAGTGAAGAGACCTATGCACACTATGAAGGCACCGCCCGTTTCTGGCGCGCATGGAACTATTTCGAACTGGTCAAGACCTTCGGCGCCGTGCCTTGGTACGACTATGTCATTCTTTCGACCGATACCGAAGCCCTCTACAAGCCGCGCGACAGTCGGGAATATGTCATGGATAAAGTGCTTGAGGACTTAAATTATGCCTGCGAACACTGCTTCAGTTCGAGTGAATGGGTAAACAACACCAAGATCAACAAATGGATCGCACTGGGTATCAAATCGCGCATCTGCCTCTTCGAAGGCACCTACCGCAAATACCACTCGGTGGATCCCTCGACAGGCAAGGCTTGGGATCCGGAGTACAACAAGGACAACAAGTGGCTGCGTGAAGCCGCTGACGCCTGCGAAGAGTTGATGAATGCGGGTGTATATTCGCTCATCAGCTCGTCGGCGAATGTCGCATCGCAGTACCGTTCGCTCTTTACGACGGAATCCGTGCTGTCACAGGAGATCATCTGGGCGCGTGAATACAACGATGCACTCAATGTCCGCCACAACATCACCTGGTACTACACTTCGGGTTCGATGGGCCAGGGATGGTCGCTTGACGCCGACTTCGTCTATACCTATCTGAACCTCGACGGCACCCGTTTCACGGATGATCCCGAATACAAGAGCAAGACCTATCAGGAGATCTTCCAGAACAAGGACTATCGTCTGTCTCAATCGATCATCTCGCCGACCTACCGCAAACTGATAAGCGGTGTTTCGAAACTCTACGCCCCGAACTTCTCGGTCAGCTACTCGGGTTATCAGGTCATCAAATTCAATGTCGATGACGACTCGTATGAGGCCTCGGGCATCTGCACCAACTCGCTGCCTATTCTGCGTTATGCGGAGATCCTGCTCAACTACGCCGAAGCAAAGGCCGAATTGGGCGAATTCGACGATACGGTTTGGGACAAGACGATCCGTCTGTTGCGCGAGCGCGCCGGCGTGAACGGCGATCGCCCCACGCAGATCGATCCTTACCTGCAGGATTACTACTATACGGCAGAGGACGGCAATCCCAAGATCACCAACAGCGATATTCTGGAGATCCGCCGCGAACGCGCCATCGAGCTGCTGCTCGAAGGCCGCCGCTACGACGACCTGATGCGCTGGCATCTGGGACATCTGCTCAACAAGCAGTGGTACGGCATCTACATCGGAGCTCTGGATACAACCTACGACCTGAACAACGACGGCACGAACGATGTCTGCGTCGTGGATGGCGAAGCCGGCAACGAACCCGGTGTGAAATACATCACGCTGTCGGCCAACCGCGGGCTGGAGTTCGACACCTACGGACGTCTGACGATCAATCTTGAACGTCATTTCAGCGAACAGCGTTACATCCATCCTGTTCCGAAGACGGCCATCGACAAGAATCCCAACCTGCAGCAGAACTACATGTGGATTGAATAAACCGTTCTGATCTTCGGCTTTCGCGGGGACTCCTTCGGGGGGGGGAGTCCCCGTTTGAAAGTAAATAGAGATTACATAATTAAAAAGAATATCGATGAAAAAACTGATCTGTTCGTTCCTGTTTGTTGCAGGAAGTCTTTTCTTTGCAGCCTGCTCAAGCGACAGCGGCAACGATGATCCGGGCGCCCAAACGCCTGCGCCCGAATTGAAAACACCGATCAAAGCGGGCAATGACCTCTACGGAATCGTGATCGACAATACCGGATCGCCCATTGAAGGCGTAGTCGTAAGCGATGGCTTCTCATGCGTCGAAAGCGATGCCAACGGCGTTTATCAGATGCCCCGCAACAAGGATGCCTACCATGTCTTTTACCGGATTCCGGCCGACCGCGCCGTACCCATTGCCAACGGACTGCCCTGTTTCTGGCAGAAACTCTCCACCTCTCAACAACGTTACGATTTTACTCTGAGTGCACAACAAGCCGTTGAGGATCGATTCATGCTCTTCTGCGTTGCTGATCCGCAGGTTCAAACCGATTCCGACATCTCCCGTTTCAAACAAGAAACGATACCCGACATCAAAGAACACGCTGCAACATTCAATATACCGGTTTATGGCGTCACATTAGGCGACATACTTTTCAACACCGGGACATTGAACGTTTTCCCGACACTGATGGCACAGATGGGCAACGCCATGCACCAGAACAATACGGGCATTCCCCTCTTCCAGACCATGGGCAACCATGACAACTCTGTAAAGCCAACAATCAGCGAAGGAAGCAGTAATCTCGATCTGGCGGCACGTCGCGAATTCGAAAGCAAATTCGGCCCTTGTGATTACTCGTTCGATCGCGGTAATGCACACATCGTTTGCATGGATGATATTTTGTTCACGACTGAGAGTCATAATCCCTCAAGCTACCTTCAAGGCTTTACCGATGCACAGGTAGAGTGGCTTCGTCAGGATCTGGCACTGGTTCCGAAAAGCAAAATGGTCATATTGTGTATTCATATACCCATACGCAACGGTTCGGTCAACAACATAACAGCGGTACGCGATCTGCTCAAAGGATTCGCTGAGACTCATATCATGTCAGGACATACGCATTACAGCCAAAACTATATTGACACAGGTCGGAATATTTATGAACACATCCATGGTGCAGCCTGTGGTGCATGGTGGAAATCAACGATCAACAAGGACGGTGCACCTAATGGATATGGCGTATATGAAATCAATGGATCCGGAATCAGTAACTGGTATTACAAGGCCACATGCTATGACAAGGATTTTCAAATCCGTATGTACCGTGCCAATGAACGTTTTGCCTACGACGACATCCAACAGTTCATTTATCACAATTCCGATCAGATCATAGCCAACATCTGGAATTCCGACAATCGGAACTGGAGCGTCGAGGTCTATGAAGACGGGGCAAAAACCGGGAACATGACACGTTACACCGACAACGATGTCTGGGCGGTCGGTTATCACGCGGGAGTACTCGGTAAAACGACCTATACGGGATCGTTCGATCATCTGTATTATTATAAATTACAGGATAAGGACGCTGCAGTCGAGATTCGCGCAACGGACAAATTCGGAAACACCTACAAACAGACGATGTTTACGACCAACTCCCAATCGGATTATCCGACCGTAGCGAACTACCCGAAGGAGTAGCACCGGCACTCATGGGCATAAACCTTATCAACGACTGGCGATTGTATAAGTTGCCGATAAGGTTTATTAGGTTAATGTTCCGACAATCGTGCCGGCATGAATGATATCAAGAAAAAAACAGAAAAGGCAAATATTAAACTGAAAATTTATATTTTTATTCCCGAATAGATATTCACGACAGGAAAGGCAAACAACAATTACCACCGCAACAATATGAAAAAGACTGATTTGCTGTTATTATTACTTTGCGGGTTCTTCATTTTCGCATGCTCAAGCGGCGGAGAGGATACACCCGACACACCGGATACGCCGGATACACCCGCACCGGAGTTGAAAACCCCGATCGAAGCGGGTAATGACCTCTACGGAATCGTGATCGACAATGCCGGCACCCCTGTTGAAGGGGTCGTCGTCAGCGACGGTTTCACCTGTGTCGCAAGCGATGAAAACGGAGTCTATCAGATGGCACGGAACAAGGATGCCTACCATGTCTTTTACCGTATTCCGGCCGACCGGCCCGTCCAAATGGCCAACGGCGCGCCCTGTTTTTGGAAGAAACTCTCGAAGGATCAGCAACGTTATGACTTCTCCATAGGGGCGAAACAGGCTGTCGAGACGCAATTCACGCTTTTCTGTCTCGCCGATCCGCAAACGAACGACGCTACGGAACTCGGCCGCTTCGCCGATGAATCCGTCCCTGACATCAAAAAACATGTCGCAGCATGTACGCCTCCCGTTTATGGCATCACACTCGGCGACATTGTCTCCAACAACAGCAAGGAGTACGTCACACCGACCATCATGCCGCAAATTGCACGGCTCATGCGGCAAGACCAAATCGGGATGCCGCTCTTCCAGGTGATGGGCAACCACGACAATGCCACCACGCCGAAAATCAGCGAGGGCAGCAGCACCTACGACCTTGCGGCACGCCGCGACTTCGAGGATCAGTTCGGGCCCTGCGACTATTCGTTTGACCGAGGGGATGCGCATATCATCGGTATGGACAACATTCTGCTGTCAACGGCGGAGCACAATCCTTCGAACTACGAATTGGGATTTGCGGAAGCGCAAATCGAATGGTTGCGGCAAGATCTGAGTTTCGTATCCAAAGACAAGCTCATCATCTTCTGTGTTCATGCCCCGATGCACAAAGTCATTGCGGACCAGCAGGCGACGGTCCTCAATCTGTTGCGGGAATTTCCCAAGGTCCACATCATGAGCGGACACAGCCATCGCAACCAGAACTATATCCATGTTGCATCCGATCCCGAACAGAACATCTATGAGCACAATCACGGCGCCGTGTGCGGTGCACACTGGAAATCGACGATCTGTGCGGAAGGAACACCCAACGGCTACGGCGTCTTCGTCATAGACGGCTCGTCATTCTCCGATTGGTATTACAAATCGACATGTTACGACAAGGACTTCCAGATCCGCATGTACCGCGCCAACACGCGTTTCGCCTACAACGACATCCAACAATTCTTTTACCACAACGCCGACCAGATCGTAGCCAACATCTGGAATTCGGATGAAGGTTGGACAGTAGATGTTTATGAAAACGGGAAAAAGACGGGGCAGATGGAGCGTTTTGAAACCGAAGATTACGATGCATGGGCATGCGGTTATCATGCCGGCTTTCTGAAACGCACCTCATATACCAAGAAGACAGAGCATCTATATTACTACACGCTCAAGGATGCCAATGCCGCCACCGTCGAGATCCGTGCAACGGACAAGTTTCGCAATGTCTATACGCAGGATACGTTCACGACCAACTCAATCGCCGACTACCCGACCGTAGAGAACTATCCGCAACAGTAAACGACCGGCGACAAGCCGGCATCGCCGAAAACGTCCGCAGGACAGGGCGAACGGAGGAGTCGATTTCCCCCTGTCGGGAGCTGTCTATACGGCCCGAATCATAGCGGACGGCCCTATAGACAGCCGAGGGGGGGGCAATCGCAACAGGATTCCACATGTTGCCTTTATGCCCGCAATCGGCCACGCTCCTTCGTTCCTCCTGTTCTGACGGACGCTTTTTCCGGATGAGTCCCGCAATGTCGCCGAGCAGAAACAACACGGGCGGTAAAAACCGCCGCCCGAAGTCACACCGATCAAGTTCATCCCGCCTGAAGCGTCCCTGATTTCAATCCAGCACACATCCAATACACATTTGCATCATGAAAAAGCTGATCTGCACACTTTTCCTGCTTGCCTGCGGATTTTTCACCGCCGCCTCTCCGAGCGACGGCAACGTCGTCTCCACATCCGGACAATTGCAAGCCGCAGCGCTGCGAACACCCATCGAGGAGGGCAACGACCTCTACGGATTGATTGTCGATACGGAGGGTGCACCGGTCGAAGGGGTCGTCGTGAGCGACGGATTCACCTGCGTCGCAAGCGATGCCAACGGCATCTATCAGATGGCGCGCAACAAGGATGCCTTTCATGTCTATTACCGCATTCCGGCCGACCGGGAAGTTCCCATGACCGACGGCCGGCCCTGCTTCTGGCAGCGGCTGTCCGACAACCGGCAGCGTTACGATTTCACATTGGGGGCACGGCAACCCGTCGAGACGCATTTCACGCTTTTCTGCCTTGCCGATCCCCAAACACGCGACGCAGAACAATTCAACCGTTTTGTCAGCGAGTCCGTTCCCGATATCAGGGAACATGCCGCCGAATGCACACCGCCCGTTTACGGGATTACCCTCGGCGATGTCATCTCGAACCACAAGACAAAATATGTGACGCCGGTTATCCTGCCCCTGATGGTTCAGGTGCTGCGCGAGGAGCAGATCGGCATGCCGCTCTTCCAGGTTGTCGGAAACCATGACATGGCAACCCGCCCCGAACCCTTCAAAGGCAGCAGCACATACGATCTGGCAGCCCGCCGCGATTTCGAGGCGGCCTTCGGGCCCTGCGACTATTCGTTCGAGCGGGGGGATGCCCATATCGTCGGGATGGACAATGTGCTGCTGCTGGATGAGACGCACAACCCGTCAAACTACGAACGCGGCTTCACGGCAGATCAGCTCGAATGGTTGCGGCAGGATCTGGAGCTTGCAGACAAGGAGAAACTGATTATTTTCTGCACGCATGTTGCACTCGACATGATCCCTGCCGACCAGAAGGAAACAGTCCTCGGATTGCTGGGGCAATTCTCCGAAGCCCACATCATGAGCGGACACAGCCACCGCAACCGGAACTATTTCCATACGGCGGGAGATTCCGGACGGACCATCTACGAACACAATCACGGCGCCGTCTGCGGAGCGCACTGGAGATCGACCATCTGTGCAGAGGGGACTCCCAACGGCTACGGCGTTTTTGAGATCGGCGGCAGCACCTTCACCAACTGGTACTACAAATCCGTCCGCTACGACAAGGATTTCCAGATCCGCATGTATCGGGCAAACACCCGTTTCGCCTACGACAAGCGGCCGCAGTTCATGTATCACGACGACGATGGGATCGTAGCCAACATCTGGAACTCCGACGAGAAGAACTGGACGGTCGAGGTGTTCGAGAATGGTGTTAAAACCGGAGAGATGATCCGTTTCAGGGATTTCGACGCATGGGCAAGCGGATACCTTGCCGGCATATTGGGTCGCGAGACCTATCCCAAACGGACAGACCATCTCTACTACTATACGCTCAAGGACGCGAATGCCGCCGTCGAGATCCGGGCTACGGACCCCTTCGGAAACATCTATACGCAGGATACGTTCACGACCAATTCAACGACGGAGTATCCGACCGTCGAGAATTATCCGAAGCGATAATTCGCAATTCATTGAAAATTGATTATCTTTGCGGAGTTTTGCCGCCGCGCAGGACGGTCGGGTTCACAAATTATGATTACTACAACACGCTGAACAATGGCAACTATCGACAAGTACCGTTCACCCTTCTCGCACGAAGAACTGATGGAACGTGCACGCCGCATCAAGCATGTCGCACTCGACATGGACGGCACCATCTATATGGGCATGTCGCTTTTCCCTTGGACCAAACAGTTCCTTTCGGACCTCACGCAAATGGGTATCGGCTACTCGTTTCTGACGAACAACCCGTCGAAGAGCATCGCCGACTATCTGCACAAGCTCGAAACACTGGGCATCACGGCAACACGCGAAGAGATGTACACGACGGCGCTCGCCACGATCGACTACATCAGGTCGCACTACCCGCAGGCCAAACGGCTCTTTCTGCTGGGGACGCCGAGCATGATCTCGGAGTTCGAGGCAGCCGGTTTCGAATCGACGGCCGACAGTGCCGACGACGTGCCGGACATTATCGTAGCCGCATTCGACATGACACTCGTATATCCGCGTCTCTGCCGTGCGGCATGGTGGATTTCACAGGGCATTCCCTACATTGCGACGAATCCCGACCGGGTATGTCCGACCGACCAGCCGGTCGTACTGGTGGATTGCGGATCGATCTGCAAGTGTCTTGAACACGCCACAGGGCGCAAGCCCGACATCGTACTGGGCAAACCCGATCCCAACATGCTCACGGGAATCAAGGAGCGGTTCGGACTGGCGGCCGACGAGATCGCAATGGTGGGCGACCGCATCTACACCGATGTGGCAATGGCGCACAACGCAGGTGCGATGGGCGTTTTGGTCCTGTCGGGCGAGACGACCGAGGAGGTCGCCGCAGCCGCCGATCCCCAGCCGCATATCACGGCGCTGTCGCTCAAGGAGTTCGGAGAGATTCTGAAAGAGGCGCACGGAATCAAGTAGCACGAACGGATAAAGAGATAGGCCGATGCCGGAGTTCAGACTCCGGCATCGGCCATTTTGTCGGAATCCCGACATGGCCGAACTTCCCGAACAAGAAACGGGCAGCCGAATGATCCGTCGATTTGCCGTGCGGGCCATGCAGCCGCAATCCACCGGATGTTCAGAAACCGGACGCTGATCATCCATTCGGCACACCGGACAGGAACCGTCCAGGCAACGAGCACGCAAGCCTGCAAAAACCGGCGGAAGAACGGGCGGGGATTCCGGGCAAGAAAGAGAACAGCCAACGGACATCCCGAAGAGAAACAAGAGCGGAGATGCAGAGACGTCCGCCAGACAAAACGGCTCCCCTCCACGGAGGGGAGCCGATAAGAATCACATGCAAAGAGGCCTACCGCAGGGCAATATCGTTCTGGCCGGCCAGGCGGCCGTCGGCATAGATCTCCACACGGTAGGTTCCGGCGGTAAAACCGGCACCGTCGTTGTAATATATGCTCACGTCGAGATCCTTGTTCTGGTAATCGACCTCGCGCGATGCGGTGTAGGTCAACCGTTCCCCCTCGAACTCGAACGTGGCAGCCGCAGCATTCGACTGCACATATCCGTCAGGCGACGTGATGCGGACATAGATCACCCGTTCGCCGGGTTCGGCGAGGTTGTTCGCCGCAAGGGTGAAATCCACCCGCAGCCGCGAAGCATTCTTCACACGCGATACTTCCGAGTCGCGCGCATTGAGCGGCACAAGCCGAATGCCGCGAGCAAGGATCACAGCACCCTGACGCACCTTGTTGGCGTATTCCGAGGCCTTCTCTTCGGCAACTTCCGCCCGCAGATTGGCCGACGAAATCTCCTTGCGGTACGATACATTCTCCTTGATCAGGTTTTTGTTGAGCGTGTTGAGCGAGTCGATCTGCCGCAGATACCCCCGCATGATGGTCCGCATCGTACCGATCTCCTTTTCGTATTTCTTGATCTTCGCATAGCTCCACGAACGCTCCTTCTTCAACCGCTCCATGAGCGAATCGGCACGGTTGCGCTCAATGCCGAGACTTTGCGAGATACTGTCGTTCGAAATCTGAAGGTTGTCGAAATCCTCCATCAGGTCCGTCAGATTGCTCTTGATCGAATCACGATCGATCAACAACAGATCATACTCCTCCTGCTGCTGGCGGTGGATATTGAAATAGAGGATCGACAATGCGGCCAGAATGACGGCCAGAATGACAATGATCGTCTGATAACCGCGAATCGATTTGGAACTCTTCCGGGGATCCAAACGTTCGTCGTCCTCGTATTGCGGCGAACGGTAATCTCTGTTCTCTTCCATAAACAAGGTCGTTTAGGGTTCAAAAGTAATATTTTTTTCCGGAACGGCGAAATCACAACCTCGCATTCAGCCATTTTTCCAGTTCGGCCATCAGGACGTCATGCCAGAGAAACTCCGTGCGGAATCCGAATCCATGCCCGCCCGACGCATAAAGGTGCAGCGACACGGCGGCACCGGCATCGAGCATCGCCTCGGCATAACGGCAGGCGTTCAACGGCGAGACCGAGGCATCATCGGCAGCGGCGGCAACGAATGCCGCCGGAGCGGCAGCATCGACGCACAGCAACGGAGAACGCCGTTTGGCTTCAAGCCCGTGCACCTCGCGGCCGAAAAGCCGCAGCATCGAAGGCCGGTGGGCCAGCTCCTCCTCCATGCTTACGACAGGATAGAAAAGCACCTGAAAATCGGGACGGGACTCTTTTGGCTGCGAAACAGCCAGCTCCGCAGCGAGATAACCGCCGATCGACGCGCCGAAGACTCCGCATGGAAGTGCCGGACAACGCTCCCGCAGAAGCACCCACGCCTGACGGACATCCTGCAGCGGGCGTTCGGGACATCCTTCGGGCAAACGGTATTTCACGACAGCGGCGGCGAACCCGTGCTCCACAAGCCACAGGGCGGCGGCAGCCCCCTCCTGATCGGCATTGACCTTGTTGAAACCGCCGCCTGGGAGGAGCAGAAGCGCGGCACGCGGCAGACCGTCGGGTTCGAAAAGCGCAACGGTGCCGTATGGCAGCGCCTCGACTGCCGCGACGGCCTCCTCACGGACAAACGGTGCCGTCGTCTCGCAACGGCCGGCGGCAAGGGCGATTTTCGTCAGTTTCATCTTCATGGGCGGATATTATCGGATCTGGCTCGACAAAGGATACTTAAGACCCTTGTATCCTGAAATATATGCGCTTACGCTCCCCACTCGGATAGGGGATTCGAGACAGAGCGGGATCTTGTTTTCGTCATCCGACAGCCAGATGAAAAACTCCGAACCGTCAGTAAAGGAGTAACTTTCCGACGTCCCGATCTGGCAGGCGAACTTCATCGTCCGGAACTTGCCGAGGTTGCGGATTTTTTTCTCCTCTCGGCCTTCGAAACGGTATTTCAGATGGCGAATCGTATCTTCGAGAACCATCTGCAGTTCGTGCTGCTCGCCCACACGGAAGATCGACGCATCGACGCTGCGCATGTTGAAGAAGAGCGATACGGCATCCATGCTCACATCGGTCAGTTCCATCTCCTTGCGGTTTTCGGGCAGTTGCCGTTTCTGCCACCTTGTGGCGATGCGGCGGGCGGGCCAGTCGTAATCGTACCGGCTGCGGAAGGTGTATTCCCCTTCATGGATATCGCTCGTGAAACGCACGGTGCGCAATGTGGCCGTATCGATCCAGATATTGTAGCGGTCATCGAGCGAGAAGAACCACCGGAAAGTCGGGAGCGTTTTCCCGTGGCCGAAGACGTTATAGACGGTTCTGCCGTCGAGCTGCGTTTCGGTGGTCCGCACCAGAACGGTCGCCACCTCGGTATTCGGCACCAGCTTCGCACGGTAACTTACCCGATAAAAGAGCTCCTCGCCCGGCACATAGAGCTGCGCCGCGACGGGCAGCAGCGAATACACAAGCAATACAAACAAAAACAATCGTTTCATCATATCCTGTCGGTTGTCATGCGGAGTGCGGACTCCGGATGCTGGTTTTACACGGTCTTTACAATCAAAACGTTCCGGTTCATCTTTTAGTACGGCGCATCAGGAGATCATCGAAAAATCGGTCGATTTCCCGCCGGAACAGCGCTTCTTCAATTGCCGCAGGCCGGCATGCTCCGCCGCTTCAAGCAGCGGATCGGCAGCCAGCACCTCCCCCGCCGCATCGCGCGTACACTGGAGGATCTGCACGTCGAGCGTCGGATTGGCGATTTTCAGGTCAAAGGCCATACCACTCTGCTGCGTACCGGCCAAATCGCCGGCGCCGCGCAGTTTGAGATCCAGTTCGGCCAGCCGGAACCCGTCGTTCGTCTCACACATGGCGTCCAGACGCGCCCGCGACTCCTTGGAGAGTTTCTCGTCCGACATGAGGATACAATAGGACTGCTGGGCGCCGCGTCCCACACGTCCGCGCAGCTGATGCAGCTGGGAGAGTCCGAACCGTTCGGCCGACTCGATGACCATGACGGTCGCATTGGGCACATCGACTCCCACCTCGATAACGGAGGTGGCAACGAGCAGCTGCGCCTCGCCCGATTTGAAACGGCGCATCGCCGCCTCCTTGTCCTGCGGTTTCATCCGGCCGTGCACGACCTCGGTGACATATTCCGGAAGGGGGAAATCGCGCATGACGGCTTCGTAGCCCTCCTGCAGATTTTTGTAATCCATCGCTTCGGACTCCTTGATAAGCGGATAGACGATATAGACCTGACGGCCCTGAGCGATCTGCCTGCGGAGGAATCCCCACACGCGCAACCGCATCGCATCCGTATAGCGCACGGTCTGCACGGGACGTCGTCCGGGCGGCAGTTCATCGATGACCGAGACGTCGAGATCGCCGTAGAGCGTCATGGCCAGCGTGCGCGGGATCGGCGTAGCGGTCATCACCAGCACATGGGGCGGCTGTTCGTTCTTGGTCCACATGCGGGCGCGCTGTTCGACGCCGAATCGGTGCTGCTCATCGATGACCACAAGACCCAGATTGCGGAACTGCACACGGTCTTCGATCAGGGCATGCGTACCCACAAGCAGCTGCACGTCGCCCGAAGCGATCCCCCCCAATGCGGACTTCCGTTCACGGGCCTTCGAGGCGCCGGTAAGGATCGCCACGCGCACGGGCAGGCCTTCGAGCAGGCGGGTCAGGGTGGCATAATGCTGGCGGGCAAGGATTTCGGTCGGGGCCATCATGCAGGCCTGAAAGCCGTTGTCAACGGCCAGCAGCATCGACAGCAGGGCCACAAGGGTCTTTCCCGATCCCACATCGCCCTGCAACAGCCGGTTCATCTGGTATCCCGTGACGGTATCCTGCCGGATCTCGCGGACGACACGCTTCTGCGCCTCCGTAAGGGGGAAGGGCAATTTCTCCCGATAGAACGTATTGAAGACCTCCCCTACATGCGGGAAGAGAAATCCGTTGTTTTTCGAGAGACGGGCCGAGCGACGCGCAAGGACGTTGAGCTGTACTCCGAGCAACTCCTCGAATTTCAACCGGTATTGCGCTTGCCGGAGGGCTTCGGGCGACTGCGGGAAATGGATGTTGTACAATGCGTCATGCAACGACACCAGGCCGTAACGCCGGCGCATTCCGTCGGGCAGCGTCTCGGCAATCCGCGTATGCGCCAATCGCCACGCATTGCAGACAATCGTATGGAAACCTTTGGCGCCCAGGACGGATGACAACCGCTCGGTAGAGGAATAGATCCCCTGCAATCCGCTCTCGATGCGCCGCGACAGGGCCTTTTCGACCGTTTCGATCTCCGGATGCACCAGCGAAAGTTCATTGCGGAACGATGACGGCCGTCCGAAGATGAGGTACTCGCGTCCCACTTCGATCCGTTTCTCGATCCATTTGATCCCCTGAAACCACACCAGCTCGGCTTGCCCCGTACCGTCGGAAACAAACGCCGAAAAGCGGCGTTTGCGGCCTGTACCGGCATACGCCACTCCTGTCACACGGCCTCGGAACTGCACGAGCGACGATCTCGAAGCATCGATCTCCACGATGCGGTAAATCCGCGAACGATCGATGTAACGGAACGGGAAACAGTAAAGCAACTCCCCGACGGTAGCAATACCCAACTCCTTGAACAACAACCTCGCACGCATCTCGCCGACTCCGGCGACATATTTTATGTCATCGTCATACCAGCTCCGTTGCCCCGCTGTTCCGTCCTTTTGCGCAAGGGGCGCCGCAGCGGCAGGGTCCGCAGTGGATATGTCCGTCGGGCGATGCATCGACATGGCAGAGGAGCGGTTACAATTCGTTGAGCAACTGTTTTGCCGCCGCCAGCCGTTCATGAAGGCTGTCGAGGGGTTCACGGGAGGCAAAGGGTGCCACGGCGGCATCCAGACGTCCCAGTTTCTCGTCGGCCTCCCCTGAGCCCGCGCCACGCAGCTCTTCGCGCAGCAGGCGGATCTTCTCTGCATCCTGAATACCCTCGCGCAGCCGTTCGAAGCGGATCGACGACCGCGCACCGGGATAGACGATGTAGGTATCTCCGGCAGGCCATGTGCGGAACCGCGAATCCCGCAGCGGATCGGCCGTCCACGAATTGTAAGCCCAGCGCAGGAAGCCGTCGTAACCGTTCGCTGCGGCATGCCATGCCGCAACGGTCGCTTCGGCCGGATCCGAGAAGGTAAACATGTTGGGATAACGGTGCGAACAGCAGACATAGAAGGTCGTGACCTTGCCTTCGGCGCGCCGCGCGGCAATGTCCTCAGGGGCCACGCTCTGACGGGCCGAGACGCAGATATCGCGCAATTGCGGATAACGTTTGTAGCTGTTGTGGTTGTCGGCCAGTGCAATACCGAGCTGCGGCGCCTGCGCGGCAAGGAACGATACGGCCTGTTCCATCTGTTCGGGCGACCGTTCATCCATTGCAATACAGGTTTTCGACAGCCACCCCTTTTCGTCGAGATGGCGCACGAAATCCGCCAGGAAAGGCCGCCACATCTCCTCGAAAACCGGCGTGCCGGGTTCGGCGGTCACATCGACCCATTCCCCCGTCACGGCATCCCGATAATGGAGTTCGTTGTTCCAAGGCAGCATCGAATAGCAGTTGATCTGCCTGTCGATTCCCAGCGAGAACATCAGCTCCACCCAACGGTCGAACGCCGCATAGTCATACGTCCATGTTCCGTCGCCGTGCTTCGTCCAGAGGATCATATCGGCATAGGCGTCGTAGCATTGATTGTTCCAAGGGTCCTTGTTGAGCGTTGCGGTCACGACTTTCTGACCGGCATCGGCCAGGAGTTCCATAACGGGCCGGAGTGCATCGAAATGGGCATCGCTCCACACCTCAACCCCTTCGATGCGGGCAACGGCCGTCGGATGCTGCCACAGATCGAGATGATAACGCCAGGCGGCAGTCCGGGGCAGCGTGCGGCCGACCACCTCCAGTTCGAGCGTCAGCGGCAGCGTCGTCCCGTCGCAACGCACCGTCACGGGAGCGCTGTAAAGCCCCGGTGCGGCCTCCGCAGGGACATCGACCGTCAACCAGACGGGCCGCACCGTACAACTGTCGAGCGCCATTGCGGGCCGCTCGTCGAGCATGTCGGCCACAAGGACGGATGCAAATTTCCGGGGGTCGCGTTTGCAGCAGCCGCAGGCGAACTCGTCGCTCATCACATAACGCACGAAACGGCTGCGGACAGCCGACGCAGGCAACGACCCGGATTCAGAGCGCAAGGTTCCCGCCTGACAGGTCATCTCCGCCACCGGACGTCTGCTCCAGACGAGCAGCTGTGCCGAAACCCGCTCGCCGCGCCATGCCGTCAAGCGGCAGGTTTGCCGCGCAGTCAGCGCGGGCGGCTGGGACTTGGCATAGCGGCAATCAATGCTCGCAAAAGAGGCGTGCGGTTCCGCATCGACGGCCGACCAGTCGGCAAACGGCGCCGCAGGATCATCCATCTCCTGAAAATCGGGGATTGCCGGGCGGCTGGAATCTTCACAGGCAGCGGTCGTCAATACGACAACCGACAATGCGATCCATACATGAAGAAGTCTGTTCATCGGTCAAAGTCTTTATCTCTTCACAAAGATACGAAAAGCCTGCGTAAAAAAAAGCGAAAGGGAAACAAATCGAACGGCGGCGGCCGATGCGGCGAAACGGCCCGCGGCATTCCGACGGCGGACATGCCGTCTCAAAAGGAGAGCCGGCCGTCCCGCAGCGGAAGCGGTTTTGCGGCGTGCCGCTTTTCGAAACGTACCGCACGACCGCAAACGGGCATGTCACCGGCCGTTGAAACGATACCCTGCACCCAGCATCAGGTTATTGGGCCTCTTGAACTTGTAGAGCTGGTAACCGATGTGCAGAAAGAGATTCCGCGAGACATCCGCCTTGAGCACGAAGATCTGGTAAAAAGAGTCGGTATCGTCCCCCTTGCAGATGAAGTTCCGGCCGACACCCAGATTGATCGAGAAGATCGGCATCACGATCTCGCCGCGAATCGATACGCCCACGGCAAACTGTTCGCGGAAGGGCGGACGATGAAACCGAAGTTCGCTGTCGTAGATATTGTCGTTGGCGATATGATCCTTCAGGTTTGCACTTTCATCGTACTGGGCGTCGAGCGACAGTCCGGCGCGGAAGAAACGGCTGAAATTGTACATCGGATTGAAGTTCACGCCCGCCACCCCGAACTTGCCGGGGATGAGATATGCACGGTCGGGCCAGACGTACCCCTTCGTCCGCATGGCGCCGTAAAGAACCAGGTCGTAGCTCACATGAGGCTTGAAGTCTCCGAAACGGCGTACTTTGTCCCTCCGGCCGCCGGCCGTTTCGCGCCCGAAGGTGTACACCAGTCCGAAACGGCCGTTCAACAGATTGACGCCGCCGTTGGGATAGGTCGTATTGCCGTTGGAGAAGTGCATCAGCCCCGCACCGGCCGTCACATTCCACTGCGGCGCAAAATGCCAGTTGAACATCAGCCCCAGATTGATGTAGGCATTGATGCGCGAACCGACCACGACATTGAACGGATTGCGTTCCGCATCGTATTTCTCCCAACCGAACGACACGCCGAAATTCCACTCGTAATCGAGCGAGAGCGTGCGGGCCAAAGAGACGATGCGGGAGTTCTGAAAGACATAGACCGCCACAGGACGTCCCACTTCGGCACGATTCCGGAAGTCGTTCACGCTTATGCCGATCCCCTGCGAAGTATAGGGGTAGCGGCGCCCGAACCGCGTGTCGGGGCCGAATTGGAAGGCGTATTTCAAATGCAGGGAAAGCGCCGAGCGAAGCGGCTGCTGCGCAGCGTTCGTCCCCCTGAAGAAGTCATCCGTCGCAAAGAGATGGCTGGGGCAGACATCGAACCCTGCCTTATGAATCATCTTCCGGTTGTGGGTGATGCTGTCGGCCGGCGTGAGAGGGCTTTCCCATGCGGCACCCCGCACCTGTGCCGCCGCACAATGACAGACGAAAAGCAATACACACCCCAAAACCGCAAACGACCTGCAAGAAACTTTCATGATGACCCGTTACTTTTCAAAATCTTTGCGGAAGATGTAATAATTGCCCGGTTCTTCCCCCTGAAGCACTCCGGTAAAGATCCGTTCCTTCCCCGTTTCGGAATTGGTGGTATAGAGCGTATAGGGGAGTGAATACTCCATATATTGGAGCATCACCTCGATATCTTTGGCTTCACCGGCATTGACCGTTACAGTCTCCGAGAGATCCCGTTTGTCGGCCGGCAGCATGACGTCCGTATAATAACATGCAAACGCAACCTCCGACTCCCGCATGACGGGCTGTTCGTCTTCGATATCGGGAATCGGTATCAGCGGCAGCGGCAGCCCGAGAATATCCTCACGCTGGTCTTCGTTGTTGTAAAACCGAATCAGCCGCGAACGACCGGCATAGGGATAGGCCTCTATCGAAACGGGCTTCGACGATGTGCGGTTGTCAATGTGATACGTCGTAACCGTTTCCACCCGTGTATAGGTAAAACTGAACCGCTCGTAATCATAGACGACACGTTCGACCCGATACTTTCCGGTGGGATTGAACGTCACGTCGATGCTGTCGCTCTCGCACAGGTTTCCGACCGTCAGCGTGAAGCGGAAAGGGCCGCTGCCCATGTTCTCCTCAAATACGATCTTCAGGGTTCTGTAATCGCCGCGCTCGATCCGGAAGCTGACCAGACCGTCATCGTACTCCATGCAGAGGAGCCCTTCGCCGCCGAGCGGCCCGACGGAAAGGAGGTTGCCGTCCAGATCGTATGTCCTACCGCTGAGGCCTCCGACACCCAGAATATCCCAGTTCGAAGCCTCGAAACGGATCTCCGACGTCTCTCCGCTCTGTCCGGCAATCGAGGCCGGCGGGTCGGGAAGGTAATCGTCGATAAAGACATCGCCGTTGCAACCCGCAACGGACAAAGACAACAGTGCAGGCACAAACGTTTGTCGGAATAGGAATTTCATATCGTTTCACGCTTCGGCGCGACAAATATAAACAAAAAAAAAGAGAAAACCGCCCTTTGCGATCGCTTTTCTCCCCCCCCCTCGCAAGTTTCGGAGGAACACCATCCATCGTTTTAGAAATCAATGATTTAATCTTTTATAGCTGCAATGCATCACTCCGCCGTCAGCAAGGCGCAGGTGCATCGGTCCGCCTTCGCAGTAGCGCCATACGGCACACTCGGCGCAGGCACCTGTCCGCATCCATTCACGGCGGCGGAAAAGCTCGAAGCGGGAGCTCCACACCTCCCAGAAATCATCCCGATAGATATTTCCCTGCGAGAAATCGCTCCGCACGGAGGTACATCCCGAAATCGAGCCGTCGACCCGGATCGAGGCCGTCGAGACGCCCGCATCGCAATGATAGAACCAGTCGCGCACCTCGGCTTCATAACCGCCGAGGAAGCCTTCGCAGGCATAATTGCACTCGATGGTTCCGGCACGCCGCGTGCGCCGGATGAACTCCATGAGAGAGCCAAACTCCCCGTCGGAGAGCTGCAGCGCGTCGTCCGCCGCCGCACGTCCCGCAGGGAAGATGGCGAAAAGCCGCCAGCTGCGCACGCCCAAGCCGATCAGGTAATCGCGAAAGGCATCCAGACGAGGCAGCAGGGCCGGTGTGACACACGTCACGACATCGAAGGCGATCGACGGTTCGGCCGCTGCACGCCGCACCGCCTCCGCCGCCCGCGCGAAACTGAGCGGATGGCGGCGCAAACGGTTGTGCTCCTCCTCGAAACCGTCCAACGAGACGGTCATCGAATGAAGCCCTGCACGCAGCAGCGCATCGAAGCGCCCTGCCGTAAGTGCCATTCCGTTGGTAACCAATCCCCAAGGATACTCCCGATCGTAGAGCGCCCGCCCGATCCGCTCCAGATCGGGACGCACCAGCACCTCGCCGCCCGAAAGAACCACCATCACCCGATGCGGATCGACATGCGGCGTGATCTGCGTATCGAGCACACGGAAGAAATCCTCGGCCGGCATGTCGGCACAGGCCGGCGACGACGTACAGTCCGAACCGCAATGCCCGCACCGGAGATTGCACCGCAGCGTGCATTCCCAGAAAAGCGTCCGCAATTCATGCCGCGCCACAGCCTCCCGATGAAGCTGCCGATAGAGTTCCAGTCCCAATCGCTTGCGCAGGGAGATCCGACGCCGTTTCATATCTCTGCCCCCGTTTTTCGGTATCGAAGATTCATTCCTCACCCCTGCTCCGTCGGAAGCGACTCATCCGCTACATCCTGTTCCGCAGAGTTTCCCTCCGCCGGATCGACCGCCGCCCCGTCAGCTTCGGCCTGTGGCTTCACTTCATACTCCGCAGGAGCCGGCCCGTACATGTCCGGCGATTCGGGTTCGCATCCTGCCGCAAACCCCAACAGCGACAAGCAAAAGATACAGATTCGTCTCATCGGATTCGTTTTTTCAGGTTCACATTGGCAACCGGCGCAGCGGCAGCGCCGGAATATAAAGCCAAAGATACGGAATTTTCCGGAAATCTCAAGCATCGGCCCACCGGAAACATTCGCCCTTTCTCCTCGGGACGAAAATTGCGAATAAATCGTTACCTTTGTGGACAAATCCGCTCAGAGATGATCGATCTTACGCAATACCGCCGCCGTCGGACACACGAAGTCCGCATCGGCGGCTGTACCATCGGCGGCGACCGACCCGTCGCCGTCCAGTCGATGACCAACACCGACACGCTCGACACGGCCGCCAGCGTCGCCCAGATCGAGCGTATCGCCCGTGCCGGAGCACCCGTCGTGCGGCTCACAGCCCAAGGCACACGGCAGGCCGAAAACCTCCGAAATATCGTAACGCGGCTGCGTGCCGACGGATTCCCGACGGCCGTCGTCGCCGACATCCACTTCCTGCCCGAAGCGGCGGCCGTCGCCGCGCAATACGTCGATAAGGTCCGCATCAATCCGGGCAACTACCGCACCGATCACGGCGAACTGCAGGCGCTCATCGCCCGCTGCCGCCAACGCGGCGTCGCGCTGCGCATCGGCGTGAATCACGGATCGCTCTCCAAACGCATCTTCGACCGGTGGGGCGACACGCCCGAAGGAATGGTCGCCGCCGCAATGGAGTTTCTGCGCAGCTGCCGCGAGGAAGCGTTCGATCAGGTCGTCGTCTCGATGAAGTCGAGCAACACCCGCGTCATGGTCGCCGCCTACCGGCTGCTCTGCGAGGCGATGGACCGCGAAGCGATGACCTACCCGATCCATCTGGGTGTAACCGAAGCCGGAAACGGTCTGGAGGGACGCATCAAGAGTGCCGTCGGCATCGGCGCGCTGCTGGTCGACGGCATCGGCGACACGATCCGCGTCTCGCTGACCGAAGCGCCCGAAAACGAGGTACCCGTCGCGCAGCTTCTTGCCGATCACTTCCGCCATCGCGCCGGACATTTCGAGGTAAAACACCCCGAACGCTACTCCCCCGCACGCTACCGCCGGCGCAGCCGGCTGCTCACCCCCGTCGTGCGCGACGAGATCACCGAGGCGTTCCGCATACTGCGCAGCACCTCGCAGAATCCGACGGCCGAACTGCGGGCCGCCATTCTCTCGCTCGACGACAGCGAACCGGTCGCCGTCGAACGCCGCTACAACGACGAAGACCTCACGGCACTCGCCGTCAAGGCCGCCGCCGACCTGGGCCCGCTCTTTCTCGACGGCCTCGCCGACGGGATCCGCATCGCAAGCGACCGTTTCTCCGAGGCCGAACTGCGCGAAGTGGAACTGATGATCCTGCAGGCCGCACGGGTTCGTTTCTCGCGGACGGAATACATCGCCTGTCCGTCGTGCGGCCGCACGCTCTACGACATCGAGGGGACACTCGAACGGATCAAGGCCCGCACGTCGCATCTGAAAAACCTCCGCATCGGCGTGATGGGCTGCATCGTCAACGGCCCCGGCGAGATGGCCGATGCCGACTACGGCTATGTGGGAGCCGCGCCGGGCCGCATCACGCTCTACAAGGGCCGGACGGTCGTCGAACGCAACATCCCGCAGGAGGAGGCCCTCGACCGGCTCATCGACCTGATCAAGGCCAGCGGAGAGTGGATCGACGAGACACCTTGAGCAACGGAGAGCCGCAAAGGCGTCACCGCTCCCGTCCCGAATCGGACAACACGGACCAGAAAACGGAATACATCGGACCCATGACGATACTCCCCGCAGCCTATCTGCCCTCGATCGAATACTGCGCCCACTGGGCGCAGGAGCGTTGCGTGATCGATGCGCATGAACACTTCGTCAAGCGGTCCGAACGCAACCGCACACGCATCCTGACGGCCAACGGCCCGTTGGATCTCACCGTGCAGGTCGTGCGGGCGAACCGTCCGCGCACGCCGCTCTGCGACCTGCGCATCGACTACTCGAAACGCTGGCAGCACCAGCATTGGACGGCGCTGGTCTCGGCATACAAGGCCTCCCCCTACTTCGATCACTACGCCCCGCGTTTCGAGCCCTTCTATACGCAGCGGTACGAATTTCTGCTCGACTACAATCTGGGGCTCATGACACTTCTCGCCGATATATTGGGGCTGAGCGTACCGCCGCTCTCCGACCGCTATCTGGCGGCGGGGACCTTCGACGACGGCTCCCCTGCGGTCGACCTGCGGCCCAAAAAGAAGCAGGGCACGAACTTCACGCCCGTGCCCTACATACAGGTCTTTGCCGACCGCATGCCCTTTGCGGCTAATCTTTCGATCGTCGATCTTTTGTTTTGCGAAGGGCCCCGAAGTCGCGGGATTTTAAGGCAGTGCCGACTTTGAGCGTCAGGCTGTCGCGCCGCGTGCCGCAACGCGCCTCGATCCGGTTGTCGCCCGGCAGCAGCGTACAGTCGGCGAAGAACTGGCCCGGCGCGTACTTCACAAGCGCCACGCTGTCGCCGTTGACAAGCAGCACCGCATCATCGACCGACGCATAGAGCTTGATCCGCTGATTCGCCTCGGGACGCACCCGCCACCGCCGCTCGGCAAGATACAACGTCGTATCGCGCCGGTTCCACAGCGACCGGTAGAGGTAATAGATGTCCTTGCACTGCCGCCGGTCGAGCGTAACAAGGCCGCAGGCATAACGGTCGTTCGCACCGCGCGCCGTACCGAAATCGAACATCGCATTGATCCATTCGCCCCAGAAAAGCGTATCGGGAACGATCACCTTGGCATACTCCTCATGGAAACGGCTCTGGCCGCGTTCGGGCAGCCAATGCGCCCTTGCCGTCGGGCGTTCGATCAGATCATCCTGCTGTGAAGGATAGCCCGGAGCCCCGTAGCAGGCAGCCGCGAGCAGATTCCCCCACGAGGCATGGAGCGTCCGGCACCAGTAACCCACATCGTCGGTCGTGCCGCGCGTCCAGCCGACATTCTGTTTGAGGACAATCAGATCGGTAATCGTATTCAGTTCGCCGTCCTGATTGCTCAGCGCCACTGTCGGACGCGACGGATCGCCCTGTTTGACCAGTGTATTGAGCTCCCGAACGTAGGGCGTCACATCGTCGCCCCGCTGCCATACCAACGAGAAGATCCCCCACATCACCACCGAAGGATGGTTGAAATTCTGAGCGATGATTTCCCGCGCCTGTTCACGGCCGTTGAGCCGGAACCGGTCTGTCGGGAAGTAGAATATATCGCCCAGATAGGGAGAACGCGTAAGCGGAAGATCGATCCATGCCACGATTCCGGCCTCGTCGAGCCGGTCGTAAAGGTAGGCGTCGTGCGGTCCCGACATCGAATGCACGGCATTGGCGCCCACATCCCGTATGAACTGCAGATCCTCGTCGTAATCGGCCGCAGAAAAAGCATTGGCCGCACGCGCACGGTCATGGTAGAGCGCCACGCCGTGCAGGCGGACGGTATCGCCATTGATGACCAGTCCCCGATTCGACACGGCGAGTTTGCGGAATCCCGTCCGGACGGTCACTTCATCCGACAAGGAGTCGCAGACTACACGCGCCGTTACCGTATAGAGTTTCGGCGACGAAGGGCTCCACAACTGCGGCGCCTCCACCTCGAAAGGAATGGTTACGGGATTATCGATTGTCCGGCCGTTGCGATGGCTTTTCTCGACAACGACATAACCCTCCGGATCACGCACGACGAGTGTCACGGTTCCGGGGCACTCTTTCGGCGCCGAAAGATGAATGGCCGCACGGCACCGTACGGCATCCGCATCGACAGAAAGCTGCTCGACGAAAAGTCCGTCGGTGCCCCAGACCGTCGGTGAAACGGCAACCCGATCGGTAACGATCAGCTCCACGTCGCGGTAGATCCCGCCATAGATGTTCTGTTCGGTAGAGGTCGGAAGGACGTCGTTCTGGAAGGTGTTGCTCACCACCACCAACAGCGTGTTTTCGGCGCCGAACTTCACCCGATCGGTTATCTCGAACGTAAAAGCCGTGAACCCGCCGCGATGCTCCCCGATATGACGGCCGTTGACAAAGACATCGGCGACGGTCTGCACGCCTCCGAAACGCAGGAACAACCGTTTGGACGACCATTCCGCCGGAACATAGAGCCGCCGTGTATAGTTCCCCGTCGTACGCAGGTATTCCGAATTACCGGCCAGCGCATCGAGATTCCATGTATGGGGCAAAGTCACATACCGTGCATCGTCGGCGCTGTTTTCACTGCGGAAATAGAAACTCCAATCGTCGTTCAGAGGGTAAGTTTCCCGCGCGTCCGCGCCCGCAATCCCCATCGCCAACAGAATCAACAACAGATAACGTTTCATATTCATCATCTAAAATGGATCTCCGCTCTCCCGAAGACCTCCGTTTTTCACCTGCCATGCGGCAAAAGACTTTTTCCGGAACATTCGGCCGTCTGCAGATCCGCATTTGCGCTGCGCACTGCACGACGCTGCAACGTTCAATTTTCAATACGTCCGGCTCCGAGCATGCCGCCCCGTCTCCTTTCGCATCGCGCGTCCCACACGGGCATATTCCGTACTCCGTACAAAGATACGAAAAGTCGAGCGCAGAGACAAATGAAAACGCAGTTTTCAATTTGGCTATGCCGAGACGGAGTATCCAGGGCGGAGCCAAAGTGCGAAAAGCCGGGCACAGCGGCAAATCAAAACCC
>CALUKI010000017.1 GCA_944321175.1 uncultured Alistipes sp.
TCGTGGCAACATGGCTGCTTGGTTTTTGAGTAAATTAAACGTCTTCAGCACCGGAATGTTGCAGAGTAAAATGATGCAAATCAGCGAAATAGAGCTAAATCGTGACCTATTTTCGGTCCGAGCAAAAAAGGTCACGATGAAGGCGTGAAATACTTGCTGCCTTTTGCGTCAACAGGAGTAGGGAAATACAAGAAAAAGCCTCGTATATCGCTGATATACAAGGCTTTTTGCTTTCTATCGGGGTTTCTTTCTGCCCCCTCTGGAGCGGAAAACGGGACTCGGACCCGCGACCCCAACCTTGGCAAGGTTGTGCTCTACCAACTGAGCTATTTCCGCATCTGCATCTGCCCGATTTCCGTGCCGGCATCAGCCTTTCGCCCCCGCCTTTTCGTCCGCCTCCTGCGGTTCCGCCATGCACCTCATCGATTCCTTTTGCAGGTGCAAAGATAAATCGAAAAATCAATTATGCAAAATTTTTACCCAAAAAAATGCCGAAAGGCCGAAGCGGATGCTTCAGCCCTTCCGTAGCGCTTCCTTCATGAGGCGGGAACCGACGTCCATCCCGATCTGCCATAAGGCAGGGAGCACACCCCGCACGGGCGAAAAACCGGTTACTCGTCTTTCCCATCAAAGAAATAGGTCGCATAGTTGTATCCCGCGACATCGTATGTCCTGCGGAAATGCGCCATACGACGGCGGAAATCCTCGAAATCCTTGCGATCGTAAGCCCATCCGACCTCGGACAAGGCCGCCAGACGCGGCAGCAGCATGTGCTTCGCATGGAAAAAGTCGGGGATGTACTCCGTCCACAGATTGGCCTGTACGCCCAGGATAAAAGCCCGCTCCGCCTCCGTAAGCTGATCATACGGGTCAAGGGCGTACACCATACGCACCGGCAGGAATTTGCCGTTTGCCAGCGGTTCATAACGCGGCTCCGACGTTTGGTTGTAATCCAGATAACAGTGGGTGTTGGGAGCCATGATCGCCTTGTTTCCGGCCTTCGCAGCCGCAATGCCGCCTTTGGAGCCGCGCCACGACATCACGGTTGCCGTTTTCGAGATTCCGCCCTGCAGGATCTCGTCCCATCCGATAATTTCACGGCCGTGCCCGTGCAGCCACTTCTCGACCCGCTGCATGAAGTAACTCTGCAGCTGCTCTTCGTTCTGGAGTCCGTTTTCCTTCATCCGCTGCTGGCAGTACGGACACTCCTTCCAACGGGCTTTGGGGCATTCGTCTCCGCCGATATGGATGTATTTCGACGGAAACAGGTCGATGACCTCCGCCAGTACATTCTCAATAAACTCGAAAGTGGTCTCCTTGCCGGCACAAAATACATCGCTGCTGATTCCCCAGCGCGTCCACACCTCATAATTCTCGCCCCGGCATCCGAGCCAGGGATAGGGTGTCAAGGCGCCCAAGGCATGGCCGGGCATCTCGATTTCAGGGATTACCTCAACATAGCGTTCAGCGGCATAGGCCACGACCTCCCGAATCTCCGATTGCGTATAATAACCTCCATAGGGCCTCCCGTCGTATTCGGACGAAGTCCGCAAGTGGCCGAAAAGCGTCTCTTTGCGCACGGAGCCCACGCGCGCCAGATCGGGATATTTCCGGATGTCGATGCGCCAGCCCTGATCATCGGTCAGATGCCAGTGGAACCGGTTGAGCTTGTGCATGGCAACGATGTCGATGAAGGCTTTCACATCCTCCACCGGCATGAAATGGCGCACGACATCGAGCATGGCGCCGCGATACGCGAAGAAGGGTTTATCCGTAATCTTCACGGCCGGAACCACGCCCTTGCCATCGACGACGAGCTGCCGCAGGCTCTGCAAACCATAGAGGACGCCTTTGGGGGAGCCGCCCTGCACGGCAATGCCTTCGGGCGTTACCGACAGCAGATACGCCTCTTCACCGAGGCTGCCGTCAACCGACAACACGATTGCCGCATCATCCGTTGATTTTTTAACCGGCAGGTTCCGGCCCACGACCGGTTCGACCATCCCGGCAAAGAGCCGTCCCACCCGAAGCAGCTCCTTGTCCTGTCCGGCCACGACGGGCGTCTGCGACGTTACGGTAAAACTTCCCTCTGCAGGTTCGACCCGCAGAGGCTTGGGAACGATATTGATCTCCGACGCTGCCGTTGTCAGCGACAGGCCCAGCATGCACACCAATAAAAAGAGTCGTTTCATTTCAGATAGGGTTTGAGTTAATAATTCATACGGTTTCCATAAAGATGATCAGAACAAAGATACGCAAATTTTTTCCAGAACCGGCCCCGAAGACAAAAAATCCTCCGCACAAAATTCCGGAATTGGCCGCGAACGCTTATCTTTGCATTACGAACCACAAAACCCATCGGAACAATTATGAAAAACCACATCACCTTTTTATGCACGCTTCTATGCGTGCTCCTTATCGGGACGGCCGGCGTTGCACAGGAGCTGGAATATGTCGATGGCACGACCCTGACCCAAGTGAACAAAGTGCATCCGACCGCCAGGCCGTACAGCCGCCTTGAAGTCTCGAAGTATCCCGACCTGTCGAAGACCGTGCGCAGGTACTACTCCCACTCGACGGGCGTGGCGCTCGTCTTCCGCACCGACAGCCGCACGCTCGGCGCCCGCTGGACAACGGTCGGGAACAAGACCAGCACGCATTACTCGGCGCTGGCGCAACAAGGCATGGATCTCTACATCAAGCGGGACGGCGAATGGGTCTTCGCCGGCATCGCCCGTCCGCAGCGCAGCGACACCCATTCGGCGACAATCGTCAAGAACATGCCTGAAGGCGAAAAGGAGTGTCTGCTCTACCTGCCCCTTTTCGACGAATTGAAGTCGCTTGAGATCGGCATCGATCCCGGCTCCCGCATCGAAGCGTCAGAGAATCCGTTCCGGCACAGGATCGTCGTCATCGGATCGAGCATCACGCACGGGGTCGGGGCCGGACGTCCCGGCATGGCCTATCCGGCGCAACTGGAACGGGCCACGGGATTCGAATTCATCAATCTGGGCGCCAGCGGACAGTGCAAGATGGAACAATTCTTCGCACATGTGGCAGCCGACTGCGAAGCCGACGCATTCCTGTTCGACAGCTTTTCGAACCCATCGGCACAGCAGATCAACGAACGTCTCGACGCATTTGTCGCAACCATTCGTGCGGCCCATCCCACGACTCCGCTGATCTTCTTACAGACCGAAGTGCGCGAGAGCCGCAATTTCGATGAAAAGATCCGGAAATTCGAGGATGACAAACGGGCGGCCTCCGAAGCCGGTATGGAGAAACTGCTGAAGGCCGACCGCAACATCTATTTCATCAACCCCGGCATGCCGCTGGGCAGCGACCACGAAGCGACTGTCGATGGCGTACACCCCTCGGATCTGGGCTTCGCCCGCATGCTGGAGGAGATCCGTCCGCAGATCGTCAGGATTCTGAAGAAATACGGCATCAAGTAACGCCGCAGGAAGCGGAAACGGGATAAAAAGCGGGGAGCCGGAAGTTGGCGCAACTTCCGGCTCCCCGCTTTTTCGATTATACCGCCCCCGCTCAGGGCCTGCCAATAAGTTCCGGATCGTCGGTCAGCAGGAAATCGGCCTTCGCGGCCCGCATGGCCTCGGCATCCTGCCGGGTATTGACATCCCACACGGCGACATGACGCACCTGCCGCTGCAATTTTCGTACATCCTCCCTCGACCCTACTTCGGTCCAATGCACCAAAAGCGCCTGGACTCCTGCCACGGCGATTCCGTCGGATGCAGCGCAGCAGATCCGCACGCCGGAATCCCGACTGCCGAGGCGGTGGCACAGCTCCGCGTCATGCAGGACCAGCCAGACGTCACGAAGCCGGAACCCCGCAGCGGCAACAATGTCCAGAACGCTGTCGATCAAAGATTCGCACAGTTCACCGGCCTCCGGCTCCGACAACCCATCCTCTTGAAGAACCCTTCCGGCCCTTCTCCGGATCAACTCCCGTTCGGCACATTGCTCCTCGCTCAATGTCTCGACCATCGGCGGGCGCAGATCCAGGAAAAGCCGCAATTTCCGGCCGGAGCATGCCGTCAATACATCTCGGAGGGGGCAGACACCCCGTCGGGCCAATTCATCGGCGGAGAGCGCCTCCACCCGTTCGTCTTGCGACAAAAGAGGATCATAGCAGCAGACGGGGATTCCGTCGGAAGAGAACCGCACAGGATAACAGACACCATAGAGATTCTCCGGAAGAGCCGTCGATGCGGGGCACAGAATCATGCGGGACCGGGCATTCAAAACGGCTTCACCCTGCGCCGCAAGGAGCAGGGTGAAGAGAACCGACAGGATCCGGAATGCGGAACGCATGGCGGCGGATATTACAACTCCTGCGCCATACCTTCGGGAATCGGCATATCCCGATAGTATCCGGATTCGAGTTTGTCGCGCACCGACTTGAACGCCTCGATGGTATAGTTCACATCTTCGAGCGTATGCGCCGCCGTCGGGATCACCCGCAGGATGATTTCTCCGCGCGGGATGACGGGATAGATCACAATCGAGCAGAAAAGGCTGTGGTTCTCCCGCAGATCGACGATCAGGTTCGTCGCCTCGGTCACACCGCCCTTCATATAGACGGGTGTCACCGGGGAGTTTGTCGGGCCGATGTCGAAGCCGTTCTCTTTCAAACCGCTCTGCAGGGCACGGGTAATCTCCCAGAGTTTCTCCTGGTACTCCGGATGCTTCCGGATCAGTTCCAGCCGTTTCATCGCGCCGATGACCATCGGCATGGGCAACGACTTGGCATAGAGCTGCGAACGCATGTTGTAACGCAACAGGTAGATCAGCCATTTCGGGCCGCTGACAAATGCGCCGATGCCGGCCATCGACTTCGCGAAGGTGTTGAAAAGCACGTCCACGCCATCGACTACCCCGTAATGGGCGGCAGTACCGCGCCCGCCGGGGCCCATCGTACCGAAACCGTGAGCATCATCGACCAGCAGCCGGAACGGGAACTCCTTCTTCAGGGCAACTATTTCATCGAGTTTTCCGCAATCGCCCTTCATGCCGAAGACCCCTTCGGTAATTACCAGCACACCGCCGCCCTGCTGGTCGGCCAGTTCGGTGGCGTGTTTGAGCTGCAGACGCAGCGACTCCATATCGTTGTGGGCGAACATGAACCGCTTTCCCTTGTAGAGCCGCAATCCGTCCATGATGCAGGCATGGGCCTCGGCGTCATAGACCACGACATCCAACGCACGGGGCGAGAGGAGGCAGTCGATGATCGAGATCATGCCCTGATAGCCGAAATTAAGCAGGAAGGCATCCTCTTTCCCGACGAAAGCGGCAAGTTCACGTTCCAACTGTTCGTGGTACTTGGTCTGGCCGCTCATCATGCGGGCCCCCATCGGAGCCGCCATACCGAATTCAGCGGCGCCCTTGGCATCGGCTTCGCGGACTTCGGGGTGATTTGCCAGGCCCAGATAGTTGTTCAAACTCCAGTTGAGCATCATCTTGCCCCGGAAACGCATGTGCGGTCCCAACTCTCCCTCCAGTTTCGGGAATGCAAAGTAGCCATGCGCGATCTTCATATACTGACCGATCGGACCTCCGGCGTTTTTCTCAAGACGGGCAAAAATATCTACCATATTATTTCGAATTTTAGTGAATCGCCAAAAATTGCCATACAAAAGTAGAAAATTCTCTCAAAAAGCACCTCTCCGGACACCTTTTTTTGGATACTGCAGCCTCGAAATAAGTATTTATACCTACCGGGGTTCGGGCATATCCCGATTTTCGGAACGGGTTGCAGTCTCCGAAAGGCGCCGCCGCAGTCAATGATCCGGTTGCAGCGCTTCCCGCACTCTTTTTTTCGAAAAAAACCGCTGCCCCGTTGGCCGCAAATAGCGGAATTTGCGTATATTTGTAATCGAATCAAACTTAAAACGAAATGCCTATGTAAAAAAAAAGCAGAACGAGTTCTCCTGTTTTTTCTGTAGTACAGAGAAACACCGCACTCAAAACAGAGTATTAATCCGGAGGTGTTCTGTTCGAATCCAAACATACAATGAAAGAGCTTTCAACTCTTGTTCTCCTGTCTTGAATACCGCCAAATATTCCACCGAGAACAAGCAGTCGGAAAGTTCACGTCTGCTGGCGTGGACTGTTCTGCTTGTCGGTGGAGGGTCACTTGGCGGTAACCTAAGATAGGACAGGTATCGAACGGTTCCCGACGCAGAACATGTGGACATTCATCAAGCTCAACACCTCCAACGGCCTGATGTGGCGGGTGCAATACAGCGTCCGAGGAGACGCATACCGCTTCGAAGAGCCCATTTCCTCCTCGATGGATGTATTGCAAACTGTCTCCGAAAAATCCAAAGAACAAGGCGAATCGCCCCGATTCTATCCGGGACGTTTCACCCTCCATTCGACCCAGAACATGCACAACTTCCTGTTGCTGGACCAGCAGAGCGGACTTGTCTGGCAAGTCCAGTATCCCCGTGATTCCGAGAATATCATTCTGATCAGCCGATAGACGCCGCGACAATTTCCGACGAAGGCCGGCGGCCCCGCAGGTGGGCCGCCGGCCTTCGTTTCCGAGCGGGAAGGCGTTCGTGACAAATTTATGCCCGTCCGGCAGCGAATCTTCACTTTTAATGCTTATTTTTGCCGTATGACTTCACTCTATCACGATATCATCTTCGGGCCGGTCCATTCGCGCCGGCTGGGGCTTTCGCTGGGCGTCAACCTGCTGCCCGTTTCATCGAAACTCTGCTCTTTCGACTGCATCTACTGCGAATGCGGATGGAATGCCGACCATCGCGGGCAGCGACGGTTCAATGACCGCGGGGAGGTGCGCACACACCTGTCCGGGGCATTGCGCCGCATGACGGCCGACGGCACGCCGCCCGATGTCATCACCTTCGCAGGAAACGGCGAGCCGACCCTGCATCCCGACTTCGAAGCCATTGTCGGGGATACGATTGCGTTGCGGGATACATACTGTCCGACGGCCCGCATCTCCGTCCTGAGCAATGCCACGCAGCTTCATCGCGACGATGTACGCCGCGCCCTGTTGCGGGTAGATAACAACATTCTCAAACTCGATTCGGCTTTCGACGCGACCGTCCGCCGGATCAACAATCCGGCAGGCAGTTATACCGTCAGGGCTACGGTCGAAGGGATGAAACGGTTCAAAGGACGCATGATCCTTCAGACGATGTTTCTCGCCGGCGAGATCAACGGAGGAGCGGTCGACAATACCACCGAGGAGGAGGTTTCGGCATGGCTGCGGCTTGTTGCCGAGATAAGGCCGGCAAGGGTCATGGCCTACTCGCTCGACCGCGATACGCCGTGTCGGACACTGCGCAAGATTCCCCGCGAAGAGCTGCAACGGATTGCCGAACGGGTCGAAAAGCTCGGCATTCCCTGCTCGGTAGCATAACGGAGGCCCCGTTCACCGCGAAAAACCAAAACTACGCCATATGAAACTTCTCCGCACTACACTTTGGGTCGTAATCGCCCTGTCGGGCACGACGGGCCTGCATGCGCAGCATCGCGCCGACCGTCAGGAGCTGAGCGATCCCGAATCCTTCACGATGATCCTGATGGGCGATCCGCAGGGGTACACCAAATACGACATCAACCAACCGCTGTTCGATCTCTGTACGGCCTGGATTGCAGACAATATCGACCAACTGCACATCAAGGCGGTACTCTGCACGGGAGATCTGGTCGAACAGAATGAAAACATCGTTCTCGACCGGAAGATGCTCAACCAGACAAGCCGCGAAATGTGGGAGGCGGCATCGCATGCCCTGTCCCGTCTCGACGACAAGGTTCCCTACATCATCTCGCCGGGAAATCACGACTACGGGTATCGGCACGCGGAGAATGGCCGGACGAACTTCCCCCGCTATTTTCCTTTCGAGCGGAACTCCACATGGCGGGAGTGCTGCGTTTCGACCTATCCCAACCGCAACGGCGACATCTCGCTCGAAAATGCCGCCTACGCGTTTTCCACCCCGACATGGGGCGGCATCCTGGTCATCGCCACCGAATTTTCCCCGCGCGACGAGGTGCTTGAATGGGCGTCCCGCACAGCGGCGAGTCCGGCCTATCGCGACTGGAAGGTCATCTTTCTGACCCACGCCTACATGAAAGAACGGACGGCCGAACGGATCATCGACGATGCGTACGACATCACGCCGCGCAACGGCGGCGAATCGATCTGGCGCAAATTGATCGAACCGGCGTCGAACATCCGGCTGGTGCTCTGCGGTCACACGGGACATCCGGGCGAGTACGAAGACTCGGTCGCCTACCGCATCGACAAGAACCGCGCAGGCTGCGACGTGCATCAGATGATGTTCAACGTGCAGGTCCTCGGCGGCGGCTGGGAGGGCAACGGCGGCGACGGGTGGCTGCGGATTCTGGAGTTTCTGCCCGACGGCCGGACGATCCGTGTAAGGACCTACTCCCCCTTGTTCGGGATCTCGCCGTTGACCAGGCACCTGGCGCATCGCACCGGCGCCTGCGACCGTTTCGAAATGGTCATCGAATAGCGCCGGCAAAAGCGCCGCCCCTATCCCGTGCGGAGTCCCATTCCGCGAACAACCGAGCGGAAAATTCCCCTCAACGGCATTACGGCGCGGAATTTGCAGACAGGGATGAAAATCCGATCCGTGATTCTGGCTTTTTATCTCGCTGTTTTTCTGGCTGCCGGCCTCATCTGCCGGCAACGTCGCCGCCGCATCGACATGCGGCCGATCCGCCGCATGGAACTGGCCCGTTACATGGGCCTATGGCATGAGATCGCCCGCTACGAGCGGCCATTCGACCGCCGGCTGGACGATATCGAGACACGTTATACGCTGCGGCCCGACGGCCGGATCGAAGCACACACGACCGGCACCGATCTTCGCAACGGACGGCGCGGCACCATCCGGCATGAAATCTACCGCACGACTCCGAACGGACGTCTGCGCGTCACCGTTTTCGGATTTTTCCATACCGATTACCGCATTCTCGAACTCGATGACGCATACCAATGGGCGCTTGTCGGCTCATCGATGCCGTTGCGGCTGCATATTCTCGCACGCGAGCCGCATCTGAACCGTGCGACATTCCGGCATATTGTCTCGCTTGCCGAACGCCGCGGCTACACCCTTGACCGGTTACGGCTGCTGCAAACGCCGCAATAACCCGGAGTCCGGTCAAAAGGCATAAAAGGGGAAGAGGCCTTTCACGATGCGAAAGACCTCTTTCCAAATCATATCCGCCCGTCGCAGGTCACTGCGACGCACGGCATTGCCGAATGGCCTTCAGAATTCCCTCTTCATCGAACCCGCACAAGGCATGGAGTTGTTCGGAAGTCCCCTGTTCCACGAAGCGGTCGTCGGGAATACCGAGCGATACGACCGCCGTTTCGTATCCGCGACGGGACAAGAGATCCCTGACGGCGGAACCTACGCCACCGCGCACCACGCCGTCTTCGACGGTTATCGCATAACGGAAACGCCGTCCCACCTCATCCAGCAGGGCGTCGTCGAGGGGTTTGGCAAAGCGCAGATCGTAATGTGCGGCCGGAATCCCCTCGGCACGGGCCCGTTCGACGGCCCGCGCGGCATCGTTTCCCACCGGACCGATCGACAGAACGGCGATCTGCTCTCCGGCCGTCAGACAACGGCCGCGACCGACAGGGATCGGTTCGAAGGGTTTGCCGCGCCATTGGGCGCCGGCGCCTTTGCCGCGCGGATAGCGCACGACAAAGGGAGCAGCGCTCTGCAAGGCCGTATAAAGCAAATTGCGCAACTCACCTTCATCCAACGGCGAAGCCACGATCAAATTGGGGATACAACCGAAATAGGCCAGATCGAAGGCTCCGTGATGGGTTGCGCCGTCTTCGCCGACGAGACCGCCCCGGTCGAGACAGAGGACGACAGGCAGCTTCTGGATCGCCACATCATGGATCACGTTGTCATATGCACGCTGCATGAACGACGAATAGATGTTGCAGAAGGGGACCATTCCCGCTACGGCCAGGCCGGCGGAGAACGTTACGGCGTGTCCCTCGGCAATTCCCACATCGAAGCAGCGTTCGGGCATCTGCTGCTGCAGGATGTTCATCGAACAGCCCGAAGACATGGCCGGCGTAATTCCGACAACCCGCCGGTCTTGGCGCGCCAGATCGAGGAGGGTCTGGCCGAAAACATCCTGATAACGGTCCCTGCCGTCGGCAGATACGATCCGTTCCCCTGTCTGCGGGTTGAATCTTCCGGGAGCATGCCAGGCACATTGGTCGTGTTCCGCCGGATCGAACCCCTTTCCCTTGACGGTCATGACATGCAGGAGCTTCGGCCCGTCGATCTCCTTCAGGGCCCGAAGCACCGTTACCAGCGCCTGCACATTATTGCCGTCAACGGGGCCGAAATAACGGAAGTTGAAACTTTCGAAGAGGTTGCTTTTCTGCAACAAGCCATGTTTTACGGCATTACCGACCCTCCGGCAAAGGTCCAACAGGAGCGGCGCATGCGAGAACAACCGCCACAGGCGATTTTTAACGGCATTGTACCGTTTCGAGGTGGATATCTGCAACAGGTACCCTTTCAGTGCACCCGTCGCCTGATCGATGGCCATGTTGTTGTCGTTGAGGATCACCAGCATGTTTGTCCGGCGGCTTGCACCGGCATTGTTCAGCCCCTCGAATGCGAGACCGCCGGTCATGGCGCCGTCACCGATAACGGCAACGACCTGCCGGTGTTCGCCTTTCAACTCGGCGGCTTTAGCCATACCGAATGCCGCCGAAATGGAGACCGAGGCGTGGCCGCCTCCAAACGCGTCGTAAGGACTCTCTGAGATACGGGGGAAGCCGCTGATTCCGCCCAGTTTACGGTTTGTCCGAAACGCATCCCTGCGTCCCGTGATAATTTTGTGGGCATAAGCCTGATGCCCCACATCCCAAACGATCTTGTCGTCGGGGGTGTCGAAGACATAATGGATCGCCACGGCGAGTTCGACGGCACCCAGACTCGAAGCCAGATGTCCGGGATTGACCGCACACTGTTCGATGATGTAGCGCCGCAGTTCGTCGCAAAAGCGGGGCAGTTCGTCGTGTGCGAGTCGTTTCAACTCTTGCGGCGAATCTACCCGATCGAGCCATTCATATTTGTTCTGTTCAGGTTTCATAACTATTTCCAGCCGTCGGGAGCTCCATTGCCGTCACATATCCGTGCGCTCCGGTTGAACCGCTTTTCGTCCGCGCTCCACCGCTCCCGATGAATCCGCGCGACGGGGTCGCCGCGCCTTTTCATTTCTCGCAGCACCTGCCCGGCACACTCCGGCCGGGGCTCGGCCGCACCGCAAGTTCTTTTGCTCTCCTTCAGGCGGTTCTGCAAAGATAGTGCTTTTTTTCATGGGAGCGCGCACTCCGGCAAAAAGATCGTTCCCCCCAATCCACGAACCGGCACAGGGAACGCCCCCGTTCCCACCCGCCTCCCGACCGCTCGAAGGCGAGGCTGCGGATCGGAAATCGGGAATGCCCCGATAATTGCAGTCATTTCGACAAAGATACGAATAGTAATGAAGAGATATTCCGGAAAAATTCGTACCTTCGCATAAAGAGTATTTTTCCAAAAGGGAGCGACATTATGAAATATAGGCGAATATTGCTCAAACTCAGCGGCGAATCGCTGCAAGGCACGCAAGGATACGGGCTTTCGGTTGAGGTATTGCAAAGTTATGCCGAACAGATCCGCCAGGCGGCCGGGGCCGGCATCCAAATAGCGATCGTGATCGGCGGCGGCAACATTTTCCGGGGTCTGCAAGGCGCCAAACGCGGTTTCGACAGGGTAAAAGGCGATCAAATGGGGATGCTTGCGACCATCATCAACTCGCTGGCACTGCAATCGGCCCTCGAAGAGAACGGGGTAAAGGTCCGTGTTCTGACGTCGATCCGCATGGAGCCCATCGGCGAATACTACTCCAAGGCCCGTGCATTGGAGTGCATGGCGGCCGGAGAGGTCGTCATCATCGGCGGCGGGACCTCGAATCCCTACTTCTCGACCGATTCTGCAGCGGCCTTGCGGGCGATCGAGGTCGAAGCGGACGTCCTGCTCAAAGGGACGCGCGTGGACGGCATCTATACGGCCGATCCGGAGAAAGACCCTTCGGCCACACGGTTCGAAACCATCTCGTTCGACGAGGTCTATGCGCGCGGGCTGAAGGTAATGGATCTGACGGCCTTTACACTCTGCAAGGAGAACCGCATGCCGATCGAGGTTTTCGACATGGACACCGAAGGAAACTTGATGCGGCTGCTCGGCGGCGAACGGATCGGCACACTGGTCCGCCTGTAAGACAGCCCCCTAAAAACACGCTATGATATGGCACGAAAAAAAGCGAACAACGGGCTTCTTGCCATCCTGGCAGGATTGATCGTCCTCGTCTGCCTCGGCATGTGGTACGCCGGCAAGGTGGAAAAGGAGGGCATTGCGGCACAACAGCCACGAAGCGAAGCACCATCCGCGACCGAAGAGAGCGATGATGCAGCATCCACGACACGGGTCAAAAGCGGTGAAACGGCCCCCGACTTCACCGTCGCGATGACCGGAGGCGACAGCATCCGGCTCTCCGATTTGCGGGGCAAAGTCGTTTTACTCAACTTCTGGGCAACATGGTGCCCGCCCTGCCGCATGGAGCTGAGCCGTGTACAGGAAGACATTCTCGATCGTTTTGCCGGTCAGGAGTTTGTTTTTCTGCCCGTCTCGCGCGGCGAAAAACCGGAGGAGGTGGAGGCTTTCCGTCAAGAGAACGGATACACCTTCCCGATGGGTCTCGACCCTCGGAAAACGGTCTATGATCTTTATGCGACAAACTACATCCCGCGCAACTTTCTCATAGACAGGGAAGGACGTGTGGTCAAGACTTCGGTAGGCTACGACGAGGCGGAGTTTTCGGCATTGATCGAAGCCGTCGAACAGGCGATCCAACAACGATAAATCAATACAAAGCAAGGATATGGCAGATACCAAAACCATTATGAGCGAGGCCGAGAACCGCATGCAGCGGGCTATCGACCATTTGGAAGAGGAGTTGATCAACGTTCGGGCGGGCAAAGCGACCCCGAATGTTTTGAACGGCGTGACGGTGGACTATTACGGATCGATGACGCCCGTATCGGGTGTTGCGAGCGTAACGGTGCCCGATGCCAAGACGATTCTGATTCAACCCTGGGACAAGAAGATGATCAAGCTGATCGAGAAGGCGATTCTCGATTCCAACATCGGTCTGACGCCGTCGAACAATGGCGAACAGATTCGTCTGACCATTCCCCCGTTGACGGAGGAGCGCCGCAAACAACTGGTAAAACAGGTTCGTCAGGAGGCTGAGACGGCACGCGTAAGTCTTCGCAATGCACGGCGCGATGCACTCGAATCCTTCAAGAAGGCCCAGAAAGAGGGGATGCCGGAGGATGAAGCCAAAGATGGCGAGACGCAGATTCAGAAGCTGCTGGAACGCTACACCAAGCTGCTCGATGCGGCACTGGACAGGAAAGAGAAGGAGATCATGACGGTATAGAGCCGGCTCGCTCCAGCCATGTGGAATTTGTCCCTGCCGCAGGGTTTTGCAGCAGGGACATCCTGTTTTCGGTCCGCCTGTCGGTTTCACACCGAAGCCGGACACCGCACAGCCGGTGGTTTATACGCGCCTCTTTCCGTCATATCGTCCCCTGCCGGCGGGAAACCCGATCGGCAGCCGCACCGACAAACCCGCATCATCAGAATCCTCTGAAAAAAGGGAGGGGATGGATTCCCGCCATCTCCTCCCTCTTATCTTCCCGGCGCTCCTCCGACGCCGGACCAAAACGCAAAAGGCTTCAATTATGCCGTTCGACCGGAACGACCGTCACATCGACGCCCTGTTCCTGCAGACGTTCGACGACCGATCCGGAAACGCCGTCATCCGTAATGATCTGATCCACGGAACTCATATCGCAGATCTTGCTGAATCCGCGCCGCCCGAATTTCGAGCTGTCGGCCAAAACGATGACCTTCTGCACCGACGAAATCATCTGTTTGTGGAGACTTGCCTCGATATGGTTTGTCGTTGTCACGCCGTAATCGAGATCGACGCCATCGACACCCATGAAGAGTTTGCTGCACGAGAGACTCTCCAGCATCTGTTCGGCAAAGGGCCCCAGCACCGACAAAGAGCTGCGCCGCACCATTCCTCCCAGCTGAATGACATCCACCGAACGGCGGGAGGAGAGCTCGGAGGCGACACTGAACGCCGAGGTAATGACCGTCAAACGGTCATTCTGTCCGATCTCCCTGACCATCGCCAGCGTTGTGGTGCCCGAAGCCACCATGATCGTATCATCGGGGCCGATCAATCGGGCGGCATAGGCTCCGATGGCATGTTTCTCATCCGCAAAGAGCTTCTCTTTTTCGGCGACCGAACGGTCGTTGATATACCGGTTGACCAGAATGGCCGACCCGTGAACACGGTAAAGCATGTGCTGCTCCTCCAGCATCGTAAGATCCTTGCGGATCGTCACCTCCGAGACCTTCATCAGCGACGAGAGCGTCGCTACAGAGACTGCATTCTGCTGACGCATGATCTCCATGATACGATTTTGCCGTTCGTTCAAATGAACCACCTTGTCCGTCTCCTTCATTATTCCATCCAGTCTGTTCGGGAGGGGGGGGGGAAAAAAAATCGCACAACCGCCTGCCCGACGAAATTATTCTTTTACAAAAATAAGAAAATTTCTCGAAATCGGAAACTTCCGGCCTGTTTTTCACTGCGGCTGAAAGAGAAGCGGCAGCCCGCGCCGATTTTTCAGCCGACCGGTAGCACGCGGCCCAACGCTTATGGAAAGGAGGCGTCTCCGGCAGCCCGCGACCGCTTCGACACCATCCGAAAAAAACGGGTCTCCCCCGGCTGGGGAGTACCCGTTCTCTGATCGGCATATGACCGAATTACATCTTCTTGCCCACGTTGGTTTTCTTGGCAGCCTTCGGTGCAGCGCTTTTCGTTGCACCGCCCTTTGCCGCAGCCTTCGGTGCTGCCGCTTTCTTCGGTTTTGCCTCGACAACCTTCGCCTCCTCCACGGCATCGGTCTTCTTCGCCGTTGACTTGCGCGAACGCCGTGTCTTGGGCTTCGCCTCGGCGGGCTGCGCAGCAGGCGTTACACCCAGCGTATAGGCCTCGTTGAAATCCACGAACTCGATGATGCACATGTCGGCAGCATCACCCAAACGGAACCCCGTCTTCAGAATACGGGTATAACCGCCCGGCCGCTCGGCAATCTTCGGCGCGATGTTACGGAACAACTCCGTAACGGCCTCCTTCTGCTTGAGGTAGGAGAAGACGACACGACGCGAATGGGTCGTATCCTCTTTCGACTTGGTTACCAACGGCTCGACGAACTGACGCAACGCTTTCGCCTTGGCCGTCGTCGTCTCGATGCGTTTGTGCAGGATGAGCGACGATGCCATATTCGACATCAGGGCCTTGCGGTGACCCGCCTGACGGCCGAGGTGATTGAAATTCTTATTATGTCTCATAATTAGTCTTTATCAAGTTTGTAAATTGACACGTCCATTCCGAACTTCAGATTGAGCGAAGCGAGCAGCTCGTCCAATTCCGTCAACGATTTCTTGCCGAAATTGCGGAACTTCAGCAAGTCGTTGCGGTTCAGACGCACCAGATCGCCTACCGTATCGACATCGGCAGCCTTCAGGCAGTTGAGCGCGCGCACGCTCAGGTCCTGATCCGACAATTTTGTCTTGAGCAGCTGCCGCATGTGCAATACATCCTCATCGAACTCCTCGGCGCCGTTGTTATCCTCCATGTTGAGCGTGATTTTCTCGTCGGAGAAGAGCATAAAGTGCTGGATAAGGATCTTCGCAGCCTCTTTCAAGGCCTCTTTCGGATGAATCGAACCGTCGGTAGTAATCTCCAAATTCAGTTTTTCATAGTCGGTTTTCTGCTCCACACGATAGTTCTCGATCGAATACTTCACGTTTTTGATCGGCGTAAAGATCGAGTCGATGGGGAGCGTACCGAATTCGCACTCCACAGGGGTATTCTCCTCTGCGGGAACATAGCCGCGACCCTTACCGATGGTGAGGGTCATCTGCATCTTAGTTCCGGGAGCGAGATGGCAAATGACCAGATCGGGATTCAAGACCTTGAAGAAAGAGAGGTAATTCGAGATATATCCGGCCGTCAGCTCCGTAACGCCGGCGACATTGACGGATACCTTCTCAGCATCCTGGTTATCGACGGTGCGGATAAAACGAATCTTTTTGAGATTCAGGACAATATCGATCATACCCTCCATGACTCCGGGGATCGCGGCAAACTCGTGGTCAACACCTGCGACCTTGACCGTCGTGATTGCATAACCCTCCAGCGACGAGAGCAGAATCCGGCGCAAGGCATTTCCGATGGTCATTCCGAATCCGGGTTCCAACGGTCGGAATTCGAATTTCCCGAACGAGGAGGTGGATTCAAGCATGATCACCTTTTCAGGTTTCTGGAATGCTAAAATTGCCATAACTTGAATTTGTTAAATTACTACTTAGAGTACAACTCGACGATCAGCTGCTCTTTGATATTTTCGGGGATCTCCTCACGTTCGGGTTTCTGGAGGAACTTGCCGCTCATCGAAGCGCCGTCCCATTCGAGCCAGGCATAGCGGCTCTTTGCGGCACCTGCGAGCGAGTCGGCGATCACCTCAAGGCTTTTCGACTTTTCGCGAACCGAAACGACATCGCCTGCCCGCAACGAATAGGAGGGGATGTTGACAACATTTCCGTTCACGCAGATATGGCGGTGCGAAACGAGCTGGCGGGCAGCGGCGCGGGTCGGCGCGATACCGAGACGGTAAACGACATTGTCGAGACGGCACTCCAGGAGCTGCAGCAGGTTCTCACCCGTAATACCGCCCATACGCGAAGCGGCTTCGTATGTACGGGCGAACTGCTTTTCGAGCACGCCGTAGGTGTACTTGGCCTTTTGTTTTTCGCTCAACTGTTCGCCGTACTCCGACACTTTCTTGCGCTTGCGTGCCAAACCGTGCTGGCCGGGAGGGAAGTTTCGTTTTTCGAGCACTTTGTCCGCACCATAAATAGCCTCGCCGAAACGACGGGCGATTTTCGATTTAGGTCCTATATACTTAGCCATTGTATTAACTTTTTAAAATCCTTTGAATGAGTTGGGAAAGGCGCATGCGCCGTTTATACGCGACGGCGGTTGGGAGCGCGGCATCCGTTGTGCGGCATGGGTGTGACATCGATGATTTCGGTCACCTCGATACCGGCACCGTGAATGGTGCGCACGGCCGATTCACGGCCTGCACCCGGTCCCTTGACATACACCTTCACCTTGCGCAACCCCATGTCATAGGCAACCTTTGCGCAATCCGAAGCTGCGGTCTGCGCTGCATAGGGAGTATTCTTCTTCGAGCCGCGAAAACCCATCTTACCGGCCGAAGACCAGCTGATAACCTCGCCCACCTCGTTGGTGATGGAGATGATCACGTTGTTGAAAGTCGAGTGGACAAAAGCCATGCCCTGTGCACCCACCTTGACAACCTTCTTCTTGACTGTTCCAGTTTTCTTTGCCATAACTCTCTTGTGCTATTTCGTTGCCTTTTTCTTGTTTGCGACGGTCTTTTTACGACCTTTACGCGTACGCGCATTGTTTTTGGTGCTCTGACCGCGAACGGGGAGACCCAGACGGTGACGGATACCGCGATAGCAACCGATATCCATCAGACGCTTGATATTGAGCTGTACCAGCGAACGGCATTCGCCTTCGACCTTGATACCCAACTCGGCGATCGTCGAACGGATGGCTCCGACCTGTTCGTCGTTCCAGTCCTGCACCTTTATGTCATAGCTGATGCCAGCCGTATCGAGGATCTTGCGGGCCGTCGAACGGCCGATACCGTAGATATAGGTAAGGCCGATCTCGCCGCGTTTGTTTTTAGGTAAATCTATACCGACTATACGTGCCATAAAATACTTTCTTTGCTAAATTGTGAATCGTTAAATTACCCTTGGCGCATTTTGAATTTCGGATTTTTCTTGCAAATGACGTAGAGTTTGCCCTTACGCTTCACAATCTTGCAATCCTCGCTACGCTTTTTGATTGATGCTTTTACTTTCATGGTTTTCAAGCAATCTTGGTTATTTGTACCTGAAGGAGATCCGGCCTTTCGACAAGTCGTAGGGCGTCATCTCCACTTTTACCTTGTCTCCGGGGAGAATTTTGATGTAGTGCATCCGCATCTTGCCGGAGATGTGTGCGGTAATCACATGGCCGTTGTCCAGTTCGACGCGGAACATCGCATTGGACAGGGCTTCGATGATGGTACCGTCACGTTCAATCGCAGTCTGTTTTGCCATAGAGTTTTTCCTTGTTTTCTTAATTAATCGCCTCTTCGATAACCTTAAAGTCGGTCAGGACATCGGGACCGTTCTTACGGATCGCCACTGCGAACTCATAATGAGCCGCCGGTTTCCGATCGCGGGTCCGCACTGTCCATCCGTCGGGTTCAAATACCACCGCTTTGGTACCCATGTTGATCATGGGTTCGATACAGATGACCATTCCCTCTTTGAGCAGGGGCCCTCTGCCGCGTGCGCCGTAGTTGGGGACACCGGGGTCTTCGTGCATTTTTCGACCCAGCCCATGTCCTTCCAGCTCACGCACGACGCCGTAGCCGAACTTTTCGGCATACGCTTGCACGGCTGCCGAGATATCGCCCACGCGATTACCGGCCTTAGCCTGTTCCGTACCTTTATAAAGAGCCTCTTTGGTGACTTCCATGAGTTGCTTCACGTCGTCGGCGACCTCACCTACGGCAAACGTATATGCCGAATCACCAACAAACCCCTTCATAAATGTACCGCAATCCACCGAAACGATGTCGCCCTCCTTGAGAACCTGCGACGGTGACGGGATACCATGCACGACCTGTTCGTTGACCGAGATGCACAACGAAGCGGGATAGCCCTGATACCCCAGAAAAGCCGGCACTGCCCCGTGCGAACGGATAAACTCCTCGCCGATACGGTCCAACTCCTTGGTGGTGATACCCGGCCGGATGTGGCGGCCCACTTCGGCGAGGGTACGGCTCACGAGGAGGTTGTTCTCACGGAGCAGTTCGATCTCTTCTTCGTTCTTCAAGTATATCATTGACTCAAAAACTCCAATGCATAAACATCAGTGGCGACCTTGGATGCGTCCGGTCTTCATGAGGCCGTCGTAGTGGCGCATCAGGAGGTGGCTTTCTATCTGCTTGAGAGTGTCGAGGATCACGCCGACCATGATCAGCAGCGAGGTACCGCCGTAGAAATAGGCGAACGACTGCTGTACATTGAGGAACTTCATGGCCAGAGCGGGCAGGATTGCCACGATGGCGAGGAAGAACGAGCCGGGCAGCGTAATCCGCGTCATGATGGTGTCGATGTAGTTCACGGTCTGCTTGCCGGGTTTTACGCCGGGAATGAAGCCGCCGTTGCGTTTCATATCGTCCGCCATCATCTGGGGGTTCACAATGATCGCCGTGTAGAAATAGGTAAAGGCGATCACCAGCACTGCAAGCGTAAGGTTATACCAGAAACCGCCCATATCGGAATAAGCGCCGGCAAATCCGGGAGCGATATTGGTAAAGAGCATCGGGATGAACATGAGGGCCTGCGCGAAGATGATAGGCATGACGTTGGCCGCATTCATCTTCAGCGGAATGTACTGCCGCACGCCGCCATACTGTTTGTTGCCGATGATACGCTTTGCATACTGTACAGGCACCTTGCGGACAGCCTGTACCAGAGCGATTGTTGCCATAAATACGAGGTAGAGGAGCACCAGTTCAAGGATGATCATGATGGCACTGCCGTCCGATGTCTGGAAGCGTGCGTTGATCTCGGCGAGCAGCGCATGCGGCAGACGGGCGACGATACCGATCATGATGATGAGCGAGATACCGTTTCCGATACCCTTGTCGGTGATCTTCTCACCGAGCCACATGATGAACATGGTACCCGCGATCAGGATGATCGTGGCATAGACGACGAACCAGAAGGAGTGGCCGTAGATGAATGCCTCCGCAGGTAAAGTATGGAACAAGTTAGCGACATACGCCGGACCCTGGATTGCGAGGACGACAATCGTAAGGAAGCGTGTCCACTGATTCATTTTGCGGCGCCCGCTTTCACCCTCCTTCTGCATCTTCTGGAAGTAGGGAATCATGATTCCCATCAACTGGATGATGATCGAAGCGGTGATATAGGGCATCACACCGAGAGCAAAAATTGCGGCATTGCCAAATGCACCGCCGGAGAATACGTCCAACAGTCCGAGAAGGCTGTTGTCGCTCATCTGGCTGGCCAATGCCGATCCCTCGCCGAGGGCGTTGGGATTGATGCCGGGGATGACCACAAAACTGCCCAATCGATAGATAAGAAGGAGGCCCAGCGTGTAAAGGATACGTTTGCGCAACTCCTCGATCTTATATATGTTCTTGAGCGTCTCGACTAACTTTTTGTTGGTCGCCATGATCGCCACGATAACGATCAGGACGATGCCAACGACGATGTATTGATTCATAGATATGGGTTTAGGTGGGTTTCATTAGATCTTTTCCACGCTGCCGCCGGCCGCCGTAATTGCCGCCTCGGCGCTTTTGGAGAAAGCGTGTGCCTTTACCGACAAAGCCTTGGTCAGGGAACCGTTGCCGAGGATCTTGACCTTGTCGTTGGACGACACATACCCTGCCGCAACCAACGCTTCGAAATCAATGGTCGCCAACTCTTTCTTGGCAGCGAGAGCTTCGAGAGCCGAAAGGTTGATAGCCTTGTATTCTACGCGCTTGAGGTTCGTGAACCCGAATTTGGGCAGACGACGCTGCAACGGCATCTGGCCGCCTTCGAAGCCGAGTTTCGACTTATAGCCCGAACGCGATTGAGCGCCCTTGTTGCCACGACCCGAATAACCGCCGTGTCCCGACCCGGCACCGCGACCCACGCGTTTATCGTGATGTGTAGCGCCTTTTGCGGGTTTGAGATTATGCAATTCCATCTTCTGAATTTCCTAAAGGGTTAAACTTATTTTACCTCCTCGATTTTCACGAGGTGTTTTACGCGTTCGAGCATACCTTTGATGATTGCCGAATCGGAGTGTTCGACGCTTTGGTTGATTTTCTTGAGGCCCAAAGCATCGAGGTTTTTGCGCTGTTGCGCCGATGCGCCGATACGGCTTTTGATCTGCGTAATCTTCAATGTTGCCATGACTGCATTTCAATTAACCGTTAAACACCTTGTTCATCGAGATTCCGCGCACCTGAGCGACGCTGTAAGCGTCACGCAGCTCGCACAGCGCGGCGAAAGTAGCCTTCACGAGGTTGTGAGGGTTCGACGAACCCTTGCTTTTCGCCAGCACGTTTTTGATGCCCACCGATTCGAGCACGGCACGCATGGCACCGCCGGCGATGATACCGGTACCGGGGGCCGCGGGGCGAATCATCACGAGGGAGCCGCCGAAATGCATCTCCTGCTTGTGGGGAATCGTACCGTTGATAACGGGGACTTTGATCAGGTTTTTCTTGGCATCTTCGACGCCTTTGGCAATAGCGGCCTGCACTTCGGAAGCTTTTCCGAGACCGTAGCCGACGACACCGTTTTCGTTGCCCACGACAACGATTGCCGAGAAACTGAATGTACGACCGCCCTTTGTTACCTTGGTAACGCGCTGGATGCTCACGAGACGATCCTTAAGTTCGAGGTCGCTTGTACGCACTTTCTTTATGTTCGTATTTGACATATGGCTTAGAATTTAAGACCGCCTTCACGCGCGGCATCCGCTAACATTTTAACTCTACCATGATAGAGGTATCCGTTCCGGTCGAAAGCGACGGTCGAGATCCCTTTTTCGGCGGCGCGCTGAGCGGCGAGTTTACCGACCAGGGCAGCCACTTCAGATTTGTTTTTTCCTGCGGCAGCTTCAGCGATCTCCTTGTCGAGGGAGGAAGCCGTAGCCAGCGTCGTTCCCGTCAGATCGTCGATGAACTGCACATAGATCTGCTTGTTGCTGCGGAACACAGTCATGCGAGGTTGCGCCGGCGTCCCGCTCACGATTTTGCGGATACGCATTTTGATGCGCTCTCTTCTTTCGATTTTATTCAATGACATAGCTGATTCGATTTTTACTATTTGGCACCTGCAGATTTACCTGCCTTACGACGCAGAGTCTCGCCTACGAACTTGATACCTTTACCCTTGTAGGGTTCCGGCTTACGCAGCGAACGGATCTTGGCGGCCACCTGGCCGACAAGCTGCTTGTCGATGCTCTTGAGTGTGACGATAGGGTTTCCCTTTTTCTCGGTCACGGCGGTAGCCGTCACTTCGGGCGGGAGCATCAGGTAGATATCGTGCGAATATCCGAGGCTCATTTCGAGGACATTCCCCTTGACTTCGGCCTTGAAGCCGACACCGACAAGTTCCTGTTTGATCTCATAGCCCTTCGACACCCCGATGACCATGTTGTTGATCAAGGCACGGTAGAGTCCGTGCAGCGAGCGATGGCGCGGCTGGTTGGTCGGGCGCGAAACGAGTACGGCGGGAATCTCCTTTCCGGAGTGCACGTCCGTATGAGTACCCACTTCGACCTTGATGTCCGAGTCAACCTTCTGACTCAGTGTTCCAAGCGGCCCTTTCACGCTTACCGTATTGTCGGGAGCGACCGTAACGGTCACGCCGGCCGGCAAGTTTACAGGTAATTTACCAATTCTTGACATTTGTACTAAGTTGTTTGATTAAACTTCGAATTTTCAGGTCTCGCATCAATAGACGTAGCAAAGGATCTCGCCGCCGACATTCTCCTTGCGGGCTTTTGCGTCGGTCATGATTCCCTTCGATGTCGAGAGGATTGCGATGCCGAGACCGTTGAGCACGCGGGGCATCTCCTCCACCGACGTATATTTGCGCAGGCCGGGGCGGCTGATGCGCTTGAGGTCCTTGATCGCGTTGCATTTGGTCTGGGCGTTCCACTTGAGTGCGATTTTGATGGAGGGGTGTCCCTTTGCATCGACATCGAACTTGTAAGCGAGGATGTAGCCCTGCTCATAGAGGATCTTCGTGATCTCCTGTTTAATTTTGGAACCGGGAGCTTCAACCACCTTGTGGTTGGCTTTCACCGCGTTTCTAATTCTTGTCAGAAAGTCCGCAATAGGATCAGTCATGATGATTAGAAGTTAAAATTAAAGTTTATAAAATGTTGTTTATCAAAATATTGCAACACAAGGTCGCATTATTTCCACATCGTATCGCGCCGCACGGAGCGGAATCCGCCTGCCCGATAAGCGCGCAAATATAGGCATATTTTTCCGAATAACCTAAGAATCAGCCTCTTTTTTGAGCGTTCAGCCTCTTATTCGGAGCGGAGGATCGCGTCTCCCTATACGGACAATGTTAGCACACAGCCGTGAACTAACATGAAACCGCACAAAATCCGCAATCGGGCCGCTGCGGGCGCCGCATATGCTTTACAGGCGTCATACAAAGGATTTCCGACTGCCGGAGGTGCCGAATTTTCGTTCGACGGACCTGCGCTCCGTTGGAAATCCGCATGTACGGCCACCCTTCCCGCGAAGGGGGATTTTGCAACCAAATGCCGAAACTTTCGGAGGTGTCCGCGATCGAGAAGTTACCGTCACGGGACGGCATTTTCCCCGATTTTGCGACCGCTCCTACTTGCATTCCGCACTCTTATCAGGCTCAATGCTTTCTTGCCGGCTGTCGGGCAAACGGGCTGGACTTTCCGTCGGAGGATATTCTGACATCATCAGGAAGCGGATTGCATCGAAAGCATCTCAGTCCCGCACGCCCGCACACATTCGTGTACGCTCTTCGTTACGCGCGTCCTGCATCTTCGCTCTTCTCTCTCCTCTCCTTCTCTTCCCTCTTTCCTTTTCTCCCCCTCTCTTCTCCTTCCCGCGCCCCTGCTTGGGGCTGTCTCTTCCTCTTTTTCCCGACCGTTTGTCGTTATCCGGCCGTTGTGCGGGCTTTTACACCCTCGGCAGTTGAACCTTTGGGGATGAAGACCGGACCGATCCGTTGTGCTCGCAAGCCAACGGACCGGACGAGTCTCGATTTTTTACCAGCTGGCCTTCTTCACGCCGGGGATCAATCCGGCGGAAGCCATCTCGCGGAACTGGATACGGCTGATACCGAACAGACGGATATATCCCTTCGGACGGCCGGTGAGCTTGCAACGGTTGTGCTGACGGATGGGATTCGAGTTGCGGGGGAGCTTCGAGAGAGCCACCCAGGCCTCTTCATGGTCCATCTCACCGCTTTTCACCTTTGCAGCAATCTCCTCGCGTTTGTGAGCGTAGCGCTTGGCAAGCTTTTCACGCTTGGCCTCGCGCGCCTTCATGGATTCCTTTGCCATAGACCTTAGTTGTTCTTTTTAGCGTTTTTGAAAGGCAGACCGAATTCCCGAAGCAGCGCATAAGCCTCTTCATCGGTCTTGGCCGTCGTTACGAAGGTAATCTCCAGACCGAAGATCTTCGTGATCTTGTCGATATCAATCTCCGGGAAGATGATCTGCTCGGTAATACCGAGGGTGTAGTTGCCCTGCCCGTCGAACTTCTCGTTGATACCCTTGAAGTCGCGGATACGGGGAAGAGCAACGGCGATCAAGCGCTCAAGGAACTCGAACATTTTGTTCTGGCGGAGCGTCACGCGCACACCGATAGGCATCCCGCGCCGCAGCTTGAAGTTCGAAATATCCTTACGCGATTTCGTCTGCACGGCTTTCTGACCGGCGATCAGAGAGAGTTCGGCCTGAGCGACATCGATGAGTTTCTTGTCGGCAACGGCCTGGCCCATACCCTGATTGATGACGATTTTTTCGAGTCGGGGGCACTGCATGACGCTGGTGTATCCGAACTCCTTCATAAGTACAGGAACGATCTGCTCCTTGTACTGTGTCTTGAGTGTAGGTATGTATGCCATTATTTGATCTCCTCTCCTGACTTTTTAGCGTAACGAACTAATTTACCTTTTGCACCGGCTTTGCGACCGATACGGGTGGGCTTGCCGCTTTTGGGATCAAGAAGCTGCAAGTTCGAGATATGGATCGGCGCCTCTTTCTGGGAGATTCCGCCCTGCGGGTTCTTGGCATTGGGCTTTTCGGCCTTTTTGCACATGTTCACACCCTCGACGATGGCCCGCTGCTTCTGGGGATCCACCGCGAGCACCTTACCCTGCTGCCCGCGACTGTCACCCGCGATGACATAGACCATGTCGCCTTTCTTGATATGTAACTTGACTGACATAACTGTTCTGAGATTTTTGATTACAATACTTCAGGAGCCAGCGAGATGATCTTCATGTACTGGTCGCGCAGTTCACGGGCAACGGGCCCGAAGATACGCGTACCGCGAATTTCACCCTGATTGTTAAGCAACACGACGGCATTGTCGTCGAAACGGATGTACGAACCGTTTGCACGGCGAATCTCCTTCGTGGTACGGACCACAACGGCTTTCGACACGGCACCTTTTTTGACATCGCCCGACGGCGATGCGCTCTTGACGGCCACGACGATTTTGTCGCCGATCGAGGCGTAACGGCGCTTCGTACCGCCAAGCACACGGATACAAAGGACCTCCTTTGCACCGCTGTTATCAGCTACTACGAGTCTGCTTTCTTGCTGTATCATAACTACTTCGCTCTTTCAATGATTTGTACTAATCTCCAACGCTTCGTTTTGCTCAGCGGGCGGGTCTCCATGATACGGACGGTATCGCCCTCCTTGCAGGTATCGTCAAGGCACTCGGCGACGAATTTCGTCGTTTTGTTGACGAATTTCCCATAGATGGGATGCTTCACCTTGCGTGCGACGGCAACCACAATGGTCTTCTGCATTTTATTGCTGACAACCAAGCCGATACGCTCTTTTCTAAGATTTCTTTCCATAACGGTCATTAACAATTAGAGGTTTTCTGGCGCAGAATTGTCAGCATGCGAGCTATGTCTCTGCGGGATTTCTTGATGATCGAGGGATTCTCGACGGGCGATACGGCATGCTGTACCTTCAGCTTTGCGAGCTGAGCCTTTGCGGTCTCGATACGCTCCTGTAACTCCTTCAGGGAGAGCTCCTTTATTTCAGCACTTTTCATCTTTTCAACATTCTTAGATGGATGATTCGACGTAGTCACGCCGCACAATGAACTTTGTCGTAATAGGCAGCTTCTGAGCGCCGAGACGGAGTGCTTCCTGAGCGACTTCCATCGGAACGCCTTCCGCCTCGAAGAGGATGCGTCCGGGTGTAACGGGCGCTACGAAGCCTTCGGGGTTACCTTTACCTTTACCCATACGCACCTCGGCGGGTTTTTTCGTGATGGGTTTATCGGGGAAGATGCGGATCCAGATCTGTCCTTCACGTTTCATGTATCGCGTGATGGCCTGACGGGCGGCTTCGATCTGACGCCCCGTGATCCATGTCGATTCCAGAGCCTTGATGCCGAACGAACCGTATGCAAGTTGGTTACCTCTTTGAGCTATACCCTTCATACGACCCTTCTGCATTCTTCTAAATTTGGTCTTTTTTGGCTGTAACATAGTTGTACTTACGCTTTAAAAGGTCCGACTTACTACTTGTTGCTGTTGTTGCGGCGTTTGTTTCTGGAAGCGCCGCCGCGCGGGCCGCGCCCCTGCTGCGACTGGGGACCGCCGGCATGCTGCGAAGCAGCTGCACCGCCGACCTCGAACAGATCGCGCTTTCCATAGACCGTACCGTGGCAGATCCACACCTTGACACCGAGGATTCCGACTTTCGTGAGGGCCTCGGTGAGGCAGTAATCGACATCCGCACGGAAGGTATGCAGCGGAATACGTCCCTCCTTGCCGGTTTCGCTGCGGGCCATTTCGGCGCCGCCGACACGGCCCGACACCTGAACCTTGATCCCTTCGGCACCCATGCGCATGGTCGAAGCGACGGCCGTTTTCACGGCGCGGCGGAACGACACGCGGCCTTCGAGCTGGCGGGCGATGTTCTGGCCGACGATAACGGCATCCACTTCGGGACGCTTCACCTCGAAGATGTTGATCTGAATCTCCTTTCCGGTAAGTTTCTTCAGCTCTTCCTTCAGTTTATCGACTTCCTGACCGCCCTTGCCGATGATGATGCCGGGACGGGCCGTGGAGATTGTGACGGTAACGAGTTTGAGCGTGCGCTCGATGACAATCTTGGAGATGCTTGCCTTAGCCAGACGGACATTCAGATACTTGCGGATCTTTGCATCTTCGACGAGTTTGTCGGAGAAGTCCTTTCCGCCGTACCAGTTGGAATCCCAACCGCGAATGATACCAAGACGATTTGCTATCGGATTTACTTTCTGTCCCATTGTGCTACTTGTTTTCAGCGATTACCATTTTGTCCACTACGATCGTCACATGATTCGAACGTTTGCGAATACGGTGTGCACGACCTTGGGGAGCAGCCTGAATACGCTTCAGCATACGGCCGCCATCGACAAAAATCTCCTTTACACACAGTTTCGTATCTTCGAGGCGTTCGGAAGGGTTTTTGGCCTCCCAGTTGGCGATAGCCGACTTGAGGAGTTTCTCCAGACGGATCGAAGCCTCTTTCTTTGAGAAGCGGAGGATACCCAGCGCCTTATTGATCTCTACGCCGCGGATGATGTCTGCGACCAGACGCATTTTGCGGGGCGAGGTCGGGCAATCGCGCAGAACAGCGATGGCTTTCTGCTGCTTTTCGGCCTTGTATTTCTTGGCCATTTCAGATTTTCTTGCACCCATTTTCTACCTATTTTTTCTTGTTACCCGCATGACCACGGAAGCTACGCGTCGGAGCAAACTCGCCGAGTTTGTGACCGACCATGTTCTCAGTTATGTAAACAGGAATGAATTTGTTCCCGTTGTGTACGGCGATCGTCTGACCCACGAAGTCGGGCGAGATCATGCTCGCACGGGACCACGTCTTGATGACGGTCTTTTTGTTGCCTTGGGTCTGAGCGATGACCTTAGCTTCGAGCTTCGGATCGATAAACGGTCCTTTTTTCAATGAACGGCTCATTATGTTACTCTTTTAATTATTTTTTCTTTCGTGAAATAATAAACTTCGAGGTCGTCTTCTTGGGGTTGCGTGTTTTGTAACCCTTAGCCAACAGACCCTTGCGCGAACGCGGGTGGCCACCCGACGCACGGCCTTCGCCACCACCCATCGGGTGATCGACGGGGTTCATGACGACGCCACGGTTGCGGGGGCGACGGCCGAGCCAACGTTCGCGGCCTGCCTTGCCCGACTGTTCGAGCGAATGATCGACGTTCGATACGACGCCGATGGTTGCGCGGCAGGTTACGAGTACCATACGAGTCTCGCCCGAAGGGAGTTTGATGATTGCAAACTTGCCTTCACGGGCCAGAAGCTGAGCATATGAACCGGCCGAGCGGGCCATAGCGGCACCCTGACCGGGATAGAGTTCAATATTGTGGATGATCGTACCGAGGGGTATTTCACTCAGGAAGAGGGTATTTCCCACTTCGGGAGCCACACCCTGACCGCTCATGACGGTCTGTCCGACCTGCAATCCGTTCGGAGCGATGATATAGCTTTTCACGCCGTCGGCATAGACGATCAGCGCGATGCGGGCCGTACGGTTCGGGTCGTATTCGATCGTTTTCACAGTAGCGGCTACGCCGTCCTTGGCACGTTTGAAGTCCACATTACGGTACATTCGCTTGTGACCGCCGCCGATATAGCGAACCGTCATCTTGCCCGTATTGTTGCGACCGCCGGAGCTCTTTTTAACGCTGAGCAACGACTTCTCCGGAACGTTGGTGGTAATTTCGTCGAACGTACCGCCAATCTTATGTCTGGTACCTGCGGTTACAGGCTTAAACTTTTTTACTGCCATCTTCCTTAGATATTACTGTAAAAATCGATTTTGTCTCCTTCCTTCAAGGTGACGATTGCCTTCTTGAAGTTGTTCGCACGACCTTCGAGCAAGCCGGCCTTCGTATAGCGGCTTTTCCGCTTGCCCATGTAGTTGATGGTGTTCACATCGGTAACGACCACATTGTACATTGCTTCTACGGCGTTACGGATCTGCAACTTGTTAGCTCTCACATCAACGATAAAACCGTAGCGATTCAGTTTTTCGCCCTGAACCGTCATTTTCTCGGTCAAAACAGGCTTAATAATGATTTCCATCTCTCTTCAACGTTTTAAGCTAACATTACATTCAATACATTCTCGGCGCCCTCCACCATAACGATAGCCGAAGCGTTCATCACGTCGTAGGTGCAAAGGTTCTGTGCCAGCACCGGTTTCACCGACGGGATATTGCGGCAGGAGAGCTGCAGATTGACGTTCGACTCGGGAAGAACGAGAAGAACCTTTTTGTCTGCGACCTTCAAAGCCTCCGTAAGGGCTACGACCCGTTTCGTCTTCGGGGCATCGAGCTTCGGAGTCTCCACCACCTGAATGGCATTGGCCTGAGCCTTATAGGTCAGTGCGCTGCGACGGGCCAGTTGTTTGAGCTTCTTGTTGAGCTTGAAACTGTAATCGCGGGGCACGGGACCGAATACGCGGCCGCCGCCGGGGAAGAGCGGGGATTTGATCGAACCGCAGCGGGCGCCGCCGGTGCCTTTCTGACGTTTGAGCTTGCGGGTGGAACCTGCGACTTCGTTGCGCTGCTTCGACTTGTGCGTACCTTGGCGCTGATCGGCCAGATACTGTTTTACGTCGAGGTAAATAGCGTGGTCATTAGCCTCCACGCCGAATACCGAGTCAGCGAGTACAACCTTGCGACCGGTCTCTTTTCCTTCAGTGTTCAATACAGCTAATTCCATGACTACTTCTCGATTGTTAAATATGAACCTTTTGCACCCGGAATCGAACCTTTGACAAGGATGAGGTTGTTTTCGGGGATTACTTTCAAAACTTTGAGGTTGAGCACCTTTACCTGCTCTCCGCCCATCTGTCCCGGAAGGCGTTTTCCGGGGAATACGCGCGAAGGATACGACGATGCGCCCAGCGAACCGGGTTTACGCTGCCGGTTGTGCTGGCCGTGTGTCTGGCCGCCCACACCGCCGAAGCCGTGACGTTTTACGACGCCCTGAAAGCCGCGTCCTTTGGAGATTCCGGTTACATCGACCCAGTCGTCCTCCGAGAAGAGATCGACGGTGAGCGTATCGCCGAGATTGACCTCGGGCATGCCCTTGAACTCCGCCAATTTCCGCTTGGGCGTTGTTCCGGCCTTCTTGAAGTGGCCTAACAAACTGCTGCTGGTGTGTTTTTCACTTTTGTCGTCATAGGCAATCTGGACAGCCTCGTAAGCATCTTTTTCGAGGGTCTTGATTTGCGTAACCACACACGGACCAGCCTCAATGACAGTGCATGGTATGTTCTTACCCTCGGCACTGTAAACGGAAGTCATTCCGATTTTTTTACCAATTAGTCCTGACATTTTGTCTTTAAAGTTTGTTAATAAAGTGATTCCGGTTTTTCGCACGGGTCGGGAGACATCCTTCCGGATGCTCCCGCTCGGCGGTTCGTTTTTCGGGGAGGACTCGGCGGACTTACCGCTCACCTCCCGTATCGGTTCGTTCTCTTTTCCGAATCCGTTTTCACGCGCGCGGACGACGGACCGTCGGTCCGCAACCCTCGCTCATGCAACGGTTTTCATCGCAGGAAGATCCGCGAAACATGTTCGCGATTCCCGTCCATCAGACTTTGATTTCGACCTCGACGCCCGACGGAAGCTCCAGCTTCATCAGCGCATCGATCGTCTTTGCCGTCGAGGAGTAGATATCCAGAATGCGCTTGAACGTGCAGAGCTGGAACTGCTCGCGAGCCTTCTTGTTCACGAAGGTCGAACGGTTGACGGTAAAGATCTTCTTCTGGGTAGGAAGGGGTACCGGACCGCTGACTACCGCACCGGTGCTCTTCACGGTCTTGACGATTTTCTCGGCCGACTTGTCAACGAGATTATGGTCGAAAGACTTCAGTTTGATTCTAATTTTCTGACTCATATCGCTATCTTATTCAATATCCTTACTCTTGTGACCGCTCTTCTCGATGATCTCCTTGGCCAAATTGGCAGGAACCTCTTCGAAGTGCGAGAACTCCATCGACGACGTGGCGCGGCCGGAGGAAATGGTACGCAGCACGGTCACATAGCCGAACATTTCGGCCAGCGGCACTTTGGCTTTGACCACACGGGCGTTTCCTTTGGATTCCATGCCCTGGATCTGGCCACGGCGTTTGTTGAGATCACCGATGATATCGCCCATGTTCTCTTCGGGCGTCAGCACCTCGACAGCCATGATCGGTTCAAGGATGACCGAACCGGCGAGCGGCGCCGCGTGACGATAGCCGTTGCGAGCGGCGATTTCGAACGACAACTGGTCCGAATCGACCGGATGGAACGAACCGTCCTTCAGGGTTACCTTCATCGAGTCCATCGTATAACCGGCCAGTGCGCCGTTGGCCATAGCGGCCTCGAAGCCCTTCTGTACGGCGGGGATAAACTCCTTCGGGATATTTCCGCCCTTGACCTCATCGACGAACGTCAGGCCCACTTTGCCCTCTTCGGCAGGACCGATTTCGAAGATGATATCTGCGAACTTACCGCGACCGCCCGTCTGCTTCTTGAATACCTCACGGTGCTGAACGGTCTTCGTAAGGGCCTCCTTGTAGTTGACCTGCGGAGCGCCCTGATTGATTTCGACGCCGAATTCGCGTTTGAGACGATCGACGATGATATCGAGGTGCAGCTCGCCCATACCGCTGATGATCGTCTGTCCGCTCTCCTCGTCGGTACGGACCGTGAATGTCGGGTCCTCTTCGGCGAGTTTCGCCAAAGCGATGCCCAGTTTGTCGAGATCCTTCTGCGTTTTGGGCTCGACGGCCAGACCGATCACCGGTTCGGGGAAAGTCATCTGCTCCAGCACGATCGGAGCATTCTCGGCGCAGAGCGTATCGCCCGTGCGGATCTCCTTGAAACCGACAGCGGCACAAATATCGCCGGCCGTTACCGTTTCGAGCGGGTTCTGCTTGTTGGCGTGCATCTGATAGATACGGCTGATGCGTTCCCGTTTTCCGCTGCGCGAATTGAGCACATAGGAGCCGGCGTCGAGTTTGCCCGAATAGACGCGGACGAAAGCCAGGCGGCCTACGAAGGGATCGGTGGCAATCTTGAATGCCAGGCCGCAGAACGGATCGTCTTCGGATGCATGACGCACCACCTCCTCGTCGGTTTTGGGGTTGATACCCGTAACGGCGGGCACATCCAGCGGCGAAGGAAGGAATGCGATGATGCTGTCGAGCAGTTTCTGCACGCCCTTGTTGTGGAACGAGGAACCGCAAAGCATCGGGACGAGTTTCATCTGAATGGTTGCCGTGCGGATTGCAGCGATCAGTTCTTCGGAGGTGATCGACGCAGGATCGTCGAAGAACTTCTCCATCAGGGCGTCATCGACCGATGCGACCTCTTCGATCAGTTTGTTGCGCCACTCCTCGGCTTCCGCCTTGAGATTGTCGGGGATTTCGCGCACCTCGAAGTTGTCGCGGACGGTTTTGTCGTCGAAATAGTAATACGCCTTATTATATATAAGGTCAACGATCCCTTCGAACTTGTCTTCGGAACCGATCGGCAGGACAACGGGGAGCGCCGTAGCTCCGAAATGCTCCTTGATCTGTGCGCAGACCGCGAAGAAATCGGCACCGGTACGGTCCATTTTGTTGACGTAACCGATACGCGGCACATTGTATTTGTCGGCCTGACGCCATACCGTCTCCGACTGGGGTTCCACACCGCCTACGGCGCAGAACGTAGCCACAGCGCCGTCGAGCACGCGCAGCGAGCGCTCCACCTCGACGGTAAAATCGACGTGTCCGGGGGTATCGATCAGGTTGATCTGATATTGCTGATCCTTATAGTGCCAGAAAGCGGTGGTGGCAGCCGAAGTAATGGTAATGCCGCGCTCCTGTTCCTGAACCATCCAGTCCATCGTTGCGCCGCCTTCATGCACCTCACCGATCTTGTGGGTTTTGCCCGTATAGAAGAGAATGCGTTCCGAAGTCGTAGTCTTACCGGCGTCGATGTGAGCCATGATACCGATATTACGGACGTAATGTAAATCTCGTGTTGCCATCTTTGTTCTCTACGGGTTTTTAGAATCTGAAGTGAGCGAAAGCCTTGTTCGCCTCGGCCATACGGTGCATCTCCTCTTTCCGTTTGAAAGCGGCGCCCTGCTGGTTGTAGGCATCCATGATCTCGCCCGAAAGCTTCTCGGCCATAGATTTTCCGGCGCGCTTGCGCGAGTAAAGGACAAGGTTTTTCATGGAAATCGAAATCTTGCGCTCCGGACGAACCTCCGTAGGAACCTGGAATGTTGCGCCACCGATACGTTTGGATTTGACTTCGACTTGGGGCGTGATATTCTCAAGAGCCTGTTTCCAGATCTCCAACGGAGATTTATCAGCATCCTTCATCTTCTTGCCGACGATCTCCAACGAGTCGTAGAAGATCGAATAGGCAATACTCTTCTTACCATCCAGCATGAGGTTGTTCACGAAGCGCGTTACGAGCACGTCGCCGAACTTAGGATCTGGAAGTAGAATTCGCTTCTTTGGCTTAGCTTTTCTCATTTTATTTTAACTGTAAGATTGATCTTTGTCGATGTTATTTTTTCCCTGCCTTGGGCCGTTTGGCGCCGTACTTCGAGCGGCGCTGCAGCCGGCCGTCCACACCTGCGGAGTCGAGAGCGCCGCGCACAAGGTGATAGCGCACGCCGGGGAGGTCTTTCACACGACCGCCGCGCACCAGCACGATGGAGTGTTCCTGAAGATTATGGCCTTCGCCGGGGATATAGGCATTGACCTCCTTGCCGTTTGTCAGTCTCACACGGGCCACCTTACGCATCGCCGAATTCGGTTTTTTGGGCGTTGTGGTGTAAACACGGGTGCAGACGCCGCGACGCTGGGGACACGCTGCGAGAGCCGGCGACTTGCTCTTGTCGACCAGGCTGACTCGACCGTTTCTTACTAACTGTTGAATAGTTGGCATTTCTTAAACGTTTTTGTCCTTAATTTGTTAATACTCATCGGGATTTTCATCCCCCATCCGATTTCCGTTAAGTCCGAAATGGACTGCAAAGGTAACCATTTTTTTTGAAAAACCACACATAAGCATGCTTTTTTCGCTGATTTCTGGGCATTTTGCGCTATTTTTTATTTTTAAAATTTATAGTTTTTCGGGCAGTATAACATATTGTTTATAGCGCAAGCGATTCGACCGGTCCATTTTTCGCATTCACAGTTATTTATAAATATCCGTCGACAAGTTTCGGCAGCGGATTGGGATATTCCGGAGGGGCTTATTTCGGAGAGGGGCGACAGAAGAGGGGCGGATTCAACAAGGAAAAAGCGAGCGAAAAATTCGGAGGAAGCAGACGGGACGGGCAGGATAAATTCGATTTTCACCGGCATCGTTTTGTCAAAAAGAAAAATTCCGTTACCTTTGCTCCGCAGACGGGGGATTAGCTCAGCTGGTTAGAGCGCTTGCATGGCATGCAAGAGGTCACGAGTTCGAATCTCGTATCCTCCACAAAGGCCCGGAGCGATTGCCGCTTCGGGCTTTTTTGTTGGGTCGAGACCGGATTCGAACAAGTGACCGACCAAAGCCCCTCCTTTCACAACCCCAATCCGCCTGTGTGCACGTTCATCCCACCGTATTGGCGCCTTGCCCCAGTTCCATCCCGCCGTTCTTGCCGCCCTTTGTTTACGCTTTATTCCGCCTGCCCGTCTCTTCCCCTGCCGCCCGACTCCTTCACCTCCCCCGCATCCGTCATATTGCGGCTGTTCGGGCCGTCCCTGTTGTCCGCCAGTCCCGAAACGAATCCCCCGCTGCAAAGGCCTTTTCGGCTCAAATCTCCCGCGCGCCCCTACTTTTCGACGAAAAACGCTGTGCGTCCGCTTTTTTTTCGTACTTTTGCGCATTGTCGAAAAACTACTTGCATCATGGAATACAATTTCAAAGAGTTGGAATCGAAGTGGCAGCAGCGCTGGAAGGAAAACGGCACCTATCATGTCGAGATCGATCCTGCACGACCGAAATACTATGTGCTTGACATGTTCCCCTATCCTTCGGGGGCGGGATTGCATGTCGGACACCCCCTCGGCTACATAGCATCGGACATCTACTCGCGATACAAACGGCAGTGCGGCTTCAACGTCCTGCACCCGATGGGGTATGACGCTTTCGGCCTGCCGGCCGAACAATACGCCATCCAGACGGGCCAGCATCCGGCCGTAACGACCGAACGCAACATCACCCGCTACCGCGAGCAGCTCGACAAAATCGGTTTTTCGTTCGACTGGGACCGCGAAGTGCGCACCTGCGATCCGAAATATTACAAATGGACACAGTGGGCCTTTCTCAAAATGTTTGCGCACTACTACGACCGGCGCCTGCAGAAGGCCCGGCCTGTCGAGGAGCTGGTTGCGGCCTTCGACCGGAACGGCACGGAAGGCGTCGATGCGGCCTGCACCTCCGAACTGCATTTTACGGCCGACGAATGGCGGGCGATGAATGAGCGCGAACGCGAACAGACGCTGCAGAACTACCGGCTTGCTTTCCGCGCCGACACGATGGTCAACTGGTGCCCGCAGCTGGGAACGGTGCTTGCCAACGACGAGGTGAAGGACGGGCTGTCGGTGCGCGGCGGTTATCCCGTCGTGCAGAAACGCATGAAGCAGTGGCTGCTGCGCGTGACGGCCTATGCGCAGCGTATGCTCGACGGGCTGGATGCGCTCGAATGGAGCGATTCGCTCAAGGAGATCCAGCGCAACTGGATCGGCCGGTCGGTCGGCGCACAGGTCTTTTTCGACGTGAAGGGTTTCGGCGGGAAGCTCGAAATCTTCACGACGCGCCCCGATACGATCTTCGGCGTAACGTTCATGGTCATCGCCCCCGAACACGAATGGGTCAACCCGCTCACCACCCCCGAAAACAAGGCGGCGGTCGAGGATTATCTCGAACAGACGAAAAAACGCTCCGAACGGGAGCGTATTGCCGAGACGCGGCGTGTGAGCGGCGTCTTCACGGGGTCATACGCCGTCAATCCCTTTACGGGAAGAGAGATCCCGATCTATATCTCCGATTATGTGCTGGCAGGTTACGGTACGGGCGCAATCATGGCAGTACCGGCGCACGACTCGCGCGACTATGCCTTTGCGCGTCACTTCGGCCTGGAGATCATTCCGGTTGTCGAAGGCGGCGACATCAGCAAGGAGTCCTACGACGCCAAGGAGGGGCGGCTCATCAACTCCGGATTCTTGAACGGACTGGACGTGAAGGAGGCGATCGGGGTGATGTTCGACGAGGTGGAAAAACGCGGCTTGGGCAAACGGCTCGTCAATTACCGGCTGCGCGACGCCATCTTCTCGCGGCAGCGCTATTGGGGCGAACCCTTCCCGATCTGCTACAAGAACGACATCGCGACGCCGCTTCCGGAGACCGAGCTGCCGCTCGAACTTCCGTCGATTTCCGATTTCGGGCCGACGGAGGAGGGGGAACCGCCCCTGGCACGGGCCGAGAAGTGGGAGACGGCCGACGGTTATCCGCTGGAACGCTCGACGATGCCCGGTTTTGCCGGCTCTTCTGCCTACTACCTGCGCTACATGGATCCGCACAACGACCATGCGCTCGTAAGCCGCGAAGCGGATGACTACTGGCGTTCGGTCGATCTCTATGTCGGAGGCATCGAACATGCTACGGGCCACCTGATGTATTCGCGTTTCTGGAACATGTTCCTTTACGATCTGGGCTATGTCTGCGAAGCGGAGCCTTTCAAGAAGCTGATCAATCAGGGAATGATCCAGGGCCGCTCGAACTTCGTATATCGCGTGGTGGGAACCAATACGTTCGTTTCGCTGGGGCTGAAAGACCGATACGAGACACAGGAGATCCATGTGGATGTGAACATCGTGCGCAACGACCAGCTCGATCTGGAAGCGTTCCGCGCATGGCATCCCGAATTTGCCGATGCGGAGTTCATTCTCGAAGAGGGGAAATACATCTGCGGCTGGGCGATCGAGAAGATGTCCAAATCGATGTACAACGTCGTGAATCCCGACTACATCATCGAACAGTACGGCGCCGACACGCTGCGCATGTACGAGATGTTCCTTGGGCCGTTGGAGCAGTCGAAACCCTGGGATACGAACGGCATCGACGGCGTGCACAAGTTCCTGAAACGGTTCTGGCGGCTCTTCTTCGAGGGGGACGCTCTGGCCGTTACGGATGATGCGCCGACGGAGAGGGAGCTCAAGACGCTGCACAGGACGATCCGGAAGGTCCGCGAAGACATCGAGAACTTCTCCTTCAACACGTCGGTTGCCGCCTTCATGATCTGTCTCAACGAGTTGGGCGACTGCCGCAAGCGGGCGATCCTTGAGCCGCTTGTCGCGTTGCTGTCTCCGTTCGCACCGCACATCTCGGAGGAGCTGTGGCACCGGCTGGGACATGCGGATTCGGTTTGCGACGCGGCCTATCCCGTATGCGAGGAGCGTTACCTTGTCGAGCAGACGTTCGAATATCCGGTCATGATCAACGGCAAGCTGCGTTTCAAGCAGGAATACGACCTTTCCATGACGCCGGATCAGATCAAGGCGGATGTCGTGACACGCCCCGTTGCACAGAAATGGCTCGACGGCAAAGCGCCGAAAAAGGTCATCGTCGTGCCGGGCAAGATCATCAACATCGTGTTCTGAGGCCGGTCCTACCGTTCCGGAACGCCAAACGGCTCCGTCCAGCGGCCGGTTTTTCATGCGGATGGTCGCAAAGAGAGGCCCGCGCTGCAAATGCCCTTCCGCATGGCCGGAACGGAACAGGCTGTCGGGAACAAGAAGAAAGAGCGAAAAAACCTTAACATTCAAACCTGAAAAAATGAAACGGACTCTTATGCTGTTTGCCCTGGCCGTCTCGCTGACCGCCACCGCGCAAGTCAAGGTCGTCGATCTGTGGAACAATTCGACGGCACCCCATTCCAACGGCGTGACCGCAGCTGAAACGGAGAAAAACGGAGGCTACTACAACATCACTCAGACACAGTTGTACGTCTATGCGGCCGATCCGGCCAAAGCGACCGGACAGGCAGCGGTTCTGTGCCCCGGCGGGGGATACAAATATGTATCGTTGAACCGCGAAGGTCACGAAATCGGAGCATGGCTCGCCGAAAACGGCATTACGGCCGTAGCGCTGAAGTACCGCGTGCCGAACGGGCATAGCGAAGTCCCGTTGGAGGATGTCCGTGCAGCATTGAAATGGCTTCGCGACCACGCACGGGAGTACGGGGCCGATCCCGCAAAGGTAGGCATCTTCGGATTCTCGGCAGGCGGGCATCTGGCCGCTTCGGCTTCGACACTGCTGCCCGATGCGGAACGTCCGGCTTTTGCGGTACTGGTCTATCCGGTCATCACGGCCGAAGCGGGCAAGTGTCACAAGGGCTCGTTCGACGAACTGCTGGGCAAGGGCCGCACGGCGGAAGAGGAGGTACAATGGTCGTTGCAGAACCGCGTTACGGAACACACCCCGACAACGCTCTTGCTCCTTGCCGACGACGACCGCACGGTTCCGCCCGTCAACAGCACCCTCTATTACGAGGCCCTCAAGCGCAACGGCGTAAAAGCGTCGCTGCACATCTATCCCAACGGCGGTCACGGCGGCGGATTCAATCCGAAGCGGGCATATCGCCAAGCGTGGCGGGCCGACGTTCTGGACTGGCTCTCCACGCTTCCGGAAGAGTGACCGGCCGATAAACGGAAGAACGAAGGGGTTGAACCGATCGGAGACGTCCGGGATGCAGCACCGAAAATCCTTCCGGCCGGCAGAAGACAAGAAAGGAGACGGATCGATCCGTCTCCTTTCTTGTCGGAAGCCCGAGTCTCCGACCGTTGTCCGCCCCGATTTTGGAGCTGCGGATCTGCACCCGTTTCGCGAAAAGCGACCGCATCCGGCTCTTCCGCCGTCGGGGAGACCTTCTGCGGGAATTTCGCCGTTTCAGCGCTTTTGGCTATCTTTGGCCGCGCATCGGATGGATCGTTCCGGCGGGGCCGGACTCGAAAACTTCGTTTTCATTTGTCTCTGCACGCGACTTTTCCTATCTTTGCAGCACGAAAAACAGAAAACCGCTATGGCAGACAATTCGATCCTTGAGCGATTGGACGGGCTGAAGCTCAAATACGAGGAGCTGGGGCAGAAGCTCACCGACCCGGAGGTAATCGCCGACGTGAAACAGTTCGTACAGTACAACAAGGACTACAAGGAGCTGGAACCCATCATCGAGACTTCGGAACGTTACCGCACGGCCCTGGCAAATCTTGCCGAGGCGAAGGATGTGCTGGTGAACGACCACGACGAGGAGATGCGCGAGATGGCGCGCATGGAGATTGCGGAGCTGGAGCCGGCCATCGCACGCATGGAAGAGGAGATCAAGTTGCTGCTCATACCGAAAGACCCGCAGGACGGCAAGAATGCCATCATGGAGATTCGGGGCGGCACGGGCGGCGACGAAGCGGCGCTGTTTGCGGGCGACCTGTTCCGGATGTACACGAAATACATCGAATCGAAGGGGTGGAAATACGAAGTGACCTCGTTCTCGGAGGGCGCGGCAGGCGGTTACAAGGAGATCGTGATGAAGGTAACGGGCCAGAACGTCTATGGTACGTTGAAATACGAGTCGGGCGTGCATCGTGTGCAGCGGGTTCCGGCGACCGAGACACAGGGCCGCGTCCATACGTCGGCGGCATCGGTTGCCGTTCTTCCCGAAGCGGAGGAGTTCGATGTGGAGATCTCGATGAACGACGTCCGCAAGGACATCTTCTGCGCATCGGGGCCGGGCGGGCAGTCGGTCAATACGACCTACTCGGCGATCCGGCTCACGCACATCCCGACGGGCATCGTCGTACAGTGCCAGGATCAAAAATCGCAGTTGAAGAACTTCGACAAGGCTTTCGAGGAGCTGCGCACGCGCGTTTTCAACCTCGAATATTCGAAATACCTCGACGAGATCGCCTCGAAGCGCAAGACAATGGTCTCGACGGGCGACCGTTCGGCAAAGATCCGCACCTACAACTATCCGCAGGGCCGTATTACCGACCACCGCATCAACTATACGATCTACAATCTCGCGGCCTTCATGGACGGCGACATTCAGGACTGCATCGACCATCTGATCGTTGCGGAGAATGCCGAACGACTCAAGGAGAGCGAATTGTAAATCGGGATCACAGCAAAACGGACCGACCATGAAACCGAATTCATTTTCCGCATGGCTTTTGGCCGTCCGGCCGTACAGTTTGGGCAATGCAGTCATCCTTGTCCTCATAGGTTCGGCATCGGCATATGCCGCAGGATCTTTTCATGCGCCGGCCGCGATATTGTGTCTGCTGTTCGCCGTACTGATGCAGTGTACGGCCAATCTGGTAAACGATCTCTTCGACTTTCTGAAGGGAGCCGACCGGCCCGACCGGCTGGGCCCCGACCGCGCTTTCGCCAAAGGGCACATCACCCTTCCGGCCATGAAGGCGGGGATCGCAGGCTTCACGCTGGCCTCGGCAGCAAGCGGCTGTGCCCTGCTGTGGTGGGCCTTGCGGCACGGGACGCTCCGCTTCGGCGGCTGGGAACTCGTCATCGTCGGGCTGTTCTGCATCCTTTTTGCCTATCTCTATACGGCAGGGCCCTGGCCGCTGGCCTATCATGGGCTGGGAGATGCGGCTGTCATTCTCTTTTTCGGCATCATTCCCGTCGGTTTCATCAATTACATCCAAACCGGAGACTGGACATGGGAGGTAACGGCCGTTGCTCTGGCTTGCGGACTGGTCATCGATACGATGCTGATGGTAAACAATTTCCGCGACCGCGAAGAGGATGCCGCCTGCGGCAAGCGGACGATCGTAGTACGTCTCGGAGCCGCCGTCGGCCGATGGGGCTACTTCGGACTCGGCCTATCGGCGGTCGTGCTCTGTCTGACGCTGCTGGCCGGCGGCAAAGTGTGGACGGCCCTGCTGCCGGTGCTCTATCTGCCGCTGCATGTGGCCACATGGCGCAAGATGGTACGGATCGATCACGGCGAAGAGCTGAATGTCTGTCTGGGCGAAACGGCCCGCAACATCTGGATTTTCGGACTGCTGCTCACCCTCGGCATCCTGCTCGGCTAAAGGAGACAGCGGGGAGGGGTGTTCCCGTTCTCCCGTACCGTACAAGGAGTGAGAGAACCCCGAATCCAGCGAACGGCATCCTTAAAACCCATCCGGACTCCGGACATCAAACAAATAACGGGATATGTTTCTGCCTACCACAGTCAAGGAGGTCCAGGCTTTGGGCTGGGATTCGATAGACATCGTTCTCTTTACGGGCGACGCCTACATCGACCATCCGGCGTTCGGCGCGGCGGTCATCGGACGGCTGCTTGAAGCGGAGGGGTATCGTGTGGCGGTCGTTCCGCAACCCAACTGGCGCGACGACCTGCGGGATTTCCGCAAATTCGGAGCGCCGCGTCTCTTTTTTGCGGTAACGGGCGGCGCGATGGACTCGATGGTCAACCACTATACGGCGAACAAACGGTTGCGCAGCAACGATGCCTATACGCCGGGCGGTGCGGCGGGATTCCGACCCGACTACGCCGTTACCGTCTATACCCGGATTCTCAAACGGCTCTATCCGCATACGCCGGTGGTCATCGGCGGCATCGAGGCCTCGCTGCGCCGGCTGACCCATTACGATTACTGGCAGGATGCGCTCAAGCCGTCGATTCTGGTGGAGAGCGGAGCCGATCTGCTGATTTACGGCATGGGAGAGGGGGTCGTTCAGGAGGTTGCCAAAGCACTCCGCAACGGATACAATGCGAAACTGTTGCGGCGTATCCGGCAGGTCGCTTTCCTGGCCGACAGCGCCTGTGTCGAACGGCTCGACGACCGGCAGATGCTCCACTCCTACGAGGAGTGCTGCGGCGATGCGCACGCCTTCGGCGAGAATTTCCGGATCATCGAGACGGAGAGCAATCTGCTGGAGCCGCATCATGCGCTTGTAGAGCCGGTCGGCAGAGAGTTCGTGGTGGTAACGCCTCCCAACGCGACGCTTACGACCGAAGAGCTGGACCATTCGTTCGACCTTCCCTACGAGCGGGCGCCGCATCCGCGCTATCGCGGCAAGGGAGCCATTCCGGCATGGGAGATGATCAAACATTCGATCAATATCCATCGGGGCTGTTTCGGCGGCTGCGCCTTCTGTACCATTTCGGCCCATCAGGGCAAATTCATCCACTCCCGCTCCGAACGCTCTGTTCTGAACGAGGTGCAGCGAATCGTTGCGATGCCCGATTTCCGGGGGTATATCTCCGATGTAGGGGCCCCTTCGGCCAATATGTACCGGATGGGCGGACGGGACCGTTCGCGCTGCGCACGATGCCACCGTCCGTCATGTCTGCATCCCCGTCCGTGTCCGAATCTGGACAACGACCACCGGCCGCTGCTCGATCTTTACGCCAAGATCCGTGCGGTGAAAGGGGTAAAGAAGGCGTTCATCGGCAGCGGCATCCGTTACGACCTCTTCGACGACAGCAATTACCTTGAGACGGTCCTGAAATACCATACGTCGGGACGGTTGAAGGTGGCGCCCGAACATACCGAGGATTCGGTGCTCAAACGAATGCGCAAACCGTCATTCACCCTTTTCGAGCGGCTGAACGACGACTTTCATGCGATCTGCGGCCGCAATGGATTGAATTACCAGCTGATTCCCTATTTCATCTCGTCACATCCGGGGTGTACCGAGCACGACATGCAGGCGCTTGCGCGAAAAGTGTTGGGCAAGCTGCATTTCACGCTCGAACAGGTGCAGGATCTGACGCCTACGCCGATGACTCTTTCGTCGGTCATGTTCTACACCGGAGAAGACCCCTATACGGGAGAGAAGCTCCATGTAGCGCGCACGCAGGAGGAGAAGCGCCGGCAGAAGAGCTATTTTTTCCGGTCGGGGCAGACGGCCGGACGGCCCGACAAGGCGCGGCGCGGGGCATCCCCGCATGAAAACGGCACCCGCCCGAAACGCAAAAGAAGCGGCCCCGCCAAGGGCCCGAAACGATAGAGGAGCGCTCTCCGGCAGTCGAAAGGCCGCACGGCCGTTGCAGCGGCCCGACACCTATCGGAGCGGAAGATAGCGTTCGACGGTCTCCCGCAGGTGATCGTTGTTCAGATGCGTGTAGATCTCCGTCGTAACGATGTTCTCGTGCCCCAGCATCTCCTGCACCTGACGGATCGACGCCCCGCCTTCAAGCAGATGGGTGGCAAACGAATGACGGAATGTATGCGGGCTGACCTGCTTGTCGATACCGGCCCGCAGCACCGCCTGCCGGATGATCTTAAAGACCATCACGCGCGTAAGCCGTCTCCCCCGATTGCTCAGGAAAAGGATCTCCTCGCTCTTTCGGGCGCCCTTCCGGCAATCAAGGTAGGCATAGATTCTGTCGCGGGCGGTGTCGCTTACGGGTACGAGCCGCTGTTTGTCGCCCTTTCCGACAACACGGATGTATCCTTCGCCGAAAAAGAGATCGCCCAGCCGCAGCGAGACGAGTTCCGACACGCGCAGCCCGCAGGAATAAAGCACCTCAAGCATGGCGCTGTCACGCAGGCCCTTCGGGGTCGAACAATCGATGGCGCCGATGATGCGGTCGATCTCGTCCGTCGTGAGGACATCGGGCAGATGGCGTCCGAACTTGGGGCTTTGGATGAACTCCATCGGCGACGCCTCGATCGCCTCCGTGAGCAACAGGTAGTTGAAAAAACTCTTCAGCCCGCTCAGGATGCGCGCCTGCGAGCTCTTCTCCCGCCCCTGGTCGAACAGCCATGCCATGTAGCGTTCGACCATCTGCGGTTCGACTTTCCGGGGCGGGACGTCCCACATGCGGAGAATGAAATGGGCAAACTGCTCCAGATCACGCATGTACGACTCGACGGTATTTTCAGAGAGCCGCTTCTCCAGCTTGATATGGATGCGATACTTGCGGGCGATTTCTTCCCAACGTTTGCCGTATTCTGCCATTTTATCCCTACCTTTGTCGAAACAAAGGTAACAAATTTTACATAATATCGTACCGGATGAACTACATCGAACTGACGCTCGACGCCCAGGATGCGGAACAGGCGGAGATACTCATGGCGGAACTTGCCGATTATCCGTTCGAAAGTTTCGAGCAGGAGGGCGCACGGTTGAAGGCCTATATTCCGGCGGAACGGCTTGCCGGCTGCAAAGGCAAGGTCGATACGGTACTGGAACGTTACGGAATCACGCGCGCCGCCTATCTGAGCATCGAACCTCAGAACTGGAATGCCGTCTGGGAGAAGAATTTCACGCCGGTCGAGGTCGATGGCCGGCTCACGATCCGCGCACCGTTCCATGCCCCCGCCGCCGCGCCGCTGGAAGTCGTCATCATGCCGAAGATGTCGTTCGGAACGGGACATCACGCCACCACCTGTCTGATGGCCGCCGGAATCCTCGATCACGATGTCAGGGGGCTTCACGGACTGGACATGGGCAGCGGGACGGGGGTTCTGGCCATCATTGCGGCCCTGCGGGGTGCGGCAAGCGTCGATGCGATCGACATCGACGAGTGGGCCTACGGGAACTGCATCGAGAACATCCGCGCCAACGGGGTCGAGGGAAAAGTCCTGCCGGTGCTGGGAGGAATCGAAACGATTGCGGGACGCCATTACGATTTTATCGCGGCCAATATCAATCGCAATATCCTCATTTCGCACCTGCCGGCATACGGTGCGGCACTCTGCACGGGCGGCTGGCTGTCGATGAGCGGCATTCTGGAATGCGATCTGGAGATGCTGGGCGAAGCGGCACGCGCCAACGGTTTCTCCGTTACAGGCACGGCCGTCCGCGAAGGCTGGGCGCGGCTCGATGCCGTGAAGATGTGACGCGCGGCAGGGCCCTGCGCCGGAGGAGCCGGAAAAGAGCGGCTCCGGCACAACAGACCCCGCCTGCCGGCACACGGGCGGAACCATATCGGACGGGAGAAAAACAAGATGGGCAAAATCGGGAAAAATATCGCAATCGCCACATTGCTGTTGGTTACGGCCTGCCACGCGGGCCGCAACTTCGGCACCCTGCCCTCATCGGATGATGCGGACACCCTGCTTGCAGAGAAGATCCGCGCCATCAAAGAGGCTTTCGAACGGCAGGATGCCGTACAATCGCTGAACCTGTCGCGGGAATTGCGGAATTTCGGAAAAACGGAGGGGGGGGGTGAAAAAGCCGGCCTCTACGGACTGGTCTATCTGGCGCAAAGCCACTACCTGACGGGCAGCAGCTACGACTCCCTCTCCCTGTATATCGACGAAGCCCGCGAGGAAGCCTCCCGCCAGAAGGATTACTGGGCGCTGGCAACCATTCAGAACGTCGTGGGCTCCTATGCGCTCTTCGTGGAGCTGGATTACGGCAAGGGGCTTTCGAATCTGATGGAAGGGCTCCGCTATGCGGAGATGAGCGGTGACGCCAGCCGGATCTTTCCGCTGAAAAGCAACATCGCGCTGGCCTATTACTTCCGGAACGATCCGGCCGGATTGCAGTATGCCCTTGAAGTCCATGACCTGGGGCGGCAATACGGCAACGAGTTCATGGTCTTTACCGGAGCGGTCATCTCGTCGTACATGTATTACGTCCTCGGACAATACGATCGGGCGCTGGAATACATCCGATATGCGCTGCCGCTTGCCAGGGCCTATTCCGACGAGCGCGGAGTCTATTCGCTGTACGGGGACATTCTCATGGCGCTCGGCCGCAGGGAAGAGGCCGCGGAGAGTTACCGGAAAGCCATAGCGGAAGGCTCCGACAGCGGGCGTTTCTCGGATGTCGATGCCTACCTCGGCTACGGCCGCTACCTGCAGCAGAACGGGCGTTACGAAGAGGCGTTGAGAATCATGGAGCAGGGGATTTCGGTGGCGGAGATGGACCGGCGGTCCCAAAAACTCTACCTGCTCTACTACAATCTGTCGTCGCTCTACGAATCGCTGCACAAACCGGCGGCGGCATTGAAGTACTACAAGATGTACCACGCGAAAGCCGACAGCATGTTCAACATCGAACAGGAGAAGGCGATTGCGGAGTTGAAGATCCAGAATGAGAAAGAGCGTTATGAAAACGAACTGCGGGTACAGGATCTGACGTGGCAGAGGCGGCTGCAGGTCGTCGTTCTGATTCTCCTGATCGTCGTCATTCTGGCCATCGGGGCATTCATACTCTATTACCGCAAGGAACGGGGATACCGTCAGATCCTGAAGCTGCGCCAGGAGGCGGCCGAGAAGGAGAAATGGTACCGTACACAGCTGCAGAAATATACCCGCGAACCGGAACAGGGAATCGTCTATCATACGGAAACGGAGCAGGACGACAAGCTCTACGACCTCTTCACCCGCCTGCAGACGCTGATGTCCGAACAGAAGATCTACATGCGCCCCGACCTGTCGCGCGACGCCGTAGCGAAACTGCTCTCGACAAACCGCACCTATCTCAGCGAAGCGATTTCGCGTTATACGGGACTGTCGTTCGTCTATTATGTGAATTCATTCCGGATCGATGCCGCCGTCCGGATTCTCTCCGACCCGAATGACGAAACACCCATCAAGGCCTTGGTCCACGAACTGGGATTCCACTCCATGTCCACCTTCTACCGGCTGTTCCAGGCCGCAAAGGGCGTTCCGCCGTCCCAATTCCGCGAACAGCGCAAACGGCACGCCGACGGTAACAGTTTGACACATTCACAAGGCCTGAAGCAATAAAACGGTTGTTTTCGGGCCTTGTTTCATGTCGTTTTCTCACAATTTCCGGCTTGTTTGCCGCAGAGTATCAGGCGTTAGGCATCAAAACGAAATTTTCCCGTTTTGACAATTTGTCGGATTGGGAAAATCCCGCGCTTGGAGATAAAACGGCCGCATTTTACCTTTGCGACAACCTCGATCCCGACAGGGATTCAAGAGGCAATAAGGCGCCGTTCGGTCACCGCTTCCGCGAAGGAAGTCTCCGATCAAGGGCAACTCCCGTCTTATTTTTCCGTTGTCGTTAACCGCTTATCCGGAGTTGCGATAAGTACAAAACCACGAATCAATGAAGAGACTCTACGTTTACTGCCTGATGGCAATTGCAGGCGTATCACTGTCTGTCGGATGCGAGAAAGATCCGGAAACGGAGCAGGAGACACTGGAGGCCCGCTGTTCGGAAGAGACGGCGATCCTCCATGAAGGCGGAACACTCCGAATTATCATAGAGACGAACACATCGTGGAGCGCCACACGGCCGCAGGAGGACGACTGGTACACGATGACTCCGACTTCCGGTGTGGGGAATGCGGAGATTACGGTAACGGCATCGGCCAACAGCGACAATGACACACGAAAAGGTACGGTGACGATCCAGGCCGGGACACTGGAACAGGAGGTGGAGTTCTCGCAACTGGGCCGTTCGTCCGTTCCGCCTGCCGCAGCCGGAACGATCGAAGGCAAAGAGGAAGGAGCCCGGGGCGAAACCATCATCCTGACGATTGCACCGATCGAGGGGGCGGTCTCCTATCGCTGGTACAAGGATGGCGAGGATATCCAGACGGGTGAAGAACGGACATTGGCCGTTACGGAAGCCGGCACCTACAAGGTTGCAGGTCTGAACGCTTCCGGCCTGGGAGAGGCGAGCCCCGAAAAGGTGGTTACGTTCAACAACTCCAAGTTCCTCTTCACGGAATCGACGGCGACCTACGAAGGCGGGGATTACAATTACGGGTATCATGTCCGGCTTACAACGCAGACGGCCGGCGGCAAAGAGATCGGGGCATACCTCATTTTCTTCGAAGAGAAACCGGAAGGCTGCGACGATCCCGCAACGACCTCGATCACGCTTCCGGCACGGGAGTACCTGGTTACGCAGCCTCTTTACAACAACTATACGGGGGTTGGAACCGTCTCTCCGAGTACGTCATACGGCGTAAACTCCTACTTCTTCGCAACGGAGAACGGCGAATATATCGAGAGCGAATACCTGTATCTGTGTGAAACGGGCGGCTTCGAGGCCAACAAGGACAACTGGAAGTACGATTTCGCAAAGATCACGGTCGAATACGACGCTGCGACCAGGAATTACAAGATCAGCGGCAACGTGCCCTGCTATACGACGGAAATGCAGGACGGCTGGGAGGTAGAGAAGGAAGCCGGCTATTACGAGTTCAGCTATGAAGGTCCGCTGTCGTTCAAGAACAACTGGCGGGAGTACAACAAGTTCTACTATACGGAGGATAATCTGGATGCCGATTTCGATCTGGGAACGCTTGGATACTCTTCGGGGCTGATTTACAAGGGCAAACTTGCGGAATCGGAGGGAGATGCACATAACTGGCAGCTTGAGTTGTGGCAGAGTCCCCTGGGCTCCGATCAGGAGAGTTGGGATATCCGTATAGATTTCTATACGCCGGCAGAGAATGGTGCGGCTGCTCCCTATGGAACCTATACCATTGCCGAAGAGCCGCGCAAGGGTGTTGCGATGACGGCCGATCGCGGATATTATCTCAAGCCGCAGTATTTTGGTCTGAAACTGCAGCACTGGTCGCCTACGGGAAATGTCGTTGCCGGAACGGCGGATTACGATTTCCATGTCCTCGGCCAGCCAAGAGAGGATTCGTATGTGAAAATCAGCGACAACGGTTCGGGCGGTTACAAAGTCGAGGTCGTCATGTTTGATTCGGAAGGACATAAGATCACGGCAAACTACAATGGGCCGCTTGAAATCGACAACAGTGCAGCCTCCTCCGCCAACCGGACATTCTCGGCAAGAACGGCCCGATAAGGCAAACCTTCAGACTCCGGAACCTCTGTCCGGAATCTGCAGAAGAAAAATATTCCGCGAGAATCGCGGAATATTTTTTTTGCGGCAGCCGATATTGCGCTATCTTTGCGGAAGCGGTCCGGATCCGTGCGGGAGCGGACAAACAAATTCGAACGGCGGCAATTATTTGCGCAGATCCGCCGTTATACTTCAAGAGAGGGCGGCGAAGGATGCAGATCCGCCGGATCAAATGGCAAACGGAATGAAGAGTTACAAGGCACGCGGCATCGTTCTGCATACACTCAAATACGGCGATTCATCGATGGTCGCCTATCTGCTTACCGACCTGTACGGCCGTCAGAACTACATGGTGCAGGGAGTCCGCTCAACGCGCGGTCACGGCTCGAAACTGGCTCTTTTCCAACCGATGTTCGCCATCGAGTTCGAAGGGCTCGAATCGCCGCGCATGCAGCTGCACCGCCTGCGCGACGTGCACAACGGCCTTATCCTCCAAACGCTGCCGTTCGATGTCCGCAAATCGACCATTGCACTCTTTATGGCCGAAGTCCTGTACCGGCTGGTCAAGGAGTCCGAACCCAACGCGGCACTTTTCGACTTCGTATGGGGATCGGTTGCGGCATTGGACGCGATGAGAGAAGGGGTTGCCGATTTCCATCTGTGGTTTCTCTCGAATCTGAGCCGGTTTTTGGGATTCTCCCCCGGCAACTCCTATCTGCCGGGTGCCCTGTTCGACATTCAAGAGGGAACCTATACCCTGATCCGTCCCGCCCACAACGCCGTTTTGTCATGCGACGACACCCGCATTCTGCACAATCTGCTGTCATGCGACGTCCGTGCGCTTCCCGATCTTGGTCTCAACCGCCATCAGCGGGTAGCCTACCTGAATGCGATGCTGGTCTATTACGGCTACCACCTCGATGCCATTCATGCCGTGCAGTCGGTAAGGATTTTGCAGGAGGTTTTTTAACTGCGCAAGTCAACAGAAACCGAACAATATGAACAAGCGATCATTCATTTTCACGATTTTACTACTGTGCATAGCCCTTGGCGGCCGGGCACAGGAGACGAACGTCACCGAATCTTCGGTGGAACGGAAACTCCGTGAAGAGGCCCGCAAGACACCGGTCGAACGGGCCGAAGAGCAGTTGGACAAGGAACTTCAGGAGCTGCTTCAGCGCATCCCCGACTCGATGCGGACGGAGCGGCTGTTGCCGGGGACGGTGATCATCGACGGGCGGATCTATGAACCCATCCCGATGAAACATCCGCAGGCCTCGATCTGGTACATGCCGCAACAGAAAGTCTCCAATCCGGAGAAAAACAACATCGTCCGCCGGCTCGCCACCGGCTGGTTCACAATCTCGAACGGGCAGGCGGTCAACTGGCAGAACGGACGCCGTGTCTGGGGTTTGGGAAGCATCTATCCGGGCAGCTATCTCGATGCCCGAACGCTCTCGATGCCCTTGCCGCGCCGTTGATCCTGGGGATTCTCTTCAGGAGCGGCCTCCCGACCGCGAGATGACGCACGCTCCCGTTTCCGTTGAAACGGGAGTCTTCGTTTGATACGACGGCTCCGACGTCCGCCCCGCATGCGCAAGATGCGGCCATCCGGCATGGAAATTTGCGGGATACAGCGGGGTACGTTCTTTGCAGCGTTGCATTTTGGGTATTTTCATGTAAGGCAATACGGAATTATTTTCCGACCTTTGCGGCGGAAAATATCGGGCATCAGATCATGGACAAATCATTTGCATTGCTGCTATCAATGGCGTTCATGCTGTTTTCGACAGCGACGGGGACGGCACAGGAACAGGAACAGGATTCGCTTTCCGAGCCTGCCGCGACGGCATTGTCCGCCAAAATCGGGGAACTCGAAACCCGACAGTCGGCTCTTGAACGGCTTGCGGCACACCTTCCCCGCATATCGGGCTACATCCAGGCGGGATATGAATGGAGCGACGACGTTTCGACCTTCTTCATCAAACGGGCGCGTCTCGACCTGCAGGGCGATATTTCGCCCAAGATCGACTATCGGCTGCAGGTGGAGTTCGCCGCACCGAAGATTGTCGATATTTACTTTCGCTTCAGGCCGATGCGGGCGCTCAACGTGCAGATCGGGCAGTTCAAGGTTCCCTTCACGATCGAAAATACGCATTACGTCCCGCTCAAGTTCGAATTCATCGAATATTCGATGGCCGTCGCGCGGTTGATGGGCTTCGAGGATGTGAGCGGCATCAAGGCGACGGGGCGGGATCTGGGTGCACAGCTTTACGGCGGGTTCATCCATCGCGACGGATACGATATTCTCAGCTACAACATCGGTATTTTCAATGGCGAAGGGATCAACGCCAAGGACAGGAACAAAAGCAAGGATCTCGTCGCGCGGCTGATGGTCCGGCCGTTTTCGGCGCTGACCCTTGCCGGATACGGCTATTGGGGCGAGACGGGAGAACGTTACGCCGCACGGCAGCGTTATGGCGGCGGCATCTGCTACGACGACGGGCGATGGATCGCCCGCGGCGAGTACATAAGCGGCACAACCGGCTTTTTCGAGGAGCCGGCCGGCAGGTACGGAACGTTCGACAGCATGGGGTATTATCTGATGGCGGGATATTGGGTGACACCCGAATGGCTGCCGGCCCTGCGGTTCGAACAGTTCGAGGGCGTATCGGGGCAGTCGGCGGCACGGCAGACGAACTACACGGCAGGAGTTACCTATCGGCCCTTCAAACAGCTGCGCTGCCAGCTCAACTACACCTACGAACAATACGGCGGCACGAATCCCGACCGCAACGTCGTAAAGGCGATGCTCACGGGCATCTTCTGACCATGCCGGACAAAGCCGTTCCCCTGTTTGAAAGGCTCCTGCAGGCTCTGTCCTATCATGGCCGGTACGTTCCGGAAGCCGGCTCCGATGCGCCATTCCCGAACAGTAGGGGGCGGGAGGTTTTAAAACCGTCCGCCCCCTATTGTCTCTCCGCACCCCTCACCGCAGCATGAACTCCGAGAAGAGGAAATAGTGATCGCTGGGGTACATCGTCCCCTTGCGGTCGCGCACGATCTCCGCATCGCACACCTCCACGTCGCCGCGACAGAAGATGAAATCGATCCGGCGCGACTTCTTGGGCTTGTACTCCTCGCCCTTGAAGGCATGGGCGGTGAAGCCCGTCTCGCCCTGCCCGTGGACCGTCTCATACATCTCGCGCCAGCCATCGACCGTGCGGATGTAAGCGATCGGCGCGCTGCCGATCCCCGCGTTAAAATCGCCGCAGAGAATCTGCGGGAAATCGGGAGCGTACTGCGCGCACTCCTCCATCACCATGCGGATCTGCTCGCGGCGCGCCTCGTCGCTCTTGTGGTCGAGATGCACGTCCAATACGCGCAGCTCGCGGCCCGAACGTTTGTCGCGCAGCCGCACCCAGTTGCAGTGGCGCGCCCGCGTGGTGTTCCACGAACAGCTGCCGCCAATGAGCGGCGTCTCCGACAGCCAGTAGCACCCTGCCGAGACGAACTCGTAGCGGTCGCGGCGGAAGAAGATCACGTTCTTGCCGATGAAGTGATACCCTTCGGTATAGGGATCCATCTCCGGCCCCGCGAATCCGTAGGGCATGTAGCCGCGCAACTTCTCCTTCAGATAGGCGTAGGAGTCGTAGATCACCTCCTGCATGCAGATGATATCGGGACGCCGCGAAAGGATCGTCCCGACACACAGATCACGGCGGTTCTCCCAGACCCGTTCCGGGTAGGGAGCGTCGGCTTCGAGCCCCGTGATGCGGATGTTGCACGTCATCACACGGTGGAGGCCGTCGTCGGATTCAGCCTTTTTGCCTGCTTCGGCGGCACCGGCGAGCGACAGCAGTACACCGGTAATTATCAGAATCCTGCGGAACATACGCTACTCTCTGAAATATACACCCTCCGCCTTGAGCGACTCTTGCAGTTTTCGGACGTCGAGGTCGCGCAGTTCGACATTCTCCTTGATGGAGAGTGCCGCAGCCTTGCCCGCAGCTTCGCCGAGAGCCATTGCAGGAGCCATGACGCGGGCGGAAGCCAGTGCGAGGTGCGTCATCGACACGTTGCGTCCGGCGACGATGAGACCGTCGATTTTCTGCGGTATCAGACAGCGGTACGGAATGTCGTAGCAGTCCGGACACCAGTAGAGCGAGCAGTCGCCGCCCACCGGATGGTGAAGATCCACCGGATAACTTGCGACGGCGATGACGTCGTCGAACCTGGCGCAGTTGAAGATGTCGTCCTCGGTCAGAATGTATTCCCCGACGATGCGACGGGTTTCGCGGATGCCCATGAACGGAGCGACACGGTCCACATATGCATTCTCGAAACCGGGGATGTATGCCTTCAGATAGCGTACGATCTCCTCGTTCTGCTCGGCGCAGATGATCTCGCCCTGCGTGTACTGTGCAGGGTCGGTTGCGTCGATGCCGTTGACGCGCGACATGTTCACCCACCACTCGTCGGGAGCCATGCCCGTCATGAAGATGGTACGCTCGACAGGGAGTTTGTAGCCTGCCTCGCGGGCCTTCTTGATTTGGTTGCGGAAGCCGACGAACGTACAGTTGTCGTCCGCGCGGAAGAACTCGTTGGGGATGAAGTCGATGTCATAGATGTCCGGATGGTCGGCCACGGCGTCGCGCAGTTTGCGCGAATCGACTCCGCGCATCGAAAACATGAGCGTCGGCGGCTGCGCGATGCCCTTTTCGTTGCCGTAGTTCATCGGTGCGCCTGCACGGTAGGCGATGTCGCCGTCGCCCGTACAGTCGATGACGCGCTTGGCGAGAATCGCTTCGCGCCCCTTTTTGGAGTCGATGATTACGCCTTTGACGGTGTTGCCCTCCATGATGACGTCGGTTGCGAAGGCGTACATCAGCAGGTCGATGCCGCACTCCTTGATAATCTGGAATGCCAGATGTTTCGTTCCCTCGGGATCGATCATCGTTAGGCTGACGTGGAGCGGACATGCACGGTGGTGCGTAGCCAGCCCCTTCTCTTGCAGACGCTCGACGAACTGCAACGGCAGCCCCTTGATGACGACGTTGCCTTTGCGCCCGAGGAATCCGAGCAGCGGCAGACCGATGGTCATGTTGCCGCCCAAGAAACCGCGGCTCTCGACGAGCATTACCTTGGTGCCTTTCTCCAAAGCAGCCGCCTGGGCTGCCATAAGTCCCGCAGGGCCTGCGCCCACGACCAGGACATCCACCTCCGCACGCACCGGAATCCGCCGGGCCGGTTCTTCAATCTGTTTCATTTTCAGTATCGGTTGATGTTTTATCTTGAATTTTATTCTTCGTTTTCTCGCCATGGCATAGCTCGCGCAAGCGCGGCTCTGCTCATTCGGCTCAGCGAAAATGTCGGATGAATTAATCGGGTAATTCTATCCCAAATAGGCGCCCGTCGCACGCAATTCGGCGCGCAGCGCCTCCACGTCGAGATCGGCGGGCTGCACGCCCGCCTTCAAGGCCAGCCGTGCGGCGCGTCCGGCCGCTTCGCCCAACGCCATGCAGGTCGACATGACGCGCGTCGAAGCCATCGCCTCGTGGTTCATCGACGAGCAGCGGCCCGCCACCAGCAGTCCCGCCACCCGTTCGGGCAGCAGGCAGCGGTAGGGAATGTCGTAACTGTCGTCGCAGAAGTGCATCGTGCAGTCGCCGCCCTTGGCGTGGTGGATGTCCACCGGATAGCCCGCCACGGCGATCGCATCGCCGAAGCGGCGACACGCGATGATGTCCTCGGCCGTGAGGACGTATCTGCCCACGATCACGCGGCTCTCGCGGATACCCATGAAGGGAGCGACCTTCTCGATACGGGCGTCGGCGAAGCCCGGCACGAACTCGCGCAGGTAGCGCGCGATCTCGTAAATCTGTTTGCGTCCTTCGATCTCCCCGTAGGTATAGCTCTCGGGACGGGTCGAATCGACGCCGCTCACGCGCGACATGTTGACCCAGATCTCGTCGTCGGCAAGTCCCGTGATGAGGATCGTGCGCGCCACCGGAATACGGTATCCGGCCGCCTGCGCCTGCCGGATCTGCGTGCGCAGCCCCACGGTGATGAATTTGCCCGTGCGGAACTGTTCGGGCGGCATGACGTCCATGTCGTAGACGTCGGGATGTCCGACGATCGCGTCGCGCAGCCGCTGCACGTCGACACCCTTCATGCAGAACATCAGCGTCGGCGGCTGCATGCCGCCTTCGGCGTCGCCCTTGCGGCACTCGACGCCCGCACGGAAGGCCACGTCGCCGTCGCCCGTGCAGTCGATGACCGTTTTGGCCAGGATCGCTTCGCGGCCCGCCTTGCTCTCGACGACGACGCCCTTCACCGCATCCCCCTCGCGGATCGCATCGGCGAAAAAGGTGTAAAGCAATACCTCGACGCCCTTCTCCTCCATGATTTCGAGCGCCGTGCGCTTGACCTCCTCCTCGTCGATGATCGTCAGGCTCATGTGGTTCTTGCAGGGGCGGTGTTCGCTCGCCGCGCCGCGTGCACGCAGCCGGTCGATGAACCGCTGCGCCGACCCCTCGATGATCTGGTTGCCCTTGCGGCCCAGGAAACCGAGAATCGGCAGGCCGATCGTAAGGTTGCCGCCCAGAAAACCGCGGCTCTCGACGAGCATTACGCGCAGGCCGTCGCCCGCAGCCGCCTCGGCGGCCATGATGCCGGCGGGGCCGCCGCCCACGACCAGAACGTCCGCCTCGGCGCGGACGGGAATGTCGCGCGCGGATTCCTTTATCGTCTTCATAGCAATTCGACAGTTTATTCGTTTATTTCGTCTCCGGCGACTCGGGACGCACCATCTTCCACAACACGACGGCCGCGATGATGTGGAGCGTACCCATGATCGCGAAGAGCGTATACCACGCTTCGGACGGGATCGACCCGACGAACTGGTTGAACACCACGCTGCCCAGTGCGCCCGCACCGCAGCAAATGCCCATCACGCTGGCCACGTTCTTGATCGGGAAGGTCTCGGCCAGCACGACCGGCAGCGTATAGAGCCAGCTGAGGCACATCACCGCCACGAGGCTGAAAATCGCCACGACCAGCCCCACACGCCATGCGAACGAGAGCGTCTCGCTGGCGCCGACATAAGGCACCGCCGCACAGAGCGGTGCGACGACGACCACCGCCATCAGCATGACCTTGCGCGCCGACAGTGCGCTGCGACCCCGCTTTATCATCGAATCCGACCAGACCGAGGTGAGGATTCCGCCCAGCGCACCGACGAGGAACGGGATGCCGCCGATCCACTGGATCATGTTGAGCGTCTGTTCGTGCGTGAGGTTCTGCGCCTCGCCCATGCCGCGCAGGTAGCCCGGCAGCCAGAAACAGCAGAAATACCACACGGGGTCGCTTATCAGACGGATCAGGAAGGCGCCCCACAGCGTGCGCGTACGGAAAAGCCCGCCCAGCGTGAAGGACTTCTGCTCCTCGCCGGAGGAGGTCATCCGGTCTACGTTGACCGTACGGTCGAGAATCTCCTGCGACGGCGTGCGGTAGACGACCATCCACAGCCCCGCGATGACGAGACCCGCCACACCGGCCACGAGGAACACCTCCTGCCAGTTCGAAAACCAGCGCATGAGCCATGCGATCACCAGCGGTGCGATCACCGCGCCCAGCGATCCGCCGACCGTACAAAGGCTGTTGGCCGTCGCACGCTGCCGCTTCTCGAACCAGAGCGTCACGGCCACCAGCTGTCCGGCGAAGATCGTCGGCTCGGCCAGTCCCAGGATGCCGCGGCACACGGCAAACTGCCAGACGGTCTGCGACATACCGCCTCCGATGCAGGCCAGCGACCAGATGACGATTCCGGCCAGCATGACGCGCTTCGGGCCGAAACGGTCGACCAGAATCCCCGATACGGGGTACATCAGCGCGTAACAGATCAGGAAGACGTTGACGATCCATGCGTACTGCATGTCGCCGATGCCGAAATGTTCCAGAATTTCGGGTTTGAGGATCGAGAGCAGCTGCCGGTCGAGGTAGTTGCAGATGATGGCGATGAACATGGTCGCCACGATCACCCACTTGCGTTTGTTCGGGTCTTTGAGTAGATTCATTGGTTGATTGAAGTTCTATCGATTGTTTTTCAGTCGTTCGGTGAAGGCGCCCACGGCGCGGTAACGGGCATAGCGTTCGTTCAGCACTGCCTGCCGCGACACGTCGGGCACGTAGCTGCACGACGCGGGGGCGCAGAGCGCCTGCTGCGCCTCGGTGACCGAAGGGTAGAGTCCCGCGATGGTAGCCGCGTGGATCACCGCCCCCATCGCTCCGGCCTGTTTGCAGTCCGAGACGTCGATCCGCATACCGGTCGTGTCGGCCAGCAGCTGCATCACGAAGGGCGACTTTTGGGCGATGCCGCCCACACCGACCAGACGTTCAATGACAATGCCGTGCTCCACCAGATGGTCGAGAACCCGTTTCGTAGCAAAGGCCGTCGCTTCGGCAAAGGCATGATAGATTTCGGGCGCCGAGGTCGAAAGGCGCAATCCGGCAAGTGTCCCCGTGAGCGTGTTGTCCGTAAAGGGCGACCGGCGGCCATTGAGCCAGTCGGTTGCCAACGGAGCATCGGCCCGCAGCGGCAGCGCTTCGGCTCCGGCCGTAAGCGCACCCATGATTTGCTCTTCGGTTTCGGCAATGAGCCTGTCGCGCGTTGCGTCATCGACCAGCCGTGTCTTTGCGAGAATCTCCCGCAACGGCCAGCACAGCAACCGTTTGAACCACGCATAGACATCCCCGAAAGCAGAGAGTCCGGCTTCGAAGCCGATCATGCGGGGCAGAATCGATCCTTCGACCTGGCCGAAGACCCCTTCGATGACCCGATCTCCAATCTGTTCGACCGGAGCCACCGCCATGTAACAGGCCGACGTGCCGAGATTGAGCACCACCGTACCGGGTTGGATTCCGGCACCGACGGCTCCCGAATGGGAGTCGATGTTCCCGACACCGACGGCTATTCCGGGCCGAAGGCCCAATTTTTCGGCCCACTCTTCGGTCAGGGAGCCTGCGGCGACGTCGCAGCCGTAATTTTCCTTCGGCAGATGGCGCACGATGGGCAAGAGCAGCGGGTCGAGCGCCTCAAAGAAGGATTCGGGCGGGAAACCGCCCCACTTCTCCGACCACATCAACTTGGCTCCGGCCACACAATGTCCCATCCTTACGCTTGCAGCGTCGGGACAACCCGTCAACACGGCGGGGATCCAGTCGCAGAGTTCGACGGCCGACCAGGCATCGCGCCGCAGGGCCTCGTCGCGCCGCAGCAGATGCAATATTTTCGACCAGAAACACTCAGCCGAATAGTTGTTGCCGGTAAAACAGGCATAATTGACCGGCGACGCAGCGCAGAGGGCATTGATTTCGTCCGATTCCGCCTGTGCCGTATGGTCTTTCCACAGCACGAACATCGCATCGGGATTTTCCGCATAACGGTCGTACAAGGCCAGCGGCACACCGTTCCGATCGGTCAGGCAGGGGGTACTGCCCGTCGAATCGACCGACAACGCGACAATCTGCGGGACGATTTCCGGATGCCGTTCCGTCACGTTGCGTACTGCAAGCTGCAATGCGTCGAGATAATCCTGAGGATGCTGCCGGAATCGCATGGCAGCAGGGTCGCTGTAAAGGCCCCTGCTCCAACGGGAATAGGGTGCTACTTCGGTATCGATCTCCCTGCCTGTAAGGGCATCGACCAACAATGCGCGGACAGAGTCTGTTCCATAATCCAGACCGATGACATAACGGCTCATTCTGACAACAGAAGTTTTAAGTTGGGGCGGAGAGAGCCATTCCGAAGACGAGACCGTCGGCTCTCTCCCGCTTTTTCCGATCAACAAAATTACATCTTTTTTTTGGAATCGAAAGAAAAAGGATTCGTTTTTTACGTTCGGGTCGCTATTCGGCAGGAAAAGGTCAACGGATGAATCAAAAAAGAGAATCCGGGTCTCAATTGCAACACCCGGCAAGAGGAGGGCGAACCGATATTTCCGAAGCGGCGGGGGGGGGTGCGAAGGGGCGGATTGCCCGTGCAAGTATCAAATGCAGGGCCGCACCGTCCGGCAAGCCATGCAGGACATCGCATCAAACGTCCCGTCGGGCCGGACAAGCGCCCGACGGGACGATCCGCCGTCACCAGCCACAAAAACAGGACTCCCCTGCGTTTTTTCCGAAAAGGACGTTATCTTTGTAATGCATCTTTAACTGCACACGCTCCAAATGACCCATCTGAAAGGAATCGTCTATGCCGCCTTGTCGTCGTCAACCTTCGGGCTGGCACCCCTGTTCACCGTCATCCTGCTGCAAGAGGGGCTGTCGCCTTTCGACGTGCTGACCTATCGGTGGGGCGTCGCATCGCTGGCCCTGCTGCCTTTCGTCCTGGCATCCGGCTGGCGGTTCCGGCTCGACCGGCGCAACTTCGGCGCCGTATTCCTGTTGAGTCTTTTGCGTGCAGGCTGTTCCTTCAGTCTTGTTCTGGCCTACGCCAACATCGCAACGGGAGTGGCATCGACCATCCATTTCCTCTATCCGTTGGCCGTAGCGGTCGCCATGACGCTGCTTTTCCACGAACGGTTCTCCGGAGTTCTCTTCACGGCAATCGTAATTTCGCTGGCCGGAGCCGTTCTGCTTTCGGCGGGAGAGATCCGGTCGGAAGGGGGCAATCCGACAATCGGCATCGTCGCCGCCTGTTTCTCCGTCATTTCGTATGCGGGATACATTATCGGCGTCCGCAAGACGCGCGCCGCACAGGTCGAATCGACAACCCTGACCTTGCTGGTCATGGCCATCGGCGCGATGCTTTTCGCCGTTGCGGGGTCGCTCACAACGGGACTGCATGCAGTAACGGAGGGCCGCACATGGGGGAATATTCTTGGGCTGGCATTACCGGCCACCGCCATTTCGAACATCGCGCTGGTCAAGGCGATCAAAGCCATCGGACCGACACTGTCCTCGATTCTCGGAGCGCTGGAGCCGCTCACGGCCGTTGCAATCGGAGTCCTTTACTTTGGAGAACCCCTTACAATAGCCGGTATAGCCGGCATGGCACTGGTCATCATCGCCGTTATGATTGTCGTCATTTACGACGGGAAGAGACCGACGGTCACAACGCCCATTCCTCCCGCCTCGGAATTGTAAAGCCGGATGTAATTCCGCGTCTCCGCCGACCAGCCGGTGTCTGCCTGACTCCGGCCCAGCCCTCCCTGACGCCGAGACCCGACGCCGGATTCCCGATCTTGGGTCTCAGACCTTAATCTTCGTATTCCGCCCTCCCCCCCCCTCCTTTTCCAGCTCCGGCCGATTCCGCCCTCGATGCACGAAGGTGTAAAACAACCTCGGAACTACAGGCACCACCCATACAAAACCGCCTGCTGTTGAAATAGCTCCTGCATATCGGACATTCCGGAGAAAGGCCCCTATTGCAGATTTAACAATTAATGTCTAATTTTACCATCGGTGAAAAACCGTCCGCCACCTAAACCTGACAGCCATACAGCCATGAAAAAGACAGCAATTCTCGCACTTCTGGTCATTTGTTGCCATAGTTGCAGCCGCCCCATCAAATACGAAGGGAGAATAACGGCCCGACAAACCATGGCGTGTACAACTGCGGTATTGAACGATTCGTTCCTGTTCAGCTGGCCGAAAGACCTGATGATCTTGGACTCGCTGCTGATCGTGCATGACTCCTACCTGCAGACAACATCTCTTCATATCTTCCGTAAAAGCGACGGCACACACCTCAAGAGTTTCGGGGCAAAAGGGCGCGGGCCGGGAGAACTCATCGGCATTAACTCGGTCAATACGAATTACGACGGGTCGATAACCGTCTTTGATCTCACGGGAAACAAAATCATACTTTTCGACATAGTCTCTGTTTTGCTGGATCGGAAGCCCTGTTTTACGGAGTATCCGATTCCGACGGCTCCCAATCGCATCAAACAGGTGCTTCGCCATAAAAACGAATTCATTGTAAAGGGGAATGACGATAAAATGCGATATGGATTCTGGAATCCCTCCGCGCAAACCTGTCATGACCTTTATACCGCCTATCCGCAATTGTCCGACGATCCGGAGGCCAATTGGTCGTTGACGGATTATGCCGTCCGTGTCAGATTGAGTCCCGACGGAAAGATGCTTGCAGGGGCGACCTACATAGGAGGCGTTTTGGAGTTGTTCGATATTTCCGAAAACGGGCTGCATCCGAGAGCGGCCCGATATTTCTTCGAACCCCGCTGCGAATACCTCGAAGGGGCCCGTCCGCGATGGGTGCAACCCGTTCCGGAATCGGTTATCGGCTTCGAAGATCTTTACCTTACGGATGATGCGATCTACGGTCTGGTTTGGGGTGTCGAAAAGTCGGAGATGGCAGACAGCAAACCGCAACTCTTCCGTTTCGATCCGAATGGGAATCCGACCACTGCCTATACGCTCTCGGACGAGGTGCTCGAAACGATCGCCGTCGATAACGACGGAACGATCTACGGCGCAGGCTGCGATTCCGAGGGGCGATACAAATTGTGCCGATACACCCCATCGGCCAACCCGGCAGTTTCCGCAAATTGACAGCGTCCGTTCCGGCCCGACATATCCGGATCTGCATCGGCGCAGAACCGCATCGGCGCAGGATCGGACATTTTTCCGGCAACGGCTCTTTGCGGCCCTTTTGAGCAGCCGAGCACTGCAGAATCGTGCGAATCCGGATCCTCCGGAGGTTAAAATTCCACTGTCCCGAAACCGAAAAAACAGCGGCGTCCGATGATCCGTACAGGCAAACCCGCTCCCGCAAGGAACGAGACAAAAAAGAGCCCTTCCCAAGGAAAGGCCTCTTCCGGTTTCGGATTTGTCGTCACGGCTAATCGTCAATATCGACCAGCGCAAAATTCCGGTCGAAAGTCAGCTCCAGCCCATTGGTCAGCTTCACTTCATATTCCCGTTTGTCGCGTTCGATGCGCACGACCTCCGTGTCGGGAAAGTTGGCCTTCATGTAGGCTGCGATCTGTTGGGGCACGATGGCCGCGGGCACAGTCGAGTACTTGCAGTCAACCTCTTTCCACTCACCGCCTTTGGTGAATTCAATCTTCGAACTGTTTACGAAGACCACCTCATAGGTCGTATCCAGAAAATCCCGTTCGCTTTTGGCATAGGCGGTCTTTTGTGTCGGGAAATACTCGCGGATGAACTGTTGTGCGGCCGCGGGCAGTTGATCGATCCGGATCGGACGGTCATTGTCGGCCTGCGCCGACGAGATTCCCAGCGTCAGGAGGGCCAGGGAGAGAATCAGCATCTTTTTCATGGTCTTTTCGATTTTATCGGTTAAACATCTCTTTTGTTCACAGGACAAAGGTCCGGCCCGATTCTGAAAAGAATTCGAAATTCCGCGAAAAAAACGCACTTTTTTCATGAAGCGCAATATCCAAAGACAAGACGCAAGAGCGGCCCCTCCGGAATGGACGGAACGGCGGATGCGTGCGGGGCAGCGGGGATGCGCACCAGGAGGAACTGGTCCGAAGAGGGCGGAGGGGCGACGCGCCCCCGAAATGCGGCGGCAAAAACCGGAAAGAGCAAGTGGAACGGGCCGTTGCGAAAGAACGGGCGGCGGAGAGGCAAAGCCAAAAGTATCCGGCTGTAAGGATGAAAGGCGGCAGGCGGAACTGTGACAGCCCGTGTAAATACGTCAGCGGAACTTGTGAAAGGGCCCAGCGAAGAGAAGACCGCCGCAACATGCAGGGGTTACGGCCATACGACCGTAAAACAATGCCGGCCTTCGACAAACCGGTACGCGACACGCAATCCATAATAGCGGCCTACGGCACTGACAAGCGCCAGCCCCAAACCGGTCGAACCCTCCTTTTTCGTCCCCTGATAGAAGCGTTCGAAGATATGGTCGGCATCGAGCGGTGCCGTACCGTCATTATAGACTTCGAGCGTCCGGTCATGAACCGACACCTCTACATGTCCCTGCTCTGCGGTATGCACATAGGCATTCTTCAGCAGGTTGGTTACCAGAATCGTCGCCAGCGACTCATTCATCTCCACCACAAGCGGCCCGGCAATCCGCATCGTCTGCACGATGCCGCGCGAAGCATAGATCTCATCGTAGAGCGGAAGCTGTTCGCTTACGATCGCGGCAATATCAACCTCCGAACTCTCCGGGAACTGGCCGTTTTCGATCTTTGTCAGCAAAAGCAGTGTCCGGTTGAGCCGCACCACATGCGACAGTGTGCGCTGCATCTTGACCAGCTCGCCGAGCTGCTCCTCCTTCAGGTCACCGCAATCCAGCAGCCATTCGAGCCGGTTGCCGAGAATGGCCAGCGGAGTCTGCAACTCATGCGATGCGTTTCCGATGAACTGTTTCTGCCGCTCGAAAAGCTCCTCGGAGCGATTCACGGCCTGCTGCGTCGTCACGCTCAGGCGATGGAACTCCGGAATCGTGGCATCGACGGGAACCGGTCCGGCCACCCGCCCCGGCGTGTATCCGTCAAGCCACTGCAGGAGGGCATAAAGCGGCTGCATCGTGCGGCGGAAGACCCATACGGTCAAACCCAGGACCGTCAGCAGCAACAAAAGATAGAGAAAGATGATCCAGTAAAAGATCGCCCGAAACAGGTCATCCTTCTCGAAGGTCGGCGTCGCCACCGTCAATTTGTAGAAATGCCCCTCCCGATCCTGAAAGATCGTCGTCAGGATACGCGCCGGTTCGGTCTCCTCCTTTTCGGGGATGAAAACTTCGGCGTCACGATAATGGATCCGGGGATGGGTCTTCACATAGTCCTCGTTGACGGGCACAATGGAGTAGTTGTTGTTCGAGCCGCTGTTGAGCGCCGGCAGTTCCCGACCCGCCAGCATGCGGACAATGATCAGTTCCGAATAGTCCTCCAGCGCATCGTCCGCCTCATCGTTGATCTCATCGACCATCGCGTAGTAGAACAGCGCAGCCCACAAGGCCATGAGCGGCAGCAGCAGCAGCGAAAGGCGCAAGGCGATACGGTAGATGAGTTTCATGGCGTCGGCAGAGGCTTATTCGTCGGCAGTCGTTGTGACGAGTTTGTATCCGAAGCCGTAAACGGCCCGTATTTCGATCGTGGCGCCCGCTTCGGAGAGTTTGTGCCGCAGGTTCTTGATCTGGGCATAGACAAAATGGAAATTGTCCGCCTGATCGGCATGATCGCCCCATACGGCCTCAGCCAGGACCGATTTGTCGATCAGATGGTTCGGGCGCTGCATGAAATAGAGCAGGATGTCGAACTCCTTCTTCAGCAGCGGCAGTTCGGCCCCGCCGACCTGTACGCGCCGTCCTTCGGGTTCGAGCGAGACGTTGCCCAGATCGATCGTCAGATCGCCGCCGCTGCGGCCGCGCCGCAGCACGCTGCGGATACGGGCCAGCAGTTCGGCCGTATGGAACGGCTTGGGGAGATAGTCGTCGGCGCCCTGTTCCAGGCCGAGGACCTTGTCTTCGAGTGAATCGCGGGCCGAGATGATGATGACGTTTTCGCGTTTGCGCAGCTGCTTGATATGCTCCAACAGCCGCAAGCCGTTTCCGTCGGGCAGCATGATGTCGAGCAGAATACAGTCGTAGCTGTATCCCGCGACCCGCGCATCGGCCTCGGCATAGGTCGCGGCCGTCTCCACGACGTAGTGTTCCTGCTGGAGGGCCCGCTGCATCACCTCGCGCAGCGAGGGCTCGTCTTCGACAATGAGAATTTTCATGAAACAAAGGTACGAAGCAATTTTGAAATAAAATCAAAATGACGGTTTTTTCGCTTCATCCGGCAACTTCCGCCCAACGCCCCCCCAACTGCCGGGCCGCACAACCGGGTTTCCGCCGCTCGGCAGGGATGCAGGCCGGCATATGCGGCCGCACCCCTGTCCGGAAAACAGGTGCGGCATGCGGACTCCGGAATCCCGTTTCATGCCGCGCGGCCGCCGGAAAGAAGAAAAATAACCGGAGACCGCTATTTCCTCTCTGTTTTTTCGTACCTTTGCGGCGTCGAGGTTCGGAACGGGAGACGATTCTTCTCCTCCGATCAAAAGGGAATCCGGTGCGAATCCGGAACAGTACCGCTGCTGTATGTCCTTCTCGCTGCGAGATCAGGTTCGCCGCACTCTTTGCCACTGGCCGTCCGAGGCCGGGAAGGCGCGGCGGATGGGACGAGTCAGAAGACCTGCCCGACAGACGGAATCAGTTGTGTCCCGGTAGAATGACACGAACGGCCGTTGCGCAGGAGCACTGCCGCGCATACCGTCCGTTGTTTTGGACATGAACGACAGATTGAACGCATCGCACCCCGGTATTGTTCACAGGAAGAGGCGGCATTGGCGGCATAACGGCCGCTGTACCGGCATCCTGTCATTTCCCCGATCCGCGTGGAACGAGAAGGGGCGGCGGCCGCGTCATTCCGCCGCGACGAACGATAGAAGAAGATGCAAAGCCATGAAAAACCGATTTGCCATCCTGCCGTTGCTGCTTCTCGCGGTTTTTTTGCCGACCGCATGCATGGACTACGGCGAGAACGAGACCGAACGCATCGCCATCGACGATGCGCCGGGGCTCTTCATCATCAACGAAGGCAACTTCATGTACGGTACGGGATCACTGTCCTATTACGACATCCGAAGCAAACAGGTCGAGAACAACGTCTTCCTGCGCACCAACGGCGTCAAGCTGGGGGATGTCGCCCAATCGATGACCATCCACAAGGGGCTCGGCTACATCGTGGTCAACAATTCGAGCGTGATTTTCGTCATCGACATCCGGACCTTCGAACTCGTGAAGATTCTCAAAGGGTTCATCTCCCCCCGCTACGTTCATTTCGTCAATGACGAAAAGGCCTATGTGACGGACCTCTACACCTTCGCCATTACGGTCTTCAACCCGCAAACGCTGGAGATCACCAACCGGATCAAAACCGACATCAAAGGCAAAACGGCACCTTCAACGGAACAGATGGTGCAATACAAGAATTACGTTTTCACCAACTGCTGGTCTTACGACAACAAGATCCTCGTCATCGACACCGACACCGACACGGCGGTCGATTACATCGAGGTCGGGAAGCAACCCACATCGCTGGTTCTCGACAAGAACAACAAGCTCTGGACGATCACCGACGGCGGATATAGCGGCAGTCCCTACGGTCAGGAGGCGCCGGGGCTCTACAAGGTGGATGCCGAAACCCGCAGCGTCGAACAGGTGTTCCGGTTCGAGACGGGGGATCGGGGTTCGGAGATCTGTATGAACGAGGCACGCGATTCGATCTTTTTCATCCGCAGCCGCAAGGAGATCGACAATGGCCGCGAAGTCTCGCGCGACCACATCTGGAAGATGAGTGTCGAGGACAAGACACTGCCGGCGGAGCCGTTTCTGACCAACACCAGCACCAATCACTGGTATGGTCTGGCCGTCGATCCCCACACGTCGGAGGTCTATGTCGCCGATGCGATCGACTATGTGCAGCCGGGCTTCATCTACCGTTATTCGTCCGAAGGCGAACGGATCGACAAGTTCCAGGTCGGCGTCATCCCCGGAGCCTTCTGTTTCAACTATTGATTCCGCATGCAGATCATGAAACCCCGTCCCATATCTCTCCTCTGGAGCTGCGCTGCGGCGATCCTGTTCAGCTCCTTCGATGCGGTTCAGGCCCAAACGCCCGGCGGCACCGATCCGGACAAACCCGTACGGACGATCGACATCGAAGAGATCTCGGTCTCCACCCGAAGGAAACTCTCGGAGATCGGCGTAACGAAGACCGTTCTCGACACGGTTGCCCTGCAGCAGAACATCGTACACAGTCTGGCCGAGGTGCTGGCACAGAACACCCCGATCTTCATCAAGAGCTACGGCCGCGGGGCGGTCGCCACCGCATCGTTCCGGGGAACCTCGCCCTCGCATACGCAGGTGCTGTGGAACGGCATGAAACTCAACTCCCCGATGCTGGGTATGGTCGATTTTTCGCTGATTCCATCGTTTTTCATCGACGACGCCAACATTCTGCACGGCGCAGGGTCGGTTGATGTTGCGGGCGGAGGGCTGGGAGGAGCCATCACCCTGGGGACACATCCGACCGACAAGGAAGGGTTCGACCTCACGTTCGTACAGGGGATCAGTAGTTTCGACACCTACGACGACTACCTCCGTCTGACCTATGGCGGCCGCAAGGTGCAGCTCTCGACGCGGTTCAGTTACGGAAAGTCCGACAACGATTTCAAATACACCAACTACAACAAGTTCAACGACGACATGAAGACACATCCCGTCGAGCGGAACAAAAACTGTTCGTTCCGGGATCTGCACGTCATGCAGGAGGCCTACTGGACGCTCGACGACCGCAACAAGCTCAATGCCGCCGTATGGTACATGGATTCGAACCGCGGGATTCCGTCCCTGAATGTCAATTACCAGGAGGACGACCGTTCGAACAACCGGCAGGATGAATCGACCCTGCGGGCCGTTGCAGGCTGGGACCGTTTGGGCGACAGGCTGCAGTTGGGGGCCAGGGCCGGCTATACCTATTCGAACCTGGTTTACCACAGTCAAGGGACGGTCAACGGGGTGGAAGACGACCGGCCCGGCGCAATCGCCGTTGAACAGGTGCATTCGCAAAGCATCGTCCATACAGGCTTCCTCAACCTCTCGGCGCGCTATTTCCCCCACAAAAAGCTCGTATTGTCGGCCAGCTTTTCGACCAACCTGCACGCCGTTGACAGCCGCGACAAATACATCTACGCCCTCGAAAAAAAGAACTACGACACGATGCGTCTGGAGACATCGGTTCTGGTCAGCGCCAAATACCGCCCGCATCCGCGCATCGGCCTGGGTGTCGATCTGCGCGAAGAGAGTTACGGCGGTACGATGGCGCCGCTGATTCCGGCGGGGTTCGTCGATGTGGTGCTCTGGCCCAGGTACGATGTGGTGCTCAAGGGGTCGGTGGCCCGCAACTACCGCCATCCGACGATGAACGATCTCTATTTCCAGCCCGGAGGAAACGACACGCTCCGGCCCGAAAAGGGTTATACCTATGAAGGCGGGCTGGAGTTCGCGCTGCGCAGAAAGGGGTTTTCCTTCGAGGGCGAAGGGGCGGTCTATAACTCCCGCATCCATGACTGGATTCTGTGGCTGCCGACATTCAAGGGGTATTGGTCTCCGATCAACGTCCGCAAGGTCCACAGTTACGGCGCCGAACTCAAGGGCAAGATGGACATCGCATTGGGACGGGGCTGGGCGCTCTTCTTCGATGCCAGCTGGGCCTGCACGCGCTCGATCAACCAGGGAGACCCGATGAGCGAGAACGATCAGGCGATCGGGAAACAGCTGGTTTATGTTCCGGAATACTCCTCGACCATAACGGGGCGTCTGAGTTGGCGAGGCTACTCGCTCACCTACAAATACAACCACTACAGCGAACGTTACACCACCTCAAGCAATGATCCCTCGACCCTCTATCATTTGGGGGCCTACTACATGAGCGATCTCTATCTTGAAAAGAGCCTGCGGACGAAACTCGCGGATCTGTCGTTGAAGTTCTGCATCTACAATCTCTTCGACGAGGAGTACGAATCGGTTCTCGCACGGCCCATGCCGCAACAGAACTACGGATTTTTCATCGGCATCCGGCCCAACTTCGGAAAGAGAAAATAGCGGCACCCCGCAAGGAAGGGCGCATGTCCGTCCGAACAGAGCGGGAAAGAGCCTCCGACGCGATCCGAAGCCCCCGCCCGAACAGAACCGGCCGAAGGACTCGGACAGGGAGGGCGGCAGGACGGGCCGGAGCGGCGGATCGGCCCGAAAGGTGCGGAGCGTCCGGCAATCGATACGACAAACGGCATGCGGGGATCGGTTTCGATCTCCGCATGCCGTTTGTCTGCATGTCGGGACTACCTTTTGACGACCCATTGGGCCGAATCGTCCTTCACATAGCAAAGGAACGTTCCGGTAATGCCTGTCGTATGGTCGGCAAGGAAATAGGTCGAATCGGGATCGAAGCCTTCCCAGACATAGAGCGTCGTGAGCCGGTTGCCGTCGCAGGAGATTCTGTTCAGACGGGAGATCCCCGAAAAATCAAGCGTACCGGAGAGGTTGCAGTTGCTGCACAGGATCTGCCAAACCTCGGAAAGCCGGTCGAACTTCAACTCGCTCATCTGCGGGTTGTTGTTGCACAGGATACCCCGCAGGCGCGTGCAGGCGTTTACGTCGAGTGACTGCAAGTTATTGTTGTTCAATTCGATCCATGCCAGATGGGGCTGACGGCTCAGATCGAGGCTTTCGATCTGGTTGTCGTTGAGTTTCATGTAGAGATAATCGGTCGTCGTACCGAAGGTCTTCTCGCCCATGTCAATCCGGCGGATCCGGTTCTCCTGTCCCAGCAGATAACCCAGCTCCGTATTGCTGAAATCAAGCTCTTCGATCTCGTTGCGCGAGCAGTTGAGCCAGATGAGCTTCTGCGACTTCGACAGATCCAACGCCCGCAGGCCGTTGCCCTCGCACCACAGCGTATCGATTGCAGGGCACATCGTGACATCCAACGCACCGATGGGGTTGTTTGCCACAACGAGTGTCTTGAGCTTCGTGTTGTTGCTCACGTCGAGCGACGAGAGCTTGTTGCGTGCGCATCTGAGATGTGTCAAGGCGGGGTTGTTGCTCAGATCGAGATGCTCGAAGGAGCATTGGCTGCAATCGAACTGCTCCAGTTTCGTGTTGCGGCTCAGGTCGATCGATCCGATAGGCTCCTTCTCTCCGGAGGTTGTCGCGAAGAACGACGAATAGGAGACATCCAGGAAACGCAATTCGGGATTCTGCGTCACATCGAGCCGGTCGAAGCGGTTATAGTCCGCATCGAGGATCTCCAGTTTCGGATTCTGTGTCACATCCAGCTCGGTCAGATTGTTCCCGCCGCATTTGAGCTTGACCAGATCGGGGCAATGCGTCACATCCAGCTCGGCGATATGGCTGTTCCAGCCGCAGTCCAGCACCTGCAATTTCGGATTTTGCGTCACGTCCAACGCCCGCAGTCCGTTCTCATAGCAGATCAGCGTCTCCAGCAGCGGACAATGTGTCACGTCCAACTCCTTGAGGTTGTTGTATTCGCAATTGAGGCGTTTGAGGTGCGTGAAGTATTCGATCCCCTTCAGGGAACTGAAGCCGCGCATGGCGACGTCGAGCGTTTCGATGGCCACCGCCTCCGAAGCCTGCAGCTTTCCGTCCTCGTTCGCATCGTAACGCAACAAAAGATAGGCTTCGAACTGTATATCCTCGAACGTCACCACCTCATCGGGATTCTCTCCCGGTTTGACCACCTGAACGGTACATTGTGCCGATACCGCCGCATCGTTCTGCAAACTCGCCGTTACGACTGTTTTGCCCTCGGTCAGCGCCGTGACCACTCCATTCCGATCGACCGTAGCAATCGCAGGATTGGCACTGTTCCAAAGAAACTTCACGGACATGGCGACTGATTGCGGCTGAACGCTCGCTACCAGTTGCCGCGTCTGTCCGACGGAGACCATCGCCTCCTTCTCCATCTCGATCGTAATGGTCAGATCAAGATCTTCCTTCTTGCAGCCGGTCATTGCGACGGACAACAACAGCAACGCTGACAGAATCTTTTTCATAACAAACTATTAATGCGTGTTTACAACATTGGATTTTCCATATCAGCGCAGGTCGATAACCGAACCTGCGGCATAGCTGCCGCCCTTGCACAGCAGGGTCTGCGTACCGGCCGCCAGATCATAACGATAGAAGTCATAGCTGTAGGCATAGGGTCCGTTTCCCATACCGGCAAACGCCGTCGTGCCGTCGTTGCTCAGATCGAGGCCTCCGCTCGATCCCAGTGAGAGACCCGTCTCGATGGTCGTCAGGCTCTCCGTTGTCAGGTCGTAACGATAGATGTTGGTCGATCCGCCCATGAATCCGAAGGCCGTCGTGCCGTAAAAAGTCAGCGTACGTCCGTCGGCCGAGCACGAGAGGCTCGAACCTCCGATATACATGCCCATACTGTATGAGTTCAACAAAACGCCATCGAGCGTATACTCCTTTTCGACGGCAAAGGTCTTTCCGTCGAGTTTCACGATCTTGGCCGCGCTTCCGGCCACAGCGCTCATACCCTGATCCTCGGCACCCACAGCCACATAGACCTCGCCATCGGGCCCGGCGGCGATACCCACGACACTGCGGTTGGCGCCGAAATCTCCGGCTACGGTCGTCACGGCATCGGTTGCCGGATCCACCGCATAGACGGCATCGGAAGTCACGCCCAGCAGCTTGTCCCCGACATGCACCATCGGTTCGGGAACATTCTTCTCGACAACGACATGGCGTACGATCTTCTTGTTCGACAGATCGGCAACCATGAACCCACCCACCGAAGCGCTCATCGCACAAATCACATACGCCTTTGTCGCATCGACCTTCGTCACCGTGTAAGGCGTACCGCATGCCGGGAAGGTCTCCTTGTCACCCGATTCGTCGCCGACAATCACCTTCTTGCACTTGAGCGTCTGCGCATCGGCAACAACCAACGGATAGACCCCGTCGGCAGCAACCGCATACAGTTCCGTACCGTAACGCACCACACGCTGCGGCATCGAGGCATTTTCAATCGCAAGATGCTCCTCGGCCGTCGTATAGTCATCGTTGAGCACCGTCACGCTGCCATCGCCGGCGATGGCGAGGAGCTTGCCCTTATAGGGACCGTTGACATTGATCATGAACGAAGAGTCGATTTTCTCGGCCGTCGTATCGTTGCCCAACTCTACGGTAACCGTATGGCTTCCCGACCACTCCGTATCGGAGAAAACATAGCTGTTTGTATCGGCACCTTCGACCTCCTGTCCGTCGAGCGACCAACGGAACGTATCTGCATTCTTGCAGGTCAGTGAAATGGTCAAAGGTTCGCTTGCAACCGCCACATCGACACTTCCGTCAAACGTCGCGCCGTTCGAGAGTTCAATGTTTTCGATTTTCGGAGGATTCGACTCCGGTCCCGGGTTTGTCGGGTCTTCGTTGCTGCCCGACTCCTTGCTGCAGCCTGCGATCAACGCAAAGGCCGCCGCACAAAAGAAAAATTTCTTCATGTTGCTGTAAATTAATAAATTAAAAAATAATTCATTCGGATTTTACAGCAAGCGGATACCCTCGGCGAGAAGAAGATACTCTACAGACCCGTAAATCGCAGGCGTGTAAAATCCAATGCAGGCAGGTCTTCTGGCTCGTCTCCGCATCAAGGCCTTCCCGGTAACAGCAACACCAGTGGCATCATCTTGAAGCGCTTTTCCGCATACGGATCCGGATCGGCTCCAGCCCGCATCGGCAGAGACATACAGCAGCGATTACTGCCGCCGATTCTCACGGCGTTCCCTCTTAGTTCCGGAACAAACCGAAGCGTTGTTCCGAAAAACCTTGCGTTGCAAAGATACCGTTTTTTTCACTCCCGCAACCGCTTTCCCCGAAAATTATTCTCTGCGGCCTCCGATTCGTCACAGAAGCTGCGGCTTTTCCGGCCCGCAGGGACATCCGGACGGAGACCGTTTGTGAATCTGCCGGCAAATGGCTACCTTTGCCGGCATCCCGTCAGCAGCCGGCGGCGGGAACTCCCATTGCAAGAAAGGAACAAAAGAGCCGATACGGTCATGATGCGACATACCACCCTATCCCTGTTATCAGCAGCACTCCTGTTTTTCTGCGGCTGCGGGCCCCGCCCGACAGCCGCGCTCGAAGAGTTCGACAAGGAGATCTACACTCCGCTGTATGCCTCAGGATTCGAGATTGTCGGGCGGGAAGGGAGCGAAAGTACGATCCTGCGCACGAAAAGTCCTTGGCAGGGGGCCGCAGGGCACTCCACCGAACTCTTTATCGCACGCAACGGGGAAACGGCCCCCGCCGGTTTCACGGGGGAAATCCTCGCAAACGAAGCCCGGCGCATCGTCTGCATGTCTTCGAGTTATGTGGCGATGCTCGATGCCGTGGGCGCCGTTGAACGGGTCGTGGGCGTTTCGGGGGTCGGCAACATCTGCAACAGGTATGTCACGGCCAACCGCGACCGCATCGGAGAGGTGGGATTCGACGGGAACATCGATTACGAACGGCTTGTCGCCCTGTCTCCCGACCTGGTGCTGCTCTTCGGCGTGAACGGCGCCAGCGGCATGGAGACGAAACTTCGGGAGTTGGGGATTCCCTTTGCATACATGGGAGAGTACCTCGAAGAGTCGCCGCTCGGAAAAGCCGAATGGATGGTTGCCGTTGCCGAGGTTGCGGGACGGCGCAGCGAAGGGGAACGGTGCTTCTCCGGCTTGCCGGAACGCTACGAAGCATTGCGTGCAAAAGCCGCGGCGGCAACGGCATCCGCACCCAAAGTAATGCTCAACACCCCCTACGGAGGATCGTGGTTCATGGCTTCGGCCTCAAGTTATGTCGCACGGCTGATCGCCGATGCCGGAGGCGACTACATCTATCGGAAGAACACCTCGAACCGTTCGCTGCCGATCGATATCGAAGAGGCCTATCTGCTGGCTGCACAGGCTGACATATGGCTCAATGTAGGGAGCATCGCCACGCTTGAGGAGCTGAAAGCGCGCTATCCGAAATTTGCCGGAGTACGTTGTGTCGCACAGGGCGAGGTGTACAATTGCGACAAACGGCTCAACAGCGAAGGAGGGAACGACTATTGGGAATCCGGCGTGGTGCGTCCCGACGCCGTTCTGCACGATCTGATCGCCATTCTGCATCCCGAACTCCTCGACGAAGAGGAGCGCACGCTCTCCTATTACCGGAAACTCGAATGACCGGCGGCCGGTTTTCGCGGCTTTGGAGACGGGACGGAGAGCCTTCGGTGTGAAGTCCCGTCACGCCGGCGGCGAACCGCCCCGCAGGGATCCGCGCCACGCCTGCAGCATGAGGCGCGTTGCGGCAAACCGGCCCTTATTCCGGCAAATCGTCGATTCCTTCATGGGCACAAACAAGCCCCAGCTGTGTTTCGACGATCCGGTCGAGTTCATAATCCAGCGACTCCTCGTCATCATCCCGGTTGACCGTAAAAAGTTTCCCCGGCGACGAAGAGTAATGGACCGCGCTGAAAGCATCGGAGCGCCCGACAATCACGATATCGACGAGCTGTTCGTATCGCGTCATCTGTTCGAAAAAGGCGAGTTGCTCCTCATCGGTTATCAGATAGGGCTGGAGCAGCAAACGGTTGCCGGTCTCCAGATCGTCGAACGACCGGCACATTCCGAATCCGTAGCGGTCGGCCAACCGCCGTGCACGAGCCTCCGGAATTCCATACAATACGATATTCATAACCCAAATGATTTTATGGATGAAAACGCCGCTTCGGTTTTGGTCCGGCCGTTTCGGAAAGACCGCATCGGCCGGACATTTCCCGTTTCGCACATCGATAAATTGCCGCATTCTCCGCATCCCCCTCTTTTCCTTCACTCCGTCTTCCGCCTTTGTCTCCGGCATCGGGCAAACGTCCGGAAGGGGAGGGACTCGACAAAAATACGGTTTTTCGGCGAAATAAACTACAATACGACGTTTTTTTCGCCTGTTGGGCGACAAATCGTTATGAAAAGTCTGTTTTTTCACGATGCCGCCGGAATCTCGGCGCCGTACCGGAGCGTACACCGTCTTCAACAATCCGTCCGATCGTCACTCCGGACTTTCCGGTTCACCGATGCGGCCCCCTTTGCGCCCCGCCCTACGGCGCAAAGTGCGAACCCCGCCAAAACAAAGAGACGGAAGGGCAAAATACCCTTCCGCCATACTTCCGGACAAGAAGAGGCAGGGAACCGCACCTTCAACCTAAAACCGCTCCGAAGAGTCCTCATATACCGCGATTCCCTGCCGAAAGACCGACGCTCTCAGACAACCCCGTACCCCGCGATTTCAAAGAATGCGGGGAGTTGACTGCATTCTTCCCGTTCATCTGCTTCCCGCAACTCCCCGCAACCGCTCCTTGCAGGCGATTGCGCCCCGATTCCGGCATAATAGCCGAAGCGGTCGAAATCATCGGTGTCCATCCGTCCGTCCCGCTATCCGCAAAAAAAGCGAGGACGCATGAACAACCCCAACGGTCGGCCTCGCGAGCCTTGCACGGTAGTCATCCTTACGCCCAAGCCCGCTCCGACAACAGGTGCCGGAGCATGACAAGGGGTTCAGACAAATCTCATACCGTGCATAAACCTATTATAATTGCTATAACAGTCGCGAGTTTACCCTTGGCATAAAGGTTGTCTTAACCTTCAAAATATGTTTTTCGCAACCGGGCCGCCGAATCGGCTGATCCGTTCGGCCCGATCATGCGACAAAGATAGCACAAATTCATCTCTTTTCGAAATCTTCCGGACAGATTCCGCCCCAAAAAGGGGAACAGTCGTATCTTTCGCACGGAACTCATCCCAACAAAAAGGGATCAGGGGCATAATTCCGGGGATCGGGGTAGTCGGATTTCCATCAAAAACGATTATTTTTGCATGCGGATGGAGATAGCGGGCGCATGAACCGTCCGCCCCGATACGGCAAGGAAGGGACTCCCCGCTTTTCCATGAAGGGGATTGCCCGATCCACCGGAAAACGCACAAACAACTCAAACGCCTATGTTACGAAGAATACGACGGATACTCGCAACCTGCTTCTTTGCCGCCGTTACGCTTCTGTTTCTTGATTTTACGGGGACGGTCCATGCCTGGCTGGGATGGACGGCAAAGATTCAGTTCCTGCCGGCATTGCTGGCCCTGAACGCCGGCATCATTGCGATGCTTGTTCTGTTGACACTGCTTTTCGGCAGGGTCTACTGTTCGGTCATCTGCCCGTTGGGCGTCTTTCAGGATGCCGTTTCCTGGATCAGCGGGCGGCGCAAAAAGAAAAAATACAGGTTCTCGTACTCGCCGGCCAAATCGCTTTTACGCTATACCGTTCTGATTGTTTTCGCCGTTGCGGTCATTGCCGGCATCGGTTCATTCGTGGCACTCCTTGCCCCATACAGCGCCTACGGCCGGATCGTCCAGAACCTCTTCGCGCCGCTTTGGGGATGGGGGAACAACCTGCTGGCCTACTTCGCGGAACGCGCCGACAGCTATGCATTCTATGAAACCGACGTATGGCTCCGGAGCCTTCCGACTTTTTTGATTGCGCTACTGACATTCGCCGTACTCATTGTTCTGGCATGGCGGAACGGCCGCACCTACTGCAATACGGTCTGTCCCGTAGGAACCATTCTGAGCTTCTTTTCCCGCTACGCTCTTTTCCGTCCGACGATCGACGCCAGGAAGTGCCGCAACTGTTCGCTCTGCGAACGGCGCTGCAAAGCCGCCTGCATCGATTCGAAACAACATGCAATCGATTACAGCCGCTGCGTGGTCTGCATGGACTGTCTTGAAGTCTGCAAACACGACGCATTGCATTATGAGTTCCGTTTCCGCTCTCACGGCAAGGCTTCGGCCAAGAGCGAACCCCCTCGGACGGAGACCGCCGGCAGCACAAAAGCCGACATCACACGCCGCCGGTTCCTGCTCGGCACGGGAGCCCTGGTCGGCACGGCGCTGGTTCACGCGCAGGAGAAAAAGGTCGATGGCGGTCTCGCCGTCATCGAAAAAAAGAGCGTCCCGCAGCGGCAGACGCCGATTGTTCCGCCCGGCGCCGTGAGCATCCGCCACCTTGCCCGGCACTGTACGGCGTGCCAACTCTGCGTTTCGGTCTGTCCCAACGGCGTATTGCGGCCCTCGGCCGACCCACTGCGCCTGATGCAGCCCGAATCGTCGTACGAACGGGGTTACTGCCGGCCCGAATGTACGAAATGCTCGGAGGTATGTCCGGCCGGAGCCTTCCATCCCGTCACGACGGCTGAAAAATCGGCCATACAGGTGGGGCATGCCGTATGGATCCGCGAAAATTGCGTGGTGCTGACCGACGGCGTATCGTGCGGCAACTGCGCCCGCCACTGTCCAACGGGGGCAATCCAGATGGTGCCCTCCGACCCTTCCGATCCCCAATCGCCGCAAATACCGGCAGTGGATACCAGCCGGTGCATCGGCTGCGGCGCCTGCGAGAATCTCTGTCCGGCCCGTCCGTTCAGCGCCATCTATGTCGAGGGGCACGAGGTACACAGCGAAATATAGAACATAACGGAAAGATCAGCCATGAAAACCGGAAAAGAGAAGACCACCCTCTCGCGACGCGATTTTTTCAAGGTCGCGGGGGCTGCAGGAGCAAGTATTGCCGGACTCTCGGCCTGTCGCAACGGGGAAACATCGTCCGCGGCAGCAGCCGATGAAACCCATGCCGGCACGGGCGAAATGACCTATCGCACCTCACCCACGACCGGCGACCGGGTCTCCTTGCTGGGATTCGGCATGATGCGTCTTCCGTCGGTCGGCGGACGAAGCGCACGGGAAGGGAACGATGCGATCGACCAGGAGATGGTCAATGCGCTGGTTGACCACGCCCTTGCACACGGCGTCAACTATTTCGACACTTCGCCGGCCTATTGCCAAGGCCTGTCGGAACGGGCGACGGGCATCGCCCTGAGCCGGCATCCGCGCGACAGCTATTTCATCGCCACGAAACTCTCGAACTTTGCGCCTTCGACGTGGAGCAGGGAGGCCTCGATGGCGATGTACCGCAATTCGTTCCGCGAACTGCAGGTCGATCGCATCGACTATCTGCTGTTGCACGGAATCGGAATGGGCGGCGGCATGGAGGAGTTCGAAGCGCGTTACATCCGCAACGGCATGCTCGATTTTCTGCTGGAGGAGCGACGCGCCGGCCGCATCCGGAATCTCGGATTTTCGTATCACGGCGACATCCGGGTCTTTGACCGCCTGCTGGCGCAGCACGACCGCTACAAATGGGATTTCGTGCAGATCCAGTTGAACTACCTCGATTGGAAATACGCCAAGCAGATCAACCCGCGCAACACCGATGCCGAATACCTCTACGGAGAACTGGCGTCACGCGGCATCCCTGCCATCATCATGGAGCCGCTGCTGGGCGGCCGGCTTTCGAATGTTCCGCAGAATATCGCGGCACAGTTCAAGCAACGGGAACCGGAACAGAGCATCGCATCGTGGGCATTTCGCTTTGCGGGGTCGTTCCCCTGCGTCCTGACCGTCTTGAGCGGCATGACGCGCATGGAGCATCTTCAGGACAACCTTCGGACATACAGCCCGCTCCAACCGCTCAGCGAGGAAGAATTCGCTTTTCTGCAAAGGATGGCCACGATGATGATGCAGTTCGACACGATTCCGTGCAACGACTGCAAATACTGCATGCCCTGCCCCTACGGGCTGGATATTCCGGCAATCCTGTTGCACTACAACAAATGCCTCAACGAGGGGAATGTTCCGGTCAGCGCACAGGACGAAAATTATCGGAAGGCCCGTCGGGCCTACCTGATCGGATACGACCGCAGTGTTCCGAAACTGCGGCAGGCGAGTCACTGCATCGGCTGCAACCAGTGTTCGCCGCACTGCCCGCAGGGAATCGACATTCCGAAGGAGCTGCAACGCATCGACCGGTATGTCGAGCAGCTCAAGCAGGAGACGCTTTAGACGATTCGACTCCAGCAGAAGCCCGTTGCCGCTGTTGCGGCAACGGGCTTTCCCGTACAGTTCATTCATCGGAGCATCCATCCGCAGAGCAGGCTCCACCGTGAAACGGCTACTCCCCGATACGATATGTTACGATGGGCATCATTGGCGGTGCGCGTATCGAAGCGGCACGGAGCCTGAAAAGTGTTGCACGCCACAACGATTTTGCCTATATTTGTACAAGTTCTTTGGAGTGGAGATCGGGCGTAAAAATGGTGTAAAAAAAGAAAAGCCCCTCTACAAGCATTGTAGAAGGGCCTCAAGAGGTCTGAAGCGGACGCCATAAATTTGAATCAAATTTTACTGATTTTAATTTTATCTTATCTATATATCAATATCTTACAGCCGTTTTTCATCAACTGCGAGGTCTGGAAGTTTTCGAAAATTCGGCCGATGTATGACAAATGTATGACAAAAATGATTACATTTGCAGCAGATAAAACCTCCTGACCTATGGCTTCATTCTGCTACCGCATCCGCTCGACCCAGAAAAACAAACTGGTCAAAATCCAAATTCT
>CALUKI010000018.1 GCA_944321175.1 uncultured Alistipes sp.
TACATCCGCGTGGCAAAGTGCACCATTTCGTGATTGACCGTGATGCGAGCCACGATGGGTGCCGTGCCGTCCTCGCGGGCCTTGCCCTTCTGGAGCACGAAGATGATGGCGAAGGTGCTCTTGCGTGTAGCGGCTGCCTCTTTTTTCGGTCGTGCGGCGACGCTCTTCGGCCGCACCTTTTTCGTTGTCTTTTCCATGACGATACCTTAACTTTATCTGTTGTACAAAAATAGTCATACGCAACTGTTTGACTGACAAACAGGTAAAGTCAATGAAGGACATGGTAGGGACAAGCGTGTGCAAGGTTACACGTACGTCGGAGCGTGGTTACGCGCAGGTTACGTTTCGATGTCCCGGAATGTCTCCCGGAACAGAATCAGAACCCGGCACCGAGCGACGCAAGCAGTCATCCGTAACCCGTGCAACGTTTTGATTTTCCGCTCGATAGTGGATAAATAAAAGAAAACGAGACGGTTGCTGTAACCATCTCGTTTTCTCGTTCTGCGGTGCGTAGGGGACTCGAACCCCTGACCCCGTGCGTGACAGGCACGTATTCTAACCGGCTGAACTAACGCACCATTGCTGGACGACCGTTTCTTCACTCAATTTGAAAGGGAAGCCGGTCGCTTCTCTTCTCTTTCTCTCGTCCTCTCTATCTCTCTCTATTCCTCTTCCTCTCGTCTCTCTCTTTTTCTCCCCCCCCTCTGCTGGCGGTGCGTAGGGGACTCGAACCCCTGACCCCGTGCGTGACAGGCACGTATTCTAACCAGCTGAACTAACGCACCGTTTTTTGCGATTGCGAATGCAAAGGTAGCATAAAAAATCGAATCTACAATAGTTTTATCCTATTTTTTGAAGAAAGAAAATTGAACGCTTCCGTAACTGCGATGCTGCCAGAATCTGCTGTGCCCCGTAAAATCCAGTTGACGCGAATGCTCGAAGATCAGAAGCCCGCCCTCCTGCAGCAAATCGTGTTCAAAGATCATAGATATGATCTCTTCGCTCCCCGCAAGATCGTATGGAGCATCTGAAAAAATGACATCGAAGCGTTTCACGCAGTTCTTTAAATATAGGAATACATTCGCTTTGACCGCAAACAGACTGGTGCAGCCCAGTTCCCGCGCCGTGCGTCGTATAAAGTCATAATGCGTGGCATTGATCTCCACGGCGGTTACACTTCTCGCCCCGCGCGATGCAAACTCATAACTGATCGATCCTGTGCCGGCGAAAAGATCCAATACGTCGCACGTTTCGAAATCCACCAGATTGTTCAGCACATTGAACAGATTCTCTTTGGCAAAGTCGGTCGTAGGACGTGCCCGCAGATTTTTCGGCGGATGGATGGCCCGCCCCTTGTAGATTCCGCTGATTATTCGCATCGCACGTCTCGGAAAAATACTCGCAACTGCCGGGCCAGCGTTTTGCCGCCCGACAGACACAACGGATAGTCGCGCAGGGGAATTGTGCGGTTCAATGCCCCCAAATAGTAGAGAATGTCCGCCGTGCCTTGGGCCCGTACCGCTTCGGCCACACGCAACACCTTGTCATATAGTTTGATATAGAGAATGCCGTCGATGTGCATCAGCCAAACGCCGACACCGGTGAATTTAGGCTGGAACAACAACGGGGATGTATAAGACAGGCGGTCGCCGAACGCCTCGCACAACTGCTCGTGCCGTTTTTTGTCAAGGGCCATGACGGCAATCTGTTGCGCCTGCGGATCGCTGTACACGGCGGTCTCGGTCCCGCTGCACTCCAGACCGGCAAGCCGCAGGGCTGTGGCGGCACCGTTGCGGTCGAAGAATTCGGAGGGGATCAACACCGTTTTATGCGTCACGACCGAACAACGTATGCGCTGTGCCCGCAGCATGTCTTGCGACAACTCCGGAAAAGAATGTCCATCCGCCCGAAGACGGATGGACAACTCTTCAGGAATTATCGGACGGCTATTCCCAGTTTCCTGCTTCATTGTTTGCACCGTCCATCGACCCGAACTTGATGCCGGGGTACTTTTCATATGCAATCAGCTCCGGATCCTTGACCAGATTGACCACCTCCTGACGATAGGCTACCGTGTCGAGGAACTTCACATAGGGGGCTTTCACCTCTACGACCGGTACGACGACCTTCGATTCGGTAATGAGCATGCCGGCGGACATCGTATATTCGGCCTTATTGTTTGTTCCGGGGATGTAACGGAGCTCCCTTACCTGTTCGGGAGTCAGCTTTTTCGGTGCGAAGATGGTATCGATAACCGCCACGGTAAAGGTTTCGACATTCTTCTTGCCGGCCTTTTTCAATTGGGCCATGGCCACGGAGTCGTCCTCATCGACGATACGGCGCTGGCCTTCGATCGAGTCGTTCAACACAAAATTGATCAGCGAATCGAAATCGGCAGTAAAGTGCTGATACTTGGACTTGAACGCACGCTGTGCCGTCCGGATGTCCTTGATGCGGTCGATAACGACGGCTTCCTTGACTGCCTTTTCCTTTTCGAAACGAATCGGCGTAGAGATTTGATCGTAGATTACATAGACCAATGCTACGATCACCAAAGCGAGAATCAGTTGAACGATTTTTTTCATTTCAATTATTTGTTTAAGTTTGTATTCAGTTTCAAAAAAACAGGGGTACGCAAATGTTCAACACGCAAATTGCGATTCAAATTTACGCCAAAATTTGTTTCGAAGCAACAAATAGCCAAAAAAAAATCATAGAAAAATTATCTGAATACCTTTCAGATGATGACTATTCGCGTATTTTTGTATTGAACGGCTATGCCGGAACGGGGAAAACGACATTAATTTCCGCTTTAGTTGCCGTTCTCAAGGATCTGAGAATAAAACCCGTATTGCTGGCTCCTACGGGACGTGCCGCCAAAGTCCTTGCGCGTTACAGCGGGGAACAGGCCCTGACGATCCACAAGCGCATCTATCGGCAGCGCACCAATGCGGGGTACGAGTCGAAATTTTCGCTCGATTTCAATCGGGAGCAGGGCGCGGTATTCATCGTCGATGAAGCGTCGATGCTCTCCGATACGACGAACGAAGGGTTGGTTTTCGGCAGCGGATCCTTGCTGGAGGATCTGATTCAATATGTGCGCAACGGCAGAGGATGCCGGTTGATTCTGGTCGGCGACGGGGCGCAGCTCCCGCCCGTAGGATCGGAGACAAGTCCGGCGTTGAATATGGATATTCTATCGCATTATGGAGATGTTGTTTACACCTCGATGGATGAAGTGGTGCGTCAACAGGACGAATCGGGCATTCTCTTCAATGCGACGCTGGTGCGCTGCATGCTTGAAAACGGTATTTATGAAGTGCCTCGTTTCGAAATGGATTATCCTGACATGGAGGCTGTTGAAGGTGCCGAGTTTATGGAGAAGCTGCAGGATGCCTACGACCGCTACGGTCGGGACGAGGTGATCGTCATCACGCGATCGAACAAACGCGCCAACCGATACAACGAAGGGATTCGCCGTTACATACGCGGAGCCGAAGAGGAGATCGAGAGCGGGGACATGCTGATGGTCGTCAAAAACAACTATCACTACGCATCGGCAGGCACGGAAGAGTCGGATGCCGCGATGAATTTCATCGCCAACGGCGACATTGCCCGATTGGTCCGGCTGCGCCGTTTCGAAGATCTCTACGGATTCCATTTTGCCAACGCCGTGCTGTCGTTTGCCGACTACGGCGACATGGAGATCGAATGCAAGATCCTGCTCGACACGATCCGGTCGGAATCGCCGTCACTGACACGCGACGAGAGCACCCGTCTGTTCTATGAGATCGAGAAAGACTATGCCGACGTGAAGAGCCGGCTCAAGCGTTTCAAGGAGATCCGCGAAAACCCGCACTACAATGCCCTGCAAGTAAAATTCGCCTATGCCGTAACGTGCCACAAGGCTCAGGGCGGACAGTGGAAAGCGGTCTTTGTCGATCGCTGTCTGTTCGGCGACGAACCGATGACGCGCGATCTGTTGCGATGGCTCTACACGGCCATGACGCGCGCTACGGACAGGCTCTATCTGGTCAATTTCGACGAACGGTTTTATGCATGAGGGAGTGGGGACTGGCCGCTCGGACAGAGGAGGATACACTTTAAATTAAAAAACGAGAAAACATATGATATCAGTGGTCATTTGCAGCAGGACACGACACATCGCGGACGAGTTGCAGCAAAACATAGACCAAACAATCGGCTGTGAATATCAGTTGGTTGTAATCGACAACAGTGCGCATGCCTACAACATATTCGAGGCATACAACGAAGGTGTGAAGAGAAGCTCCTGCGACATCGTGTGCTTCATGCATGATGATATCCTGCATCACGCATCCGGTTGGGGCAGGAACGTTGTCGAATGGTTCAGGAATCCGCAGATCGGCATGTTGGGCATCTCCGGAAATACATACATGAGCCGTATTCCTGCAATATGGTGGGCTTCGGGCTATTGGGGCAACAGGACGGCCGTCCGTCAGAATTCCATAGACACCGATAAGAACGACCGCCAAAATTCCACGAGGACGTGCATCAATCCGCTGAACGAGCGGTATAGTGAAGTGCTCATGAACGACGGGCTGTTCTTCTGCATCCGGAAAAAGCTTTTCGACGAAGGACTTTGTTTCGACGATAAAACTTTTGGAGGCTTTCATTTTTATGATTTGGATATCTCATTCCAGGTGCGGGCAATGGGATATAAGGTCGTGTGTGTCTATGACGTTGTCGTGGAGCACATCTCGCACTCCGTATTGAATCGGGAGTGGTTGTCTGCCGCCAGAATCTTTTACGGCAAGTGGGGACATTCGTTGCCTGCCGCGACGGTCCGGTATGACAAAAAGAGTGTCGCGGAGCTGGAATACGACACCTTCAGGACCATAAGGCACATTTTGAAAGAGAACGGCGTCAGCTTCTGGTCCTATTTCAATCGGGAAGAATACCTGTACATGTTCAAAAAGTGTTTCGTTCGCTGTTTGAGAGAGAAAATCAAATGACGGCGGCATGGAAATCCGTATCGGAATCGGGACGGAATGAAACATACAACATATTGATATAAAATGGAATCGAGCTATTCAGAGCAACATCCGCTTGAGCCGTTTCTTCCGGCCGGCGCCCGTCTGTTGATGCTGGGGAGTTTCCCGCCGCCGCGCAGACGCTGGTCGATGGAGTTCTACTACCCCAATCTGCAAAACGACATGTGGCGGATCTTCGGACATCTTTTTTTCGGGGATCGCAACCATTTTCTCCATTCCGACCGGAAGGCATTCGACCGCGAGCGCATCGTGGCGTTTCTGGCCGGCAAAGGCATTGCGTTGTACGACACGGCGGCTGCAGTACGGCGGTTGAAGGACAACGCTTCGGACCAGTTTCTCGAAATTGTCGAGCCGGCCGATCTCGGCGCGCTGCTGCGGCGTTTGCCCGAATGCCGCACGCTTGCCGCTACGGGAGGCAAAGCGGCCGAGACTGCGGCGCGGACGCTCGGATGCGACGTGCCGGCAGTCGGAGGATATTCGCTTTTCGGATTCGAAGGCCGTGAAATGCGGTTGTGGCGCATGCCCTCCTCTTCACGGGCCTATCCGATGACATTGGAACGCAAGGCCGAAGCCTACGGCAGGCTGTTCGACGCGCTGTTCGGAAGATCGTCCGGCTGAAACGGGATTCCGCCATATTGCGAAAGGCGCAGCGCTCCGGATCGCATGTTCGGCCGGAGGACGGCATGGAACGGCTCCGCTTCATCCGGATTCCCGATTCCAGGTCAATAACGTGCGGTGCTGCAATCAGGACGGAATGCACCATGGCCCCAAATTGCGAGAAAATAGAGGAGCCAACCGACACGCGGCGGTCTGTCTCAGCCCGGCAAACCGCCAGACGGCATATCCGGCCCGTTTGCCGCAAAATGTACCTGAACTCTCCCGCCGAAGCGTAAAATCTCCAAAAAATTGCTATCTTTGTATGCCTTGAAGCCTGCGAGACAAGGTTCTTTGGCACATTGTATCCGTATATTTTATTGTATATGTCTGTCGAAAAAAAATATGTCGAGACGCCGCTGATGAAACAGTATTATAAGGTCAAGGCGGTTCATCCCGATGCGATTCTGCTCTTCCGCGTGGGCGATTTCTATGAAACGTTCGGCGACGATGCCATCAAGGCCAGCGGCATACTCGGCATCACGCTGACGCGCCGTGCCAATGGCGCCGCCTCATACGTCGAGCTGGCCGGTTTCCCCTACCATGCCATCGACACCTATCTGCCGAAATTGGTGCGGGCCGGCGAACGTGTGGCCATCTGTGAGCAGCTGGAGGATCCCAAGCTGGTCAAGGGACTCGTCAAGCGGGGTGTCATCGAGCTGGTCACACCCGGCGTCGTCATGGGAGACAACATCCTGGCAAACAAGGAGAACACCTATCTGGCTTCGGTATATTTCGGCCGGCAGGCCACCGGAGTATCGTTTCTCGACATCTCGACCGGAGAGTTCTATGTTGCCGAAGGAAGCGATGCGTATGTCGATAAACTGCTGTCGAATCTTGCACCGAAAGAGATTATCTATCAGCGCGGTTATGATGACCGATTCAAGCAGAAGTTCGGGTCGGGGTATTACACCTACCGGCTCGACGACTGGGTCTTTTCCGAGGAGTTGAACCGTGAAAAGCTCTGCAAGCAGTTCGGCACGCAGTCGCTCAAGGGATTCGGCATCGACCATCTCGGAGCAGGCATCGCTGCGGCTGGCGCCATACTCTACTATCTTGAGTTTACGGAGCACAAGGATATCGGGCACATCACCTCCATCTCGCGGATCGATCAGGAGGAATATGTATGGATCGACAAGTTCACGATCCGCAATCTGGAGCTCTTCTCGTCGAACGCTTCGCGCGAGCGCTGCGGATTCGCCGATGTGATCGACCGCACCCGCACGCCGATGGGCGGCCGCATGCTCAAACGATGGGTCTCCATGCCGCTCTGTAGTATCGAACGCATCCGGCGGCGGCAGGACATTGTACAACGCTTTGTCGAAGACAGTGAGCTGAAGGAGGCCGTTGGAGAACAGATTGCCCGGATCGGGGACTTGGAGCGTATCGCATCGCGCATAGCTGCGGGGCGCGTCACGCCCCGCGAATTGGTGCAGTTGAAAAACTCGCTGGGAGCCGTCGAACTGCTGAAGGCGGTGCTCGAATCGACCGACGACGGCAATCTGCACCGTTTGGCCGATCGGATCGACATCTTGAAGGAGGTCCGGCAGCGGCTCGAACGGGAGATCTACCCCGATCCGGCAAACAACCAGATCCAACGCGGCGGAGTAATCGCCGACGGCGTGAATCCGGAGTTGGACGATCTGCGCCGCATAGCCCTGCACGGGAAAGACGTGCTGCAGCAGATTCAGCAGCGTGAAAGCGAACAGACGGGGATTCCGTCGCTCAAGATCGGCTACAACAACGTATTCGGATATTACATCGAAGTGCGCAATGCCCACAAGGAGAAGGTTCCCGACACCTGGGTCCGCAAGCAGACGCTGGCCAATGCCGAACGATACATCACCGAAGAGCTGAAGGAGTATGAAGAGAAGATTCTCGGTGCCGAGGACCGCATACTGGCTCTTGAGCAGGAGATCTACAATGCGCTGATCGGATATGTCTCGCAATCGCTTTCGCAGCTGCTCGCCGATGCCCGTGTCATAGCGCGGATCGACTGTCTGCAATCCTTTGCGCACATTGCCTGCGAACGGAATTATGTACGTCCCGAGATGAGCGACGACACCTTGATCGACATCGAACAAGGCCGTCATCCGGTCATCGAGTCCCTGATGCCGGTAGGAGAGAAATACATTCCGAACGATATACGTCTCGACGACAAGGATCAGCAGATCGTGATGATCACCGGGCCGAACATGTCCGGCAAATCGGCCTTGTTGCGTCAGACGGCCCTGATCATTCTGATGGCGCAGATGGGGTCGTTCGTACCGGCCCGACGGGCGCATATCGGCGTGGTGGACAAGATCTTCACGCGGGTCGGCGCATCGGACAACATCTCGCAGGGAGAATCGACCTTCATGGTCGAGATGCTGGAGTCGGCCAGCATTCTGAACAACATCTCGGCCCGCAGCATCGTATTGCTGGACGAAATCGGTCGCGGCACGAGCACCTACGACGGCATATCGATCGCATGGGCGATGGTCGAATACCTGCACAACCACCCTACTGCGCATGCGCGTACGCTTTTCGCCACGCACTACCACGAGCTCAATGAGATGGAGAAGATGTACCCGCGCGTAAAGAACTACCATGTGACGGTGAAGGAGATGGATAACACGATCGTCTTTTTGCGCAAGCTCGAACGGGGCGGCACGGAGCATTCGTTCGGCATTCACGTTGCGCGGATGGCCGGCATGCCCGCATCGGTCGTTGCGCGCGCCGATGAGATTCTGAAGAATCTCGTCAAGGTCTATGGCACGGACGAGATCGTACCGAGCCGGAGCCCGAAGATGCGGGGGCGCAAGCAGACCTCGGTCAGGGAGGCCGTTGAAGAGGCGGACCGCGAGTCGTCGGTACAGTTGTCGATGTTTCAGCTGGACGATCCGGTATTGGTACAGATCCGGGACCAGATCAAGGGGTTGGACATCAATTCGCTCACACCGTTGGAAGCGCTCAACAAGCTGAACGAGATCAAGAAGATCGCCGGCATCTGACCGGCCGGATATTCGGATTTCCCTCCATTCCGTTCTTTTCGAACCGGCGCAACAGGAACGGGGAATTTATCTCTTTGCGCATACGGAACAACGGCGACTCATCCGCAGTGATGAATCGCCGTTGCCGCAATGAGCCCGAAGCATGGGGCGTTCGACAAGGGAGACCTCCCCCGCTGCTCCGTGATTACTTTTTGTGTCTCTCCCGCCAGACCCAGGGCGCCACATTGTCGGGGCGGCTCCAGATTCCGGCCCCCTCCTCCTGAGCGAAACGCACCGAACGGATGTAGCCCAATTCATTGACCGTGTCGTTGCGATACCATGCCAGACCGGCGCGCAACATCTGATCGGCAACGTCTTCGTTGTCTCGTGTCGTGACGACGGCATGCTGCACGCCGTCTCTGACCCCGCCTTTGGGCATAATCTCCACCCGTCGCTGCAGAATCATGTTGTAGAGATACTTGCGGGCTTCATATCCCTGTGGCTGGTCGCTTTCAGGGGCCTCGATACAATAGATGTGATAGGTCATCGTGTCGAGGTTGTCGCTGATACCGATGAACGTATCGCCGTCAAGGACATTGGTTACACGCACCGCATAACTCTGCCGGACGATTTCAGGGGCATGCGGCCTGTAACTTCTGAGAATCCACAGTCCCAATACCGTCAGGAAACACACGGCGATCGTGGCGATCACGACCCCGTTCCTGATCTTCTGCTTGCGGGACTTTTTCCGATGATGCCGGTGATGCCGCCGCTGCTTCGTCGATGAGTTCTGTTCGGCCATATTGCACAATTTGTTTTAATCGAACAGCGCTTCCGCTTTCGCCGCCACCTCTTCGGGATCGGGCGCGAGCGGGAATACGCAGCTCGGTTTGAGATACCACAATTCCTTGTCCTGCTGGCAGCGCCGTTCGCCGCCGCCGGTAATGTTGAGCATGACGATCTTGTCGCGCTCCACCAAGCCGTCGGCTACGGCCTTGATCAACGATGCCGTAGCAATGCCGGCGGCCGAATAGATGTCGATACCCTCCAGCTCTTCGAAAAGTGCGCGGGCCTTGCGGGCCTGGGCATTCGTTGCCACCAGCACCGTTCCGCCGGTTGCCTTCAATGCATCATACAATCCTCCTGCCAACGAATAGGGCGGTTTGCGGTTGGAGAGTACTTTGGCGTCGATGATTTCGGCGTCGCGCCGCGCCTTGTCGGCTTCATAGGGCAGCAGTTCGCGGGAACCGACACGCCATGCGTCGTACATCGGCACGAACGGCGCATTCTGCGAAACGATGAGCTTCATCATTTTCCGGCCGAAACGTCCGTCCTCGTTGAGCCGCATATTGGCTTCCCATGCCGCAATAGCTCCCGTACCGCTTCCGATGGCCTGGAAATAGTAATCGGGGATCTCTCCGATGGCCGTAGCGGCCGACAGGACGGTCGTAGCCATTCCGTCGCGCCGTGCAACATTCTTCGCGCCGCCTTCGGCATAGAATTTCGGGGAGCGGAGCGCCAGATTGCTCAACGAGATCGCATCGAAATAGTCGCCGCCGCGTTCCGGAGCGATGAGTTTCACGCAAGGGTTGAGCGGGCGGTCGAACCACAAGGCTCCGATGTTGTCCTCGGGTACGGAGAGCAACAGCCGGATATTGTTGTCGGAGCAGACCTTGGCAAAGGCCCGCGCCGTATTTCCGGCCGATGCGACCACCAATGTCCGGTCGTCGTCCTCTCGAATACGGGCGCAGACGCTGTAAGCCTCCGTCTCCTTGAAGGAGCAGGTCGTCATCCGGGCGCCGATTTCGGGATAATAGCCGTTGAAGGTAATGTAGAGATTCTTCAGCCCCAGATAATCGGCCAGCCCCCTGCTTTTATAGGTCACAGGGGCGCTCGAACCCTGCAGCATGCGACGGACGGGCAGCCAGTCGCAGAACTTGTAGAATCCGTAACTGTCGGGGCGCACATCGATCTGACGTGCCGCATAACGGGTGCGGATCATCGACGGCTGCTTGCAGCAGGGATCGTCGAGCATCCAGCCTTCGTCTTCGAACTGCCGCCCCGTAGCGACACATTCGAGCGTGTAATCTGTCGGTTTGAAATTTTCCATGTATATTTTCAAGTTTCTTCGTTGCTCAGGACATGCGCGATTTGAAATCCTCGTATCCGAATCTGCGGACGATCCGCAGTCCGCCCGTTTTGTCGGCGATTGCGATGGCGGGATGCGCCACGCCGTTGAACATCGTCGTTTTGACCATCGTGTAATGGATCATGTCCTCGAATACGATCCGGTCTCCGACCGCCGGTTCGCGATCGAACGCCCAGTCGCCGCAATAATCGCCCGCCAGACAACTGTTTCCGCCCATACGCCAGCGCTTTTCACCGGGCAGCGGGTCGTGCGCGCCGACGATTGCCGGTTTGTAGGGCATTTCGAGACAATCGGGCATGTGGCAAGCGAACGACACGTCAAGCATGGCCGTATGGACGCCGTTGTTTTCAACAATATCCTCGATGGTCGAAACCAGACAGCCCGTCCGCCATGTAAAGGCGCTGCCGGGTTCGAGAATCAGCCGCAGATGCGGATGCCGTGCATGGAATCCGTCCAACAGCGCGATCAGTTCGCCGCAATCGTAATCGGCATGGGTCATCAGGTGCCCGCCGCCCATATTGAGCCATGCGACGCGGTCGAGCCACATGCCGAAATTCGTTTCGAGGGCTTCGAGCGCCCGCCGCAGGTGTTCGGGGCGGGATTCGCACAGCACATGGAAATGCAGCCCTTCGATTCCCTGCGGGAGCCCGCCTGCCCTCTTCAGCGCGGCGGCCGTAACACCCAACCGCGAGCCGGCCACGCAGGGATTGTAGAGGTCGGTCTCGACCGGCGAATACTGCGGATTGACCCGCAACCCGCAGGAGATGCCTCTCTTCATGGCCTTGCTGCCGAAGCGTTCGAACTGATTCAGCGAGTTGAAGGTGACATGGCTGCTGCAATCGAGGATCTCGTCGATATCCGAATCGGTATATACCGGAGCATAGGTATGGGCGGGTTGGCCGAACTCTTCGTACACCAGCCGTGCTTCGGCGGCCGAACTTGCCGTTGCGCCGTCGCTGTGGCGCGCCAGTTCGGGAAAGATACTCCACATGGCGCAGGCTTTCAGCGCGACGATTACCTCCACGGGAGCATCGCGCCGCACACGGTCGATGACGGCGAGATTCCGAGCCAGCAACTGTTCGTCAAGAAGAAAACAGGGCGAAGGGAGACGGTTGAAATCGATCATTCGGCATTTTCGGATATAAGTTCCGCAAATATACGGATAATAGCCGGAGCGAGACTAAGTATAAATACCTATTCCTTCGCATGAAACGAGATTGCTGCGGCAAAACGAATCCGGCCCGTTGCCCCTGCGGATCAGACCGATACGAAGCGGAGGCATACGGGTGTCGTCCTGCGGCAGCCGGCACGGGGATGCGCGGCGGCCCGGACGATGCCGCCGGCGACCGTCCCTTTCGACGGAGGCGGGATTGGAAATCTCGAAAAAACGGGCTATATTTGCATTCGTTACCAATTGTGACCGACCATGCAGATTCTTTCCGCATTAGATTTTACACTGCCTTTGACCGATCCGGTATTGAAGTACCTGCTCATTCTGCTTGTCATCCTCGGTGCGCCGCTGCTGTTGAACAAGATACGGGTGCCGCCGCTGCTGGGGCTCATCATCGCCGGCGCCGTCATCGGGCCGCACGGATTCAACCTCATATTGCGGGACAGCGGGATCACCCTTTCCGGAACGGCGGGGCTGCTGTACATCATGTTCCTTGCGGGACTGGAGATCGACATGGGGGATTTCAAGCGCAACAGTCTGCGCAGTCTCACCTTCGGACTCTACACCTTCTGCGTGCCGATGGCGATGGGCATATTGGCGGGTTATTATCTGCTGGGCTTTTCATGGCTCACGTCGGTGCTGCTTGCCAGCATGCTCGCGTCGCATACGCTCATCGCCTACCCGATCATCAGCCGTTTGGGTATCAGCCGGAACAAGGCCGTCAGCATAACCGTCGGCGGCACGATGATTACCGACACGCTGGCGCTGCTGGTACTGACCGTCGTCGTGGCATTCGCGACCGGCAACGCCGACGACATGTTCTGGGTGCGGCTGGGACTCTCCGTCATTCTGTTCACGCTCATCGTATTGCTGGGATTTCCTTTCATTGCCCGCTGGTTCTTCAAACGGGTGCACGACAGCATCTCCCAATATATCTTCGTGCTGGCAATGGTCTTCCTGGGCGCGTTTCTTGCACAGGCCGCAGGTCTGGAAGCCATCATCGGGGCGTTCTTGGTGGGATTGACCCTCAATCGGCTGATTCCCTCCACGTCGCCGCTCATGAACCGCGTAGAGTTCGTGGGCAATGCGATTTTCATCCCCTTCTTTTTGTTGAGTGTCGGCATGCTGATCGACTATCGGGCCTTTTTCACCAGTTTCGAGACGATCAAGGTCGGAGCCGTGATGATTGTCGTCGCCACCGCCGCCAAGTATATTGCGGCATGGCTGACGCAAAAGACGTTCCGCATGTCGGTCGATCAGCGGCGCGTGATTTTCGGACTGAGCAACGCACAGGCGGCAGCCACGTTGGCGGCGGTAATCGTAGGCTACAATGTCATTCTGGGCACGGACGCCAACGGCGAACCGATCCGCCTGTTGAACGAGAGCGTACTCAACGGTACGATTCTGATGATTCTGGTTACCTGTACGATGGCGTCGTTTTCGGCCCAGAAAGGGGCGCACAACCTCGCCATGCAGGAGGCTGCCGAGCCCGAACCGCAAAGTTTCGACGGCAGTCAGATCCTCATCCCCGTCTGCAATGAAGCCAACGTCGAGGAGCTGGTCAATTTGGGGCTTGCAATCAAATCGAAACGGCAGTCGGAAGGACTCTGCATTCTTTCTGTTATCGAAAACCGCGCTTCGGACGGCACGGCGCACAAACGTTCGCGACGGCTGCTGCATACGGCTGTCGAGACCGCCGCAGCCACCGACACGCGCGTACAGGAGCTGCTGCGGTACGACCTGAATCCGGCCAATGCCATTTCGGGCGTGATCCGCGAATGCGGCATTACGGACATCATCCTGGGGATGCACGAGCAGAAGGAACTCATGTCCGGAATCCTGGGCCGCGTAACGGAAGGAGTCGTTTCGGATAACAGCGCCAATATATTCATATACAAGTCGGTACAGCCTATATCCACCGTCAAGCGGCATTTGATCGTCATGCCTCCGCAAGCGGAAAAGGAGGCGGGGTTTTCGAGTACGCTCGACCGGTTGGTCAATGTTGTGAAGAATACGGGCGCCAAATCGATATTCTACGGTTTGCCTGCCACGCTCGATCCGATCCGCGAACGTTTTGCCCGGACGTCGAACGATATCGGATATGTACATTTCGGGAATTGGGAGGATTTTCTGATCGTATCGCGCGACATACGTCCCGACGATGCGTTGTGGGTATGGATGAGCCGTAAAAACGGCGTGTCGTACGATTCGGCGATGACCCGCATCTCGCGTTACCGGAACCAATATTTCCAGGGGCACAATTTTGTGCTGATCTATCCTTTGCAGGCCGGTACGGACGACGGATCCCTCTATCTTACATAGGGGCTTTCCGCCGCTCTTCGCCGCCGATACCGCGAAGGGGGACTGCGGTATCGGCCGGCGACGGACCGGCTCCGCAGGATGCGGCAGGGGCACAGGGTGAGAAAGCGGAAGAAAAGAAGGCGCGTATAATCAAGGATCGAATTAAAAGACAGATCGGCATATCACCTCAATTCAACAATCTCTTCATTCCATTCGGTCAGTTTTTCCACACCGTTTTCCGTGACCAGATAGGTATTTTCGATGCCGACGGCTCCGACGCCGGCCACAACGAACTTCGGCTCGAAAGCAAAGGTCATTCCGGCCTGCAGCACCTCTTGTGAGCGAGGGGTAAATACGGGAGCTTCATTGATGTCGAGACCGACACCGTGTCCGGTAAATTTGGACTGAAAGCGCGTTCCCATGAAACAATCCTCCAAACCGGCGCGACGGGCCGCGGCAAGCGCGTCGGCATAGAGATCGGCACAGGCGGCGCCCGGTCGTGCCGCAGCCTCCATGCGGGCTTCGATTTCGAGTGCGGTCCGATGGGCGCGACGGGCCTTCTCCGGCAGTTTCCCGACAGCATACACGCGGGTCATGTCGCTCAGATAGGCCGTATAGTTTCCGGCCATGTCGGCCATTACGGCCATCCCCTCTTCCAGCCGCGTGCCGTTTGCGCCGAGCGGCACCGAAGGATGCAGGCCTCCGCCGCCCAGCGCGAAATCGTATGGCGCAGGAGTTCCGGCATTGTCTCCGGCAAGCAGGCTTCCCATGAAAATCTCCAGATCGGCACCGCAGGTATGGAAATAACCCAACGAGCCGAGTTTCCGCATGCGGTATTCGATTTCGATCTGCAGATCGATGTCGGTCATTCCTTTGCGGTAGCATTGCGGAATGAGTGCGCAGAGTTCGATCTGTCGCTGTGCCGACAGGCGCATCTGACCGATCTCCCAAGGGGTTTTGATCATCCGCAGCCGACTCAACGGCTGTGAAGCGTCGGCGGTCTGCGCACCATGGAAGATCCGCTGCAGCCGCACGAATTCCGCGTAAGTCAGTTGTGCGGATTCGAGCATCAGCACGCGCGGTTGCGGAAGTCCGAGTCGGAAGAGCCATTCAGGAAGTTGTTCGGGTTTGCGGATCGTATGGCACTCCGCGACGACGGGCATCGGCGGCCGTTTGACAAAACAGTGCGGCCGACCCTCGGACGGAAGATAGAAATAGCCGTTGAACAGGGTTCCGGTCAGATAATAGAGGTTGCGGTTCGACGCGACAAGACAACCGTCCGCCCCGCTTTGCTGCATGGCCTGTTGCAGCCGCAGCCACTTTTCGTTGAGTTCGTTGGTCATGGGTCGAGGAAACAGGTGCGCAAAAATAGCGATTCTGCGCGAGAGGTGCAAATATCCGGAATCGGAAGGGGCAGGAATCCGTCCCGACAAAACGGCGGGTAGAATAAGCCGCCAAACAGCCGCCGGAAATCCGCCGTGAACGCCGAAAACAAAAACAGGCAACGTGTATATCAACACATTGCCTGACACTTGCCGTAGCGAGAGAGAGACTTGAACTCTCGACCTCATGATTATGAATCATGCGCTCTAACCAGCTGAGCTATCTCGCCATCATCTTGCCATCACATGGAAAGCGAGTGCAAAGGTAACGGTTTTTTTCTTTTGCGCAAAAGTTTTCTTTGTTTTTTTCGCTGCGGGGAGCACCGGCAGGCTCTGGCACCGATTTTGTCCCGCTCCGGTTAAACCTTCAATCCGTTATGAATCTGGACAAAACACATCCTTTCCGCCCTTTGTCTCTTGATCTGATCACGTTGATTGCCGGCGGGATGCTGCTTGTCGCATTATCATGGGAGATCCTGACGGGCGACAACAGCCATTTTTCACAAGCCTATTTGTGGCTGCAATTCGGCGTATGCATCGTCTTTCTGACCGATTTTTTCATCCGCATGTGTCATAACGGGCATAAAACGCGATTCCTGCTGCGTAACATTCTCTTTCTGATAATCTCAATTCCCTGCCTCAATCTGATCGACTGGCTGGGAATCGAACCGCCCCGTGCATGGGGCATGCTTATCGGGCTGATGCCGATGGCACGGGCTTTTCTGGCGCTGTATATTATCGTTGCATGGCTGGCTGTCAACCGTTTCAACAGGTTGCTGACCGCCTATGCTTTCTCGGTAGTGGTCTTCACCTACCTCTCGGCATTGGTCTTTTACGACTATGAGATACATGTCAATTCCCATCTCGACAGCTTCGGCGATGCGTTGTGGTGGGCATGGATGAATGTTACGACGGTCGGGGCCTCGATCTTTCCCGTTACGGCCGTCGGCAAAATCGTCTGTGTCCTGCTGCCTGTCGTGGGGATGATCTTCTTCCCGATCTTCACGGTCTACATTTCGCAGTATTACAAAAGGGAGGAAAAACAGCAGCGCTGAAAGGCACGGTCTTCGGCTTCGCAGCGGCCGCGACACCGAGGAAGAGAACCCCGCAACGGAAGCGCTGCTTCTCCCCTGCACGGGAAGAGATTTCCGGATAATCCTCGTTCGGCGAGGCCGGATCCGCGACGGCCTCGGCCGACAATGGCATCGGGGGAAATTGAGCGATTTTCGCCGGATTACATTTCCGTCTCCTGTTCCGGCGCAGTCCGATTCAAGAATCAGGTTTCATTTTCTCACGCCGCTTTCCAAAATGCAAGGTTTTGCAGTTGGCGTTTTGACCCGATATTGAAAAAACTGTTTGTATTTGTCTCCCTTCCTGATTTTGCGTATCTTTGTTAAACATTCTGCTGACCTGCCATGAAAAAAACGAATCTGTTTCTTGTTTTCGGGTTATTGTGCCTGCTGCATATGGGAGCGGCAGCCCGGACGACATCCGGCCGTACATGGATCGAAGAGGACTACCGCAAAACGGAATACCGCATTCCGATGCGCGACGGCATTCATCTGCATACAACGGTCTATGCGCCATGTGATACGACGGAGCGCCATCCGATACTGCTGACCCGCACGCCCTACTCCTGCCGGCCCTACGGCAAGGAGTTTGCCCCGTCGCTGTGGCGGTCCTACCTGTATGATTACGCCCGCAGGGGCTACATCCTCGTCTTTCAGGATGTGCGGGGCCGCTGGATGAGCGAAGGGGAATTCGTCCAAGTACGGCCCTATCTTGCGGACAAACGCGACGACACGACAATCGACGAGGCGAGCGACGCCTACGATACGATCGATTTCCTGGTGCGCACGCTTCCAGCCAACAACGGCCGTGTAGGCGTTTACGGCAACTCCTACCCCGGCTTTTATGCCCTGATGGCGGCGGCGTGCGGACATCCCGCCTTGCGGGCCGCTTCTCCGCAGGCGCCCGTTACCGACTGGTTCATGGGCGACGACGTCCACCACAACGGTGTACTCTTCCTGCGGGACGCCTTTTCGTTCATCGGCGGCAGCATCGGGAGGCCGATGAACAACCCTACCGGCAAGGGCCCCCGCGTCCCCCGCTACCTGCGCTCAGGCGAGACCGAATACGACTTCTTCCTGCGCAAGGCGACACTCGATTCGCTGTCGTCGATGCTGGGCGATACGGTTCGTTTCTGGCAGGAGCTGATGCAGCACCCCGATTACGACGCATGGTGGCAGGAGCGGTGTTCGGTGCGTGCGATGCACGACCTGAAGCCCGCCGTGCTGGTTGTCGGCGGGTTGTTCGATGCCGAAGACTGCTACGGTGCATGGACGACCTACGCATCGATCCGGCGGCAGAGTCCCGCAACCTCCTGCCGGCTGGTCATGGGGCCCTGGGTGCACGGCGGCTGGCGCTCTTCGGACGGCGGAAACCGCTTGGGGGCGATGCGTTTCGGCGAGGAGTCCCTGACCGATTATTTCCAACAGCGGATCGAGATTCCCTTCTTCGACCATTACCTGCGCGATGTCGCCTTCGAGGAGAGACCCGCAGCGGCAACGGTCTTCTTTACCGGAGAGAACCGCTGGCGGACGTTCGACGCATGGCCGCCGGCAGCAGGCATCAGGGAAAACCTCTACCTGCACGGAGACGGCACGGTTTCAACCGCCCGGCCGCAGGAACGGCAGTCGTTCAGCAGCTACCGCTCCGACCCGGCGACGCCGGTACCCTACGACCATCCGGTCGGTGCGAAGCGCGACAAGGCCTACATGGTTGCCGATCAACGCTTCGCCGCCGAACGCGACGACGTCGTGACGTTCGTTTCCGAACCGCTCGACACCGACATGACGCTGGCCGGCGCTCTCCGAGCCGTTCTCTACACCGCAGTTTCGACCACGGACGCCGATTTCGTCGTCAAGCTCATCGACGTCTGGCCCGAAGCATCGGAGCATGCAGGGTATCAGATGCTCGTGCGGGGCGATATCATGCGGGGCCGTTACCGGAACAGTTTCTCCGCTCCCGAACCGTTCGAGCCGGAGCGTGTGACCGAGGTGGCCTTTACGCTGCCCGACATCGCCCACACGTTCCTGCGGGGACACCGCATCGCCATTCAGATACAAAGTTCGTGGTTCCCGCTGGCAGACCGCAATCCGCAGCAGTTCATCGACATCCGCCATTGTAAAGCCGACGACTTCGTCCCCTGCGACGTGCAAATCTACCACGACCGCCGGCATCCCTCCCGCCTGGAGGTGCTGCGGCTGCCGTAAACCTGCACTGCGCGCGATAAGCGTTGCAACACGGATACTGCGCAGCGGCCCTCCCGCATGAAGGATCCGGCGGGAACAGGGCCGGCAAGGGCCAAGGTGCCCGCATTCGACAAATCATGAACACCAACGGCCTCTTCCGCAGGGGAGAGGCCGTTGAATCTTCAGCCGAGACGCCGCACGCCGCAATCCTGCGGATCAGCGGGATCCCTGCATATCTATCTTGTTCAAGGCAAAGGCATAGGCGCCCAACGAAATGGCTTTGCTGGCGCCGATGCGCGAAGTCATGATTCCGATCCGTTTCTGCGGGTCGTAGGTCACCTCGCGGTCGCTGCCATAGACCTTCAGATGCCGTACATCGCCCCGTGCGAAGGCGTCGAACTGCGTCGGATCGTCCAGATCGTAGATCTTCATCTGCACGCGGTTGTGGGTTTCGCCCTTGAAAGTCCGCATCTGCCGGTGCATCTCCTTGAGCAGTGCCGGCATGATGTATTTCCGGGCTGCGGTGATACCGCCGCCGATGACGATCAGACCGTCGATCAGCGACACGGTCGTCGCCATGGCGTCGCCGGCCACCTCACCGAAACGGGCAAAGGCTCGCCGTGCGGCCTCGGCATCGCCCTCACGTCTGCCCTCGGCGATTTCGAACATCTCCCTGGGTTCGGGCGCCGGGCCTTCGATACCGGCATATTCGCTGTAGAGCCGTTTGAGTCCTCGGATCGAGACACCCTCCTCGACATCATAGTCGGGCAGATCCTTGTGCGGCAGGCAGAAGGTCTCGATGCAGGAGTTGTCGCCCACATGCATGCGGCCGCCGGAGACGATTCCCACGCCGAACCCCGTTCCCCATGTGTATCCGATCAGATTGTGGAACCGTTTCGGACTTCCGGCAGTCTCCAGCCGGGCATTGATCTCCGGCAGCACGCCGGCCAACGCCTCGCCGTAGGCGAACAGATCGCCGTCGTTGTTGATGAAGGTGGGAAGATGAAACTGATCCTCAAGGAAATCCTTCAGAGCCACCCCGTCCCGGAACGACGGGAAGTTGGGAAGATAGCCGTCGATGATGCCGAGCGGATAGTCGGCCGGTCCGGGAAAGGCGAAACTGATGGCGGCCGGCAGCTCCGGAAGGCGTTCGATGATCATCCGGAATCCTTCGACCAGCGTTCCCAGACAGCGGTCGAGGTTGTCGGCCCGCGACGGCAGCGTAATGGGATCGACGACGAAACGATCGCCCTGCACGGCGCCGAAGACGAAATTCGTACCTCCGGCATCGAGTGTGATTACCACACGTTTGTCCTTTTCATACATGGTTGTTCAGGTTGTTTTGTTTTTCTGCGGTTCATGAATGGCTGCGTTCTGAACGGCGGAGCATGCTGCGGATGCTTCGGTTGAATTCATCGGCTTCAAGCAACTCTTCCAGTGTCAGATGCATTCTGTAATTCCAGTAGTTTTCGGGATCTGCGGGATCGTTGATCCGTTCGGCTTCGGGATCGGGACGGCGCAGGGCGGCATCGGTGGCCAGCCAGTCCTGCAGCGGCAGGACGGCAAGCATCGACCGGCCGCCGAGTGTCCGTTCGACGATCCGGCGGCACAGTGCCGGCGAAAGCTCCGCCGGGGCCTTTCCGCGACGGTGCAGCACCTCCGAGAAATAGCGTTGCGCAAGGGCCGGATCCTCCTGCCACCAGTTGCGCAGGGGGGACATGTCGTGTGTCGAGGTTGTCCCGACAGAGAGGTATGGATATTCTGCCGGATCGCCGAAACGCTCGCCGAAACGTTTGGGCATGCGTTCGACGTCAAGTGACAGGATCCGCAGCTGCGCCATGACCTCCGGTACGCAGGCCGGGATCATCCCCAGATCCTCGCCGCAGGCCAGCATCGGCGTCGCATCGAGCAGCGCCGGCAATTTGCGCAGCGCCTCCTCGCGCCAGAAACCGTTGTGGCGATGGTAGAAATACACTTCATGCAGGCGGTCGAACGCCTGCCGGTGCGCTTCATCGAGTTGCCGGTAGAGACACGTCTCCTGCGCCGCGATACGGGGATGATAAAATCCGGGGCGTCCGCCATCCTCCAGAAACAGAACCTCCTCGCACAGGCGCAGCAATCCTTCGCGCAACCGCCGCCGGCGACGGTCGGGACGCGCGCCGAAATGTGCGACGATGCGTCGCTGTGTCGCCACTTCGGGCCGCAACGCGCCATCGGCGACATATTGCCGCTTCACTGTTCCGGCATCGGAGCCGAACAGCGCCTGCAAGGTCTCGTCGTTCACCGCCGGACGGGTATAACGCCCCTCCGAGAGGTCGAATCCTGCCGCCGCCAGCTCTTCGCGCGAATAGGGAAGCGCCGGCCGGAAATGGCCCAGCAGCCCCCGCACGGCATCGGCGGGAATCTCCCAGATACGGAAGAATCCGAGGATATGGTCGATCCGGTAGGCATCGAAATACTCCGCCATCTTGCGCAGACGGGCCCGCCACCAGCCGTATCCGTCGCGGGCCATCACCTCCCAGTTATAGGTCGGAAAGCCCCAGTTCTGACCTTCGGCGGCAAAGGCGTCGGGCGGAGCGCCGGCCTGCCCGTCACACCGGAAAAGCGTCGGGTGGCGCCACACGTCGGCACTCGCGGGACTGACCCCGATCGGAATATCTCCCTTGAGCAGTACGCCATGATGTCGGGCATAGCGGCTTGCGTCGCTCAACTGACGGTGAAGATGATATTGCAAAAAGAGATAAAAACCAGTCTCTTCCGAATTTTCTGATATAAATCCCGGCACGCGGTCTTCGTCATATCGGGCATCGTCGCCCCACTGCCGGAAATCGGCCGTCCCCTTCCGGTCGCGCAACACGCTGAAGACGGCATAGGGGTCGAGCCACGGCCGGTTTTCTTCATAGAAGCGGCGATACTCCTCCGTTGCACATACGTCTTTCCATGTATCACGGTAGAGCTGTACGGCCCATGCGAGTTTGCGGGCCATGACCGTCTCGTAATCGACCGCTGCAAGGGCATTGAGGCGCCTTTGTTCGCGGCGGTAGCGGGCATCGGGTTTCAATCCGGCCGCCGTCAGCGAGAGATAGAGCGGATGGAGCGCAAAGCTCGAAATGGCGTTGTAGGGATAGGAGTCGCGCCGCGTGCGGCTGCGGATCGTGTCGTTGACGGGCAGCAGCTGCAATACGCGCAGTCCCGTCCGGATGGCCCAATCGACCATGCGTTTCAGATCGGGGAACTCCCCGACGCCGAAATCCTCCTCGCTGCGCAGCGAAAAGAGCGGGACGGCACATCCTGCACCGCGCCACAGCGGAGCCGTTCCGTGCAGTTGCAGATCGGCAACGACCGTCCGTCCGGGCTCCGTCCGGCGGAAGTCGAAACGCCGGTTTCCGCCCTCCTCCCACCACACGGGTCGTTTCGTGCGGCGATCCAGAAGGAGGAATTTGTATTCAAAAGAGGCTGTTGCGGCAAGCGTGATGCTCCAGCGCGGAAAATCGGTGTCGTCCAGCGGCTGGAAACGGCTCCATTCACCCAGTTCCGGTGTGCTTCCGGCCAGCGCCAGCACCTGATCGGGCCGGACAGCCGGTGCCGAGACCGTCAATGTCAGGTTTCCCACCACCGGACGAGCATGTACCGCACGTCGCTTTTTGCGGGCAAAAATGCCCTCGGTGAAGGCCGACGAATAGAACGGGGCGTCGGCCGGACGCTCCGACCACCGGTCGCAGATGTGCCACCGCTGCACGTCGGACGTGAGGGTCAGGCGGCGGCTGCGCCATTCGCGGCGCACGACCCGCCCCTCGCGCTCCACCTCATATCCGTAACGGATCTCCCCGGCCGGAAGTTCCAGCCGACAGTGCCAGCGGCCGCCGTCACCGCAGGTCATCGCGACACGCCGCCGGCCGTCGTTCCAGACAAGTCCTTCGCCCCATACGGTGCGGTAGTCGATTTCGAAAACAGCCTCCATTCCGTTACTCTTCGAGATTGGAATCCTCCTCGTGCTCCTCGCGGATCAGGCCGGCGACCTCGGCATGCGTGAATGCAATCAGCGCATCGGGCGCCACGCGGATCTGCAAACCCCGCACGCCGGCACTCACATAGATCTCCCCATGATCGAGACACGAACGGTGAATATAGGTCGGGAATGCGCGTTTCATACCGATGGGCGAACAGCCGCCACGGATATATCCCGTCACGGGCAGCAACTCCTTCATCGGTATCAGATCGACCTTCTTGTTTCCGGAGACACGGGCGGCAAGTTTGAGATCGACCTCGGAATCGCCCGGCACCACACAGACAAAATAACCGCTGCGTTCGCCGTGCAGGACAAGCGTCTTGAATACACGGTCGATCGGCTCGCCCAGCTGTGCGGCGACATGCGTGCACGACAGATCCGCTTCATCCACCTCATAGGGGATCAGCGTATAGGGAATCTTCGCCCTGTCGAGCAGACGGGCGGCATTGGTTTTGTCGATTCGTTTCACAAGGCAAATGTAGCGAATTTGTCGCGTTTTTATAACGAAACGAAATACTTTTATAAGCAGGAAACGATATTTTTCCCTACCTTTGTCTCCGTACAGGTCATACACAAAAACGAATACGACATGAGCACCATTACCATCGTCGGCGCCGGCATGATGGGATCGGCACTGGCCTTTCCCGCCCGCGAAAACGGCCACGACGTCCGCCTGACAGGCACACATCTGGATCGGGAGATCATCGAGACATCGAAACGGACGGGGCAGCATCCCAAATTCGACCGTCCCTTTCCTGCCGGAGTCGAATATTTCCAGATCGACCGGCTCGACGAAGCGTTGAGAGATGCCGACATGGTCATCTGCGGCGTGAACAGTTTCGGCGTGGACTGGTTCATGGAGAAGGTACTCCCCCACATTCCCGACACGACACCCGTTCTTTCGGTCACGAAAGGGCTGATCGCCTGTGACGACGGGACACTGATCAGCTACCCCGAATACTGGAAGCGGAACATCGCGCCGCGCCGGATGAATCTCAATGCGGTGGGCGGTCCCTGCACCAGCTACGAACTTGTCGCCCACGACCACACGATCGTAACCTTCTGCGGAGAGGATGTGGCGACGCTGCGTCTGATGCGGGAGTTGATGCAGACCTCCTACTACCATATCCGGATCTCGACCGACGTCATGGCCGTAGAGAGTGCCGTAGCCCTCAAAAATGCCTATGCGTTGGGCGTAGCGCTGGCCGTAGGTCTGAGCGAGAAGATCAACGGCGTGGGCAGCAAACCCCACTACAACTCACAGGCCGCGATGTTTTATCAGGGTGTAACGGAGATCCGCAAACTGCTCCTCTACCTTACGGGCAGCGACGAGCAGATCGATACGGCGGCCGGCGACATGTATGTAACGGTCTTCGGAGGCCGTACACGACTCATCGGCACCTTGCTGGGGCGCGGTTATACGATCGAACAGGCACTTGAGGAACTGAAGGGTGTAACACTCGAATCGCTGGTTATCATCGGTCGCATCAACAAGGCGATCAAACGCCTTGCAGCCGACGGAAAACTCGATGCCCGCGACTTCCCGCTGCTGATGCACATGGATGCCATCATCGAAGGGAAGGCAACCTCCGAGCAGATTCCCTGGACGAGTTTTACGGAATGATACAACGACAGACGATGGCGACGATAAAAGGCGTTCTGTTCGATATGGACGGCGTGTTGGTTGACAACATGCGCATCCACTCCGAGGCGTTCGGCATTCTCTGCGGACGATACGGTTCGCACAACTATACGGGCAGCATCTGCCATTTCGCAGGCCGCAGCAACGAAGAGATCCTGCGGGCGCTGTTTCCGCCGGAGGTGGTGGAGCGATATGGCTGGCAGGCGCTCAGCGACGAGAAGGAGGCGATCTACCGCGAATTGTATGCCGCGCAAATCAAGCCGGCGAAAGGCCTTGTGGCATTTTTGAAACAGTTGACCGAGAACGGCATCCGTTGTGCCGTCGGGTCATCGGCCTGCCGGCACAACGTGGATTTCGTCTTCGAGCGCTGCGGCATCGGACAATACTTTTCGGCCGTGGTAAGCAGCGACATCGTAACGCGCTGCAAGCCCGATCCGGAGATCTATCTCAAAGCGGCCGGAGCGCTGCAGCTCGAACCGGCGGAGTGTGTCGTATTCGAGGATGCTGCGGCCGGCATCGAGGCGGGGTGCCGAGCCGGGATGAAGGTCGTGGCACTTGCCACAAGCCTTTCGCACGAGGAACTGGTCGCAGCCGGAGCATCGCTCGTAATCGACGACTTCATGCAGATCGACCTCGAACGGCTCGGCCGGCTATAACATCCGCCGCCGCTTTCTCTGAAAAGAGCCGGATAAGAGGAAGGGTAATTGAAAAAGAGAAGTTTCACCGCGGAAACTTCTCTTTCTTTTCAGTGTCTGTGCGGACGACAGAAGAATGCGCCGCGAGAGGTCAGCCGGACAAGATACGCGAAAATATCCAATTATCTCTACCCCTCCCTTGCCTCTCTCCGATCCGGTCGGCCGCTGACCAGTTCATCGAACTGTTGCATCGTGCGGACCGATGAAAACTGTTCGGCACGTTGCAGTCCCTGTTTCCGATAGTGATCCCGAAGCTGCGGATCGTCGAGCATGCGTTGCAACCCCTCATAGATCTCTTCGTCGGAGTGTCCCGTAACAATTCCGTATCGGTTATCCTCCAGAAACTCCTCGGCAGCCATCGTCCGCGTGGCGACAACCGGCGTACCGACAGCCATCGCCTCGCACAAGACCAGCGATGCCGCTTCGGAACGGGAGGTGCTGATGAAGACGTCGGAACTCTTCATGAAGGGATAGGGAGGTTTCCGAAAACCGAGGAACTCGACCATCTCCGTGACGTCGAGCTCTCTGCACAATTGTTTGAGCGGTTCTTCCAGAGCACCTGTTCCGACAATGCGGAAACGCACCTCGCGGCCGGCATCCTTGCACATGCGCGCCACACGGATCAGCCGGTCGTGGCACTTCACCTCCGAAAGGCTCCCGACGGCCGTCACCACCGGAATCGCGTGCGCCGGAGCCGCATCGCCCGCCGCACGGCGGATCTGCTCCAGATCGATGACATTGTAGATGCAGCATTTCGGAACAGGAACGTCGTAGAAACGTTCGAAGCTCTCCATCGTCAGCCGCGAACAGAAAACGATCCGATCCATGTGGCTGTACGCCGCGCGTTCGTCGTCATCCGTGCGAAAAACTCTGCGCGTCCAATGGAAGGCGGGCAGATCGCAGTGCACCCACGTAATATTACGATCGGCACGGTCGCGCACCAGGTCGTGAAACAGCAACGCATCGCCTTCGAGAAACGAAATGATGGCATCGTAATGTCCACGTATCTTCCACCGCGCACACAGCCGCAGCAACAGCCGGCTGCCCTGCCGACGGTAAAATTTCATCGACTTGCGGTGCGGGAAATTCCACTCGTGATCATACAGATGGAAGAGCCGCACCTGCGGAGGCACATCCTGCATGTAACAACCCGTGCGGAAGACCATGCAGAGCGAGACCTCATAACGCGCATAATCGAGGTGCTGCAACAGGTCGATCATAGCCTTTTCGGCACCGCCTCCGGCCAGCGAGTTGATCAGGAACAGAATCTTTTTTTTCATCTCAGTGTCGATTGCGGAGAGCAAAATGAGTCAGGTAATAGAGCGGCCACAGACGGACGATGCGCTGCAACTGTCCGCGTGTACGGCGTGTCAACGGCACGCTGTCCCGCAGCATCCGGGCCAATGCACGGCGCATCTCACGGTAGGGCGCGGCAAACTCTCTGGGACGCACCTGTGCCGCCGCACACTTGAAATTCCACAGGCAGCTGCGTACCAGCCGTTCATAGATCGCCCCTTCGGCATCCGTACCGGCAAAGAGTGCATGGCTGCGCATGAATTCATAACGGTCGTAGTTGGCCAGAAAGAAATGATAATGCTTCAACGGGCTGAACGTATGGCAGATGCTTTCACCGTGCTGGACATAATGGTAACAGGGTTTTCCGACATGGACGACCCGACGGCATCGGGCAATCCAGTGGTGGACGGTCCTGTGGTCTTCAAAGAAGTAGTCGTCCGGAAATTGCCGCTCCCCGAAAAGCCGCCGGTCGAACAGTTTCGTCCACACGGCCGGGCTGAGCTTTTCAAGCAGCAATTCGCGCAAGGTCTCCTGAGGTGTCAGGAGTTGCGGAGCGACCTCCGAATCGGGAACCGTTTGCGGGGCCTCCTCCGCCTCGGAGATAAAATCGCAATAGGCCATCTCGGCGTCGCAGCGCTCGGCCGCATCCAGCAACCGCGCGAACATGTCGGGTTCGATGTAGTCGTCGCTATCGACAAAACCCACATATTTCGCCGAGGCAACGGCCAGCCCCGCATTACGCGCGCCCGACAGATCGGCATGAGCGAGATGCAACACCCGAATGCGCCCGTCCTCACGGGCATAAACGTCACACAGCTCCGCCGAACCGTCTGTCGAACCGTTCTCCGCCAATATGATCTCGATATCGGGCAACGTCTGCCGGCGGACAGATTCGACACAGCGGGCCAACCATTTCGCGGTGTTGTGCACCGGAACAATTACACTGACCCTAACGGTTGTTTCCGTTTTCATTATCGATGGCATCTTTCGTAGCTTCAAGATATTGCATACCCCACTTCAAGTCCGGCTCAAGGTGGTTCCCCTCGGCCCACTCGTTCCATGCGTTCACGAAGACGAAATTCTCTTCGGAGGAATAAGGTTTGAAACGCCGCAGAACCTCACGCAGCCAGGCCCCGTATTTCGCCGGCGTGGAATCGGGGAAGAGAAACATCCGCCGCTTGCGGCGGGCGGTATTGTCCCAGCAGGGCGTCACCGAAGGATAGCGTTTGTAATCGGGCGCCGGAGCATCCAGACTGTAACGCACATATCCGTCATACGACACGCATCGCATCTTGCGGTTGTCGCCCCACAGTTTGCGCAAGTGATAGAGCAGCCGCTGCGGCCAGGGCCGGTGCTCCCAGTACTCCGTCATGCGGGGTGTAAAGGGCTGGAACTCGATCGCCGCATCGAATCCGGCGGAGAGATGCTTCGCGCCTGCGGCATCGAAACTCTCCACGCGGCAGAGATAGAGCTCCGTGCCGCGGGCCGCAGCCTCCTCGCGCCAGACAGCGATCGTGCGCCGCATGTCGGGGAACAACGCCGAACGGTAGACGGCAAAGACCGGTTTGCCATCGACCCGGATATACCGGGGATCGCAGAATACATGATCGAGCAGATAGCGGATGTGTGCACGATCATCCTCCTCGGAGTAATTCTGCCGGATAAGGATCTCCTTTTCTCCGCCGTCCCATGCACGGGTCCAGTTTTCATTGGCCCAGCAGAGCATGAAGGGGAAATCGGGCTTTCCCGATGCCAGCACCTCCTCCAGCGGGCGCTGCATCAGCTGATGTCCGTTGAACCAGTAGTGATAATAACAGAAGCCCGCCAGTCCGGCTTCGGCGGCCATTGCGGCCTGCTGTTCGCGCACCTCCGCCACCCGCAGGTCGTAGAACCCCAGATCGGCCGGCAGATGCGGCTGATAATGGCCTCGGAACAACGGTCGGGCTTTCGTCACATTGCGCCATTCGGTAAAGCCGCGTCCCCACCAGCGATCATTCTCCGGAAAAGGATGATATTGCGGCAGATAAAATGCTATGACACGTTTCTTCGGACCGTTCATTTTTTCAAAATCGTTGTGACCTATTCGGGAGCTGCATTTGCCCTGTTCCTCCAGCCGTCTCTGTCCGCTTCGGGACCGTCTGCTGCAAAGCTGCACTCCCGAACAGGTTCTTTCCCGTTTTGCAGACAAAACCCATGCATCCCGCGCAGAGTGGAGTCCGGAGCAATCGAACACACAAAAATAGGAAATTATATCGGATTCCCCCGAAGAGGGAGCGAATAATTCATGACGAGGAACAGCGAATCGTATTTTTTACTACTTTTGGGCCGCGAAAAAATGACGCACGGCTCATGTCGAGAGGATTCCTTACCATTCTGCTGCTCATCTGTTCCAATGCCTTCATGACGTTGGCATGGTACGGGCACATCGTCTTCAAGTCGAAACTCGAAAGGGTTTCGCTGGCTCTGATCGTTCTGTTGAGCTGGGGTGTAGCCCTGTTCGAATACTGTTTTCAGGTTCCGGCCAACCGCATCGGCAGCGTCGAATACGGCGGGCCGTTCACGCTGTGGCAGTTGAAGGTGATCCAAGAGGTTATCACGCTTGTCGTATTCTCCTCTTTCGTGTTGTTCTTCGGGAAACAGGAGTCCTTGCACTGGAATCACATGGCGGGATTCTTCTGCCTTGTCATGGCCGTTTACTTTATCTTCCGGCCGTAACATCCGATCAACACGGAGACGCGAAACCTTCGGCAAACGACGTCTGCCATCGGGAAATCCGACGGCTCATCTTTTCTGCCCCCCCCCGCTTTTGTCTGCCGGCACCTGTTTCGGCCCGTTCTCTGCAACTATTTCATCAAAGCGACGTCCCGCCAAATTCCGGCGGGACGTCGCTTTGCCGAATCCGTTTCCACGCTATACGCTATTTTCGAACGGAAACTTTTTCCCGCTCCTTCTCCTTGTCCTTGCGGTAGATCTGGTAGGAGTTCACGAAGTTCTGCCAGATATTATTTACTTGCGTTTATATTCATCTGAATATTAGCAAGTAGAATAATTATTTCCTTGTGTCGGGTAACATAATTGCAACAAAATTACGGATAAAATTGAGCCGTCCGAAATATTTTAATTCTTGTCAATCTTTTTATTCTATTTGCCAATACACTCGTCGAATAACTCCTCCAAATACTCTTTGGGCATAAAACCGGTTTCTACCCTTTTATGTACGAATAAATTATCTTCGTACACAACCTCTCCGAGCTGATACTCCAATTCATTTTCACTAAACTCATCCTTATTGAGATTTGCTACGGGAACAGGCATAGAATCTCCACCACTATAACTTCGCCACACATATGCGGATTTAGTCATTACATATAGAGAATTTCGATCTTCCGAAAATCCATACTTGACAACCACATACTCCCGGTCTCCATTATCGTTTCGCCAATAGACGGCATTTTCGGTTAGATTAGCGGCATAAGCAGTTAAAGGATCACCACTATATTCCTGCGGAGTACATGGGTATTCATTGGGCTTATCATTATAAAAATAGATTTCTTGGGCCGCTCCGGGTGTTAACGAGAGCATAACATTGGGTTTTCTTTGTCCCGGCTCAACGGGACGTTCATATGCTCGAGGCGGAATTTGGCCCCACCCGTTTAAGGAATCGGATTGCAACTTGTCAATTTCATCTATATTCGATGACTGACCGTCATTTTGCGAAATTGATTGCCGACCATATACCCATTCGCCCAAAGCTCCTCCGGATGCTTGCTTGTCGCTTTCTGCCCATGCCAATAATCGCTCCTTGCTAACTTGAGCTTCTGCATCCGTAACGGTTCTCATCCAACTGAAATCGGGGGTAACATCGCTTTCTCTCAACAAAGATGGATTGGCCAAAAACGCTTCGATACTACCGCAACGCATAATGATACGTTTTCGTGTAATCGGGTTATCGAGTGCGTTCTCCAATCGGGTAACCCATCGAAGATTGTCCGCGCGATTGTTGCGGCGATTCGTATCTATATGATCGACGACATGTTCTTTCGTCGGTTTCGGACCATGAAAGGCAGTAGCCACAATAATATGAACTCGAACAGAGGCTATTTCCATGTATCCATGTTTATCATTGGCCTTACCGAAAGTCCAGAAATTATCATATTTACGAGGCCGCTTACCATCACGCGGATGGCGAAAAACAGCTCCATTATCTCGAACAGAGTATTTTTCATTTTTATAAATACACTCTATTTCGTGCTTAAAATCATTAACATCAATCATATAAAACGACTAAATAATTTCAATACTCGAAAACTCTATGCACTTGCGATGACTCCTAACTTAATCATCCTTGTTTCCCACAAATATGCTTCAGTGAGACTGAGTAATTTCAATTGTTCTATCGAAGCTACTTCTTTCGACAATCCGGGTTGAACTATATGAACTATATATTCGGTTTCATACAAACTTTTTACTTTTTCCCTGATTATTGAAAGTTGTTCTTCTGTTCCTAATTCGTATCTATTTTTAGGCCCTGAAGCCCCACGTCTTAACATTCGACCAATAATATGTTCTGGTCTGGTATGAAGCCAACTTACACACTTTTGCGCTTGCCCATTAACAGCATATAAATCGTTGATTCGAGCCCCGGGACGGTCCTCTTGAGAAAATTTCAAGTGAAACAATTCCACTTTGACTTTTTTATTAACATCATCAACTTCGATCGCGATAACATCCGCGATTTCCCCTGCATTGTCATCATCGAATATTATGTCGAAATTTTGTTCTTTAAGTTTCTGTATCACATGATATTGAATGCTCGTACTATCTTTCTCATTACCTTGTGATTCATTTTTAATATTTACACCTGCCCAATCCCAAACTTGAATCTTCTCTCGATCAAATAATACATCCTCATTTCTATATTCGGCCAAATATTGGCCTTGTAAAGTAGTTCCATCAACAAACCGGACAGTAGGGAAATAGCGGTCTTTACACAGGAATTCAGATAATGATAAGGTACTACGCCCTATGTTAATGCAAAGAGGTATTGAAACATTATCTATTAATACATTTCCATTTATAATTTTATAGGTATAATGGGATTCAAAAGCATCGCTTCTTACGATAAAATTTAACACTCCATCCACCTGATTATCTGAAAGTAAAATATCTACAGAAATCAAAGGTTTCATATTTTCTTCATTTGTTCCTATGTAGATATTTTTTTCAAGTTCACCGATTATATTTTCTGGCCATTCGATGGAAATTGCACGTTCGTTTGGTATAGTATCAACAGAAACATATTTCGTTGCATGTTGCATGACCATTTCATCATTAATAGATGAATCTAAAATTTTCGCACCGATTGAATCGCACCATTTCGTAAATTCATTTATATTGTTTATTCTTCGAGACCACACTCGTCCTCTATATGAACATCCAACTGATGTTTCCTCGCCATTTTCATAGCCAGTAACAAATATGTTCGACTTAATTTTATTTTTCTGTTGAGCTTCAGTTAATACCTTTTCAATATCTGAACCTGCATGCATTGTAAAACTTCGGAGGGTATTTAAAGCATCTTTTAAGCCTACATTGGTTACTTTTATGCGGTACATATGCCCCAAACACCTAAATATACTCGTTGCATCCACTATTTTTGCTGTTTCGTCTGTAACCGCTTTGGCTAAATCTTCGAAAAGAGAACCATTATCCGAACAATTAATAAATAATAACTTTTGTTGGACATTACGATATATGATATAGAGAGTCCAGTGCATTTCGAATAAGTCTTCAATCTTTCCGAAAGCAACCTTATCTTTTTTACCTGCAACTATTACAATTGTGTTTCCCTGCTGATTGGTGTCATAATATACTTTTTCATATTGCTCTATAGCTGTTAGCCCTTTTACATATCTTTCAGGATGCCATTCTTGTTCATTAATTTTATAAACGACAGCACTCAGAGCGGGTAAAAGGTTTTGAATTGGTAATTCTTCTGGAAACTTCTCAAATCCTTGTATAAATTCTCGCAATGAAATTTGATTATCAATTCTTCCTTCACTTAAAAAAGGTAATAACCGATTCCAATCAGCATCGGATGCATATAGGTGCTCGATTTCTTTTTGTGCATCAATATCTGCTATATTCACAATTATTGAAGCGCACCCTAAAGAATCATCCATACTTGTTCTTGTAAAACGTCCAATTAATTGCAAAGTTGTAGGCAAGCTTTTTTTGATATCATGAAAAGCTGCAATTTTCAGTTTCGGCATATCGAAGCCTTCCCCAAACATATCAACGCATACAATAATCTTACATTCACCGGCAATTATTTTTGCCTTTATCTCTGATATTGACCTTGTAGATAAATGTGAGTGTATAGACAATGGATTATATTCCGGGAACGAATCAGCATAGATTTTTTGAATGATCTCGGCTCTTGCAATACTATTCACTCTTGCCATGAGGACATGGTCATATCCATTTTCGATATCCAATCTTAATTGTTCGATAGCCTTGTTTGCTATTATTTGATCGGATTGCTTGGAATTCCACTCAATAATTGGAATATAATTTATTGGCTTGAAATATCCTTCATCTTGCGCTTTTCGTAAAGGATAATTGAATATTATTTTACCTCCTATAGGTTTGTCGTCATTTCGAAATGGCGTTGCAGTAAACTGGAGAATCTTCGTATTTTTAAAAGAATCTTTTACAATCGACCATGATCTTGCTGGGGTGTGATGTGCTTCATCCACGAACAAATGAGAACATTGGTTTGCGATTGCCACTTGTATAGGTTTAGACAAACTACCAATGATGCTAATTGTCGTAACCACAACATTGCATTGCTCCATAAAAGCAATGGCTTCTTCTGCAGAACATGGACGATGCGACATTACTCCAACAATCGGTTTCAAGACTGTTTCTTTGATTAAGCCGAATTGAGAGTTGCTCAATAATCCCAATGATGCTACTTTATCAGATATTTGTGTTCTTAACGCATCCGTCGGAACAATAATCATTGTCTTGCTACATGTCGCTGCTATCAACAACGATAGCATAACTTCTGTTTTACCTGTTCCGGTAGGCATCACGACAGTCGCTGGATCTGACGAAATTTCCCAATGTGACAGAACTGCATAAACAGCTCCGATTTGAGGAGACCTCAAGCCTTTGATATTTCTGGTTATATCCTCTTTTTTTAAGAATATTCCGTCTTTCCACGTATCCAAAATCTGGTTTGTTGTTCTTCCTCCAACCACCGGATTACTATCTAATATTCTACCAATAGCCGCCATAATCATAAAGTTTTAATGTATGATCTTCCCTATTATTATATGTAGACTTCATTACCAGCCAAAGTAACGGCTATCAAAATTAATGATTTTGAATCAAGTAACCATAAAAATACAACACAAACTCGCATATTTTACTAAATTTCAAGAATAATTAGCTACATTTGTAATTGGATTGAGTTCGCTCGTTCCAGACATATTGAGAAGAAGCGTTATGCTTATCTTGTAACTTGAAAACGTAGGAAATTTTCAATTAGATGCAAGGATGGCATAGTGGTTCTCACGCTTTAGCGTGGGCTGCTATCACTACATCTGCATCTATGGGTTTCCTACGACCTTCAAGTTAAGACGTGGCATTGCAGTTCCACACTTCGTGTTACTATTAATATCCTTGTGGCAGCTGGAGGATGAAAATATTTCATTATGAAAAGGTTGCTTCTCTTTCTGACGATTATCGCTATGCTAACCTCTTGTAGCATCGTAAAAAGAACTTATGTTTATGATTATAGAGAGCAAATCGAATTGATCAAAACAAACTTTCCAGAGATATACGACCTATATCGTCGTGGTGAAGTCATTATTGATAACGTATATACCTACGAAAAAGATGGAATAGAACGGGTTCACATAAGTTACCATTACAGGTAAATCTATACGTCTCTATGAAACAAATTTTCTTAATTTTATGTATTTTACAGTTGTGAGCAGACAAAAAGACAAAGAGGGGCAGAGGTTGCCAAATCAAGAATGATGAAACGTCTCTATAATGCGGATAGTGATGAACCCATTGAAGCACAAATCGACTGCGCATATACTTCTTATACAGATATAGAAATATGATTAGAGCCGCCTATGATTTAATCAGTTATAAATATGAGTGAGAAAAAACGGCTACAACGTTAATACAATTCCACGAAATCATAGAAGTCATCTGAAATGATTAGAAAGGGTGGAGCAGTTGTGTCAAAGATAGACTATTTGTTTCTGCTTCGTCATACCGTCACCGTTTATTATTTCAACGGCAAATATGGCGAATTTGTTATGTTACCGCAGTATTATCGAGCAACAAGACAGGAAGTAATATCGGGCAATTATTGGCTTGATCAAGAAAATCGCATAAATAATCCAGAAACTGAAATCAAATATAAATCATAGCATTTTCAATGATTTATATTTGATTTTTCGCCGTTTCTCTGTCCTTTTTGTAGATTTGATAGCTGTTCACGAAGTTCTGCCAGACGATGTAAGCCGTCGGCGCTACCGACGAGATCGGATCCATAAAGGCCTGCGACATCCACACCGCAAGCACCGTATTCTTCTGGCCGAGCGACTGACCGCCCGCCACCGCATCGCCATAGCGGCGGCCGATCCAGCGTCCGGCACCGAACTGGAGCAGGCAGATCACCAGCGCCGCGACCGCCAAGGCCGTCTCCACCCTGCCGTCGGCCTCCTGATGGTCCAAAATGAAGGTCGTGGTGCGACCGATGATCACAGCCAACGATACCAGCCACATGTAGAAGGAGATCTGGCTGTGTTCAGCCACCCAGCCGCTGACGCGCGGCAGAGCGGCGCGGCACGCCTGCGCCGCAGCGAACGGCAGAATCAACAGCGGGGCTACGCGAGCAAGGATCAGGCCCAACGAACATTCGCCATTGCCGACCAGCGACAAAAAAACCGGCGCGACCAGCGCAATGACCATGTTGCAAAGCAGACTGAAGGTCGCCATCGTCACCACATCGGCGCCCAGCATGCCTCCGATCACCACCGCCGCCATCGCAATCGGCGTCAATACGCAGATCATGCCGCCCTGCGCCACCACCTCGTTGAACGGATGCAGAATCCCGTAAACCGCGATGCTGAAGAGCAGTTGCGCCGCCAACAGCCAGAAATGGATCGGCTGCAGCCGCATGCGGCGCACATCGACACGGCAAAAGGTGAAAAAGAGCATGAAAAAGATGAGCGACGGTGTGATCATTCCGCCGCTCCATGTTTCCAGAGCCGCTATAGGCCGGCAGAACATCGCTCCGACGACCATTCCCAACGGCATTGAGACGGTCTTGAAGTGATGCATGTGAAGATGAAGGGACATCGGTCAGTTCAAAAGTTCCTTGACTTTTGCCGAGATCTCCTTGCCATCGGCCTGTCCGGCCAGCCGTTTCGAAGCGACACCCATCACTTTACCCATCTCCTTCATGGAGGTTGCACCCACCTCGGCAATAATCGCCTTCACGGCCTCCGCGAGCTCCTCGGCGGTCAGCTGACGGGGCAGGAACTCCTGCATCACGGCAACCTGCGCCAACTCCTCGGCAGCCAGATCCGGCCGGTTCTGCTGTTTGTAGATCTCGGCCGAATCGGCACCCTGCTTGGCCAGTTTGGAGATGATCCTGACCACATCGGCATCAGGCAGCTCCGTTATTCCCGCACCGGAAGTTTTCGCTTCGATGATATACTTTTTGATGTTGCGCAGCGTCTGCAGGCGCACGGCATCCTTCGCCTTCATGGCCTCCATGATGCCTTTGGAAATCTGTTGTTCAAGCGACATAATAGATAAATGTTATATTGTTTTTACTGTAAGTTATTTGCGTGGTTCGAGAAACTTCATTATCTCCGCCATCAGCCGATCCCGCTGCGATGCATCGACAATCGCCTCGAAGGGAAATCCCATAGCCAGCGACCGGTAGTGGCCGCTGTACCCTACGGCAGCCGTCTGGTCGCCGTTGTCGTATCGCATCACGGTGAATCCCTCCTGTACGGGTGCAAGCGCATCGGGCGCTTCGACCGGATAGAAATCGCGGCAGGGCTCGGTATTGAAGTAGATCCGTTCACGCGCCATACGGGCCGCAGAGGGTACGACGCGCGCTTCGCCGCGACGCGACGCCCGGCCGCCCCGATAGGCATAGTGCAGGACGGAACGGACGAAATCCCGGTCGCTGTCCGTCGCTGCAGAAGACAGCCAGGGATCGGTGGCGATGAAACTGCCCGACACGAACAGCGAGCGTCCCGAAGCGGTAAATTTCCGCAAAGCGCGTTGCAGGCCCTGCGGGAAGGTCTGAAAAGCATGTCCGCTCGTACCGCGGCCCATCTCTACGGCACGCTGCTTGCCCAAGATCAGATCCATGAAGAAGTACTCCTCCATATCGACATCTCCCGCCGACAAGGCCGCCGCCGAAGTCGAACAGAACGAATAGCCGGCCTTGAGGATCGATTCACCGTGCAGCCGCGGATAGTCGAACGTGTTGCCGCCGATCACCTCCGTCGCATAATCCGTATAGCAGGAGCCGAGCGCCTCCTCATCGTTGTCCGATTCGGTCAACCGGCGGTCGAAAACCCGCTGCTCGCCGATAAAGGAGATGTCGTAACGATCGGCTACGCCGCTGTCCAGCCGGCGATAGAAGCCGGCAATGGAGTCGCCCTGAATGCTCAGCGGAGCGCTCACGCGGTCAAAACCGTTGACCACCAGCACACGCCCCTTCGGCTGGGGCAGATATGCTGCCGACAGGGTCTCGCCGGGGAAACTCTCGCCGCCGGCATTGGTGGCCGTGACACGGAAACTGTACAGGACGCCCGGTTCGAGCCGCACGACGGCGGTCGTATCGTTCAATGCCCGGCCGTTGTCGAAATCCCCGTCGCCGCACCGCGTATAAAGGACATAACCCGTCGGCACGGCACTCTTTTCGAGCGGGTCATCCGTCGGCCGCCAACGCAGGCGCACCTCGTTGTCGTGATCCGTAAAGACCGCCGAGAAGTTCCGCACGGGCAGCGGCTGCACCGTGCAGGGACGATCATACTGGAACGATACGAAGCGCAGGATCGCCTTGTAGATGGCCCGCGATACGAGGAATTTGAAGCGCGGATCGCTGCCGTAGCGCATGTCGGCAAAATTCTGATGCGACAGGAGTTCGAGCAGCATCGTCGGGGCCGCCGGTACGCGGGCTTCGTAATAGGAGCGGTTCCACAACCCCCGACGCCGCCAGTCGGGCTCGTATGTCGCACGGATATCATCGACGATCTGTGTCATGACCATATCGGTCAGGTCGCGCGACAGGTAGCGGCTGGCGCCGCCTTCGAAACGGCCCTTGTTCTCCTGCGTGAAGAAGATCCCCAACGTACCGATCGTCTCGTCCGTGCGGCGGGTTCCGGCATCGGAATGGAAAGCCAGCGCCATATCGATCGGGATCCGCAGCCCCTCTTCATCGGGCAGGCGTTCGGAGCCGCCCATCAGGGCATTGACCCAATGGGCGCGCGACATGTAATCCTCCGTATAATCGTCCAGCCCCTCCTTCTGCCGATAGACCGATTCGGGGAATCCCGCCCACTGCAGCCAGTAACGGGATCCTTCACAAAAGCGGGGATAGCCGCTCGGCTCGCATACATATTCCGTATCGGAGGTCCGGAACTCTTCGGCCGGCGTGCGGGCGATATTGCCCATTCCGCCGCCGATGCGGACGGCATCGGCCGTGACGATCCGGTTTTTCTTCGACGAACGGTTGCTGAGTGCTACGACGGCCGGATTGCGCCCCGCCGCAAAGCGGAACGTGCCCAAATAGATCCACGTCCCGCCGCCCATCGTCTGGTTGACGGCGAAACGGCTCTCGCCGCCCAAATGCCGCACGGTATAAAGGGCATCCTCGGCGCTGCGCTCCATGCTCTTGTAGGATACATATACGGCATATTCACCGCTTGCGGGAATCTCCACGCTCCACTCGGCACGGCTCTCACGGCCGTCTGTTACGGTCTGCACGCCCCGCGCCGTGCCCTCCGCAAAGGGATTCTGGCACTCCGTATAGATATCCCGCCTGTGTGCAAAACCTTCGCCGGCATCGAACCAGCGGCGGGCACCCGTATATTCCGCATACGATGACCCCGCATCCACACCCGGATCGTTGTCGGCAATCGTCTCTTCGCATTGCGTATCCCGTTCGCGCGGAAGCAGGACATTGGCGCCGGCCCGTTCGAGCATCGGCACCAGATACGGCAGGACATAACTTTGCGTATAGAGATCCTCGCAGGTCTCCCACAAGCGTGAACGCTGCCATTTCCAGCGGTTCTCCTGCTGGTCGAAATAACGGCCGTGACTCTGCCACATCGCGATGTGGCGGCCGGCAAGCCCCCGTGTCGGACGGACGGGCGACGAGAAGCGGGTTACCAGCGGACGGGCCGCCTCGTTCGTGAAGCCTTTGCTGCGGCTGCCGCTGCGATAGATCCGGGGGATGAGCTCCTCGATGGGATGTTTGTCCGTAACCAGCGACAGCCGGCGGCGAGCCAGCGATGCCGGCAGCAGGGAGCGTATCGAATCGTATATCGCCGTGACGTTCTCCGGCCGGAACGGATAGTACGACATGCCGATCGAAGCATAAAGCGTCAGCCGGTTTCCGGCATCGACGACCCGCGTGATACGGGTCTTGCCGCCCCGGACCTCGCGGTCGAGAATACGGGTAAGCATGTCCGAAATCTCCGTGCGTTTCTCGGCGGAGAGCCCTTGCGCACCGGCCTGCACGCAGAGCAACAGCGTGCAGAGCAACAACAGAATCCTATTTTTCATTCTTTCCGCGAATCAGCAACGCCATTCCCAGCATCGTGAAGAGGGCGTTATAGATCAACAATTCGAATCCGATATGGTAATTCCACACCTCGCGTGTCACATACTGCAGCGCCGCGCTCAACAGGGGGGCCGCAACGGCCACGAGAGGCATCCAGCGGTCGCGAATCTGCCAGCGGGTGAACATGCCGAAGACGAACATTCCCAGAATCGGGCCATAGGTATAGCTTGCGACCTTATAGACGAGATTGATGACGCTGTCGTTTCCGAATGCTTCGAAAGCGAGGATCAACAGCCCCATCAGCACCGCCATGCCGACATGCACGCGGCGGCGGATACGGGTAAGCCGCCGGTCGTCATAGCGGCGCGTGCCTTCCAGCACATCGACCGTAAAGGAGGTCGTAAGAGCCGTCAGGGCCGATCCTGCGGCGGAATAGGTGCTCGATGTGAGACCTACGACGAAGAGGATGCCGACACTCAGCGGCAGCCCGCCGTCGACGGCCACCAGCGAAAAGACCTGGTCGCTCTTTTCGGGCATGGCAAGCGCGTGACACTCCATGTAGAGGTAGAGGAAAACCCCCAGCATCAGGAAGAGGTAGATGACCGCCATCTGGCACAAGGCCGTCAGTACGATATTCTTTTGCGAATCGCGCGGCGAGGCGCAGCTCAGATTTCGCTGCATCATGTCCTGATCGAGCCCCGTCATGGCGATCAGCGTGAAGACGCCCGCCCAGAACATCTTCCAGAAATAGCGGGGCGAATGGGGGTCGTCGAAGAAGAAGACGCGTGAATAGGGACTTTCACGCACGGCATCGAGGGCGGCAGGAAGCGTCAGGCCGAGTTCACGGACGATAAAGACGATGCACAGCACGACGCTTGCCACCAGACAGAGCGTCTTGAGCGTGTCGGTCCAGATGAGCGACTTCACGCCGCCCTGCTGCGTATAGAGCCAGACGAAGAGCATCGTAACGGCCATATTGACCCAGAAGGGCAGCCCGTAATGGTCGAAGACGAGCAGCTGCATCACCGCGCATACGACATAGACGCGCAGTGCGGCACCGAGCGATTTGGAGATGAAGAAGAACCATGCCCCCGTGCGGTGCGAGCCGACGCCGAAACGCCCGTCGAGGTATTCATAGAGCGATACGACCCTGAGCCGGTAAAAGAGCGGGATCAACACGAAGGCGACGACCAGCTGCCCTGCCGTGAATCCCAGCACCATCTGCATGTAGGAGAAGGAGTCGGCGGCGACCGATCCAGGAACTGAAATGAAGGTCACGCCCGAAATGGCGGCGCCGATCATGGCCAGTGCGGCCATGTACCAGGGAGTCCGCCGGTTGCCGGTGAAGAATCCGGCATTGTCGGCCTTGCGTCCCGACACATAGGCGACGGCGAACAGAACGGCGATGTAAACGGCGACGGTCAGAATGACGGCTGCAGGTGTCATGGGTTGTATTCGTTACTGCTTGATAAGTGCGGATCGTGCAATGCGCCGCTTCGCCGGACATCGCTCGTTCCGAAGTAACAAAGGTATAAAAAATTCCGCAGTTGAGGAACATGACGCTTTTTTTCGGGAATCTATTTGCAAATTAAAAGAAATTGGTTACTTTTGTTATTAAAATAACACTGAATAATATCGGAATCGAAGAATCCATTATAAAAAACACCTGAAATTATGGCAAAAATTCTAAAGATCAGAGATCTTACGTTGCGCGACGGACAGCAGTCGTCGTTTGCGACACGCATGACGCAGGAGCAGATCGACCGCTGTCTGCCCTACTACAAGGATGCGAACTTCTATGCGATGGAGGTATGGGGCGGCGCCGTGCCCGATTCGGTGATGCGCTACCTGAACGAGAATCCCTGGACGCGGCTTGAGACGATCCACAAGGCTGTCGGCAACGTCTCGAAACTCACTGCATTGTCGCGCGGGCGCAACCTGTTCGGCTATGCGCCCTATACGGACCAGATCATCGACGGCTTCTGCCGCAACGCCATCGAGAGCGGGCTGGGCATCATGCGGATCTTCGACGCCCTGAACGACGTGGACAACGTGAAATCGACAATCAAATATGTCAAACAATACGGCGGCATCGCCGACTGCGCGGTCTGCTACACGATCGACCCGAAATATCCCGAACCGGGATTTTTCGCACGGCTGATGGGCAAAAAGAAGCCCGCACCGGTCTTCACCGATGCCTACTTCCTCGGCAAGGCGCAGCAGATGGCAGCGTTGGGGGCCGACATGATCACCATCAAGGACATGTCGGGACTGATTCCGCCCAAACGCGTGAGCGGGCTTGTCAAACTGCTCAAGAAGCACATCGACGTACCGATCGACTTCCACACGCACTGTACGCCGGGCTATGGCCTTGCTTCGGTATTGAGCGCCATTCTGGCCGATGTCGATATTGTCGATACGAACTGCTGGTATTTCGCCGAAGGAACGGGCGCCCCGGCCATCGAACTGATCTATGTCTTCTGCCGGAAATTAGGCATCGAACTGCAGGCCAACATGGAGGCCGTAGCGAAGATCAACGGCGAACTGAAGACCATCCGCAAGGAGTTGGAACTTTCGGTATTCGGAGCCGAGAAACCCGCACCCAAGGCTTTCAATCCGCTCACGGACAAGCTGCCGGCCGAGATCGATGCGGAATTCGACCGTGCAATCGCCGCCGCGAAGGCTGAAGACGAAGAGACGCTGCTCGACGCCTGCCACAAGATCGAAGCATACTTCGGATTCCCGGCTCCCAACGAACTGGTCAAGAATGCCGAAATCCCCGGAGGCATGTACTCCAACATGGTGGCGCAGCTCAAACAGCTTAAGGCCGAAGAGATCCTGCCGCGTGCGATGGAGTTGATTCCGACGGTGCGTCTGGCCGCAGGGCTTCCGCCGCTCGTGACGCCGACGTCGCAGATCGTGGGCGCACAGGCCGTATCGTGCGCGATGGACGAGAAGGCCGGACGTCCGATCTATACAACCAAGAGTTCGCAATTCGTCAATCTGGTGAAGGGCGAATACGGCAAGACGCCCGTTCCGATCGATCCGGAGTTCCGGTTCAAGATCGCCGGCGTGCGTGAAGAGACACCCTACGACACGACCAAGAATCAGATGCAACCCAATCCGGAGCTTCCCGAAGCCGGAGGTGTGAAACTTGCCGAAAACGAGAAAGAGGTGTTGCTGCTTGAGCTCTTCCCGATGGTTGCCAAGAGCTATCTGACCGGAGTCAAAGTCAAGGCCTATCAGGCGAAGAAGGCGGAGGAAGCGAAAGCCGAAGCAGCGGCAGCTGCCGAGAAAGCCGCTGCCGCACCGGTATTCCAACCCATTACGGGCCATACGGTCAACGCCCCGCTGCCGGGCCGTATCATCGAGATCAAGGTCAAGGCCGGCGACACGGTCAAGGCCGGACAGGAGGTCGTTGTACTGGAGGCGATGAAGATGGAGAACTCGATCACGACCGACTATGCAGGTACCGTAAAACAGATCTTTGTCCATGAAGGTGACAACGTACCGACCGACGCCATGCTGATCGAAGTGGAATAAAAAGACGTGGTTTTTCAAAAAAAGGTGGGAATCTTTCATCGGTTCTCACCTTTTTTCGTTATCTTTACAAAAAAAGGGTCATTATGAAACGACATTTGCTTTTACTGACTGTTGCTGCTATGGGCATTATCGGATGCTCAGAGACCAATGAAGCTCCGGATATAGACGGCAGTCGATACTCGACCTGCTTCGTACAGGATTATGTAGAGGCCGATCAAATAAAAATCTTCGCGGATAACGGCTCCAGCATCGGATTCGTCGCCGAAGGCACTCTGATCGACGGAAACCTGCTCGCCCCGACCTATGCCGATACGGGTTTCAACAGCAACATTGTGCCGCACAGCACACAGGCTATCGCCAACCAATTCATGGCGATCGAACTTGTCAGCAACAACGATTACGATGAAGGGCATAAAGCGGGAAGTTCATTGGCCGACATCGTCTATCTGGCCGGAGCCTCGCCCTGCGATTTCATCCGGAGCCGCTATCTGAGCAGTTTCGACTGGAACCTCGCTCCGGAGTTTTATGCCGAAAACCGATCCTTTGCATCGTATCATGCCAAATATGCACCGGTATATCTCCGGCTGTCGGAAATCGACGGCAACGATTTAATGCTTTTGGATCCCAGATTCTTCTTGGAGTTCTCGGCACCGCCCACGTTGAGCACCACGCACAAGTTCACGCTGACAATTACGGATAACAAGGGCAAGGAGATCCGACTCGCATTCGATTGGACAAGCTGGGAATAGTCCGGGCCATAATCCATTCGCCGACACTGCACGGACAGATGTATGAAGAACATCGGCCGCAGCCGCCCGCATAATATCGGGGAGAGGCATACCGGTTTAACACATGAAAAAGACCGCTTTGCGATAAAGCGGTCTTTTCTCTTGTCTTTTTTTGAAAGGATTCTCAATTCAATGCGCGACGAGTTTCAGCCCGACGATCGAAATGATCAATGTCGCCAGAAAAAAGAGCCGCCAGAAGGTCGCCGGCTCACGGAAAAAGAGAATGCCGACGATGACGGTTCCAACCGCACCGATTCCCGTCCAGACGGCATAGGCCGTACCGATGGGAAGTGTTCGGGTTGCACGAACCAGCAACACCATGCTGACGGCAAGACATACAAGAAAACCTGCACCCCACAGCGTCGCAGTCGTTCCGCCTGTTTCGCGCACCTTGCCCAGACAGAAGGCAAAGGCCGTTTCGAAACATCCGGCAAGAATCAGCAACAACCAGTTCATTGTGCAGCCGGAGCACTCTCCGAAGTTTCATTCCGCTGTTGCAGATACTCTCCTACGATCCGCGCCGCACAGGCTACAAGTTCAACGCAGGGACGCTTGCGGTAATACTCTGCCGTCCGTTCAGCCGGCGTCGGATCCTCCTTGCGGCAGGTCAGGCCCAGCAGCTCCCGACAGACGATCGATCCGTTTTCTGCGCGGAACGCTTCGGCGAAACGTTGTACCAGCGCATAAGTCTCCCCTTTGGCCTTTCGGTCCGAAGGGTCCGCACAGGGCGAAAGGAATCCGGCAACAAGCGACATGCCGCTCACCGTACCGCACACCTCGCGCAGACGGCCCATTCCGCCGCCCAACGGTCCGGCGATCGTTGCGGCCAGTTGCGGATCGAGCGAAAAGAGATCGCTGTATGTCAGAAATACGGCCTGCGAGCAGTTGTATCCTTGACGGAAGAGGTCGCGGGCATGTTCCACCCGCTCTTCAAGATTGATTTTCATGGGTTCATCCCTTTATCGGCAGCTGTCGTCCGCACAATGGGCAACCGCTCCCGTCGATTTGTTTCGGGAACAAAGATAGGAATTCCGGATCAGAAACGCAACATACCCTCTCCGCACCGACGCAGCGCGCGGGCCTTCCGCACGGATTTCAGGAGATGGCCGGGACCTTGACCGTTCCGGTACCGGCTTCCGCCCGACTGCAAATCATGACTCGCGAACAACGATTCCGATGCCGATCCCCGCGCGCGCAAACCGTCGGCCGCAACCGGAACAGAGAATCTGCCGCCGCCGCTTCATCCGCCCGTTCCGTTTCGGGGAGCCGCCGGCACCGCCCCTACGCCCCTAAAACGCCGACGCCCGGAAAGTTTCCGGACGTCGGCGCCACTTAACAAAATTCAAAAAATAACGGCAGTTATTGTTCTTCCATCGGATGAATCGTCCGTTTGACATCGTTCAATTCGACGAGTTTGTTGACGATGGCATAGATCGTCAAACCCGCAGGTGAATGAATCTGCAGCTTGGCGGCAATATTGCGCCGATGCGTAATGACCGTATGGGTCGAAATGAAAAGCTCTTCGGCAATCTGTTTGTTGGTCAGACCCTTGACGACGCCGACGATGATCTCTTTTTCACGGGCGCTCAACAGCTCCTGCGGGGATTCGTTCTCACGGGCGCGGCCAAGCGACTGCAACTTCTCCCTGATCTGTTCGGCCGTATCGTAGATCGATACGGCAGCATCGAAACATTGCATCAGGCGGGCATCGAGCAGCGCGTTTTGCAACGCCACGACCCGCAGCGGATGCCGGCGCAACCGTGTTAACGTCTCTTCGTCGGCCACGGCGGGAGCGATCAGCAGAATATCGGGAGTTTCCGCCGCCAGCAGTTCGTCGAGGGGCTCCGCACCGGCGCTCTCCACGACCTGCATGTCGAACCCCGTCAGGCGGCGCAATACGCTGCTCATGCCGCTCCGCAGAATGAGCGACGGCTCGACAAGCAGGATCTTCAACGGCGTACTCATCGCGCATCGTGCAATTTGCGCTCCACATCCGCTACGGCCGGGATGAAGAGCCTGTTTTCCAAATCATTGTGCGAAGCCAGCTCCGATTCGCAAAGAAAGATATCGAACAGCACGCCGTTCATCTCCTTTCGGCAACTTGCCTCCGGCGGATAATACTTGATCAGAATGTTCTTCAACTCCGTCAGCCGCGCCTCGATCTGGTCGTGCCGACGTTGGAACATCTCGATATCATACCCCGGATCCGCCTCACCGGCCAGCAGCTGCCGTACATACGGGAAGACCGTCTGCTCCTCGTACATCATGTGCTTATCGACTTCGGCGGCATAGTCGTCGAAAAACTGCAGAACGGCCTTTGCCACTTCGCGGTCACGGCCTCCCACCGCCGCATCGAGTTTCCGCCGGATATCCGGCAGGCGGTATTGCAGAAAATAGTCGTGCGAATTATGAAGGTAATGAAGGAACGTGTCAAGCGAAATGCCGGCAGGGTCGCAAGCGCCGTCGTCGTCGAAAAGCATGTTCACGACAGCCAGGAAAGTCGTCGTATCGACACCGTTGGAGCGGCAGACCTCCGCGACGGTACGATCGCCGAATCCCAATGCGATGCCGAAACGGCTCATGATGAGCAGCACATGAAAGTTCCCGCATACCAGATCGCTCATGCGATCCGCAGCCCTGTATTTTCCGAGTTTTTGCATACGGCGGTCTCCTTATTCCGTTCTGCGGCAAAGATAGCGAGTTTTGCTCGCAACGGAAATACCGATAAATAGGGATTTTCGACAAAAACGGTCCGTTGCAGGTGAGGGAACGGACAAAAGGCAGGATGCCGATGCCGGGGAGACGGAATTTATGGACGGCGCCGTTTTTTGAGGGAGGCCGACAAGAGGGAGGTAGAGAGGGGTGGGAAGAGAAAAAAGAGCGTAAACAGGGAGTCGGGCCGAAACGGCCGGATCGGGGAGAAAAAAATACGGATTCTGCAAGAGAACCCGTACCTTTCATCCGTCAGCTGCGTATGTCACTTTTCGAGCGACACCGTCGTCCGGCCCTCCTCCTTGCAGACATAGACCTTCACCACGCGCATCCCCCAATCTTCGGAAGAGCCTGATTCACTGTAAATCGGCATGTCGTTGAAACGCCATGCGGCGATATTGGCATAATAGTTCCTGCTTCCGGGATCGTCCAACGAATAGTCGTAGAGGATATCCATACGATCGGCTTCGCCCTTGAAATAGACATACATGGAAAACTGGTCCGAACTGTAATCGCCGTACACGCCGGTCGTGAAATAGAAGAGGTCCTCCGTGTCGTCCGATTCGATCCGGCACACGCCGCCGCAATACGACGTTCCGGAGATGTCGGTCGGTACTGCCGGCGGGGTTTCGGAGAGTTGAGTCGCGGGGACGGGCCAGGTGGAAGGATCATCGGGATCGATCAACCCCGCACCCGTCTCGTCCACATAGTAGAACCGCACGGCATTGCCGCGAATAAAATAATCCGATTGCTCCGTATCATCCTTGCAGGCTATCAATGCGACCGCCAGCATCAGCAGGAACAATCCTGTTTTCAACTGTTTCATCATGGCCGTTGCACCATATAGATTAAATCCGACAAATCCCCCGCTGCAAATATAGCGACAATTTTCGGTACAACCAACTCCGTAAAAAGAGGAAACGGAGATTTCGTTATAAAAACGGAATTTCGCATCTTCCTGTCGGCACGGGAATTCCGCGGGTTACGAGCCGTTCTCGGTATCTCCATGTTACACCGGCCGTCTTTCCACAGGTCAGTCCTGCCATCGTTACAGTCCGTGAACCTGCCCTGCCTTCATCTCTTATCATCTTTCCCTCCCGGCTTCTTTTTCATGCGACGCCTCTTCGCTCTCCACCGCTTGCCACACGCCCGCTCTTCCCTGCGACGCGGCTTCGAAAAACGCCCGGCAACGATAAAAAACGGAGAAAGAGGTTGTGAATCCGGTTGAAGTTCGATATCTTTGTCTCCGTTTCGGGCTGCCGGATACATCCGGCACCCAGCCAAAACCCCAATCCGATGAAGAGCTTGAAAGACCGTATCCTTCGTGACGGAAAATGTTTCCCCGGCGGAATCCTCAAAGTAGATAGTTTCATCAACCATCAGATGGATCCCATCCTGATGAAATCCATCGGTGTGGAGTTTGTCCGACGCTTCGCTTCACAGCAGATCGACAAGGTGATTACAGTCGAAGCGAGCGGCATCGCACCGGCGATCATGGTGGGATACCTGCTGGAACTGCCCGTTGTCTTTGCCAAGAAGAGACGTCCGAGCACAATGGAAAGCCTGCTCTCCACGACGGTCTTCTCGTTCACAAAGAACCGCTCCTACGAGATCTGCGTAAGCAGGGATTACCTCGGAGCGGGCGACAAGGTGCTTTTCATAGACGATTTTCTGGCCAACGGCAATGCGGCAAAAGGCATACTGGATCTGGCAGCGCAGGCCGGTGCAGAGGTCGTGGGGAATGGCGGCGAGGAGTTGCGCAACATGGGGATCCATGTCGAATCGCTGGCCGTCATCGAGAGCCTCGACAATTGCGAAATACGTTTCAGACCGTAACGGCCCGACAGAGAGTCCGCGACCGCGTCGGCCGCATCTCCTGTTTCCGTGCATCCCTGCATATTGGGGTCCCCTGCGTCTGATGTTTTCCGCATGCCTGTTACGGCTTTCGGCACCCCCGCTCCGGTCATAACGGAGCCGGCGGATACGGCATCCCCAGCCGCTGCGCAAGTCCGGGCCGCGTTCAAGCCGGATTTTCACCACACAGGCCCGCCTACAGGAGAAGAGAAGATTTTGCTCAGAATCCCGCAGGGCCTGCATATCCTGTCATGCCGGCTGTTTTGTCCATGTCCGAATCGCGAAGTATCTGCATTCTTGTGTTTTTGGGCCTTGCAGCCGCCGATGCGACAGCAGAAGTGAACGGGCGCACTCCGCGTATGGCGTTGTGCTCCCGCGCCGAGCCATGTCCCGATACGGAACGGCGGCATTGACACCCCACCGCCGGGTGAAGTCCCTGTTGAGCGGCTGGCAGATCGGTGCCAGCCGGCCGGAGGAGTGCCAAGCGGCTTGTACGAAATAGTCCAGCCGCTCGTTCCATAAGAGGAGAAAGATGCATTTTTGACGGCAGATATAGACGGACTTCGGTGAACCTGCCGGGGCTCGAAGGTCGGACAACGGCCGATCCTCACCGACGAGCCGCCGTTGTCGCCCGAAGGGCGGTTCGGAACTCCGGCGAGGAGGTAACCGGAGGCGAGAGCCCTGACCTCAGCCGCCCCTGGACAAACAAAAAAAACCGACAGCCTTATCGGCTGCCGGACTTCGGTGAACCCGCTGGGGCTCGAACCCAGGACCCCAACATTAAAAGTGTTGTGCTCTACCTGCTGAGCTACGGATTCTCCGTCTGCCAAACGGAATCAACGGATCTTTTCCGATTTGGTGGTGCAAATGTAGAGATTATTTTTGTTTTACCAAAATAAAACGATATTTTTGTAAGGTTGTAACGTAAAATTATTCTAATTCGAAACCCTATGTGTAGAGCTTTGATTATCGGCGCAGGAGGCGTAGGTACGGTGGTAACGCAGAAAGTCGCAGCCAATCCCGTATTTACGGATGTCATGCTGGCCAGCCGCACCAAATCCAAATGTGACACGGTCGCTGCAGCGATCGGCGGCGGACGGGTTAAAACCGCCCAGGTGGATGCAGACAACGTCAGCGAATTGTGTGAACTCTTCCGTGCGTTCAGGCCCGACATCGTCATCAATGTCGCCCTCCCCTATCAGGATCTCACGATCATGGATGCCTGTCTGGAGTGCGGCGCAAACTATCTCGATACCGCCAACTACGAACCGCGCGATGAAGCGCATTTCGAATATTCCTGGCAATGGGCCTATCAGGACCGTTTCCGTGAAAAAGGCCTTACGGCCATTCTCGGCTGCGGTTTCGATCCGGGCGTGACGGCCGTCTTTACGGCTTATGCCGCCAAACACCATTTCGACGAGATCCACTACCTCGATATTGTCGATTGCAATGCCGGCAATCACGGCATGGCTTTCGCCACGAATTTCAATCCGGAGATCAACATCCGCGAAGTGACGCAAAAAGGCCGCTACTACGAGAACGGCAAATGGGTCGTAACCGAGCCGCACGCGATCCACAAGGCACTCCATTATCCCGAAATCGGCGAACGGGAATCCTATGTGATCTACCACGAGGAGCTGGAGTCGCTCGTCAAGAACTACCCCACGATCCGGCGTGCACGCTTCTGGATGACCTTCGGGCAGGAGTACCTGACCCACCTGCGCGTTATTCAGAACATCGGCATGGCCCGCATCGACCCGATCATGTACAACGGCGTGGAGATCGTTCCGATCCAGTTCCTCAAGGCGGTGCTGCCCGACCCCAAATCGCTGGGTGCGAACTATCACGGCAAGACCTCCATCGGCTGCCGGATCCGGGGCATCAAGGATGGAAAGGAACGCACATATTACATCTACAACAACTGTGACCACGAAGCGGCATACAAAGAGACCGGTACGCAGGCCGTAAGCTTCACGACGGGTGTTCCGGCTGCCCTGGGCGCATCGATGTGGGCGAAAGGGCTGTGGCGCGGAGCCGGCGTCTTCAATGTCGAGGAGTTCGATCCCGATCCGTTCCTTGCCGAGCTGGGCGGACAAGGGCTGCCGTGGCACGAACTGTTCGACGTCGATCTGGAGGTGTGACCGGTCGCAACGGCACGCTCCTGCCGATGCATGTATGGTACAAACTGAAGAGGACGGCTTGCGTGGGCCGTCCTCCTGTTTCATGCGGAGACCGGTTCCGCCCGATGGCAGAAGCCGATCCGCAACCGGTTTCTCTTCTATTTGTAGATCTCGTTCAACAACATGGCAAGACGGTACCCTCCCCGGAGGAACTGCTGCTCGACCAGCGGTGTGAATTTCGCCACATAGTCATACGAAACGTTTGTTCCTTCGGGAGTCTCGGCATAGATCGAGGCACACAAATCGGCCGTTTCACGGAACCACTCTTCGGGCGAACCGCTCTCGATGAGCATGATCTCGTCGGCCGACAGCCGGTCGATCTGGTTCTGCCACTCGGTATAGCTCCAGTTGTGCGCAGCTTCGGGCAGGGTCGTATCCCATACCGAGTGCAGATTCGTCGCCTTGCCGAACGCCGTCACAGGGATCATGTTCCCGCCCAGATCGCTTTTATGGCCCGCATGCATCGGACAATGCAGGTCTCCGACCAGATGGATCAGCATCTTCAGCGCCTCCGCCTCTTTTTCGGGACTCAAACCGCCCTTCTTCAGCTGTCCGGCAAGTTCCGTCACAGCCTTTACCACATCGCCTTTCGGCTCGCGGGGCATCGTCTCGAAGGTCTGGCCGGCATCGATATTGGCATAGTGCCACGTCTTCGTATATGCGTATTCCGGTGTATGGCTGGCATTGTCCAGCCAATTGGCATAGTAAACCGGCGAATGGCCGTCGAGCAACCGGTCGATCGCCTGCGCCGCTTCGGGCGTGAGGTTGCATTCGGCGATATAAGCCGTCACGTCGTGCCCCTTCTGCCCCCATCCGAAGGCCATCTGCACCGTTGCGAATCCAAGAAGCAGCAAACCCAGTCTCTTCATTTCCACAATCTCGTTATTGGTTCATCGTCGCCAGGAACTCTTCGTTGGAAGAGGTCATGTTCAGTTGTTTTTCGAGGAATTCCATCGCCTCGACCGTCGTCATGTCGGAGAGGTATTTGCGCAAAATCCATGTGCGGTTCATCACATCGCGCTGCAACAGCAGATCTTCACGCCGCGTACCCGACGCAATGACATTCACGGCCGGATAGATCCGTTTGTCGGCAAGCTTGCGGTCGAGCTGCAGCTCCATGTTGCCCGTACCCTTGAACTCCTCGAAGATCACTTCGTCCATCTTCGAACCGGTATCGATCAAAGCCGTCGCGATGATCGTCAGCGAGCCCTTCTCCTCGGTATTGCGCGCCGCACCGAAGAAGCGTTTCGGCTTATGCAGGGCGTTTGCATCCACACCGCCCGACAGCACCTTTCCGGAAGCGGGCTGCACCGAGTTGTAGGCACGGGCCAGACGGGTGATCGAGTCGAGGAAAATCACGACATCGTGTCCGCATTCGACCATGCGTTTCGCCTTTTCGAGCACCATCTCCGCAACCTTGACATGCCGCGACGCCTGTTCGTCGAAGGTCGAAGCCACGACCTCCGCTTTGGTATTGCGGGCCATTTCGGTCACCTCTTCGGGACGCTCGTCGATCAGCAGGACGATGATATAGACTTCGGGATGGTTGTCGGCAATGGCATTGACCAGCGACTGCATGAGCATCGTCTTACCCGTCTTGGGCTGTGCGACGATCAAACCGCGCTGCCCTTTTCCGATCGGCGAAAAGAGATCCACCACGCGATTCGACAGGCTGTTGTGGCCTTTTCCCGTAAGACAGAACTTCTCGCTCGGAAAGAGCGGAGTCATGAATTCAAACTGCACACGGTCACGGATGTATTCGGGATCGAGGCCGTTGATCTCATTGACCTTCGTGAGCGGGAAATACTTCTCCCCCTCCTTGGGAGGACGGATCAGACCGCTCACCGTGTCGCCGGGCTTCAGACCGAAGAGTTTGATCTGCGAAGGCGAGACATAGATGTCATCGGGCGAATTGAGGTAGTTGTAATCGGCCGAACGGAGGAACCCGTAACCGTCGGGCATAATCTCCAATACGCCTTCGCCTTCGATTTCACCGACAAAATCGTCCTTCGTAATGATCTCCTCCTCCTGAGCGGCGGCCGTTTCCGAACTTTTCGCTGCCGGCTCCATGTCTCTTCCCGCCGGTACGGTTTTCTCCGCCGGAGTCTCTTCGGGCTGCACCGCTGCCGGCTGCCCGGCATTGGGATTTTTGGGCTTTCTGCCGCGACGCTTCGGCTGTTGGACGGCCTCCGGTTCCGGAGCAGCCGCAACGGCCGGTTTCGCCGCCGGCTCTTGCGGCTGTTGTTCGGAGGGTTGTCCTGCCGCACGGCCTTCCACACGCACTCCGGCCATCCGGGGACGGCGGCCGCGACGTTTCGGCACCTCGGCGGATACCGGAGTCTCCGCAACTTCCGCCGGTCTGTCCGCCGTATCGGGCGCCGTCATGGCTACGGACTTGATCTGTTCGAGCAATTCTTTCTTTTTGAGCATTACATTCCCCATTCCGAGGGCTCTGCCAATCTCGCGCAACTCGGCGAGACTTTTTCCCTCGAGGGCACTAAAATCCTGCATAAATTCCGTTATTCAAAATTCTAATTCGGTGATCGATCCGGTCGGATGACCGGCTGTCGTGAAATAACATTCGGTTGTTCATCGTTCCCGTTTTTTCGGTTGTCGATCCATCAGGGCCGGACCGCATCCGATATTGGAGGAACGATGCAAATATAGTGCATTATTGTGTATATCAAAAAATAATGCAGTAATTTTTCAGTACTCGGAGCCGGGGTCGAACCGGCACGGCCATTACTGGCCACAGGATTTTAAGTCCGGCGTGTCTACCGATTCCACCATCCGAGCAGCCGCCTGCGGTTAAGGCACGACAAAAGTACGAATTAATTTTCATTCTGCAAACTCGAAAAGCCGCGATTTCAGTCCTGTAAAGGCGATTTTCCGCCTTGCAGCCGTCGATTCGGATGGATGTACGGATATACGGTTGTCGGTGCCTGCCGGAGGAAAGAGGGTTTACCAGCTGCCATAATGGATACGCGCAGGATCGTATTTTTGTTTCGGCGAGCCGTCGGAGGCGGGGTATCCGACCGGAATGACGCAGAGCGGCAGGATGCCGTCGGGCAATCCGAGCCGGCTGCGCACTGCCGACATCCGCTCTTCGTAGGGATAGGCGGCAGTCCATACGGCCCCCAGACCGAGCGACTGCGCCGCCAGCAGCACATTCTGTGCGGCCGCCGAACAGTCGAGATACCAATAGGACTGGCGTTCCGGAGTCCCGCATACGACGATGGCACAGGGCGCAGCAGTCAGCATCTTGGCAAAGGGCAATGCTGCGGCCAGCGAATCGAGTGCCGGCCGCTCGGTCACGACAACGAACTCCCATGGCCGGCGGTCCCTGCCCGACGGAGCCGACATCGCGGCCCGCAACAGCAGATCGATCTTCTCCGCTTCGACGGGCCGCCGCAGATAATCGCGCACACTCCGACGGTCAAATATCGTTTTCAGGGTCGGGTTCGTCTGCTCCGGCCTCTCTTTATTGCAATCCGCGCCGCATGCCGACAGGCATCCGGCGACAACGAGAGCTGCGCTCCAAATTTTCAGACTTCCTTTCATCGTTCGATCGCTGTTGGGGTTCTTCGCCGCTTTCCGCGGACCATGCATTCCTTGTATTCTTTACCGTTATCGTTTCGGGCATCCTGCCGTCATACCTGCGGGTATTCCGCGACAATGTTCCCTCCGGAGAATCAGCCCGTTCCAGGCCGATTTTTCCGGTGCCGGCCGTTCCCGTTACAGGTGGGCCGCCATCGCAGCACGCCGTGTCTCAATCCACGCGGCGACGGCATCCGCTTCGGAAGGCGAGAACCAGCGGATCTCCGGATCGCGCCGGAACCATGTAAGCTGGCGTTTCGCATAGCGGCGGGAATTGCGTTTGATCCGTTCGATTGCCTCGTCACGGGAAATCGTGCCGTCGAAATAGTCGAAGAACTCCTTGTAGCCCACCGTCTGCAGGGCATTGAGATTCCGGTAAGGCAGCATCCTCCGGGCCTCCTCTTCGAGTCCGGCATCGATCATCGCATCGACCCGCCGGTCGATCCGTTCATAAAGCTCCTCACGGGGCAGCGTCACGCCGATCTTGACCGCTTCGAACGGGCGGTTCCGCCGCGTTCCGGTACGTTGCTCGGAGAAGGGGCGTCCGCTTTGCAGACAGACCTCCACCGCCCGCAAGACACGGGCCGGATTCTGCCGATCGACAACCTCGTAATAGGCGGGATCGAGCTGCCGCAACCGTTCGGCGAACGCTTCGACCCCTTCGCGTGCGAGTTCTTCGTTCAATCGGGAGCGCAGCGCAGCATCTGCCTGCGGCAGGTCGTCCATACCCTCGCACAACGCCCGCACATACAGTCCCGAACCGCCGACGGCAACAACTGCATCGTGCGAACGGAACAGTTCGTCGAGAAGCGACAGGGCGGCCGTTTCAAAGGCCCCGCAGCTGAACTCCTGCGCCACATCGTGCGAAGCGATGAAATGGTGCTCGACGGCTTGAAGCTGTTCGGCCGAGGGTTGTGCCGTGCCGACCGGCAGCCCCCGGTAAATCTGTCGGGAATCGGTCGAGAGAATCGGAGCGGCGAAGCGCTGCGCCACGCGAATGCTCAGATCCGTCTTTCCGGCACCCGTCGGGCCGACGATCACGATCAGAAGCTTTCTATTCATCGTCGTAGTTGTCGTCGCCCTCGAAATCGCCGAAATCGTCCATCATCTGTTCGAAGATCGAGCCTTCGTCCTCGTTGGCCTCCGGATCGTACTGATTCGGTGCCGGAGCGTGTTCGAACGCCACGCGCGGATACTCCATGCCGGCTTCCGGACGTTTCGCCTCGACCAGTTCGAGATAGAGGGCGCGGTTGTTCAGCATGTCGAAGAGGTAGATCAGCCGATCGCGATTCTCATGGATCAGCTGTCCGAGCATGACCCGTTCCATCGGGATGCTCTGTGAATCCCCCATATCGAGCAGGGTGTATTCCTGCAGCCGCTCCCACCGTTCATCGGCCGTATAGAACGAAGCCATGCAGTCGTCATACCCCAGACTGCGCACGAGAAATTCATGAAACGCCCGCAGGGTCATATCGTAGGGAACTTCCATATCGCGCACGAAATGGTCGTTTTCGTCACTCAGCATGCGGAACCTGAAAATCATCGACATAATTCATCCTTTCTTTATTAATTCGGGGCCAAAGATACGGACTGTCGGACAGAGCGACAGGCGAGAACGGGGTTTTCGGATCCGGCCGTATCCGGATGCCCGATCCAAAGATAGGGAAAAAACCGGCAATTCGAACTTTTTCCGGCCGTTTTCATTCAAATTCCGGCAAGAAAGCGCATCGTGTCGATATCGTCGGCATAATCCGTGAGTCCGGGATGCTGGGCGCGGCCGAAAGGTACGCATCGCGGATGCACGGGAAGTGCCGAGACGACGCATTGCAATTCGCCGTCGTGATCTCCGAGCCACGACACGACCTCCTGCAACGAATCGTAGAGGGTATAATGCAGTTCGCTGAGAGCCGTCGGGAAGGATCGTTCCTCCCGCATCACGGCACCGCCGAGGTCGATGAATTCCACCTGCCGCATGCGCAGCAGCGCCCGCGTTTGCAGATAGTTGCGGCGGTATTTCGGATTGGTCGCCGTGCAACGCAACGCCGGCATTGTTCCGCGCGGCAGGAACAGCAGCGACACATTGCGGCAGCCGAGCCCCGAATAGGCGAACAGATCCTCTTCCAGAGCGGCGAGGTCGGCCGGAGTCTCCTTTCCGGACAATACGGCGACGGAGTGGCGGCTTCCGCGCAACAGAGCCGGAACGCCGGCAAACATCGTCCGGAAATAACGGTTCGCATTGTCGCTTCCGGTCGCGATGACGGCATCGGGAGCCGTCACACCATCCCACACCCCGATCGGTAGCGTCGGATCGATCTCCCGCAACAAATCCACGACATGCGTCATCAGGACGGAATCTTTCCCCGACGGTTTGATCCGGCAGGCATGGCCGCCCGCCACGACACACAACAGATCGAAGAACCCTACCAGCGGGATATTGCCGGCCATGACGATCAGGACGGTTTTCGGATGCGGATTCCGCGGACAGGAGGCCGCCCACCGTTCGAGTTTCGAGGCATCGAGCATCTCGCAGCGCAGAATTTCAACGGCCCGGATGATCTCATCGGGCAGAAACCAGCCGTTTTCAGCCGCCGCACGACGGATGACCGCCTGAGTTTCGGGCGTCTGTCCGAACTCCTTCAAGCGGTCTCCCAAAGCCGCCAGCGTCTCGATTCTTGCATTCAGGGCATTCATGCGGACAAAGATACGGAGTATTTTTCAATTCCGCTGCGGCGCCGGTTCAAAACGAACGGTTGCCGATCCGTATCCAACGGCTGCCGCAAGCCCCGCAGGATCGACGATACGGCCGAGGCGCGTATAACTGTACGACGTAGGAAATGAGGCGTAGAACAGCACCAGACACTCCGAACCCCACAGCATCAGATCACCCGTTTCGATCATATCCGGCACCGCCGGTGCCGTCGGCAGGGAGGTTGAAAGAGTGGTATATTTCTCGTTGCCGTTGAGTTCATCCATACGCACCTCCAGCGGCAGCATGGCAGCGAAAGCACGGGCCGAGGCGTTATCCTCCAGCAATGCCGCAAACGAGACCGTACCGATCGTGACGGTCAGATTGCGATTCATTGTTCCGGAATTTTCGGGTGTGTCGGGAGCATCGGGCGTATCGGAATCCGCTCCGGACGAACCCTCGACCGATCCTGCGGATGTGGATGGCAACGACACGTCATCCTCCGACGGATTGCAGGCCGCAGCCGCCAAGACAACCGTCAGGATCAGAAAACGCAGGAGGATCTTCGTGCTCATGATTCCGGAAGATGATCCGCAAGGGTCGGGGCGCACTCTTCACCGATCATTCGGATGAGACGGGCCGGAACCCCGCCGACAATTCCATTGGCCGGCACATCCTTCGTGACGACCGCGCCGGCACCGACGACGGCGTTGTCGCCGATGGTCACCCCCTGCAGGATCGTTGCATTGGATCCGATCCATACCTTCCGGCCCAATACGATGGGGGCCGGAACGGTCGATGCGCGGTGTTCGGGAGCCATGCCGTGATTGAGCGTGGCGAAGACCACGTTGTGACCGATCTGGCACCCGTCGCCGATACGGATCCCGCCGTGATCCTGAAAATGGCAGCAGGCATTGATGAACACATCCCTCCCGACGGTGATGTTCTTCCCGAAATCCGTATAAAAAGGCGGAAATACGCGGAGTGAGGGATCGACCGGACGTCCGAACAACCGCGACAGCAGCTGACGCACCTCTTCGGGCGTATGGTACGATCCGTTCAGTTCGAAGGTTATGCGACGGGCCTCTTCGCTCATCGCGTTCATGAAGCGGCCGATCTCCGGCGTGTCGAGGGGCCGGCGCGACGCCGCAAATGCAAGAAATTCGTTGAGTGTCATCTCTATTCGTTTTTTTTGACAGTTCCCGATACTCCGCCCGCAATTCGAGGCGGATTCGTTGCGCAGGAGAATCCCTGCTGCCCAGTCGGAATCGGACTGCGCTGTTGCAGGTTCGTCTCCGGTCTCCGGCAAATTCTCCGGACATGCCGGAATTTTCCTTGCGGCAGGGCTGCCGGAAGCATAATTCCGGCAGCAGCGGCATGTTACAGGGAATGTCCCAGTTCGTAGGCCTCCCGCATTGCCGGCGTTCCCGCGATCTCCCCGACATGCCACACCCCCGTACCATAGACGACGCCCTTGATTCGGGGATTTGCCAGACAATCGAGAAAGCCCTGAAAGGTGTCGATCGTCCGCTGCAGCGCGTGACGGTCTTCGTCGGCCGCCGTGACGAGGAAACAGAACTCCTTGTCATTCATCTGCGTATAGAGCCCGCAGCAACGGTCGATAAGTGTCTTCATCTGTGCCGACATCGTATAGAAATAGACCGGCGTGGCCATGACGATCGTATCGGCCGCAACCATTTTGGCGATGATCTCCGCCGCATCGTCCTTCTGCGGACAGGGCTTGCCGTCACGGCTGCATGTGCTGCACCCCGTACAATAGTTGATCCGTTTGTCGCGCAGGAAAATCTTCTCCACATCGTGCCCGGCGGCTTCGGCTCCGCGTCGGAGTTCGTCGCACAATGTGTCGGAATTGCCGCCCCGTCGCGGACTTGAGGAGAGAATCAAAATTTTTTTCATGACTCGCAGGTTTTGTTTCGACTCTGCAAAGGTAGGTCATTCCGAATGGCCGCACATAACGGAATCCCGGAAAAATCTACCCGAATCCCGTTTTTTTCATGCTCCATTGCCGTACATTGCGCCCCGCCCCATTTCGTCATCTCTCCATTTCCCCTTGCCCTGCACTGTTCCATGACGGGAGAAGACACCCTGTCGGGGCAGATCCGAAAAAGCCGTTTTTTGTTGTCCCGACACCTGGTTTTTACTAACTTTGCTGCCGATAAGACAAACGATCGACCGATGCAACCCCGTAGCCCCCGCACGACAGCCAACCTGGAAACCGGAGAGACATACGTCTGCAATTACCTCTCGCCGCTGGGATCGTTGCTGCTCGCTTCCGACGGATTGCATCTTACGGGCCTCTGGTTTGAAGGCCAACGTCATTTCCCCGCAGAGACATGCAGGAGCCCCCGAACGGAACACCTTCCGCTGTTCGACGCAGTACGCGAATGGCTGGACCGCTATTTCGCCGGAAATGATCCGGGAGCGGTACCGCCGCTCCGGCCGGAGGGATCGGCCTTCCAACAGGCCGTATGGGCGCTGTTGCTGAAGATTCCATATGGAGAAACGACTACCTATGGCGATCTTGCACGCACGCTTGCCCGCCTTCAGGGACGCACGACGCTATCGGCGCAGGCGGTCGGCGGTGCCGTCGGGCACAACCCCATCTCGATTCTCATTCCCTGCCACCGGGTCGTGGGGCACAACGGCAGTCTGACCGGCTATGCCGGCGGTCTCGACCGCAAGCGTTTCCTCCTTCGTCTCGAAAGCGCCCGCCGGCCGGCATCGCTATTTCCTGCGGCGATATTCTGTCAGTGACATACCCGTATAACGTTTGAAAAAGCGCCCCAGATAAGATTGGTCGGGAAAATTCAACCGATCGGCAATCGTCTGCAACGGGACATTCGACAATGTGAGCAGGATCTTGATCTCCTGCACGATCCAGTTGTCGATCAATTGTTTCGGCGTCTTCCCGACCATCGATCGCGTCACAGCCGCCAGATAACCCTTCGAAATGCACAATTCATCCGCATAATACGCCACATCGCGGTGGTGCTGCGAATGGATCGTTATCAGTTCGACGAACCGATGCAGAAGTTCCGCCTTGCGGTCATCCTCATCGAGCCGGAGATCGGCGTAGTTGCGACGGACCTTATCGCTGATATTCAGCAGCATGTTCCGCAGATTGTTGTTCAACATCTCCCCGCGAAAAACATTCCCCACATCGTTGTAATTGGCCAGCAGCACCTCGAACATGCTGCGTGCGAGCGCAATCGTCCGGGGTGAATGGGAATATATCGGCATCGTCTTCACATAATGAAAAAAAGCCGTATCCAAACGATATGCTGCATTTTCGAACATGGCGTGCGAGAAGGAGAAAAAAATCGTCTGGAACTCGGCATCGGCACGGACCAGCATGAAGACGGCATGCGGCATCAGAAAGACCTCCGAATTGGCCGCAACCTCATACTCCCGTGTATCGATCATCAAGACGGCGCTTCCTTTCGTACAGAAGAAAAGGGCCCCGCCCTCCAGGCGGGCCGGTCTGTTCAAAAAGTCGCGCATGTCCGTCATTTTGACGAAAAAAGGATCATTCAACGGCAATTTTTGCCCCATAGGCTTCATAATGACAAGTTCAAACATACAAAAATAGGGAAAATTCCGTTATTGCAGACAAACGAGTTCACATTATGAAAAAAACAACTTATTTTTTGAAACAACAATTTTCTAAGGGAACATCTATCTTTGCGACGTTTTTATAAGGTTTTTTAATTATGAAGAAAATTTCGATCTGCGCAGCGGCAGTCAGCTGCATGCTCATGTGCGGCTGCCAACAGAAGCCGATGCAACAAACCGTATCCGAATACGAGGTATTGACGGTCGTCCCGACCGATCGGACGCTTTCGGAGAACTATTCGGCCTCGATACGGGGTCGTCAGGACATTGATATTTACGCCCAGGTATCGGGTAAGATCGCGCAACTGTGTGTCACGGAAGGACAGCGCGTGAAGAAAGGTCAGACGCTTTTCATCATCGATCAGGTGCCGTACAAGGCTGCGCTGCAAACGGCAATAGCGAATGTCGAGGCGGCAAAGGCCGGCGTGGCTACGGCACAGCTCACCTACGACAGCAAGAAAGAGCTCTTCGCCCGCAACGTGGTTTCGCAATTCGACCTTTCGACAGCCGAGAATGCGCTGTTGACGGCAAAAGCCCAGCTGGCACAGGTCGAGGCTCAGGAGGTGAACGCCCGCAACAATCTCTCGTACACGGTAGTAAGCAGCCCGTCGGATGGAGTTGTCGGGACGCTGCCCTTCCGTGTGGGTTCGCTTGTAGGGCCTTCGACGCCGACGCCGTTGACGACCGTGTCGGACAATTCGGAGATGTATGTCTATTTCTCGATGACCGAGAACCAGCTGCTGGCCCTCACACGCGAATACGGATCGATTGACAATACGTTGAAAAACATGCCGGATGTACGGTTGCAGCTCAACGACGGCTCGATGTACGACCAGCCGGGACGCATCGAATCGATCAGCGGCGTCATCGACACTTCGACCGGCAGCGTACAGCTTCGCGCAGCCTTCCCCAACAAGGAGGGACTGCTTCACAGCGGGGGTTCGGGCAGTCTCATACTGCCGCACCACTATACGGATTGCATTGTCGTGCCGCAATCGGCGACCTTCGAGCTTCAGGACAAGGTCTATGTATATAAGGTGATCGACGGCATCGCGACATCGTCGATGATCAATGTAGCCAACATCTCGAACGGAAAAGAATATATCGTCAATTCGGGTCTGTCGGCAGGCGACGTCATCGTCAACGAAGGCGTGGGCCTGATGCGCGAAGGCACACCGGTCAAGCCCAAGAATCAGCAGGCGGCAGTCACGGCACCGGCGGCCGATGCCGCTGCGGCAGCACAACCCGAAACCGAAAAGGAGGAATAGCGTATGACACTGAGACATTTCATCGACCGGCCCGTATTGGCATCGGTCATTTCGATCGTCATCGTCATCGCGGGTATCATCGGACTCTCGACACTGCCCATCGAGCAGTATCCGAATATCGCGCCGCCGACGGTCATGGTCCGCGCCTCCTACCCCGGAGCGAGTGCCGAGACCATTCAGAAATCCGTGATCGTACCGCTTGAGGAGGCGATCAACGGTGTGGAGAACATGATGTACATCCAGTCGGAAGCATCGAATGCCGGCAGCGCCTCCATTACGGTCTATTTCCGTCAGGGCACGGATCCGGACATGGCGGCCGTGAACGTCCAGAACCGCGTGGCAACCGCTACGGGACAGCTGCCGGGTGAGGTTACGCAGATCGGTATCACGACCATGAAGCGTCAGACGAGTATGCTGAAGGTCTTTACGGTCAGCAGCCCGGACGACACCTACGACGAAGGTTTTCTGAGCAACTATGTAAAGATCAACATCGAACCGCGTATCCAGCGTATTCAGGGCGTAGGCGAGTTCTTCGTGCTGGGTGCCGACTATTCGATGCGCGTATGGCTCAAGCCCGACGTGATGGCTCAGCACAAGCTTGTCCCGTCGGACGTCACGGCGGTGCTGGCCGAGCAGAATATCGAGTCGGCTGCCGGTACGCTGGGTGAGAACTCGGACAATACGTTCCAATATACGATGAAGTATCGCGGACGTCTGGTTACGCCCGAAGAGTTCGGCAATATCGTCATCCGCTCGCAGGAGGACGGTACGATTCTGCGGTTGAAGGACATCGCTGAAGTGGAAATGGGCGATGAATCGTATGCCTACCACGGACAGGTCAACGGCCATCCGGGCGTTACGGCAATGGTCTTCCAGACGGCAGGAACGAACGCCACGCAGATCGTGAAAGACGTGGATGCGCTATTGGACGAGATTCGCGCGGAACTGCCCAAGGGCGTTGTCATCACGGACCTGATGAGCGTGAACGACTTCCTGTATGCGTCGATCGCCGAAGTGATCAAGACGCTTATCGAGGCGATCATCCTCGTGGTCCTGATCGTTTACCTCTTCCTGCAGGATGTCCGTTCGACGCTGATTCCGACGGTCTCGATCTTCGTGGCATTGATCGGAACGTTCGGATTCCTCGCCTTCGCGGGCTTCACGATCAACCTGCTGACGCTCTTCGCGCTCGTCCTCGCGATCGGTACGGTCGTCGATGATGCGATCATTGTCGTCGAAGCCGTCCAGGCGCGGTTCGACGTCGGATACAAGTCGTCGTACCATGCCACGATCGACGCCATGTCGGGCATTACGTCGGCCATCATCTCATCGACGCTGGTCTTCATGGCGGTGTTCATCCCCGTATCGATGATGGGCGGGACATCGGGAACATTCTATACGCAGTTCGGTATCACAATGGCCGTTGCGGTCGGTCTGTCGGCCGTCAATGCACTGACGTTGTCACCGGCACTTTGCGCCCTGATTCTGAAACCCTACCTCGACGAAAACGGCGAGATGCGCGACAACTTCGCCGCCCGTTTCCGCAAGGCGTTCAACGCCGCCTTCAGCGTCATGATCGAGAAATACAAACGGGGCGTACTGGTGTTCATCAAGCACCGGTGGCTGATGTGGTCCACGCTTGTACTGGCCCTGGGCATGCTGTTCGTATTGATGAACAACACGAAGACAGGTCTGGTTCCCGACGAGGACCAGGGCGTCGTCATGGTGAACGTCACGGCAGCCCCGGGTTCGTCGCTGGCAGAAACCAACACGATCATGGAGGAGCTGAGCAACCGTCTGAGCGCCATTCCCCAGATCCGCGACTTTACAACCGTCGCCGGATACGGCATGATCGCCGGTCAGGGATCCTCGTACGGCATGTGTATCGTCCGGCTGAAGGACTGGGAGGAGCGTCCGGAAAAGAGCGATGCCGTAAATGCCGTCATCGGACAGATTTATGCCCGCACGGCCGACATCAAGGACGCACAGATATTTGCCATCGCGCCGCCGATGATTGCGGGTTACGGCACATCGACCGGTCTGTCGATGCACCTGCAGGATCGTGCCGGCGGAGAGATCGAGGACTTCTATGCGCTGTCCCAGCAATTCATCGGAGCATTGAACCAGCGTCCGGAGATTGCAATGGCCTACTCGACCTTCAACATCAACTTCCCGCAATACATCGTCGACATCGATGCGGCGAAGGCCAAACGCGCGGGTATCTCGACCACCGAGATCCTTTCGACTTTGTCCGGATACTACGGCGGACAGTACGTTTCGTACTTCAACCGTTTCTCGAAGGTCTATCGCGTAATCATACAGGCCGATCCGAAATACCGCCTCGATACCGAATCGCTCAACAACGTATTCGTCCGGATGTCGAACGGCGAGATGGCCCCGATCAGCCAATACGTCAAGCTGACGAAGACCTACGGTTCGGAGGTGTTGAATCGCTTCAACATGTACAGCTCGATCGCCATCAGCGGTATGAATGCCGACGGTTATTCGTCGGGTGATGTCATCAATGCCGTCCGTGAGACTGCGGCCGAAGTCCTGCCGCACGGATACGGATACGAATTCGACGGCATCACGCGCGAGGAGAGCCAGACCACAAACAACACAGTCATCATCTTCGGCATCTGTATCCTGCTGATCTACCTTATCCTGAGTGCGCTCTATGAGAGTTTCATCATCCCGTTCGCGGTCATTCTCTCCGTACCGTGCGGACTGATGGGCTCGTTCCTCATGGCCAAGCTCATGGGATTGGAGAACAACATCTACCTGCAAACAGGTATCATCATGTTGATCGGACTGTTGTCGAAGACGGCCATCCTGATTACGGAATACGCAGCCGACCGCCGCCGTGCGGGAATGTCGCTGACGCAAGCAGCCGTATCGGCCGCCAAGGTCCGCCTGCGTCCTATTCTGATGACGGTATTGACCTGCGTATTCGGCATGCTTCCGTTGATGTTGTCGCACGGCGTAGGAGCCAACGGCAACTCGACGCTGGGTTCGGGCGTCGTCGGCGGTATGATTGTCGGAACGCTCGCGCTGCTGTTCCTCGTACCGACGCTGTTCATCGTCTTCCAGACCCTTCAGGAGAAGGTCAAACCGCTGGAGCTCAACTCGACCCCCGACTGGGGTATTCAGGCCGAAATCGAAGAGAATGAAAACGATCCCATTGAAGAAGATGAAAAACAAAATGATAAGAAATAGTTTTCTGATGGTGCTGACGGTGCTGATGACGGGCTGCGGCATCTACAAACCTTACACACGGCCCGAAGTTTCGACCGAGGGAATCTACCGTGAAACGGTAAATGCCGCCGACACGGCGTCGTTGGCCGATCTCGACTGGAGAAGTCTCTTTTCGGACGCGACCCTGCAGGAGCTGATCGACACGGTGTTGGTACGGAATACGGATCTTCGATCGGCGCAGCTGCAGGTCGAAGCGGCCGAGGCGACCTTGCGCACTTCGCGGCTGTCGCTGCTGCCGTCGTTCACGCTTGCACCGCAGGGCGGCGTAAGCAGCTTCGACAATTCGAAAGCCTCGTGGACCTACAACGTGCCGGTGACGGCAAGTTGGGAGATCGATGTATTTTCGCGGTTGCGCAACACGAAACTGCGCTCCAAGGCGCTCTACATGCAGAGTATGGAGTACAAGCAGGCGGTGCGCACGCAGTTGATCGCCACGACGGCCAATCTCTACTATACGTTGTGCATGCTCGACGAGCAATTGGCCATAGCCCGTGAGACGGCCGACGCATGGGCGGAGACGGTCGAGACGATCCGTGCGATGAAGGAGGCGGGCATGACGAACGATGCCGCCGTAGCCCAGAACGAAGCGGCCTACAACGGCGTGAAGATTTCGGTTCTGCAGCTGGAGCAGTCGATCAGCGAGACGGAGAATTCGCTGTGCGGGCTGCTGCTTCAGGCGCCGCACAAAATCGAGCGCAATACGTTGAAGGAGCAACGGACGCCGCAAGAGTTGCTTGTCGGTGTTCCGGTGCAGCTGCTGTCGCGGCGTCCGGATGTCCGTGTAGCGGAATATTCGCTCATGTCGGCCTACTATGCAACGGCCGCCGCCCGTTCGGCGCTCTATCCGAACATCACGCTGAGCGGTTCGGCCGGTTGGACGAACAATGCCGGTTCGGCGATCGTCAATCCGGGAAAACTGCTGCTTTCGGCAGCCGGACAGCTGTTGCAGCCGATTTTCCAGGCCGGAGCCAATCGTGCGCAGGTCAAGATTGCAAAGGCGCAGCAGGAGGAGGCGATGCTGGCATATGAACAGACGATCCTCAATGCGGGCAATGAAGTGAACGACGCATTGAAAAGCTACCAGACGGCTCACACCGCCGCAACGCTTTATGAAGAGCAGGTAGCCTCGCTGGCCCGTGCGGTCGAGAGTACGGAGCTGCTGATGCAGCACTCGCAGACGACTTACCTCGATGTATTGACCGCCCGCCAATCCTACCTGTCGGCACAGCTGGAACAGGTCGCCAACCGTTTCACCGAGTTGCAGAGCGTCGTATCACTCTACCACGCACTGGGCGGCGGACGTGAATGCGACGCAGAATAACGCGCGGCAGCGGCAAACGTCTGCCTTTCGGAAAAGAGACGGCCCCGGTTTTCGGGGCCGTCTCTTTTTCATGCCGGTATCCCGATAAAAAAGCAAGGATATTTTCCCGAACCGTTTGTAATATCGGCGGTGAATTCGTATTTTTGTTCGTTCGGCTGTAAAAACATAAAAAAGCAAACGCTCAAACCGCGAAAAGAAAGGTTCATTATCAATTTCTAATACTTAAAAACAATGGTTGTCAAAAAACTGCTACCGCTGCTGCTGGCTGTTCCGATGTTGACGGGGTGCCCTTCGACGAACCGGCACGCGACCACGGCACTCGACATCTCCGGACTGCCGCGCCAAATCTATTCGGGCGAACAGGGCCCGTTCCATGTTCAGGGCATCGCCGTCGATCTCGAACAAGGCTACATCTATTTCTCGTTCACCACGTCGCTGCTCAAGACCGACCTGCAAGGCAAACTGCTGGGCAGTGTCGTCGGCATGACGGGCCATCTGGGATGCATGACGCTCAATCCCGATGACGGACGGCTCTATGCCTCGATCGAATACAAGCACGACGCAATCGGCAAGGGAATCCTCAATAAGCTGGAGGGGACACGGAACGACGACGCGACAGGTTTCTATGTTGCCGTATTCGATGTCGATCGCATCGACCGCATCGGCATGAATGCCGAAACGGACGATGTGATGAAGACGGTCTATATCAAGGAGGCGGTCGATGACTACTACGCCAAAGCGACGAACAACGGTCAGGAATTCGAGCACCGCCACGGCTGTTCGGGCATCGACGGTGTCACTTTCGCACCGGAGTTCGGCGGCGACCGCAACGGCAGGAAACTCCTTTATGTTGCCTACGGCATATACAGCGATACGCTGCGTACGGACAACGACTATCAGGTTTTGCTGGCCTACGACACGCAGGACTGGAAACAATACGAGCAGCCGCTCACACAGGAGAACCTGCACAAGAGCGGGCCTGAAAAGCCGTTGCACAAATATTTCGTCCGCACGGGCAACACCTCGTGGGGCATCCAGAATCTGGCCTACGACAAGGCGTCGGGCAACATGTATGCGGCCGTATATCGCGGCAAGAAGTCGGCGTACCCCAACTATTCGCTTTTCGTCATCGACGGCGCGAAGGCGCCGCAGCGGCAGCAGCTTGCCGGGTTCGATCCGGCCTTCGAGGGCGATGTCCTCTCCCTGCTTCCGCAGGGGCGGCACGACGCTGCGACCGACACCTGGGGCTGGATGTTCAAATGGGGTACGACGGGTCTCTGCCCCATCGGCGACGGTTACTTCTACATCTCGCACAATGCCGCCGACAAGGAGACGAAACGTCAGAGCAGCACGGTCCGCCTCTACAAATGGACGGGCGATCCGGAGGAGGCTTTCGTGCCGGTCGAATAACCTTCGGGACAGGCCGGAAAAGGGCTCCGGCAGCGGCCTGCACAAGAAACCGGGAGAGAGGAAGCTGCCCGATCCTGCAACGGGGCCGACAAGCCGCACAGTGATGAAAAAGCCGTCCGCAGACAGCGGACGGCTTTTTCGTCTGTTTCAGGGAAGCGGCACTCCCGTTATTCCGCTTTCTTCTCTGCGGCGGATTTCTCCTCGGCGGCTTTGAGCAAATCGCGAATCTCCGTAAGAAGCACCACCTCCGGAGCCGGCGCAGGAGCCGGTGCAGGCGCTTCGGCCTTCTTGCGGGAGATACGGTTCATCAGTTTGACCATCAGAAAGACGCAGAGCGCCAATATCGCGAAGTCGAAACACTGCTGGATGAATGCCCCGTAGCACCAGTAAACCGGTTCTGCCGCAGCCGTATTGGCCGCAATGGTTACGCCGTCGGGCACGACAGCGTCGGCGGTTCTCGCTACGGCCTGCGACACGTCCCGGATCTTGGAGATGTCGAGTTTCAGATCGGTGAAGTTCACATTTCCGAGCAGGGCTCCGATCGGCGGCATGAGAATATCGTTTACCAACGACGAAACGATCTTGCCGAATGCGCCGCCGATGATAACGCCGACAGCCATGTCCATTACATTGCCTTTGAGGGCAAAAGCTTTGAATTCCTTGAAAAATCCCATTTTTGCGGCTATTTTAAGTTCAACATGTTTACTGTCCGATCGATGCGGGCTGCCGTCCGGAGGGCAGCAGCATTTCCCGCAAATGTCCGCAGCTTTCTGTCGGGTCACCGAAATGGAAGGTTGCGATTCCGAATCGTGCCGCAGCTTCGAGGTTGCTGCGGCGATCGTCTATGAAGATCGTTTCATCGGGCTTGAGTCCGTAACGGTCAAGCAGGATCTCGTAGATCCGGGCTTCAGGTTTGACGACATGCTCTTCGCACGACACGACCTCACCGTCGAACGAACGATAGATCTCGGTCTGCCGCAGGAAATCGATGAATTCGCGCGACATGTTCGACAGGACGTACAAACCGTAGCCGGCCCGTTTCAGGTCGTGTATCAGAGCCGCAGTCTGCGGAACGGGCTCCTGGCGGTCCAATGCTTCGCGGAGATTCCGTTCGGCAACGGCACGCGGGCACGCCTTTATGCGGCTCAATTCGTCGAGCACCTCGTCATAAGTGATCGTACCGCGATCGTACTCCTCCCAGAACAGCGGCATCTCCGATGCAAAGACAAAGGAGAAGAATTCGATCAATTCGCCGTTTACCTTCTCCGGATCGCGGTGGAACACCACCCCACCCAGGTCAAATACAATGTTTTTCATCGCTGCAAAGGTAGTAAAAATCTTCGAATCAAATACTTATCGGCCCGCAAATTCTAAACCTGCCTGCAGCCACCCCGCATTCACCATATCAATGCATGCGCGATCGCACGCTGCCGCCGCCATTTCATGGAAAAAATCATCCTCCGGAAAAAATTATTCACTTGTTTTTTTGTAAACTAAAAAATTAATACTAAATTTGTCGTAGATAAACAATCCAAACACCGGACAAACGGCGAAAGCACAAAAAAAAGAGAACGATGAAAAAGGAGCTGGAACAACTCACCGAGGGCGAAGAACGGATCATGCAGGCACTGTGGACGCTGGGCGAAGGGAGCGTAAACGACGTGCTGGCAGTACTGCCCGAGCCGAAACCGAAATACACGACCGTAGCCACATTCATCAAACTGCTGGGGAACAAGGGATACGTCACCCACCGCGCCGAAGGGAAGAGCTATATCTTCACGCCTGCCGTTCCGCGTGACGAATATGCCCGCAAACGGATGCGGACGATGCTGCAGAGTTATTTCGACGGATCGTTCTCCCGCATGGTATCGTTCTTCTCGAAACACGAAGATATCTCCCTGCAGGAGATGGACGAGATCCAAGACCTCATGCAGGAGATCCGAAAAAAACAGTGACCATGAAAGCACTCCTCATCTATCTGGCCGAAGCGCTGGTGTGCACGGGGATCCTGACGGCCGCCTACCGGATTCTGCTCGACCGCAGGGTCGGATTCCGCATCTGCCGCGCGGCACTCTTCATCGTCGTAATTGCCGGAGCCGTGATTCCCCTGCTGGAGATACCGGTCTGGCCCGGCGAGGTCATCTATCTTGTGCAACAACCCGCAGCGGAGCAGGAGGAAACCGTCACGACACCGATGACGGCGGCCGACAAACAGCGCATGCGGGATGCTGTGATGGCAATCTACATCGCGGGGGTCGCACTTCTGCTCGGAGGGACGGCCAGAGGCTGCCTGCAAATCCGCCGGATGAGACGTCACGGCACCCTGCTGACCCAGCGCGGCAGCTTCCGGCTTGTCCGTACAACCGCCACATCGGCATTCTCCTTCTTCAACACGATCTACCTGCCGCCCCTGCTGCAGGATTCGGATCTGCAGGCGATCGTCGCCCACGAAATGAGCCACATCCGGCACCGCCATACCGCCGAACGGCTCGCAATGGAGGTGTTGAAGGCCTTGTCGTGGTGGAACCCCTTCGTATGGATGGCATCACGGTCACTCGTCGAAGTTCAGGAGTACGAAGCGGATCACGACGTACTGAACGAGGGACACGATCTTTCGCAATACATTTCGACCATCTTCAACACCCAGTTTGGCTACAGTCCGGACATAGCCAGCGGGTTGCGAGACTCACTGACCAAAAAACGCTTTCAAATGATGACAAAACGAAGAGGCAACAGACACGCCCTGTTGCGACTGGCGGGGACGCTCCCCGTCATCGGACTGCTGGTTGCGGGATTCTCTTTCACGACACGCGCCGCAGAGATACGCTACACCTCCGACGAACAGCCTGCCGCCGCACGGCAAAAGGAGAAAAAAGAGTTCCGGATCACGATTGACAAGGAGGCGGACAGCGTTGCGCTTGCAACCTCCGATGCGGCAAATGCCGACAATATGGAAATTACGGTCAACGACACCCCGATCAAAGGGATGACGACAGTAACCATCACCTCCCGCAAGGCGGGCAAGGGGAACATGAAGACTTTCGTCAACGGCACCCTGATGGAAAACGTATCGACCGTAACCGTGACCTCCGATGAATCGGAGAAGGGCAAAAAGATACTCATCATCGACGGCAAGGTGATTGAAGAGCCGGCAGCTGCAGCGAAATCCCCCGACGGCACCGGACGGCAGCAAGACGAAGAAAACGGCCAAGGGCAGGATAATCGGAAATCCGACAAGGCCGTAAAGGCAGTAATCCGGTCGCAATCGGGGGATACGACGGAACCGCTCGACCGGCCGCTGGTCTATCTGGACGGGAAAGAGATCGACGTGTCGGAGATGGAGAAGATCGACCCGAACACAATCGAACGCATTAACGTTCTGAAAGAGAAGTCGGCCATCGCCAAATACGGTAAAAAAGGCGAGAACGGCGTTATTCTGATCTACCTGAAGAAACCGGAGCCGTCGGAACAATAGGCGATTCGAACCGACAGGACTCCGGCCACTGCACTTCGCAGTCGCGACATGCACCATCAAGGGAGGGGGGGGGTAAATGCGAAGTCGGGCAGCGGCCGGAGTCCGCATGCCATCCGATGACCGCGAATCGGAAGGGCCGCCCCCCGAATAGTCGCAACCCGACCTTCCACACGCTGCCGCCGCGTATTCCGATGGCCATCCGACAGCCGTTCGGGAATTGCGCATGATTGTCGGATCGCCCAAAGCGGTACAGCAGCGCCGCAGGGAGGTCGCAAGACGATCGCAGAGGATCCGCAGGGCAGTTGCGGACCGGCCCGAAGAGATTAGCGGCAGTCCCGATCCTTCGAGAGGAGGCATCCGAAGTCCGGCACATACCGAATCGAACAATGCGCCCGTAACGGGCGAAAAAAAGCAGCGCCCACAGTGACGGGCGCTGCTTTTTTCAGCATATCACAGACTCCTACTACGAACCGAAGTTGTCGTAGAGGATATTCTCAGGCGGCACGCCCAGTTCGTCGAGCATCTTCACCACCGAAGCGATCATCATTGGAGGCCCGCACATGAGATAGATGCAGTCCTCAGGAGCCTGATGGTGTTTCAGGTAGTTCTCATAGAGCACATTGTGCACGAACCCCGGCGTATATTTCACACCTGCGGCATCCGCTTCAGGATCGGGGCGGTCGAGCGCCAGATTGAACGAGAAGTTGGGGAACTCCTTTTCGATCTCGTGGAACTCCTTCAGATAGGGAGCCTCCTTGAGGGCGCGGGCGCCATACCAGAACGATACGGGACGCTTCGTCTTCTCGGTCTTGAAGAGGTGCATGATGTGGCTGCGCATGGGCGCCATGCCGGCGCCGCCGCCGATAAAGATCAGCTCCTGCGTATCGGGCAGGTTGTCCGGCAGGAAAAACTCGCCGTAAGGGCCCGAAATGGTCACCTTGTCGCCGGGTTTGCGCGAGAAGATGTAGGAGGAGCAGATACCCGGATTCACCTTCATGAAGCCTCCGTTCACGCGGTCGATTGGCGGCGTGGCGATACGGATGTTCAACATGATGATGTTCCCTTCGGCCGGATGGTTGGCCATCGAGTAGGCGCGGAAGGTCGGTTCGGGGTTGGTCGCCACCAGATCCCACATCTTGAACTTGTCCCAGTCGGCACGGAACTGCGGATCGACGTCCATGTCCGAGAACTTGATCGCGTCGTACTTCGGGACGTCGATCTGGATGTAGCCTCCGGAGCGGAAATTGAGCGTTTCGCCTTCAGGCAGCTTCACGACGAACTCCTTGAGGAAGGTCGAGATGTTGCGGTTCGAAACCACTTCGCATTCCCACTTCTTGACTCCGAGCACGGCCTCAGGGACATGAATTTTCATGTTCTCCTTGACCTTGACCTGACAGCCCAGACGCCAATGGTCTTTGGCCATTTTGCGGGAGATGAAACCCGTTTCGGTCGGAAGAATGTCACCGCCGCCCTCAAGCACCTGGCACTTGCACATGCCGCAGGCGCCGCCGCCGCCGCAGGCCGAAGGAAGGAAGACGTTGTTGTTGGCGAGCGTTGCGAGGAGCGTCGAACCGCTTTCGGTCGTCAGGACCTTCTCGCCGTTGTTGATATCGATCGTCACATCACCCGATGAAGTGAGCTTCGCCTTGGCATAGAGGAGCAGACCCACCAGAATGAGCGTAATGGCCAGAAAGGCGACGATCGCAACTATAATCGTTAAAGTCATCTTACTTGATCTCTTTAAGTGTTTACAACTTGATACCGCTGAAAATCATGAAAGCGATACCCATCAGTCCTGTAATGATGAATGCGATACCGGGGCCTTTCAGCGCAGCGGGGATATGGGAATAGGTCGTTTTTTCGCGGATGGCGGCCATCATGACGATAGCGAGCCACCAGCCCAGACCGGAGCCCAGCCCATAGACGATCGACTGCCAGAGATTGCCGATGGCACCGGCATCGACCTTCTGCTGCATGAAGAGCGATCCGCCCATGATGGCGCAGTTCACGGCAATCAGCGGCAGGAAGATGCCCAACTGGTTGTAGAGAGCCGGCGAGAACTTCTCGACGGCCATCTCGACCAGCTGCGTGAACGACGCAATGGTTGCGATGAAGACGATGAACGAGAGGAAACTCAGATCGACGCCTTCGATCAGGGCGTTGGCCTTGAGCACATACTCGTTCAGGAGATAGTTCAGCGGGACGGTCATGACCATTACGAAGGTAACGGCGGCACCCAGTCCGAGCGCGGTCTTGACGCTTTTCGACACGGCAATGTAGGAACACATGCCGAAGAAGAAGGCGAAGACCATGTTGTCGATAAAGATCGACCGGATAAAAAGATTGAGAGTTTCCATAAGCTACCTTCTACTTTTCCTGTAAGTCCTTGTTGTACGAACGGTGGATCCAGATGATACAGCCTACGATGATCAGCGCCATCGGCGGGAAGAGCATCAGGCCCATGTTGGAATAGAATCCGCCGTTGGTGATATACCAGCTTTCGGGAATGACACGGAAGCCCAGCAGGGAGCCGGAACCGAGCAATTCGCGGATGAAGGCGATCGTCACGAGAATCGCGCCGTAGCCGAGACCGTTGCCGATACCGTCGAGGAACGAAGCCCAAGGCTTGTTGCCGAGTGCGAAGGCTTCAACGCGGCCCATGATGATACAGTTGGTGATGATCAGGCCCACATAAACCGACAACTGCTTCGAGACGTCATAGACATAGGCCTTGAGGATCTGATCGACGAGGATCACCAGTGCGGCGATGACCACCAGCTGGACGATGATACGGATCCGCGAAGGGATGCCCTTTCGCAGGAGCGACATCACCAGGTTGGAGAAAGCCGTCACGACCGTTACCGAGAGTGCCATGACAATGGCCGGCTTCAACTGAACGGTCACGGCCAACGACGAGCAGATGCCGAGGATCTGTACGATGACCGGGTTGTTCTTGCCGAACGGTGCGGTCAGATACTTCATGTTCTTGGCCGAAAACAGAGGCTCTTTTTCGTTGTTACTCATTGTTTTCTACATTTTGATCGTTAGACACCTCCTCCGCAGCGGCAATCGGTGCGGCGGCTGTTGCGAGTGTTTTCTCGATGAAGGGTACATATTCGCTCAGGTTGTCGTGCAGCATGGCCGTCACGCCGTCCGACGTTTTGGTACCGCCCGTGATGGCATCGACCTCATGTACGGGATCCTTTGCCCCGCCCTTGCGGAGCGCGATCGAGACGAACTGTCCGTTTTCAAAGAGTTTCTTGCCCTTGTAGAGAGCCTGATGCGCCTGAGTGGCGATTTCGGCACCCAGACCGGGGGTTTCGCTCTTGTGCGCAATGACGATGCCGGAGACGGTATTGAGATCCTTCTCCAGAGCGATATAGCCCCAGATATCGTCCCACAGTCCCTTGCCGATCAACGGAATGACCACACGGCCGTCGTTGGCCTCGAAGAGCACCAGCATATGCTGTTCGTAGAGGCTCCGCAGATCCTTGTTTGACTTCATCATGTTGAAGACTTCGGTCGCCGGCTTTTCGATTTTGTTCCCTTCGGCATCGAGGAGATAGGCCTTGACCATCTGGTCGAAATCCTCACCCGAAGCGTTGAGCGACTGGAGAATATTGTTTTTCTTCTCGTTGAGTTCGTTCTGATACTGGCGCTGCTGCAACGACAGCGAAGCAACGGCGAGCAGCACGGCGACGATGACGACCATCACCGTCGAATAGAGAAGAATGTACGCATTGCCGTTCTTGTCGGCGAACAATCCGCGTTTTTTCGGAGTTTCGGCCGTGCTTGCGGGATCGATCACCTCTTCGAATTCCGAAGCAGGGGCCTTGCAGACAGGGCATACGTCGGGAGCCTTGTCGCCCTCGTGGACATAGCCGCAAATTTTGCATCTGAATTTTTTTGTTGCCATAGTTCACACCCTATTTTGCAAGTTTGACACGGTTCTTTCTGCGGGCGATGTTGCGCTCTACGACAAAATAATCGACGAGCGGAGCCAACGCATTCATGAAGAGGATCGAGAGCATCATGCCTTCGGGATAGGCCGGATTCACCACGCGGATCATGATGGCGATAGCGCCTGTCAGGAACCCGACGATGTATTTTCCGACATTCGTCTGCGCGGAGGTTACCGGATCGGTAGCCATGAAGACGGCGCCGAATGCGAAACCGCCGACGATCAGATGCTGCCAGGCCGGAATCTGACAATAGGCACTGTCACCGACCGCATTGAAGAGAAGGCCCATCGCCAGTCCGCCGACAAAGACCGAGATCATCGTCCGCCATGAAGCGACACCCGTGAAGAGAAGGATAACGGCACCGACAAGGATGGCAAGCGTCGAGGTTTCGCCGACACAGCCGGGGATGAAACCGAGGAAAGCGTCGAGATTCGAGTAGGACATCTGGCCGCTGGTCGAGAGCTGCTCGAGGGCCGTAGCGCCCGACATGCCATCGACGGCGAACCAGACCTTCTCACCGGACATCTGGGGCGTATATGCAAAGAATACGAATGCACGGGCGAGCAGTGCGGGGTTGAAGACGTTCATACCCGTACCGCCGAAAACCTCTTTTCCGAATACGACGGCGAAAGCCGTACCGAGAGCGATCATCCAGAGGGGCGTGCCGACCGGCATGACCATCGGGATGAGCAGGCCCGACACGAGGAATCCTTCATTCACTTCGTGCCCGCGCGCCTGGGCGAAAGCGAACTCGATGCCCAGGCCGACGACATACGAGACGACGATCATGGGCAGGACCTTGAGGAATCCGAACCAGAAAGCCGCCCAGCCGCTCATTCCGACCTGAACGCCGGTATTGTACATGCCGAACAGCAAAGCGGGGATCAGTGCGACGACAACGACGATCATCGTGCGTTTCATATCGTTGCAGTCGCGGATATGCGCACCTTTCTGCGTCGTTGTGTTGGGCACGAAGAGGAAGGTCTCGAACGCATCGAACGTCGATGCGAGGAACGAGAGTTTGCCGCCTTTGGAGAAGGTCGGCTTGATTTTGTCCACAAAATTTCTTAATCCGCTCATCGTTAAGCCTCCTTGATCATTAAGTTAATACCGTCGCGGATGATCTGCTGCATTTCGGTTTTCGAGGGATCGACGAATTCGCACAATGCGAAATCCTCCTCCACGACTTCGTAGATACCGAGATTCTCCATCTTGTCGATGTCGCCGGCCAGAATTGCCTTGAGCAGGTGCATCGGATAGATGTCCATGGGCAGATACTGCTCATAGAGTCCCGTCACGACAAACGGACGCTCACCGCCATTGAGATTCGTATCGAGGTTGTACCGTTTCCTGGGGCAGAGCCACGAGAAATAGGCGTGCGACACGGAGAATTTCTTGAAGCGGGGCATCGCCCAGCCGAGGAGTTCGTACTTGTCGCCTTCGGGGATCGCCGTCAACTGATGGGCATAGAAGCCGACATGGCCCTCCAGCGAGGTCTTGACACCTGTCAGGACGTTTCCGGAAATGAAACGCACGCTGCAGCCTTCGGCCTGCGGCTTGACATTGCCCCCGACGACCGAACGGACCGTTGCGCCGTCGATGATGCGGCAGTAACGGGGCTTGACGATTTCCGAACCGGCAACAGCGATGGTTTTCGAGCGATCGACCCTGCCTGTCGCAAAGAAGCGGCCGATCACGGCCAGATCCTGCACATTGACCGTCCAGACCACTTCGCCCTTGTTGACAGGATCGACATGGTGGATCTGCACGCCCACGTTTCCAACGGGATGCTTGCCGGCAAAAGTGTGGATTTCAGCGCCCTTGAGCGAGGTCATCTCACCTTCTGCCTGAGCACGCACCGACAGGTGGACCTTACCGGCGGTAAGTTTCTTCAGCACTTCGACACCCTTCTGCAGGTTGGCCTTTTCGCCTGCCAGCACATAGTTGTAGTCGGGGGCGAGGGGTGCCGAATCGAACGTCGAAACGAAAATCGCCTTGGGCGAGTCGTTCGGATCGGCGATGATGCCGTAAGGGCGTTGGATCACCATCGGCCACAGGCCGGCTTTCAGCAAAAGATCGACGATCTGGTCGCGGGAAGCCTTCTCAAGATCGGGCACCGCAAACTCCTCGTAGAGCTGTTCGGTATCGGGCTTGACGGTGACGGAGAGAATTCTGCGTTTCTCGCCGCGATTGACCGCCTCCACCGTGCCGCTCACGGGGGAGGTAAAGAGCACGCGTTCGTTGTACTTGTTGAAGAACAACGCACTGCCGGCTTTCACCCGATCCCCGACATTGACCAGCAACTTCGGAGTTACACCTTCAAAATCGAGCGGTGAAACGGCATAGGAGTCAGCCAACGGAGCATTGACCGTCTCACAGGCCGCCTGACCTTCGAGATTGATGTCGAGACCTTTTTTCAGTTTGATGATTTTCGACATGTGTAAAGTTGTTTGATTAGAGTGATAATTGTGTATGATCTGTTAGTTTTATAACATCACTGTTTTTTCGTGCGCGAAGATACGATTTTTTACCTATTTATTAAAGAATTTTTCGAATTATTTTACGCAGTTTTTCATCCGGCCGGAAAAAACGGCGGAGGAAGGCTTGAAAACCGCATGTTTGGCCGCATGGATGGCTGATTGCCGCACCGCAATCGAACCGGCGGAACGCTTCCGCATCCACTTTCACGAATCTCCATTTCACCGCAAACATTGGCTTGCGGCAGTTTCGAAAGGCATCCGCAGCCACCCCGCCCGACTTTCCGAACGTTGGCTCCGCCTTAGATACTCCGTCTCGGCATAGCCAAATTGAAAACTCCGTTTTCATTTGTCTCTGCTCTCGACTTTCCGTATCTTTGTCCCAATGGAAGCACCCTTCGTCAACATCCATACACACCGGCCGACGGGCCGCCATATCGAGCCCTCCGCCATCGGCATTCATCCGTGGGATGCAGCCGACGGCGATCTCGCCACGGTCGAACAGCATATCGACAGTGCGATGGCGGTCGGGGAGATCGGGCTGGACTACCTGCACGGGCACCGCGAACGGCAGGAGGAGCTTTTCATCCGGCAGCTGGCGATGGCCGAAACGCGTGCCAAACCGGTCATCCTGCACTGTGTGCGTGCATTCGAACCGACGATGCGGCTGCTCAAAGGTTTTCGCCTGCCGGCCGTACTCTTTCATGGCTTCATCGGATCGCCGCAACAGGCGGCGCAGGCTGTTGCGGCCGGTTATCTGCTGTCGTTCGGCATGCGCTCCTTCGCCTCGCCGCGCACGGTGCGGGCAATGCGGCAGACACCGCCCGAACAGCTTTTTCTCGAAACCGACGACGATCCGGCTCCGATCGAAACGGTCTATGCGCGGGCAGCCGAACTGTTGGAGATGCCGCTGGCGAAACTGAGACAAACGATATACGGGAACTACCGCTCGATCTTCCCTCCGGAGATCGGCGCAGCAGGCCCCGACAAAAAATAGGTTATGGAAGAGTGGCTTGAACGCACCCGCCTGTTTCTGGGCGATGAAAAACTCGAACGTCTGCGGCAGGCGCATGTATTGGTTGTAGGGCTGGGCGGTGTAGGGGCATACGCGGCCGAGATGATTGTCCGGGGCGGCGTCGGCCGGCTGACGATCGCCGATGCCGACCGCGTGGCCGAGAGCAACATCAACCGGCAGCTGATCGCCCTGCACTCGACCGTCGGACGTCCCAAGGCCGAAGTCATGGCCGAACGGCTGCGCGACATCGATCCGCGGATACGGCTGACCGTCGTCGAAAAGTACATCAAGGACGACGAGACCTACGCGCTGCTCGACGCGGCCCGATACGACTACGTTGTGGATGCCATCGACACGCTGTCGCCCAAGCTGGCCCTCATCAAGGGGTGCCTCGACCGGGGATACCGCCTTGTCAGTTCGATGGGTGCCGGTGCGAAGAGCGATCCCACGCAGCTGGAGATCGCCGACATCGGCCGCACGCACCACTGTCCGCTGGCGCACATGCTGCGCAAGCGTCTGCACAAACTGGGGATCCGCAACGGATTCCGCGCGGTCTTCTCACCCGAACCGCCGCGCGAGGGGGCGATGATCCGCTGCGAGGAGCAGAACAAGAAATCCAACGTGGGGACGATCTCCTACCTTCCCGCCCTCTTCGGCATCGGCTGTGCATCGGTCGTGCTGCGGGATCTGGCAGGAGAGCTGGAGCCGTCCGGCCCCGCCGGCAAAAACGGCATCGAAAACAAACAATAAAATCTGAAGAGAGATGAAACCCGACATCGTATTTCTGGACGAATATTCGCTTGCGGGCCGTGACCTGACGGCCGTCAAGGCACTCGGCAACTATACGGGCTACGAAACGACGACGCCCGATCAGACGGTGGCACGGTGCGCCGGCGCCGACATCGTCATTACGAACAAGGTGTGCATCGACGCCGCAGCGATGGAACAGCTGCCGCGTCTGCGGCTGATCTGCGTCGCGGCGACGGGCATGAACAACATCGATCTGGCAGCGGCCGCCGAACGCGGCATCGAGGTGCGCAACGCCGCCGGTTATTCGACGCATTCGGTTGCCGAGACCACCCTCGGCAGCGCCATTGCCCTGCTGCGTGAAACGACCTACTACGACCACTACTTCAAGAGCGGCGGCTATGCCGCTTCGTCGCGGCTCTTCAACTTCGACCGTCCGACGCGCCAGCTGCACGGGCGGAACTGGGGTATCATCGGCATGGGGACCATCGGACGGGAGGTTGCACGGCTGGCGGCGGCTTTCGGCTGCGACGTCCGCTACACCTCGACATCGGGGGCCGTGCGGCCGGAGACCTGTCCTGCGCTGCCGCTCGACGGACTGCTCGCATGGGCTGACATCGTGTCGATCCACTGCCCGCTCAACGACCGCACACGGGGACTCGTCGGGGCCGACGCCCTGCGCCGCATGAAACCGTCGGCGATCCTGATCAACGTGGCACGCGGCGGCATCGTCGATGAGCAGGCGTTGGCCGAAGCGCTCGACAACAACCGCATTGCAGGTGCCGCACTCGATGTCTTCAGCCGTGAACCGATCGAAGCGGAGAGTCCGCTGCTGCGGTTGCGCGATCCCTACATGCTCCTCGCATCGCCCCACAACGCATGGGCAACGGCCGAGGCGATCGACGCGCTGATCGGCTGCATCGTCCGCAACATCGGGGAGTTTCTGGCCCGCTGACCACCCGCACGGTCCATTGTGCGGGACGTTTCGGCCGACTTTCGGCTTCCCTTCTCCGCTACCCCTGCACAGACGCATCCGAGAGAGACAGATCGGAGTCCGGCACATCCGCAGCAGACAGCGCCGCGAGACGGCAGAGAGGAGGAGTGCATGGAGAATGAGAGCGAATGGAATCCTATCGGCAGGCCTTCAGCCCCCGGATCACGGCGGCGGAGAAGCCCGCCTCCTCCATCTCGTTCAAGCCCCGGATCGTGATGCCGCCCGGTGTCGTCACGCAGTCGATCTCCGCTTCGGGATGGCTGCCCCGCTGCAACAGCAGTTCGGCCGCCCCCTTGAGCGTCGCCGCCACGATATGCGTCGCCTGTGCCGCCGGACATCCCAGTTCCACGCCTCCTTCGGCTGCAGCCCGCACATAACGCAGTGCAAAGGCAATCCCGCACGACGCCAGAATCATACCGGTTTCGAGCATCGTTTCATCGACGAGCATCGCCTCGCCCAACTTCCCGAAGAGCGCCAGCACTTCATTGATGCGCCGCTCGTCGGAACACTGCGCGGCGACGAAGGTCATGCTCTGCTGTACGGCGATTGCGGTATTGGGGATGGCGCGGAACAAGGCAGGGCGCATCGCGCGGTCGTCGCCCAGCCATTCCGAAAGCTGGGCAAGCGTCACGCCCGCCGCAATCGAGACGATTGACTGCCGGTCGGGATCGACCGCACGGCGGATCTCGCGCACCAGCTGTTCGGTCAGCCAGGGCTTGACCGCCAGCACGATCAGATCGGCATCCCGCACCGCCTCCTCATTGCCGGTCGATGTGCGGATTTCCGAACACCGTGTGCGCAAACGTTCGAGCGTCGTTTCGGTCCGAGCCGTACAGACAATCTCTTCAGCGCGGCAGGCTCCGCTCCGCACCAGCCCGCAGGCTATGGCGCCGCCCATGTTTCCGGCACCCAGAATCGCTATTTTCATCGTTACGATCTTTTCGGCTGCACCGGCTTCCGCCATGCAGCCCGTTCCTTTTCGACAAAAATAGCGAATATTTCGCAATCAACGGCATCTTTCGGCCGCAGGTTCGGCCGGTTCCGCCCAAAAAACCATTTTTCCATACAGCAGGATCGGCAGGGAATGCACTCACGGTCCGGCTCCGATAAAAACGGGAGATTCCCGCACCTTCATGCAGGAATCTCCCTATATCATTCTATCTATTCGGGCCGTTGGTTCCGATCTTGCGGGTATCGGGGGCATGCCGCCCGCCGACAGTTGACGGAAGAGGCCAATCCGAAACGATTGCCGCCGCCGGCACAAGCGGATCGAAGGGTCACTCCCCTGCCGCCGGCATGCGCAGACCATACGGCCTCTCCGATACCGGCAACCGGCCGTACGGCTACTTGAACTCGACGAGCGGTTTTCCCGTCATCTCGGCCGGCTGCCCGACACCCATCAGTTTCAACACCGTCGGGGCCACATCGGCCAGCACACCGTCGTGAACACATTTCACGCGGTCCGAAACCACGACGATCGGCACCGGATTGAGCGAGTGCGCCGTATTGGGCGTACCGTCGGGATTGATGGCGTTGTCGGCATTGCCGTGATCGGCAATCTGCACCACCTCGTAGCCGTTGCGTTTCGCCGCCTCGACCACCTCGCCCACGCAGGCGTCAACGGCCTTGACAGCCTTGACGATCGCATCATAGACCCCCGTATGGCCCACCATGTCACCGTTGGCGAAGTTCAGACAGATGAAGTCGTACTTCTGCGTATCGAGCGCCTCGACCAGACGGTCCTTGACCTCATAGGCACTCATTTCAGGCTGGAGATCGTAGGTCGCAACCTTGGGCGAGGCAACCAGAATACGGTCTTCGCCGGGGAACTTCTCCTCGCGGCCGCCATTGAGGAAGAAGGTCACATGGGCATACTTCTCCGTCTCGGCGATGCGCAGCTGCGACAGTCCGAGCGACGAGACATACTCGCCGATGGTATTCCGCACGTTCTCCTTGTCGAAAAGGATATGCAGCCCCTCGAATTTCGCATCGTAGGGCGTCATGCAGCAATAGTACAGCGGCAGGGTGTGCATGCCCTGCTCCGGCATATCCTGCTGCGTCAGAACGATCGTCAGCTCCTTGGCGCGGTCGTTGCGGTAGTTGAAGAAGATCACCACATCGTTCGGACAGATCGTACCTACGGCCTTTCCTTCGGCATCGACACGCACGATCGGCTTGACGAACTCGTCCGTCACCCCTTCGTCATAGGATTTCTGCATGGCGGCGACCATGTCCGTCGCCGGCTCGCCCACACCGTTCACAAGCTGGTCGTAAGCCACCTTCACGCGCTCCCAACGCTTGTCGCGGTCCATTGCATAGTAACGGCCGATGATCGAAGCGACAACGCCTGTCGAATTGGCCGTATGCTCCTCCAACGCCGCAATGAAACCCTTTCCGCTGTGCGGGTCGGTATCACGGCCGTCCATGAAACAATGGACATAGGTATGCCCGATGCCATAGGCTTTGGCAATCTCGCAGAGTTTGTACAGGTGGTCGATCGACGAGTGCACGCCGCCGTCCGATACAAGGCCCATGAAATGCACATTCACGCCCTTGCTCTTCGCATACTCGAACGCCCCCTTCACTTCGGGATTCTCCATGATCGAGCCGTCCTTGCAGGCACGGTTGATCTTCACCAGATCCTGATACACCACGCGGCCCGCACCGATATTGAGGTGTCCCACCTCCGAATTGCCCATCTGGCCGTCGGGCAGACCGACATTCTCGCCGTCGGTAAGCAGTTGCGCATGAGGATATTTCCTGGTCATCGCCGAGATATATTCGGGATGGACGGTCCAAATGACATCGCCCTTCGAATGGTTGCCGATACCCCAACCATCCAGAATCATCAACAATACTTTCTGTTTCATAATTCCCAATCGTTTATTTCAACTGATCCATAATCAATTCCACCGCTTTGTCTATCGCCGCCTGCAACTTCTCCGGAGCCTTGCCGCCCGCCGTGGCGAAGAAGGCCTGTCCGCCGCCGCCGCCATTCATCTCGAGTGCGGCTTCACGGATCACCTTGCCGGCGTTGACACCCTTGGCAACCACCTCGTCGCCCAACATGACCGTCAGGCCGGGCTTCTCCTCGTGACACGTCCCCACGACCATCACCAGATTGGGGATGCGCGCCCGCAGGCTGTAGGCCAGATCCTTGATGAACGACGGCATGCGCTCCGACTGTTTGGCGAAGAGAATCACGCCGTTCACCTCGGGCAGGCTGTGCATCAGCTTGTCGGCCCACTCCTTGACCTGCTCCTGCCGCAGGGCCTCGACCTCTTTCGACAGCGCATCGTTGCTCTCGACAATCTTCCTGATGGCCTGCATCACCTGATTGTTGTTCAGGAACTCAGCCACGCCATGCAACGTATCCTCGGCCGCATAGAGCACCTTTTCCGCCGCCTCGCCCGTCACGGCCTCGATGCGCCTTACGCCGGCAGAAATGGCGCTCTCGCTCAGAATCTTGAAGATCCCGATCGTACCCGTAGCCCGCGTATGCGTACCGCCGCACAGCTCCACCGAGTCGCCGAAACGCACCATGCGCACCCGATCGCCGTACTTCTCGCCGAAAAGCATGATCGCCCCCTCGGCCTGCGCTTCCTCGATCGTGGCATCGCGTTTCTCCTGCAACGGATGGTCGGCCCGGATCTCCCGATTGACCAGACGCTCCACCTCACGCAGCTGCTCCGGAGTAACCTTCTGGAAGTGCGAGAAGTCGAAACGCAGATAGTCGGGCGTCACAAGCGACCCCTTCTGCTCGACATGCGTACCCAGCACCTTTCGCAGCGCGGCATCGAGCAGGTGTGTCGCCGTATGGTTGTTGGCCGCAGCCTGACGCTTCGCCGCATCAACGACCGCCGTAAAGTCCGCCGCGGGATTCTCCGGCAGTTTGTTGACGATATGGACGATCAGGCCGTTCTCCTTGTCGGTGGCCACGATATCGATCTTCTCGTCGCTGTTCTCGATGAAGCCGACGTCGCCCACCTGACCGCCCGAATTGCCGTAGAACGGCGTGCGGTCGAAGACCAGCTGATAGGTCGTCCTGCCCTTGGCCGAAACACGGCGATAGCGTGCGATGCGCACGGGAGCCGTAAGCGTGTCATACCCCACAAACTCGCTCTGTGCAAGCGGGAAGAGCTCGACCCAGTCGTCGGTATCCACCGCCGCGGCATGGCGCGAACGCTCCTTCTGTGCCTGCAGCTCCCGTTCGAAAGCCTCCAGATCGACCTCCACACCCTGTTCGCGGGCGATCAATTCGGTCAGGTCGATCGGGAATCCGTAGGTATCGTACAACACGAAGGCATCCTTGCCCGCAATGCGGCTGCCGCCCGTACGTTTCACCTCGGCAATCACGCCGTCCAACAGATTGATACCCGTAGCCAACGTGCGCAGGAACGATGCCTCCTCCTCTTCGATCACACGTTCGATGAGCGTCTGCTGCGCCTTCAGTTCGGGAAACTGGCCTCCCATCTGCTCCACCAGGCCTGCCACCAGCCGGCAGATAAAGGGTTCGGTAAAGCCGAGATAGGTGTAACCGTAGCGCACGGCGCGGCGCAGGATGCGCCGGATGACATACCCCGCCTTGACATTCGACGGCAGCTGCCCGTCGGCAATGGAAAAGGCGATGGCCCGCAGGTGGTCCGCAACGACCCGCATCGCCACGTCGCTCTTCTCATCGGCGCCGTAGCGCTTGCCCGACATGGCGGCAATACGTTCGATCGCAGGCTGGAAGAGATCCGTATCGTAGTTCGACTTCTTGCCCTGAAGAATCATGCAGAGACGTTCGAAGCCCATGCCCGTATCGACATTCTTGGCCGGCAGCGGTTCGAGCGAACCGTTGGCCTTGCGGTTGAACTGCATGAAGACCAGATTCCAGATCTCGATTACCTGCGGATGACCCTGATTGACCATCTCACGGCCCGGCCTGGCGGCAATCTCCGCCTCGTCGCGCAGATCGAAGTGGATCTCCGAACAAGGTCCGCAGGGACCCGTCTCGCCCATCTCCCAGAAGTTGTCGTGACGGTTGCCCCGAATGATGTGGTCGGCCGGCAGGAACTTCGCCCATACGTCATAGGCCTCCTGATCGAACGGCACGCCATCCTCCTCGCTGCCTTCGAATACCGTAGCGTACATCCGTCCGGCAGGCAGTTTATAAACCTCCGTCAACAGCTCCCAGGCCCATTCGATCGCCTCCCGTTTGAAGTAGTCGCCGTAGGACCAGTTGCCCAGCATCTCGAACATCGTATGATGATAGGTGTCGTGACCCACCTCCTCCAGATCGTTGTGCTTGCCTGATACGCGCAGGCACTTCTGCGTATCGGCCGCACGCGGATACTTGCGCGGCGCGTTGCCCAGAAAAATATCCTTGAACTGGTTCATCCCCGCATTGGTGAACATCAACGTAGGATCGCCCTTGACGACCATCGGAGCCGAAGGAACAATCGCATGGCCCTTGCCTGCAAAGAAGTCCAGAAAGGCCTGACGGATTTTATTGGATTCCATATATCTAGTTTTGCCGTTTTCCACGTTTTGATTTGCAGGTTGCAAAATTACACAATTTAGGCTAAATTTGCGCAATCTCGCAGAGTTTTTTCAGCCATGGCGAAAAAAGAGCACCGTTTCAATCCGCAGACACTCACATACGAAGTCATTACGGCTCCGTTCCGGCTGCGCACCTATCGCCTGCTGCGGAAAATACTCCTCGGATTCATCCTCATCTCGGTCGTCAACGGGCTCTTCGCCTACTTCTTCTATACGCCCAAGATGTACCGCATCAACCGTTCAAACCGCGAACTGGTGATGAAATACCGCATCCTGCAGGACCGGCTGGCCGCGTCCGAGCGCAAAATCGCCGAGATCCGGCACCGCGACCAATCCGTCTATCGCACACTCTTTTCGGCCGACACGCTTGCTCTCGACGGAATATACACCGAATATCCGAGTGAAAAATACCGGCCGATGGCCGACGACAGCTATTCGTCGCTGATGATCGGCACATGGAAACAGATGGATGCGCTGGCCCGACAGATCTATCTCGAATCGGTATCGTTCGACCAGTTGCAGATTCTGGCGAAAAACAAGGAGAAACTCTCGGCCGCCATTCCTGCCATCTGGCCTATCGACCGCAACAAACTGCGCAACGGCATCGGGGCTTTCGGCATGCGGCGCCATCCCATCTACGGCAGCTACATCATGCACAAGGGGGTCGATATGGCCTGCAACGTCGGCGATGCGGTCTATGCTACGGGCGACGGCGTGGTTCAGGACATCAGCCTGAGCCGCGCCCGACACGGTTACGGGACTTATGTGCTGATCAACCACGAATTCGGATACAAAACCCGCTACGCGCACCTCGACAAGGTCTTCGTCAAACCCGGCGACCCTGTCGTGCGCGGACAACTCATAGCGGAAGCCGGTCGTACAGGGGGTGTTACCGGCCCCCATCTCCACTATGAAGTGATGTATATGGGACAGGTTGTCAATCCGATCAACTACTTCAACAAGGACATGACCGCCGAAGAGTACAACAAACTCATGGAGGAGATCCACGAAACGACACTCGAAACAGATTGATGCCATGCAGGAGAGCAATTACATAACACGGATCCGCCGGCGCAAGGCTTTTTGGAATAATGTCGTGCGGTTCATCATCCAGCTGTTCGTCTGGACGGGTGCCGCCGTGCTCTACTATTTCGCCTTCTCGATCTTCTTCGACACCCCGATCGAATACCGGCTCAAACACTCCACCGACCGGCTGAAAGGAGAATACGAAAAGCTGACCGTGCGGTACGACTCGCTGCGGCGTGTTATGGAGAACGTCGTGGAACGCGACCGCAACGTCTTCCGCATCCTTTTCGAGGCCGACCCCTACGATTTTGAAGAAGAGAGCGCTGCCGACAGGTGGAATTTTTACGAGCAACTGCTTTCACAATCGACCATCGAACTGCAAAAGCAGTTCGCGCGGCATCTGAGCAATACGGAACAGGCCGTTGCGGAGCTGCAGCGCTCCTACGACCGCATGGCAGGGGCTATCGACAGCTGCTCCTATCGCAATGCGATTCCGGCCATCCAGCCCGTCATCAACAAACAGCTCACCCTGCTGACCACCTCCTACGGCATGCGCATCAATCCCTTCCAGAAGATCCTGCGGTCGCACCAGGGTGTCGATTATGCCATACCCGAAGGATCGCGCGTTTTTGCAACGGCCGACGGCACGGTCAAAGAGGTGGCCCGGCGAAACAGCACTTCGGGACAGACGGTCGTCATCGATCACGGCGGCGGATATGAAACGGTCTATGCCCATTTGGGCAGGATCAATGTCGTGCGCGGGCAGAAGGTGCGGCGCGGCGACATCATCGCCCTGTCGGGCAATTCCGGCCTGTCGCTGGCGCCGCATCTCCACTACGAGGTGCGCTGCAACGGCATGCGGGTGGACCCCATCCATTACTTCTTCATGGAACTGTCGCCCGACGAATACCAACGCATGATGCGGATCGCGCAGTCGGGCATGCAATCTTTCGACTAAAACTTCAATTGATGTCCGATATACGTCTGATACTTCTGGATTTCGACGGAACGATCGTCGATACGCGCCGCGCGAATTGCCTCGCTTATGTCGAAACGCTGCGCGAAGCCGGCTACCCGATGACCGAAGAGGAGTATGCCGCCCGCTATTTCGGGGTACGCTGCCCCGAATTCCTGCAGTCAATCGGCATCGGCGATCCCGAAGAGATCGACCGTCTGCGCCGCCGCAAGATCGAACTCTATCCCCGCTATTTCGACCTCATCGCCCTCAATCGTCCGCTGTGGGAGTTCTGCCAGCAGTTCCGCGCGCAGGGCGGACGGGTGTGGATCGTTTCGACAGGCCAACGCGCCAATATCGACCATGTCATGCACCATCTTCATCTGGAAAACGGCGTGGACGGCATTATCTCGGCCCGCGACGTGCCCCGCAGCAAACCCGATCCCGGCTGTTTCCTCCGTGCGATGGAGATCGAAGGGGTAACCCCCGCCGAAACGCTCATCTTCGAGGATTCGCCCGTAGGGATCGAAGCAGCACGGCGAAGCGGTGCGCCCTATTTTGTCGTAAAACTTTAGGTAATCGTCGGTTGCGACTGACCAACCGTCACTTGCGGCAGACGGAGCGATAGTCGCAATAGCGGCAGGTGTGCTCCGTATCCGTCGTTCCGCGGAACGGGACCTGCGGATCGAACAGTTCGGCGAGCTTCTCCCGAAGCAGCCGTTCGAAATCCGCCGCACAGGCCGAATAATCCGCCCCGACGGCTCCCGTCGAACGATCGACCAGTTCGGGATGATAATCCGGACGATTCATCTGACGCACATAATAAAGCGCAGGCAGAACTTCACGGGCTCCGCCGCGTGTCAGCATCATGGCATAGAGATACGTTTGCAGCACATTGGGCAGTCGTTGTTTGGCCGCTCCGTTGAACAGGGCCTCCATGCCTTCGAATTCAAGATGCGGCTCGCCCGTCTTGTAATCCACCACCCGCAGGCGTCCGTCATCCAACGTATCGATCCGGTCGGCAATACCGCCGAACTTTACCGTCAACGGCTTGCCCGCCGCTTCGAAGGCAAAGGGGCAGACGACCTTGTGTTCCAGTTCCGTCACACGGAAACCGTCATGACCGGCATCGTATGCCATGACGCCGTTCTTCAGATACTTGACAACGATGTCGCGGACAAGCAGCAGGTTGCCGGGATAACTCTCCGGCGCGGCCTTTTCATCTTGCAGATACTCCCGATTGATTGCCTCGATTACGGCCGCTTCGACGGCCCCGCTCTTCATCAGGGCCCGCAAAGCCGCCCCGGGGTGCAGGACATTGCGAATACCTTCATACAGGCGTTGGGCCGCAGCATGGAGAATCGTGCCGAACATCGGGGCATCCACCTCCTCGCTCAGGGCGTCGTCGGTTCGCAGTCCGGCAACGGAATAGAAGTAAAAACGGAGCGGACAGGCGACATAACGGGAAAAGGCGGTCGGTGAAAGTTCCTTCGGAGAGATGGCATCTACATATTGCAAAAGCTTTTTCCACACGCCGTTATGCTTGGGAACTTCAATCGGAGCTTCATCTGCCGTATTGACGTCGAGCCCCACTTCGACACGCCGCAGCCGGAACGGCGATTCATAGGCAAGCTGGTAGATATAATGGCTCTGTTCACCCGTTGTTTTTTCATCGGCACGGGCACAATAGAGCATGTAAACCCGCTCGGCCCGCTGGATAAGCCGATAGAAATAGTAGGCATAGACCCCTTCATGGTGCGCCGGCGTCGGCAGGTCGAACGCCGCCCGCAGATTGCAGGGGATGAACGACGACTGGGCTATCTTGTTGCCCGGAAAATTGTCGTCGTTCATCGAGAGCAGGATCACATTGCGGAAATCGAGGTTGCGCGTTTCGAGGATACCCATGACCTGCAACCCTTCGAGCGGTTCGCCCTCAAAGGGGATTCGCACGGTCTGCAGGTGCCGCCGCAGCAAGGAGGTATAGGTTGAGACGGCAATATCGATATCGCACGCTTCCAGCGAATTGCGCAATTTAACCAGTTGCTCGGAAATGACGGACAGAAATTCTCTCCGCTGTCGGGCGTCGGTGCCGGAATAGGACTCGCGCGCGACGGCGGCGACAACACGCAGCAGATAGTCGGAGAACGCCTGCCATGTATCGACCGGCGAAAAAAGCGTCGCAAGCAACGGCGTACAGGCCAATTGTGCGGCGGACATCCGGATCCGGCGCCGGTCGGTCATCTCATGCCGCAATGCGGAGATCCTTTCGGGATCGCTTTGCCGTATGTAGGGATGCGACAGCAGCCCCTCCACATCGGCATGATAGAATGTCGCACCCTCCGGATCGTCGCGCCGATGCCCCTGCAATTCGATCAGCCGCTCCAAAAAGGCGTAAGAAAGCGTCGTCTTCAACGGATACCCCATTGTCACGTTGATACCGCCGATGCCTTCCGGCAGAGAGTACAGCAGGGGAACCAACAAATTTTCATCGGTCAGCACAACAGCCGTATCCTTGTCCAGCAAGCCTTTCACATCTCCGGAATCCGACGGGCGCAATTCGTCGAGAATCCGTCCGGCATATTTGCACTGCACGGCATTCGAGGGCGTCGAAACGACCGTCAGCACCTTGCCTTTCCGGAAAGCATCGTGCGTGAGGACGGAAACCGGAGGGAAATCCTTCAGGTTCTCGCGCACGAACATGCCGGCTTCCTGATCGGAATTGCGCAGGTAGTAATCGTCGTAATCCCAATAAAAATCGGTCGCGGCATTGTTCTGGAGGTAACGGAAAAGGGCCTTCTCGCAGGCCGACAGGGCATTGAAACCGGCAATCACATAATGACGCTTCTCCGCGAACGCGAAATCCCCTTTCGAGAGCCGGTCGGCCGCCGCCCGCTGGATCATACCGCCATAAGCCAAACCCAACGCCGTCAACCGCTCCCGATATGCATGATAGATGTCGGCCAGCGTCCGCCAGATCTCCAAAAAACGGCGTTTTTCTTCCGAAAGGGCCGTATCCTCCGAAAAGTTGGCCCAGAAGCGGCGGATGATCTCTTCCTGTTCGGGAGTCAGGTACGATATGTCGGTCTCCAGCTCCTTGAGGTCGTAGAGGTTGCGGAACAGATGAACGGCATCGACACGATACTTGTCAATCGTATCGAAGTCGTTGAGCAACATTTCGCCCCAAAAATAGAACTTGTCGAAAGGCTCTTTATGATAACGGGAATAGATCTTGTAGAGTTCGGCAATCAACCGGATGCGCTCCCCTGCGCGAAGGCCCGAAATCACCTGCATCAGGTCGTCGATCGTCAGCCAGTGCGGCTGCCACACCGGCCGATCCGTCAATTGCGACAAGGCATCGACAAAGAAATGACGGGCCCGTCGTGTCGGGAAAAGGATGTGCAGCGACGATACCCCGCCGCCATAACGATCATACAGATCGGCCGCCACCTCCTGCAAGAAACTCCGCATCGTACGTTTTCAGGTTTTTCGCCGTTTCCGTTCGGGGAGGTCTCCCGACTCCTCCGAACAGGCCCGGACACATTTTGCCGCTCCGCACTATCGGCGGCTGTTGGACGTCGAATCGACCCGTTCGAGCGTTCCGCTCAACAACGACGGAATCGTCGAACGTTCGATCGCCGGATTGCCGCCGTAACGGATCACGGCTCCCGTTGTGGATTTCATCTTGATGCGATCCGTCGCACATACCGACACTTCGGCCTTGTTCGATGCCTCGACATCAACCGACATCGCCTCCAGCTTCCGAAGGCTTGTCAACGCCGTCGACACCACGGCGTCCAGATAGCGGGTCTTTCCGCTGAGAAACACCTCGCTGCGCCCCGTAACCTCAAGCGATACATCCGCCACATCGAGCGTCGCCGTAAAACGGGCCCCGCCCGAAACCTTCAAGTCCAGCAGATGGGCTTTCAGCGGCCCGACGACCTCCACTGCCGCCCGATCGGCATTGATCCGGTCCAGCTTCGTATAATAGACCGTCACACGCACCGAGTCCGCTGACTGCGCCTTCTGCACCTTGAGTTTCAAGACGCCATTCTCCACTTCGCGCGTATATTTTCCCGTGCTGGGGTCACTCGTATAGAAATTCACCCCAACAGGATGTTCGGCATCGGCAACTTCCAGCCGTACACTCATGACGCCTTGTATCTCCACTGCGTGAAAATCGGGCCATACACGCTCTCTGACTGCCGTATCGGTAGCGATAACAGCGGGTCCGGGCGCCGGTTCAGCGCCCTCCGCCGGAATGCTGACCTGTGCAGACGCTCCTCCGGCAACGAACATCAGGGCTGCGACAATCATGAATTTTTTCATATCCGTCTCCGTTTTTTGATTTTCAAAGATACGAAAATTCCCGATTGTTTCGTCTGTCTGCGAAGAAATTCGTATCTTTGAGTGATATGAACGCACCGAACAGAAGAGCGAAAATCCTCAATGCCAGCGCAGGATCGGGGAAAACCTATCAGCTGGCCTATAAATATGTCCGCGACGTCGTCGATCGGCCCGATAGTTTCAGTTCGATTCTGGCCGTCACCTTCACGAACAAGGCGACAGAGCAGATGAAAACCCGTATTCTCAGGGAAATCGACAAACTGGCCGCCGGAAAAGAGAGCAGTTACCTGAAAAACCTGCAGACGGAACTCCGGCTCGGCGAAGCGGAAATACGCCGCCGCGCCCGAACGGCCCGAACGCGCATCCTGCACAACTATTCGCGGTTTACGGTTCTGACCATCGACCGCTTTTTCCAGCGGATCCTGCGGGCGTTCATCAAGGAGCTGGGAATCGACCTGAACTACAACATCGAACTCGAAACGGCATCGGTGCTGACCAAAAGCGCCGACGCACTCATCGAGGAGATAACCTCGAACAGGGAGTTGCAGCGCTGGCTCGCCGATTTCGTGCAGGAACGCATCGACGACGGGGCACGATGGGACATTCGCGACGGCATCCTGGCGCTCGGCGACGAACTCTTCAAGGAGCAGAACCGCGATGCGCTGACCGTCGCCGGCGACAAGGAGGCGCTGAGACGGCTCGTCAACGAGATGACCGCCCGAAGCATGGCCTCGAAGCACCGCTGGCAGGAGCTCGGCAAACAGGCGGTGGAGATCATGACGGATGCCGGGCTCTCGCCGTCGGACTTCAAGGGGGGCAAAAACAGTTTTGCCTGTTATTTTCGCAAAGTCGCCGACGGAGAGCTCATCCCGCCGACAAAAACCGCCCGCAGCTGTGCGACCGACAGCAACGGCTGGTACACGAAAACGGCATCACCGGCCGTCATCGCTGCCGCCAGCCGGCTGCAGCCGCTGCTGGCGGATATATGTACGCTGTACGACCGCGAATCCCGTTTCTGGAACACGGTCGATCTGTTGCGTGAAAATTACCGCAGTTTTGCCCTGTTGAGCGATCTCTACGCCAAGGTGCGCCTCCAATGCGAGGAAGAGAACGTCCTGTTTCTTTCGGAGACCAAGCAGATTCTTTCGAAATTCATCGAGAACAACGATGCGCCGTTCATCTATGAAAAGGTCGGGAACAGATTCGAACGCTTCATGATCGATGAGTTTCAGGACACCTCGGCCAAGGAGTGGCAGAATTTTCTGCCCCTGCTGCGCAACGCCATGGCCCAAAGCGGGGAGACGACCGTTCTGCTTGTGGGCGACATCAAGCAGTCGATTTACCGTTGGCGGGGCGGTGACTGGAAGATCCTCCATCACAAGGCCGCCGAGGCGCTGGGACGCGACGATGTAGAGGTCGTACCGCTCGACGAAAACTACCGCAGTCTGCGGGGCATAGTCGATTTCAACAACCGGATCATCGGACGGGTCGTCAATCTGGACAGCGAAAACCTGCACCGCACGCTTGCAGAAGCGGCCGATGCCGGTGCAATCGGCCGTACAACGGCGGCGGAGCTGGGTTCCACGCTGAGCGACGCATATGCCTCGTATGCGCAACGTCCATGTAAGAAAAGCCTTCATGAAGGGTTGATCCGCATCGAAACCTTCGACATGGAGCCTCCGCTGATCGAACAGATCAAAGCGGTGATCGACAGGGGGTTCCGCCCCAACGACATATTGATTCTGGTGCGTCGCCGCTCGGAAGGCTCTCGCGTGGCCGGGATGCTGCTCGACTTCAAACGCAGCAACGGAGATCCCCGCTACCGGTTCGACATCATGACGCAGGAGGCGCTTGTCATCGGCAACGCCCCCGTATGCGGGTTCATCACGGCGGCGCTCTATCTGAGCGTCGATACGGACGATGCGATACACCGGGCAATCTTCAACCGCTACCTCGGCAGGCCGTTCGATGCGCCGTTGCCGACCGAGGAGGAGGATTTCCTCCGCACGGCGCGCCTGCTCCCGCCCGAAGAGGCATTCGAGCAGATCGTCCTTCATTACGAACTGGATCATCGGACGGCCGAAACGGCCTACCTTCAGGCCATACATGAGCAGATCATCGCATTCTCGACGGGCCGCGTGGCCGACATCCCGCTCTTTCTGGAGTGGTGGGAGGAACAAGGCGTCTCGAAATCGCTCAGCATCGAACAGAGTGAATCGACCATTGAGATCATGACCATACACAAAGCCAAAGGGCTGGAAAAAAAGGTGGTCATGATTCCCTGTTGCTCATGGAAACTCGACCCGCAAAACGGCGCCGGAATCAAGAATATCGTCTGGGCCGCACCTCAGGCCGGGGCTTCCGGAGGACACCGGAGCCAAGAGGAGAACCCGTTGACGGCCCTCGACAGTTTTCCCGTCCGCTGGAAGAAGACAATGGCCGAATCGTTCTTCTCGGAGGAGTATTATCGGGAGCTGGTCCACTCGCACGTTGACAACATCAACCTGCTCTACGTCGCCCTCACGCGCGCCGTCGAGGCGCTTTACATCTTCATCCCGACCCAACAACGCGGCGCCAACGTCGGCGGGCTGCTGCTTCAAGGCATCGAATGCGACGGAGCCGCTGCCCGTCTGGGCGATACGACCGGAAGCCATACGGTATCGGAAACGGGGCAGGTTTTCGAATTCGGCACCGTGACAGGTCCCGAACCGGAAGAGAAGAGGTCGGATGAGGAGGAACCGCCCCTCCATACAGTATTGGAAGAGTACACCACAACAGCCCCCGAACTGAAACTGCGGCTCGCATCCGACCGCTATTTCGAGGAGGACGAGGAGGTGGAGCTGGCACCGCGCAATCTCGGCATCCTGATGCACCGCATCTTCGAAAATGCCGTCTCGCGCGAGGAGATCGAGGCCAACATCGGACATGCCGTTACGGACGGCGACCTTTCGGTCGACGAGGCCCGGACGCTGCGCGATGCGATCGAACGACAGCTCCGGCAGCCGCTTGCAGCCGGGTGGTTCGACGGCTCGTGGAACGTCGTGCGCAATGAAAACGAGATCATCGTTCCGCACAACGCACCGATTCACCGAAGCCGCAGGGAAGAGGGTCGTACTGCGATCCGGCGCCCCGACCGTGTGATGGTGCGCGGCGATCGCGCCGTCGTAGTCGATTACAAGTTCGGACGCATCGTAAAACCCGAACACCGGCGCCAGATCGAGGAGTACATGATGCTGCTCCGCGACATCGGATACCGGCAGACTGAGGGTTATCTGTGGTATGTACGGCTCGGACAGATCGTCCGTGTCGATGAATCCCCGAAAAATTGACTACCTTTGCAATGATGTTCCGCACATTCAGAGATATTCTTCCCGCACGGTTCCGGCGTCGCAGCATCGGCGTCGCCCTGAGCGTTTTTCTCCGCGCCCTGCTCAACTTCGTGGGACTTGCCGTGCTGGTACCCGTGCTGGTCATCATCCTCGACACCGAAGGAATCCACTCGAATCTCTGGCTGGAGAGGATCTACCTCTGGGGCGGATTCTCCGACGACCGCCGGTTCATCCTCGCCGTCTGCACCGGCGTGGTGGGTGTCGTCCTGTTGAAGAATCTTGCCAACCTGCTACTCTACAAGGTCGAGCGGAACTTCATCTACGACCTCTACCGCGACCTGTCGCGCCGTCTCTACATCGACTACCACGATCGGGGGCTGGCATTCGTCAAAAGCAGCAACTCGGCCATCCTCTCGCGCAACGTCAATGCCGTCTGTCTGATCTTCGTCACCGGCGTGCTGATGCCCCTTGCGGCGATCGCCAGCGAAACGATGCTTTTCCTGCTGCTTTTCATGGCTCTGGCGCTCTACAGTCCATTGGCGTCCGCCATCGCGCTGCTGGTCTTCGTGCCGGCGGTGATGCTCTATTACGGGCTGGTGCGCCGGCGGCTCAACCGCTACGGCGAAGAGGAGCACCGCGCACAGCGGACGAAATCCCGCACCGTCGCCGAGACATTCCGGGGCTATGCCGATCTGGAGGTGGCCAACGCCTTCCCCGAAATGCTGAAAACCTTCGACAGCGCGATGAATCGCGTCGTGCAGGTGCGTGAACGCAACGCTACGATCGCCGTTCTGCCGTCGATCTTTACCGAAGTGGGCCTCGCAGCGGGCATGGCGCTTCTTGTGGCGCTCTGCGCCGGAACGGACAACACGCAGATGAAACTGCTCTTCGGCATCTTCGCCGTTGCGGCGTTGCGCATCATGCCGTCGATCCGCAGCATCATGGGAGCCTGGACCTCCCTGCGTTACAACCGCTACACGCTCGATGTGCTGCGCGATGCCCGAACGAACGGAACGGCGCCGGAATCCGCTCCGTCCAACGAACGGCTGGCGTTTCAGCGCGAAATAACGATTGAAGGGCTCTCGTTCCACTACGACGACGCACCCGACCACGACGTGCTGCACGACTTCTCGCTCACAATCCGCAAGGGCGAACGGATCGGAATACGCGGCGTTTCAGGAGCCGGAAAGACCACGCTGTTCAACATCCTGCTGGGGCTATACAAGCCTTCGGCAGGGCGTATCGCCATCGACGGGGTTCCGCTCACCGCCGAGAACCGCCGCCAATGGCAGAATGCCGTCGGGTATGTATCACAGAACGTATTCGTTACCGACAGCTCCTTTGCGGCGAACGTCGCATTGGGATGCGTTCCCGAACGGATCGACCGCCAACGTGCGGCACAGGCATTGGCGATGGCCAAACTCGGAGATTTCATCGAGACGCTGCCCAAAGGGATGGACACCCCCATCGGCGAATGCGGATGCCGCCTTTCGGGCGGCCAGCGGCAGCGGCTCGGCATCGCGCGGGCGCTCTACAAACAGGCCGATATTCTCTTCTTCGACGAGGCGACCTCCTCGCTCGACAACCGCACCGAAGAGGGGATCAACCGCGCCATCGAGGAGCTGTCGCGCGACAATCGCGAACTGACGATCGTCGTGATCGCCCACCGCGAAAGTTCGCTGGAGTTCTGCGACCGCATCATAACAATCGGTTGAGACACTAAAAGACAGTACGCTAAAAAAACAATATATTACAGGTCATTCCCGGAACTAATCGGAGAATGAAGGCAAAAAACGACTGCCGGAGGGCGTTACGCTCCACCTGCCGCTCCGGCACCGTGAGACGGATGCAAAAACAGCGTAAAAACGACATATGGATTACCTCATTGCACAAGACCTAATACGGACGGAAGGTGCGGCCGCAGACCTCGTCAACGACTGCCGGCTCATCGGCTTCCGGCCGTTCGAACGGCCGGAAGATCCGGCGGCGCAACCGCTCATGCGGGTGCGTCTCGACGTACCGTTGGCTCTTGACCAATTCAACGGCTATCGCGAACTTGACCGCTTCGAATTCGACGAGGCGGTCGCCGACTGCCACTTCGGACGCTGCGACGGCGGGTATCTCTTCTACATGTTGAAACAGGATTGTCCGCCCGTGATCTTCGCCAAGGCCGACGGCGATACGCGCGTTATGAGCAATGCCGCCTGCGAACGCCGTCCCGATCCGTCGCTCGTGCGTTTCGGGATGTGGATGCTCTTCGGCATCTCGCACAACCCCCACAGCATCGCCATCCACTCCTCGACGATCATCCATTCGGGACACGCCGTCCTTTTTCTCGGCGAATCGGGTACCGGAAAGAGCACCCATACCCGCCTGTGGAGAGAGCATATCCCCCATTCGAAGCTGCTCAACGACGACAGCCCCATTATCCGGCTTGCCGACGGCGTTCCGACGGCGTTCGGTTCGCCCTGGAGCGGCAAAACGCCCTGTTACCGGAACGAGAGCTACCCTATCGCCGCCTTCGTGCGGCTGCGGCAGGCTCCCTTCAACCGCATCGAACGGCTCTCGGTCGTCAACGCCATCGGTGCCCTGCTGCCCTCATGCCCTCCCGCATTCGCCTACGATGCGGCCCTGCAGGACAACATCTGCAACACGCTCTCGCAACTCATCGCCCGGACGCCGGTCTATCGGCTCGACTGCCTGCCCGATGCCGACGCCGCGCGGCTTTCGTTCGAAACGACCCTCGCACGACAATGACGAAGCGCACCCTCTCCAACCGGATCCTCTTCGAGGAGGCCCGCAAAGAACTCGCCGAAGGGCGGTCGGTCACCCTGAGCGTACAGGGGCAAAGCATGCTGCCGTTTTTCCAAAGCGGCAGCCGGATCACACTGCGCCCCCTGCGCGACGGCGACCTGCGCCGCGGAAACGTCGTACTGGGCGAGACCGACAACGGACACTTCGTCGTACATCGCATCTATCGCATCGATGAAGCGACGGTCACGCTTCTGGGAGACGGGAATCTGGCCGGTACCGAAACGATTCCCCGCAACCGGATCTACGGAATCGTCGATTGCGGGGTGCTGCATCGCCGTGCCGCACTGCTCTGGATGCACATGCTTCCCCTGAGGCGCTATCCGCTGGCCGTGCTGCGCCGCATCTGCCGGAAATAAACAAGGACAGATTCGGAAAGACGGTCGAGGAACTCTTCCTGCTGGAAGAGACCGGACAAAACGAAAGGCCCCTTCCGCCGATCCGGACGTAAAGGGCCTTTATTCTCACAGGTCTTATGTTCACACGGCGGCAGCCGGATCAAAGTTCGTCGGCAAACATCGGATCCCACGCCGGCAGCCGGACGGGACGCTGCCTGAGGATGTCAAGAATCCGCTGCGGAACGTATTTCCGCTCGACAACCAGCCGGAACATGTATTCGTCGAACCACCGGTCCGTCAGGATCAGATGCCCCCGATAGCCGCTCGCCGCGCCCCAGCTGTTCTCGACCATCCACTTCCGGGGACGGCCCTCCGCATCGAGATCGACCGCCATGAGCGTCATCGCATGGCTCGATCCGCTGGCAAAGCTCTCGACACGCTGCCGCTTGTCCATCCCGAACGTCGTACCCATCAACGCACCGTAATCGTAATTGTCCACATCCAACAGTCCCCGTTTGGAATCGAGGAATTTCCCGACGTCGCACGAGAAATACATCATCGTGCTGTCCTTGATCGAGGCGACCGCCATCTGCTTGATCTCCTCGACAGGCAGGTTCACATAGGTCCAGTTGCGGCCGTCGTAGCTGTGGCGGTCGTAGTCGATTTCGTAACAACGGTAGTATTTGCGCGTGGGATCGTTCATCAGCATCACATAGTCGTCGGTCAGATTTCGGCCCACATAGGTGTCGTAAAAGGATTGCGGCGTATATTCGCGCGTATCGACCGGTTTGCCGTCCGACGTATAGCGCGTCCATGTAAAACACCGGGGCGGCTCGCCCAGATTGAGCACAAGCATGCGGTAGATCGTACCGAGCATCACCGTCTTGCGCGCCTCCAGCTCCCTGACCTTTACTCCGTCCCGCGCCGCATCGCGCAGCGCAAGGCCGTATTCCCGCAGCTTCAGCGCCAGCAGCTGCGCCATCTGCGACGTATGTTCGCTGCTGTAACTTTCGGGCATCACCTCCTTCGGAACAAGGCCGTATTTGCCCACGATGTCCGAGATGCCGGTAAACTGTCCGCCGTCGCTGAGCGGATGCCGGAACAGCCAATCGACCAGCTGATCCTCCCGCGGCTTCTCCCGCGTATCGATCACCCCCTGCAGGAAGAGGTTCGCCTTCTCCAGCTGATCCCAGAAAAAGCAGTAGTTCTGTGAAAATTCGAACTCTCCGAGATCGTACTGCGCGATCATGCGGGCCCGCAATACGTTCAGACCCGAAAAAAGCCAGCAGCGCCCCGACTGCTGCTGGTTGGTGATGCCCTTCGACGGCACGCGATGCGAAAAATGGGTATCCATTTCGCCCTGATTCGTCTGGTTGACGGCCAGCTTCCGGATGTCGTTGTTGCAGATCGCATTGCGCAAAGCCCGATCTTCCGGCCGGTCAAGGTAAAATTTGCGGATCGTATCGAGCATCTGCGGGGTAATCCCGCCCTTCGTCTGCGATTCGGCAGCCGGAAGGCTCATGACAACAAAAAATGAGAGTAAAAGTATCCGTTTCATAATTCAAAGGTTTCTCCATGCACAAAGATAGGATTCTTTTGCAAAATACGGTCGTCCATCCCCTGCAAACCGTCAAACTTTCCGGCTGCGGCATGGCGGACATCCAGACCGAAGGCCGCATTCGGACGCCCCCTGCGGGAGAACCGGATGCACACGACACAGGCAGGATGCAATCGGCTGGACAGACAACAGACGGTCGGACGGCTCCGTCCCAGCGGAACAAAAACGGCGGCGGAACCGCTCGATTCCGCCGCCGTTTATCGAAAAGCCGGACTCGGCTATGCCTCAAGCGCAAAACGCTTGTATGCAATGACCGTAGCCTCCTTGTCCGCCTCGTGGATATACTGTGCGATCGTCTTCTTCTCGCCGACCAGCTCCTGATTCAGGAGCGTGTTCTCCTCGAAGAACTTCCGCATCTTGCCCTCGGCAATCTTCTCAAGAATAGCCTCCGGTTTGCCGGCATTCTTGGGATCCTGCTTCATGGCCTCGACCGCAATCTTGCGCTCATGCTCAACGACATCTGCCGGGCAGTCCGCAACGTCGATCGAAATAGGCGCCATCGCCGTAGCCTGCATGGCTACCGTATGGGCCACCTCCTCGGGAACCGGCTTGTTGAAGCCGAGGATCGTTCCCAGTTTCTTGTTGAAGTGAACATAAGCATTGCAGTACGGAGCCTCGATACGGCCATAGAATGCCAGCTCGACCTTCTCACCCGTCTGGCCCGACTTCTCGGTCACCATCTCCTCGACGGTGCGGCCTTCGGCGTTCTTCACGGCCAGCAGCGTCTCCTTGTCGGCAGCATCCGCCGCTACGGCGATGTCGATCATCGCATTGGCCGAAGCCGCAAACTCCGCATTCTGTGCCACGAAGTCCGTCTCGCAGGCCAGGCACAGCATATAGGCCTTGCCATCCTTGATGCGCGTAACGACAACGCCCTCCGACGCATTGCGGTCCGAACGCTTCGCTACGACCAGCTTGCCCTTCTCACGAATGATGTCCTGTGCGCGCGCAAAATCCCCTTCAGCCTCCATGAGGGCCTTCTTGCAGTCCATCATGCCGGCTCCCGTCATCTTGCGGAGCTTCATTACATCGGCAGCTTTGATTTCCATAGTGTTCTTTCTCTTTAATTGTTGGTACTTTTTTCTCGTCGCATTACTTGGCCGGCTCGCTCTCGGCAGCAGTCTCCACCGCCTCGGCACCGGCTGCAGCAGCAGGTGCCTCAGCACCCTCCGTAGCCGCTACGACCTCCGCTACGGCAGCCTCCTCGGCCTCGATATTGGCCTTCACCGCCTTCTTGATCCGGGGCTTTCCCTCCTTCTTGGGAGCACCCTCCACCTCCGAAGCGGCACTCTCCTGAGCCTCCTTCTCCTTCTCAAGACGGCGCTCCTCAAGGCCTTCCGCTACGGCGGCGCACATCACGTTCAGAATAACCGCGATTGAATTCGACGCATCGTCATTTGCAGGAATAACGTAATCGATGTCGGTTGGATCACAACAAGTATCTACTATTGCAAATACGGGGATATTCAATCGTTTGGCCTCCTTCACGGCGTTGGCCTCCTTCATCACGTCAACTACGAACAGGGCCGCAGGAAGACGCGTAAGATCCGCTATCGAACCGAGGTTCTTCTCCAGCTTCGCACGCTGACGCTCGATCTGGAGCTTCTCCCGCTTCGAGAAATTATCGAATGTGCCGTCGGCCGTCATCTTGTCGATGGTGGCCATCTTCTTCACGGCTTTGCGTATCGTCGGGAAATTCGTAAGCATACCGCCGGCCCAACGCTCCGTAACATACGGCATGCCGATAGCGGCAACTTTCTCCGCTACGAGATCCTTGGCCTGCTTTTTCGTGGCGACGAACAACACGCGGCGTCCGCTCTTGGCTATCTGCTTGATGGCAGCTGCCGCCTCGTCGATCTTCAGCACCGTCTTGTGCAGATCGATGATGTGGATGCCGTTCTTCTCCATGAAGATGTAGGGAGCCATTTTGGGGTTCCACTTGCGCTTCAAGTGACCGAAATGTGCACCGGCCTCCAACAATGTATTGAAATCTATTCGTGACATTTTTGCTCTTTTTTAATTTTTATCTCTTTCTGTCAATCATCCGGTAGTGGCTCAAGCCAATCCGGACAATTTTTCCGCGACGGGGCAATCAACAAGTAGCCATATTATATATATGAATCTTCCCGATTTCAAACCCGCGTCGTGCTTGACGATCCGGTTCCGTCCGCAAATATTAACGCTTGCTGAACTGGAACTTGCGGCGTGCACCCGGCTGGCCCGGCTTCTTACGCTCAACTTCGCGCGGATCGCGCGTCAGGAATCCGGCCTTCTTCAGCACCGGACGCATCTCGGCGTCGATCTCGCACAATGCCCGTGCGATACCCAGACGTGCAGCTTCAGCCTGTCCCTTGATACCGCCGCCACCCAGATTGATGACGATATCGTAGCTTTCGGCGGTATTCGTAGCCAGCAACGGCTGCTTTACCTGAAACTGCAGAATATCGAGCGGGAAGTAGGCCTCAAGCGCCTTGTGGTTGATTGTAATCTGTCCATTGCCCGGCTTCACGAATACGCGCGCAACGGCGGCCTTGCGACGGCCTACGGTATTTACAACTTCCATAACTTCCTTACTTAATCTCGTTCAACTTGATTTGCTTCGGGCTCTGTGCCGCATGCGGATGCTCCGCACCTGCATAGACCTTCAGATTCTTGAAGATCGCATCGCCCAGACGGGTCTTCGGAAGCATGCCGCGCACGGCCTCCTCCACCACGAACGTGGGCTTCTTCTTCAGGTAATCTCCGGCCGTAGCGAAACGCTGCCCGCCCGGATAACCCGTGTGTCGTACATAGACCTTGTCGGTCAATTTGTCGCCCGTGAGCTTCACCTTCTCCGCATTGATCACGATGACATAATCACCGCAATCGGCGTGGGGAGTGTAGCTGGGCTTGTGCTTGCCGCGAAGGATCTTGGCCACCTGCGAAGCAAGACGTCCCAACACCTCGTTCGTTGCGTCTATCACCACCCATTCCTTGGTGACGGTAGCCGCATTCGCCGAGATGGTTTTGTAACTCAATGAATCCACTTTGCTTGTTACGTTTAGTTAATACTTGTGTGAATGTAATCCAAATTCCCGCTTTTACGGGTGCGCAAAGATAGGAATAATTTTCGGAAACGACAACATCCGCCTAAAAATAACGGCTTTCAGCGCAAAAAACGGCACCGGTCCTCCCTTTTCAGCGGAAGATCGGAGCCGTTTTCGCCCGACAGGAGCGCCGCCCTATTTCGAACCGTCATCGAAATAGAGATCCAGCAGCCGCTTGGCCGCAACGAACGAGCTGAGCCTGTCGTCCAGCACCTGCCGTTCGTATTCGGCGATCGCACGCTCCACTCGCGGATCCTGATAGAAACTGTTTTTCAACGTCTCGTTGATCGTCTCGTACATCCAATACTTGTTCTGACGGTTGCGGTTGTGTTGGAAGTATCCGTTCGCCTGCGTATGGTCGAGGAACTCTTCGACTCCCTTCCAGACCTCCTCAAGGCCCATGCCCGATACCGACGAGCAGGTATAGACCTTCGGCCGCCACTCCGACTCCGGAACCGGAAAGAGCCGCAATGCACTTTGGAACTGTGTCCTGGCAAGTTCCGCCTTGTGGATGTTCTCCCCGTCGGCCTTCGTGATGACCATCAGGTCGGCCATCTCCATAATCCCCCGCTTGATGCCCTGCAATTCGTCGCCGGCACCCGAAATCTGCAGCAGCATGAAGAGATCGACCATCGAATGGACCGCCGTCTCGGACTGTCCCACGCCGACCGTCTCGATGAACACCACATCGAAACCCGCAGCCTCGCACAGCACGATCGTCTCGCGTGTCTTGCGCGCCACGCCGCCCAGCGAACCGGCCGACGGCGACGGTCGGATAAAGACGTCCGGGTTGGTCGAAATACGCTCCATGCGGGTCTTGTCGCCCAGTATCGAACCGCCGCTGCGTTCCGAACTCGGATCAATGGCCAGAACCGCCAATTTGTGGCGCAGCGACGTCACCATGTCGCCGATCGCCTCGATGAAGGTCGATTTGCCGGCACCCGGAACACCCGTGATGCCGATCCGCACCGATCGCCCCGCATGCGGAAGACACCGCTCGATGATCTCCTGCGCCTGCGCATAGTGGTCCGGATTGCTGCTCTCGATGAGTGTGATGGCCTGCGACAAAGTCGTAATGTTGCCCGCAAGGATGCCCTCCACATATTCATCCGTCGTAAGAACCCGCTTCTTTTTACGCACGAAATGCGGGTTGACAACCGGTTGGTCGGAGACGCCCTCGGTCACCGACAGCGCCGAATCGTGATGCGTATCCGTATATTCTTTCTCGTAATGATCTATTTTCGTAAAGCCCATGATTCCATTGCAATAAAAAAGCGTCGCACGAACCGCAGCAAACTACAAATTGGATTCGATGACCGCTTCGGTCAACTGTCGCGGATTGCCCATCCACAAGGCCCGTCCCTTGGCCGTAACCAACACTCCGAACGGCAGATACTGCACATTGTACGCCGCGAAGCTGCGTCCTTCATCATCGAATGCCACCGTGAGGTTTCCCTGCGCATAGGGAGCCACAAGTCTCCGGACTTCCGCACTCTCCTCCCTGGCCAGAACCACCACATTGAGCCGGTCGCCGAACTTCGCGCCCAGCGCCTGCACATGTCCCAGCGACTCTACGGAAGGACGGCTTGCCGAATGGAAAAAAACCAGCAGCGTCGTGCGCCCCTGTATCGGAGCCCTGTCGTCCAGCCACGACCTGATCCGCAATTCGGGAGTCCGTTCGCCCAGCACAACATTCTGACCCATAGCCGCCGTCATCGACAGCACGGCTAACGTTCCGATCAAAATCCGTTTCATAACTCCTGCGTTTTGGAGCGAAGATAACGCTTTTTTGCCATCCGTGCTAATTTTTCTCCGCTTTTCGTTCGGAACGCCCCCGCTCCGCCCCGCAAGCCCGCTCCCCGATTCCCGATTCCGAAAGATGTCCCGAAAGTCAGGGAAAGCCGTCAGGATCTCCGATACGGCTTCTTGCCGGACGATTTCCGGATGAGATTTCCCAAAAATAATTATGTTTTTTAAAATATTAGAACTATTTTTGTGTGCGCCAAAACGGACGGCGCGGATTTTTTGACATATACCAAACCTACAATAAAAGTAAACAATCATGGAAGTATCTCACATTGAGCATCTTGGCATCGCAGTTAAAAGCCTCGATGAAGCGATCCCCTACTGGGAGAACGTATTGGGTCTGAAATGCTATGCCATCGAAGAGGTCGCAGACCAGAAAGTGCGCACGGCATTCTTCAAATTGGGCCAGACAAAGATCGAATTGCTCGAACCGACCTCCGAAGATTCGACTATCGCAGGTTTCATCGAGAAACGCGGAATCGGCATCCATCACATGGCTCTTGCAGTCAACAATATCGAAGAGCAGCTGGCCGACGCCGAAGCCAAAGGGATCCGGCTCATCGACAAGACACCCCGCAAGGGCGCCGAAGGCATGACCATCGCATTCCTCCATCCCAAATCCACACAGGGGATTCTGACCGAACTTTGCGAAGACAAGAACAAATAATCAAAGCAGGAGAAAACCATGAGTGAAATTCAGAAAAAAATAAACCAGCTCATCGAAAACCGTGAAAAAGCCCGTCTGGGAGGCGGTCAGAAACGTATCGACGCCCAGCACGACAAAGGCAAATATACGGCCCGCGAACGAATCCGCCTGTTGCTCGACGAAGGATCGTTCGAAGAGTTCGACATGTTCGTGACACACCGCTGCTACGACTTCGGAATGGACAAAAGCCACGCCTTCGGCGACGGCGTCGTAACGGGATACGGAACCATCGGCGGACGTCTGGTCTATGTCTTCGCACAGGACTTTACCGTGACGGCCGGATCGCTCTCCCTCTCGATGTCCGACAAGATCTGCAAGGTAATGGACATGGCCATGAGAAACGGAGCTCCCTGCATCGGTCTGAACGACTCCGGCGGCGCCCGCATCCAGGAGGGTATCAACGCATTGGCCGGATACGCCAATATCTTCCAGCGCAATGTCATGGCTTCGGGTGTCATTCCCCAGATCTCGGCCATCTTCGGGCCCTGCGCCGGCGGCGCTGTCTATTCTCCGGCATTGACCGACTTCATCATCATGAAGAAAGAGACCTCGAACATGTTCCTTACAGGCCCCAAGGTCGTTAAGACGGTTACCGGCGAGGATGTGACGCAGGAGCAGCTCGGAGGCGCCATGATGCACACCACCAAATCGGGCGTGGCGCAATTCGCCGTCGATACGGAAGAGGAGGGGATCGAACTGATCAAGAAACTGCTCTCCTACATGCCGCAGAACAATATGGAGGATGCTCCGCTGACCGTCTGCACCGACCGCATCGACCGTCTGGAAGATTCGCTCAACGACATCATTCCCGACAACGCAAACAAGGCATACGACATGGCCGAAGTGATCAAGGCCATCGTCGATAACGGCGAATATCTCGAATCGTCGGCCGGTTTTGCGAAGAATATCATCACCTGCTTCGCCCGCTTCAACGGCCAGTCGGTCGGCATCATCGCCAACCAGCCCAAATTCATGGCCGGCGTGCTGGATATCAATGCCAGCCGGAAAGCGGCCCGTTTCGTCCGCTTCTGCGACGCATTCAATATTCCGCTCGTCACGCTCGTCGATGTGCCGGGCTTCCTGCCGGGTACCACACAGGAGTATGGCGGCGTAATCACCCACGGAGCAAAACTGCTCTTCGCCTATTGCGAGGCAACGGTGCCGAAGATCACCATCACGCTGCGCAAAGCCTACGGCGGCGCCTACATCGTCATGTCGTCGAAACACATCCGGGGCGACATCAACTATGCCTGGCCTACGGCCGAGATCGCCGTTATGGGCGCCAGCGGCGCCGTCGGCGTCCTCCACGCCAAAGAGCTCGCCGCATTCGAGAATCCGGAAGAACGCGCGAAGTTCGTGGCCGAAAAGGAACAGGAGTACAACGACAAGTTCTCCAACCCCTACAACGCTGCACGCTACAGATACATCGACGATGTGATCAAGCCGCGCAATACCCGCTTCCGCATCATCCGCGCCCTGCAGCTGCTGGCGACCAAACGGCTGCAGAACCCGCCCAAGAAACATTCGAATATTCCTTTGTAACAGAGACAAGCCATGAGAATGTTATCGGTAATGGACTGGGGATGGTCCGAAATGTTGTGGGCGACGCTTATCAGCATCTGTCTGGTATTTGTCGTACTGGTGCTGCTGGTGTGGATCATGAAACTCTTCGGAGGGATCTTCACACGCCGGCAGGCCGCCGTACAATCATCCGCAACACAGGGCCAGCTCCACGAAGAAGAGATCGCCGCAATCACGACGGCGCTCAAACTCTACAAGAGCGTGCTGCACGACCGGGAATCGGAAGTGCTGACCATCCTGAGCATCAAACGCGCATATTCGCCTTGGAGCTCCAAAATTCACGGTTTAACCCAGATGCCTTTCAGAAAATAGACAGATTGAACGACAATGAAAGATTATTCACTGAAAATCAACGGACATAACTACGACGTGCAGATCGACGACATCAACGATGCATCGACCATAGCACACGTCAAGGTCAACGGTACGGCCTACGAAGTCGAAATCACCGGGGCCAAAAGCGCCGCAACGACCAAACCGCATGTTGCGCCCGCTCATCCCCAGGCAAACAGCGCCATGATCACCCCTGCAACGGCAACCCCTTCACCGCGACTGGGAGCGGTCGCGCCATCGACGGGGTATGCAGTCAAATGCCCGCTGCCGGGTACGGTACTCACCATCAACGTCAAGGTCGGCGATCAGGTTTCGACCGGACAGACCCTGCTGATTCTCGAAGCCATGAAGATGGAAAACAACATCGATGCCGACCGCGGCGGCGTAGTCAAGGAGATCCTCGTCCAGCAGGGCGCTACGGTCATGGAGGGCGACAACCTAATCATTATCGAATAACGCTATGTGGACGTCGTTGACCTCTAATTCCAACTTCGTAGGGGAGAGCCTGCTGAAATTCGCCGACTCCACCGGCATCGCGGGATTTTTCGCCGCAATGGGCTGGGGGAACATCGTGATGATCGGTGTCGCCTTTCTGCTGCTCTATCTGGCGATCCGGCACAAGTTCGAGCCGCTGCTGCTGCTTACCATCGCGTTCGGCATGTTGCTGACGAATCTGCCCGGCGCCAACCTCTACCACACCGAACTCTTTGCCGGAGGCCATGTCCATTGGGATATCTTCGTCGCAAAGGCCGGTTTGCTCGACTATCTCTATCTGGGCGTGAAACTCGGCATCTATCCCTGTCTGATCTTCCTCGGCGTGGGTGCCATGACCGATTTCGGCCCGCTGATCGCCAACCCCAAGAGCTTCCTGCTCGGTGCGGCCGCACAGATCGGCATCTTCGTGACATTCCTCGGCGCCTATGCCATAGGGTTCACCCCCGAACAGGCCGCTTCGATCGGTATCATCGGCGGTGCCGACGGCCCGACGGCCATCTACCTCACGTCGATACTTTCGCCCGAACTGCTCGGCCCGATCGCCGTTGCGGCCTACTCATACATGGCCCTCGTTCCGGTAATCCAGCCGCCCATCATGCGGGCGCTGACGACCAGGAAAGAGCGTGCCATCCGTATGCGGACGCTGCGCCCCGTATCGAAACTCGAACGAATCCTCTTCCCGCTCATCATTACGGTCGTCATCGCCCTGCTCCTGCCGAGCGCCACACCGCTGGTCGGCTGCCTCATGCTGGGCAACCTGATGAAGGAGTGCGGCGTGGTGGACCGTCTGAGCAAGACCGTCCAGAACGAACTGATGAACATCGTCGTCATCTTCCTCGGTCTGACCGTCGGTGCAACCGCTACGGCCGAAGCATTCCTCAATTTCCGGACGCTCGGCATTCTGGTTCTGGGCGTAATCGCATTCGGACTCGGCACGGCCGGCGGCGTACTGCTTGCAAAGTTCATGAACCTCTTCAGCAAGGAGGAGAACAAGATCAATCCGTTGATCGGATCCGCCGGCGTATCGGCCGTACCGATGGCCGCCCGCGTATCGCAGATCGAGGGACAGCGCGAAAACCCCGGCAATTACCTGCTTATGCACGCAATGGGGCCCAATGTGGCCGGCGTCGTAGGTTCGGCTGTTGCCGCCGGTATTCTCCTCTCCTTCCTCGGATAAAGGCTCCGTTCGATACGACTGCAAAAAAGAGACGGATTTCGATCCGTCTCTTTTTTCTTACCGGCCTTTGCCGGCTGCACCGTCACTGCCGGAAGCTGTCGCCCGAAGCCATCGTTCATTGGCGGCGACGGATTCGAGAGTAAGGGCGTTTCAAAAGATGCAGAGCCTCGAACCCCCGCCGCAACACCCCGCAGGCAGAGAAGAGCGTGGCGCGCCCCATGCACGGCCGGGGCGCGACCGCAAGGTTACGCCTCCGGAGAGCCGACCCCGTTGCAAAGCCTGTCGACAAGCTCCGGAACGCCGACTGCGGCACGTTCGCGAATATAGGTCACCGGATTGCGCACGGAATCGATCCGGGGTGCTGCGGGATCGACCAGACAGACCGGCACATCGGGACGGACGTAACGCACCAGCGAAGCCGCAGGATAGACCGCAAGCGAAGTGCCTACGACGATCAGCAGATCGGCCCCGGCCGCAATCCGCGCCGCGCGGTCGAATTCCGGAACCGCCTCGCCGAAAAAGACGATATGCGGACGCAGCAGCGCGCCGTCCGGCCCGACGGCATCCAACGGCTGCTCCCACCCCTTGACCGGCACGATCAGATCGGGATTGCGTGTCGAACGGAGCTTCATCAGTTCGCCGTGCAGGTGGGTCACACGGCTCGACCCGGCGCGTTCGTGCAGGTCATCGACATTCTGCGTCACCACCTCCACGTCGAAATACTTCTCCAGCCGCGCAATTGCTTCATGCGCTGCATTGGGACGGGCGTTCATCGTCTCCCGACGGCGTTTGTTGTAGAACCCGATGACCAGCGGGCGGTTGCGCGCCAACGCCTCCGGCGTACATACATCTTCGATCCGGTAATTGGCCCACAAACCGTCGGCATCACGGAAAGTGGAGAGTCCGCTGTCGGCACTCACGCCGGCACCGGTAAAAACTACGATCTTTTTCATCTGTGTCATCCTCCTTGCCGCACATGTTCCCCGTGCGCTCCCGAAAGATAATCAAAAACGGGGAATTTTCCAATTCAGACGCGATTGCCGTTCCGCAAAAAACGGCCGGACAGGCTCCCCACAGCTCCCGGGCAGCGGAGCCAGTCGCCGTACAGAAACGGGGAGGGGCGGGCTTCTGGAACAGAAGCCGGATACCCGAAAAAATCGGATATCCGGCTTGAACACAGAGAGCGGTTTCGCGGCACCGGCGTCAGTGCGTATAGACACGTCCCTTCTGCTTGATCTGCGCCTCGTAATCGAGGCGCGACTGGGTGGGATACTTCAACTTCTCGAATCCCGCAACAGCGTTCCGAATATCGGTCAGCAGCATGTCGGCCATGTCGCGCGACATGCCCTGCCGGACGACGATGCGCATCACGACGAGTGTCTCCATATCCTTCGGCATCGTATAGGCCGGAACCATCCAGCCGCTCTGCTGCAGGACGGCCTGCAGATCGTAAAGCGTCCATTTGGCCGTCTTGTCGTATTCGGGATCCATGTACCAGATGAACAGCGGGTTCTGCATCTTGTCGGCAAAATTGCGGAAGCATTTCATGCGGCCGATCCGTTCGTGACAGTAGCAGGCCACATCCATCGAGTTCTGCTGCACCTCCCTGTAGCCGTCGAAGCCCAGACGGATGAAGTTGTAGTACTGGCCCAGAATCTGCGCCGCAGGACGCGAGAAGTTCAAGCCCACCTGCGTGATGCTCGCACCCAGATAGTTCACGCTGAACGACATGTCGCCGGGAAGACAGCTCTTGTCCCGCCAGACGACCCACCCCAAACCGGGATAGACCAGCCCGTACTTGTGTCCCGAAGTCGAGATCGACCATACCCATTTCAGCCGGAAGTCCCATTTCACTTCGGGCTGGAGGAACGGCAGGATGAAGCCCCCCGACGCCGCATCGACATGGATCGGAATGTCGTAGCCCGTCTTTTTGTTGTAGGCGTCGATGGCCCGATCGAGGGCCTCCACATCGTCGTTCAGGCCCGTCCATGTCACCCCGGCGATCGGAACCACGCAGATCGTATGCTCGTCGCACAGGTTGATTGCCGCTTCCGCGTCGAGCGTCTGGTTCTTGAGCGAGATCGGCACCGTCCGCATCTCGATCTGCCACAACTGGCAGAACTTCTCCCACACGATCTGGAAAGCCGAACTCATCACCAGATTGGGCTTGTCGCAAGGCTTGCCCGCCGCCTTGCGCTTCGCGCGCCACCGCAGCCACGCCGCAACACCGCCCAGCATGCAGGCTTCCGACGATCCGATGCCCACCGCACCGGTTTTCCACTCCGCCTTTTCGGGCGTATGCCACAGATTGGCCAGCATGTTGATGCAGCGGCCGCACATCACCGCGACGCGCGGATACTCCGTCTCGTCGATGTAGTTCATGTCGATGGCTTCGTTCATCAGCCGTGTCGCATATTCGTCCATGTAGGTGGTGACGAACGTCGCCAGATTCAACCGGGGCTGCGTCTGCGGGTAGGTCTCGTCCTTGACCAGCTGATAGGCAATCTCAGGCGTCGTCTTGTGCTGCGGGATCGTCTGTGTGGGGGCCGGCGTCAGCATCTTCTCCGAACCGAAGACCGTTGTCGTCGCATTTGCTCTTGTCTCGTTTTTCATGTTCATAACGGTATTTATTTTGTTTGATTCTTCCACATAATCTCACAAACTATGCCACCGAGTTGCGATTCGCCGCCTTGCGGTGCGCCATTTCACACAAAAATTCGTATCTTTGGCTTCGCCGGGGATACGGCATCCGAGGATCGCCGAACCGGCTGTCGCCCCCGTGCGCAACCGTTCACATTTTCGCCGATACAATGGAACAAGCCTTCGATATTTTTCTCTGGACGATGACTGCTCTCGCCATCGTCGTCTTCATCGCCCTGCACTACGTCGAGGCCGGATACGGATACCTCTTCAATCCGAAGTTCGGACCGGCCGTATCCAACCGCACCGGATGGATGGTCATGGAGGCCCCCGTATTCATCGTCATGATCATCCTGTGGCTCGCCTCCGAACGCGCCTTCGACGCCGCGCCGCTTGTACTCTTCGCACTCTTCGAATGCCACTACCTCCAACGGGCCTTCATCTTCCCGCTGCTGCTGCGCGGGCAGTCAAAGATGCCGTTGGGAATCATTCTCATGGGGGCCTTCTTCAACGTGCTCAACGCCCTGATGCAGGGCGGATGGATCTTCCACGTCGCACCCGAAGGCTATTACGACGGATGGTTCTCCCGTCCCTGCCTCTACATCGGCGTCGCAATCTTCATCGCCGGCATGGCCATCAACCTCCACTCCGACCATATCATCCGCCACCTGCGCAAACCGGGCGACACCCGGCACTATATCCCTAAAGGAGGGATGTTCCGCTACGTCTCCTCGGCCAACTACTTCGGCGAACTGCTCGAATGGATCGGCTTCGCCATCGCTTCGTGGTCGTGGGCCGGCGCGGTCTTCGCACTCTGGACCTTCGCCAATCTGGCGCCGCGCGCCGCGTCGCTCTACAAGCGCTACGAACAGGAGTTCGGCGAGGAGTTCACCTCGCTGCACCGCAAACGGATCATCCCCTTCATCTATTGAAACGCATCATGGAGCAGAAAAAAGAATCGTTGCTGTTCACCCCCTATCAGCTTGGCCCCGTAACGCTGCGCAACCGCACGATCCGTTCGGCCGCCTTCGAGTCGATGGGCGCCCACTACGGCCCTACGGAACAACTCAAGGAGTACCACGTCAGCGTGGCGCGCGGCGGTGTCGGCATGACCACACTGGCCTATGCCGCCGTATGCCGCAGCGGGCTGTCGTTCGACAAGCAGCTCTGGCTGCGGCCGGAGATCGTACCCGGACTGCGCGACATCACCGAAGCCGTCCACCGCGAAGGGGCCGCTGCCTCGATCCAGATCGGCCACTGCGGAAACATGACCCACTACTCCACCGCCGGACAGATCCCCATCGGCGCATCGTCGGGAATCAACCTCTATGCCTATACGCCGGTGCGGGCCATGCGGCGCGACGAAATCCGGCAGGTGGCCGCCGACTTCGGACGGGCCGTGCATACGGCCCATGAGGCGGGATTCGACTGCGTGGAGGTGCATGCCGGTCACGGATACCTCATCTCGCAGTTCCTGTCACCCTATACCAACCACCGGCATGATGAATTCGGCGGTTCGCTCCAGAACCGCATGCGGTTTCTGCGCATGTGTATGGATGCCGTCATGGAGGCCGCCGCACGCGACCGTATGGCCGTACTGGTCAAACACAACATGGAGGACGGATTCCGGGGCGGCATCGAAATCCCCGAAAGCATCGAGATCGCCCGCGAGATCGAAGCATACGGCGTCAACGGCATCGTCCTGTCGTCGGGATTCGTCAGCAAGGCCCCGATGGCCGTCATGCGCGGCATCATTCCCCTCTATACGATGAGCTACTACATGGAGTGGTGGCTGCGGATCTTCGTGCGGCTGTTCGGCCGCTTCATGATCCGGCAATATCCCTTCGAGGAGTGTTATTTTCTGGAGAATGCACGCAAATTCCGCGCGGCACTCAAGGGCCCGCTCGTCTATGTCGGAGGGCTCGTCAGCCGCGAAGGTATCGAACGGGTGCTCGACAGCGGCTTCGAACTCGTCCAGATGGCCCGCGCCCTGATCAATGATCCGGCCTTTGTCAACAAGTTGCGCGACGGCGATCTCTCGACCCGCAGCGAATGCGACCACCGCAACTATTGCATCGCCCGCATGTACTCGCTCGACATGCGCTGCTGCAAGCACTGCCCCGACCTGCCGCGCAAGATCCGCGAAGAACTGGCCAAACTGCCCTGACAACAAAAAACGCCTCTGTGATGAAAACGGAACGACATACGGCCGGAACGGCTCTCGTAACGGGCGCCGCACACGGCATCGGGCGCAGTTTCGCCCGCCGGCTCGCCGAAAAGGGATATCGGATCGTGGCCGTCGATTACGACGCTTCGGCCCTTGACCGGCTGTGCGGGGAACTCCGGTCGCAGATGCACGCTACGGTCGATGCGATCCCGATGGATCTGGCGCGGGTGACAGCTTCCGAGGAGCTGTGTGCTGCAGTGGAACGCCTGGGGGTCGAGGTGGAGGTGCTGATCAACAATGCCGGAATCTTCTCCTACCGCGACATGGCCGATACGCCCGTCGAACGCATCGAACGGATGATTCTGCTGCACGACCTGACCCTGACGAAAAACTGCCGGACCTTCGGTGCAAAAATGGCGCAACGCGGACACGGATACATTCTCAACATGTCTTCCTATTCGGTTTGGATGCCCTTTCCGGGCATGGCGCTCTATACGGCCACGAAAGCCTATGTGCGCAGCTTCACAAAGGCTTTCGCCAAAGAGATGAAGGAACGGGGCGTCCGCGTCACGGCCGTGTGTCCTGCCGGCGTGGCGACCGATCTTTACGGGCTGACTCCCGAATGGCAGCGCATCGGTCAGCGCTGCGGCGCCTTGATCTCACCCGACAGCTGTGCCCGTCGAGGATTGCGGGCCTTGCGGCGGGGACGCCGCTGCATCGTTCCCGACTGGTGGAACAGGCTCTTCATCCCGCTGTTTCTCTTCATGCCCGATCCACTCGTCCGCTTCATCCGGCGCCGGACACTGCGGTTCCAGCGCTGAGCGGATCCGGCTCGGACATTCCCTGCTCCGGAAGATCCTCGGAACAAATCCGATCGGATTTCGGCGCATCATCCGGCAATCCGCATCTCCCCTGCCATCCACGCCAACGGCCGCCGCATAGGGGGTTCTGTCCCGACACGAACCCGCAACGGATTCCGCCCGGCACCCGTGCGAATCCCGACGGATCAATCCGTTCCGGCCGTTATGCGGAGAATATCCGGATACCGTCCCAACGGCCCCGAACCGGCCGGAGACAAAGATTCTGACGATATTGCAAGACCGTCCGACCGACTGTTTCATGAGGGGAACGTCACTCCCGATCACGGTATTTTTCTTCGGAAAAAGTTTGCAATAAAGAAAAAAGCATGTATCTTTGCACACCGAAATCGATTGGGAAATTGGTTTCGAACGACCTCGGGGTGTAGCGCAGTCCGGTTAGCGCACCTGCTTTGGGAGCAGGGGGTCACAAGTTCGAATCTTGTTACCCCGACGATTCAAAAAGGGAGGTTTTTTCATGGCACGGAGTTCCCGTTCGGCCGCAAGCCGATCTCCGTTCCGCAATATTTCGGGATGTAGCGCAGCCCGGTTAGCGCGCCAGCTTCGGGAGTTGGAGGTCCCGAGTTCGAATCTCGGTATCCCGACAACCTTCCCTGAAAAGCCACTGAGAAATCAGTGGTTTTTTTATTTCCCCCCCCCTCCCCAATATTCTTCGAAGCCATCCGGCTGTCCGGCTCCCCCTGTCGCCCCAAAAGCTGCTGGAATATTCCGGGCCCGCTACCGGTTCCATCGCCCCAACCTGCAACAAGAAACAACCGGCGCGAGCCTGTCGCGCCGGTTGTCCCCTGCTCATGACGACAGGCTAATAGACCTGCGTGATGGTACCTGTGTACTGTACCGGATTGTACCATACCGACGTGATGGTCAGATTCGCACTCCCCGACGACGAATAGATGTCGAACGTAAACGTATAGTCGTTCGAGGAGAAAAGCGTCGATGAGAAGGAGACGATCCAACCTTCGGAAGTCTGCTCGGCCCGGTAGCCTTCAACCGACGGCAGGACATAGTTCAGCACCGTGTAGTAATAAGGAGCCACATAGCCCTTGATATAGGGGAGGCAGACATCGACCGTACCATCCCATACCCCTACCGAGAAGTTGGGATTCATCAGCTGACGCAGCGGGCCGGCCGGCTGTTGCTGCATGCTCGAAGGGTTGAACTGGAAGTTGCGGGAGAGGATCAGCGAATCCATGTGCTTCTCGAACGCTGCCAGACGCGCGGCACGTTGTTTTACCCGTTCCTCGTGACGCTGTTGACGTTGCTCCGTGCGCTGCGGTTTCGCCTGCCCGCGCTGAGAGTTCGATTGCGATTGAGCCGTTACGGCCGCAACCGATACGGCGACTGCCGCCGCCGCAATCCATGCAAATATTCGTTTCATAGGCAAAAGAATTTGCCTCTTGAAAAGCAAACTCCTTGCCACAAATCATTTATACGCCGGCTACAATCCCATTTTGCGTAAAAACGCACCCGTGTGGCTGCGCGCAGCGCCCGCAACCTCGTGCGGCGTACCGGCCGCCACGATCTCGCCGCCGCCCGCACCGCCTTCAGGGCCGATGTCGATGATATGGTCGGCGACCTTGATCACATCGAGGTTGTGCTCGATCACGATAACCGTATTGCCCCGATCGACCAGTTTGTTCAGCACCTCCAGCAACTGCCTGATATCCTCGAAATGAAGTCCCGTCGTCGGCTCGTCGAGAATGTAGAGCGTGCGGCCCGTGTCGCGCTTCGAGAGTTCGGAGGACAACTTGATACGCTGCGATTCACCGCCAGACAAAGTCGTACATGGCTGTCCGAGAGTCAGATACCCCAATCCCACCTCCTGTATGGCCCGCAATTTCTGATAAATGGAAGGAATGTTCTCGAAAAACTCAACGGCCATGTTGACCGTCATGTTCAGCACGTCGTCGATGCTCTTCCCCTTGTATTTCACCTCCAGCGTCTCCCGATTGTAGCGGTGGCCGCCGCACGCCTTGCAGGTCACATAGACGTCGGGCAGGAAATTCATCTCGATGGTCTGCACGCCGGCTCCCCGGCACTCCTCGCAACGGCCGCCCTTGACGTTGAACGAGAAACGCCCCGCCTTGAAACCGCGCACCTGCGCATCGGGCGTCATCTCGAAGAGCTTGCGTATATCGGCAAAGACATTCGAATAGGTTGCGGGATTGCTGCGCGGCGTGCGGCCGATGGGCGACTGATCGACCACGACCAGCTTGTCGATGTGCTCGATCCCCTCGATGGCATCATAGGCCAACGGACGATCCAGCGAACGGTAGAGCTTCCGGCTCAGGATCGGCCGCAGCGTCTCGTTGACAAGGGTCGATTTGCCCGAACCGCTCACGCCCGTCACGAGAATCAGTTTGCCCAGCGGAAAATCGACATCGACATGTTTGAGGTTGTTGCCAGAAGCCCCCCGCAGGAGGATGTGTTCACCGTTGCCCGGACGCAAATGCGCCGGTATCCCGATCCGTTTGCGGCCGGTCAGGTAGTCGGCCGTAATGGAGTCCGAATGCAGGATGTCGTCGAAGGTGCCCGACGCCACGATATATCCCCCCTTGCGCCCCGCCCTGGGCCCCACATCGACGATGTAGTCCGCCGAACGCATCATCTCCTCGTCGTGCTCCACGACGATGACCGAATTGCCGGCATCACGCAACTCCTGCAGGCTGCGGATCAGCCGTTGATTGTCCCGCTGGTGCAGTCCGATCGAGGGTTCATCGAGAATATAGAGGACATTGACCAGCTTCGAACCCACCTGCGTCGCCAGACGGATGCGCTGCGACTCGCCGCCCGACAACGACCGCGACGAGCGGCCCAGCGTCAGATAACCGAGCCCCACCTCGATCAGGAAGTGCAGCCGCTCGCGGATCTCCTTGACGATCTCCTGTGCGATCCTGCGCTCCTTCGGGGTAAAGCACTCTTCGATATGGGCCATCCACTCCGCAAAGTCGCTGATGGGCATCGCCGAGACTTCGGCGATGTTCTTCCCGCCGATACGGAACTGCAGCGCCTCGCTCTTCAACCGCGAACCGCCGCAGACGCTGCACGGTTTATAGACAAGGAACTGTTCGCGCCACTTCTCGCCGCGCTTCGAATCTTCGTCGAACGTCCGGCCGATCCACTCGGCCATGCCGTCCCACGACAGCAGCCGCTTGCCGCCCGACGACGCGAACTCGGAGAGATCGACCGTCAACGGTTCGGAATCGCCGTACAGAATGGCGTTCAGCCCCTCCTCCGAGATGCTTCCGATCGGATCGTCGAGCGTAAAGTCGTAGCGCCGCCCCAGCATCTCCAACAGGGCGAAAAGCATGTTGTTATGGTAGGGGCCGAAAGGCTCGATGCCCCCTGCACGGAGCGACTTCGACACATCGGGAATGATCTTCCGCCGGTCGAACACCGCTTCGACGCCCAGACCGTTGCAATGCGGACAGGCCCCCTTCGGCGTATTGAACGAAAAGGTGTGCGGCGCCGGATCCTCGAACGCCACCCCCGTCGTAGGACACATCAGATGGCGGGAATAGTAACGCAGCGTCTCGGTATCGTAGTCGTATAGCGCCATCGTGCCTTTTCCCTGACGCATCGCTTCGCGCAGCGACGTCAGCAGACGGTCGCGCGACTCTTCGTTCGGACGCAACCGGTCGATGACCAGATCGATCGTATGCACCTTGTAGCGGTCGAGTTTCATCCCCGACGAGAACTCGCACATCTTCCCGTCGATACGGGCATAGAGATACCCCTTCTTCACGAGCGATTCGAAAAGCTCCCTGTAATGGCCCTTGCGCCCCTTGACAACGGGCGCAAGCAATGCCACCTTCCGCCCCGTATAATCGTGCAGAATCAGATCGAGGATCTGATCGTCTGTATAGTGCACCATCTCCTCACCCGTCACCGGAGAATAGGCCCGCGACGCCCGTGCATAGAGCAGACGCAGGAAATCGTTGATCTCGGTGACGGTACCCACCGTCGAACGGGGATTCTTGTTGGTCGTCTTCTGTTCGATGGCCACCACCGGACTCAGCCCCGTGATCTTGTCCACGTCGGGCCGCTCCATCGTTCCGACGAACTGACGGGCATAGGCCGACAGGGTCTCCATGTAGCGGCGCTGCCCCTCGGCATAGATCGTATCGAAGGCCAACGACGACTTTCCCGACCCTGACAAGCCGGTTATGACCACCAGTTTGCGGCGCGGAATGGAAACATCTATGTTTTTCAGATTGTGTACCCGTGCCCCGAGCACCTCTATCGTCTCCCCCTGCTGTTTCATCTCATCCTGTCGCGTCAACATATCGCGCATCGCCGCGAAATATTGTGCAAAAGTAACGATTTTTCGGCAAACGGCCTATAATCCGCCGCATCAGAGAAGCCGGAAATCATCGGCATCGCGCCAGACGGGAAACTTCGCACGGAAACGATCCAGCGCACGCCGGTCGAGCGACGCCGCAAAGATCCCCTCGGCATCGTCCGCTTCGCACAGCGTATCGCCCCGAAAATCGATGATCGCGGAATCGCCCGCGTATCGGCACTGCGGATCGGAGCCTGTACGGTTGACACCGATGACGTAAGCCTGATTCTCGATCGCACGCGCACGCAGCAGCGTCCGCCACACCTCGCGCCGCGCAGCCGGCCACGACGCGACACACAGAATCGCATCGTAATCGCCCCTGTTGCGGCACCATACCGGAAAACGCAGATCGTAACAGACGGTCAGCAGGAACCGCATGCCGCGCCACTCCACCACCCTGCGCGAATCACCCGCAACGAACCGTTCGTCTTCGCCGCCGAGCGAAAAGAGGTGGCGTTTGTCGTACCACTCCACCGACCCGTCGGGCCGCACGAAAAGCAGCCGGTTGGCAAATCCCCGTTCGGTGCGGACGATCACGCTGCCGGCCAGCACATGGCCGTAACGCTGCGACATCTTCCGCATCCACTCCACGACCGACCCCTCCGCCGTTTGTGCCGCCCGTTCGGGATCGGCGCCGAAACCGGTGGCAAACATCTCCGGCAGCACAACCAGATCCGCCTCCGTCAATGCAACGAACACCTCCGCCCGCCGAAGATTGTCAGCGACGGATTCCCATGCCATATCGAACTGGCAACATGCAACTTTGAATTCCATAGCATACAAATGTAGGAATTTTTTTCGATTCGGCCCGCTATTCGGCGATTCTTTCGTACCTTTGCGGATGAATCCGGCAGAAAGGAACGGATTCGGACGAAATGATGAAAGCCGGACAAAACCACACGCTTACCGTCACCCGCATCTCCGATTACGGGCTCTACCTCGCCGACGATACGGGAGATGAGGTTCTCCTCCCCAACAGATATGTGTCGCTCGGCGACAAAATCGGCGACAAGATCGATGTCTTCGTATATCACGACTCCGAAGACCGGCTGGTCGCCACACGCGAGACGCCGCTCGTACATGCCGGAGAGGTCGCCTGCCTCAAGGTCGTTGACAAGAACCTGCACGGGGCATTCCTCGACTGGGGCCTGAGCGGCAAGGATCTCTTCCTGCCCAACCGCAACCAGCAAGGGGGTATTCTGGCCGGACGGTCCTATGTGATCTACGCCTATGTGGACGACATCACGGGACGCTGCGTGGCGACGAACCGGCTCAAGAGCTTCATCAACAACGAAACGCTGCACGTCGTACAGCGTCAGGAGGTCGAACTGCTGGTCGCCTCGGAATCGGAGATCGGATACCGCGTGGTGATCGACAACCGTCACTGGGGCATGCTCTACCGCAACCAGCTCTTCCAGACGGTTGCCGTCGGCGACCGTCTGCGGGGATATGTCGCAAAGATTACAGACGACCACCGCATCGATGTCACCCTCCGCCAACCCGGCTATGCCGGCGTGCGCGACAATGCCGAGGAGCTGCTGGCGATGCTGCGCGAAGCGGGCGGCCGCCTGCCGCTCAACGACGACTCCTCGCCCGAAGAGATCCATCGCCGGACAAGACTCAGCAAAAAAGCCTTCAAACGCTCCCTGGGCGTATTGCTCAAACGCGGCATGGTGAAGAGCGACGACGGAGGGATCATCCTCGCAGAGGAGAGACGGTCCGGAAAAACACAAAAACACGATCGGAGATGAACAGATTCGCTACGGCAGAACGGGTCTCACGCGACATATCGGACAATTTCGTCTTCCAGCGTTCGCTGCTCGCCTACCACCGCGCGGCGGAACTCGTCGCGGGAGATGTTCTCGAAATCGGGACAGGAACCGGTTACGGCATCGACCTCATCGCGCCCCGCTGCAGCCGCTTCGTCACCATCGACAAGTTCGCCGGTGAAGGAGTACCGACAACCGCACCGAATGTCGAATTCCGGCAGATGCAGGTGCCGCCCATCGCCTTTCCGGATGCATCGTTCGACTGTGTCATCTCGTTCCAGGTGATCGAGCATATCGATGACGATGCGGCATTCGTCCGCGAAGCCGCCCGCGTGCTGCGGCCCGGTGGGCGCTTCATCGTCTCGACGCCCAACGCCCCCATGTCGCTTACGCGCAATCCCTGGCATGTGCGTGAATACCGCATCGGGGAGCTGAAACGGCTGCTCGCAACGGACTTCGCCGACATCGAGGCCTGCGGAGTCGTCGGGAACGACAAGGTCATGGAGTATTACGCCCGCAACAAACGGAGCGTCGAACGGATCGCCCGTTTCGATATTCTGGATCTCCAGCATCGGCTGCCCCGGCGGTTGTTGCAGATCCCCTACGACATGCTCAACCGCATCAACCGCCGCCGCCTGCTGAACGACAACCGGGAACTGACCTCCTCGATCCGCATGGAGGATTACCGTATCGTTCCGGCCGAAGAGAACTGCTTCGATCTCTTCTTCATCGCCCAAAAAGGTGCGGCACACCCCGTCGGTCGGTAAAGACACTGCTTTCAGTATTTCCATATCCAGAATACCGCTTCGTCCCGATGCAGCGCGGTTGTTTACCGTTTTTGTCCTGTACAGGCCGTTCTGTCAGTTCCGGCGGTTTCATCCGACTGCAAAGGAGCCGAATGCCGGTTCGCATGCCGGAACTCTGCCCCCGCTAAAAAGGGTAATGATGCCAAAAGAGGTTGGTGACGTATTAGATCAAATGACCAGCATTGTACGATTCTGGTCATATGCTATTCTTAATAATTCCATCATTGCTGTTCAGGAAAAGATACCACTTTACAAAGTCCATAAAATGTTGTTCCGAGAGTCCGCGATGGATTCTGAGATTGTCTTTCAAGTGGCCGAAAAACGACTCAATAGAATTTGAGGATTTAGGTATATTAGGGTATCGCGTGTATGAAAACAGATCGGGTATGGCACGCTTGATATGCGAGACACTTCGATGCAGCATCTTATGCGTAAACCACCATCTTCCCGACAGCTCATCTACGGTTTTTTCATTGATA
>CALUKI010000019.1 GCA_944321175.1 uncultured Alistipes sp.
GTTCCTGTCCGCGAAGTTCGAGGATTAGGTACACACTTCTTTCAACCGGTCAAGAGTCCGAAAATCCTTCGGACTCTTTTTTTTCGGGCGATATGCGCAATGTTATCGACAATCCCCTAAATCCGCAGGCCCGCCGCCGCGCAAATTCTCCTGTCCGATTCCGGACAGAGGATTCCGCCGGCACCGTCCGAAGCCGTGCAAGGCGGGAAGGCCCCGTCCGGAGAGAATAAGCCGCATCCTGCGGCAGGCAGCGGCTCAGAAAGCCGAACCCCCCTGCACGCTCCGCCTCCTTACGATCTGCAATGCGCCTCCTCGGACGGCAGGGAGGCATTCCATCCGGGGAATCCGCCACCTTCCCAACAGCCGGAAAAGGGTTTTCCCTTGTATCTGAAATGGAGTCAGCTAATTAAAATATTGAAAAAATGCGACTTTATTTTCATTTTAATTATTTTTTTCGTAACTTTGTACCGAATTATCTCCAACACCTAACTTGTATCGTTTTGATTAAAGAGCTGACATACAGTGCATTTGCCGCTCCGACCGTTCGGGGGGGGGATTTTTCCATGTCTCTGCAATAATCAACCACATAGAAACAAGGGCGGAAAAACCTTTGCCCCGCAGGGGCAATTAGTATCATTCCGCGTCACACAGGAAACGGATCTGCCGATTCGCTCCCTGCGCAATTGTCGTATTTCCTAACTAACACATAAACGATCATGAAAAGGCAAACGTACGAATCACCGCAAATCGAGTGGTACTCCTTCATTGTCGAAGGAGGATTTCAGTTATCTCAAATTGAGAACGATGAAAACGCAGGTCAATTCGAGGAGGAGGATTTCGAATTCTAAGTTCAATTTTTAATTAACATTGGGAACCATGAAAAACATCATTTTTCGAATAACATCGGTTGCCGTCGTATTCGGCATGGCAGCCTGCTCTCAGAGCGAAGAAGCGACAGATCCTCAGGTTGGACAAACGATTACGGAGTTGAGCGTAGCCGCCGAGAACACCCGCTCGACACTCGGTGACGAGAATTGGGTGGAGTGGGACGAAGCCGACGTATTCGGCGTATTCACCGGAAGAGGATTCAGCGAACAATTCACGGTAAAGGAACTGGCTTCGGACAAGCACAGCGCAAAACTCCAGGGAGAAATCAGCAAAGCCGACGAATATTACATCCTGTATCCGTATGATGAGGATGCAACGCTCAACAACGGCAGCATTGAAGTCGAAGACATCATCCTTCAAACACAATCGCTGATTGAAGGGACGTTCGGCCGCAACCACAATCCTGCAATAGGCCATACCACCGGTAACGAGAACATCGCACCGATGCGCAATATCGCAGGCCTGGTAAAAGTGCATGTCACAGGTGAAATCGATCTGAGACGTATCGAACTGAAATCCAACGATCAGAATGAACTGCTCTGCGGGAACGGAACGATCGACGCGCAGACGGGCGCCCTGACCATTACCGAAGGATACCCGAATGTCGCTCTGAATACGTCCGACCTTATTACGTTGGATCCTGCTGTTCCCAAGGATTTTATCTTTGTCGTAGCACCCCAGACGCTTGAGCAGGGATTCGAATTGGTATTCTCAGGCGAAAAAGAGGGGAAATACTATCAGTTTAGATACACGACCAGCAACTCCGCCACGATCAAGCCATCGAAGATTCTCAATATAACGACAATTTTCGACTTCAAAATCACAGATGAAACGGTTGAACTGGACAGAGGCATCACCTATACGGCAAACAGCGCAGTAACCATCAACGACAGCGCCTTCACCCCGTCAGCACTGGACAGCGGATACGACGAAAAGACAAAGACCGGATACATCTATTTCGAGAAGGGCGTCACTGTTACCGAAGTCGGAACGAGCGCATTTGCCGGCAGTTCGCTGATAACCCTCGAATTGCCCGAAACCATCGAGAAAATCTCGACAGCGGCATTCCAGGACTGCACCGAACTTACTCAGGTTATCAATCTCGACAAAGTCACCGAAATCGGGGCAATGGCTTTTGCCGGTTGTTCGAAATTGGACAACGTCACGCTGTCCGACCAGCTCACGACAATCGAGGACAACACGTTTGAAGGCTGCACATCTTTGCGTTCGGTCAATCTTTCGCATGTTGTCTCGATCGGCGGTTCGGCATTCATGGGCTGCACCGCACTTCAGACGGCCACACTCAACGACAGCGCCACCTCGATCGGAAGCGGAGCATTCGACGGTTGTTCGAATCTGGCAACAGTGAATGTTCCCTGCGGTCTTACGGAGATCAGCGACAACCTCTTCCGCAACTGTACGAGTCTGGCCGAGGTATCGATCCCCGTAAATGTAACAAAAATTGGCAGCAACGCCTTCTATGGATGTACGGCTTTGAAGCAGGTATATTGCAAACCGATGACTCCGCCGGAAGTCTATGCCAATTCGTTCCCCGCAGACAACGAAGATTTCTACATCTATGTCGATCCGAAAGCCTTGCGGGATTATCAGGAGTCGTCATGGAATCAATTCTTCAACAGCTGCATTGAACCCGGTGCCGGTTTTTAGAGACTGACAAGGGCAAAAGGATTTGTGGCCTTTGATTTGACAGGAGAGCCCGCTCATTTTTGAGCGGGCTCTCCTGTCAAACAATACCCCTCCGCTATTTCAACGGGCACAACGAATGCCGATCTTAAAGGCTGAAAAGCAAACCGGATCTTTCTGCGCTTTTCCGGCCGCATCACCCGCCACCGCTCCGGCTCCATGCCGTGTTCCCGCCCGGCACCGCCCCTATCGGAAGGCACCTACTGGAAACGGACGATTTCGGGCCGTTCGGGAAGATAGCGGTATTGTTCCAGCCGGGTGCCGTTGGATGCCTCGAAATAGCGGTTGTCCACCAGTCCGCCCTTGCCCAGTGCAATGCCCAACCGCAACTGGACCGTACTGAAGACCAGACGTTCGTTCCGCAACCGCACGCCGAATCCGAATGTCGTGTAGAAATTGTTCCGGAAAATATTGGCGTCGTATCCCAAAAGGCCGAAATCGGCAAAGCCGAAGAGCGCGATACGGAATCCGAGCGGCTGGTAGGGCGTAAAGAAAACCGTCTCGGTATTGAGAACCATCCGGTTGGTACCCAACCGGTCCTCCCGCAGAAGCGACAATCCGTTCTGGCGGGTAAAGCGCATCACCTCATCCGATCCGGCATACCGGTTCCAGCCCTGCGTATAGTTCAGACCGAGGAACTGGCGGATGCGGCTTCTTTTCCACAGGAACAACGGCGAGAACCATCTCAAATCGACATCCACGGCACTCTGCGACCATGCACCCGTCGCCATGTCGATAAAGCTGCCCAGCGAAAAACCGCCCATCAGGTATCCCAAACGGGTAAAACCGCCCATCTTGTAGTTTACACCCAGATACAGATCCTCGCCGAATTCCCGCCACGAATATCCGCTGACAAGTTCCGCCTTGTATCCCGTAGCCAGAAACTCACGGATGCCGAAACCATAGACCATATTGGCCGTATAGAATTTCTCGCGGTAGAATCCTGCGCCGACGAGCACATTGTCGTAATCGTGGAAGACGGGATTGTAGTATTTCGAGGTAAAGGGCCGGCGGCCGAAACGCGCGAATCCGTAACGCGCCGTCAGATAGACACTCGACCTGATCGACGGAAGATATTTCGACCGGCCTGCCCATACGTTGAAACTGCGCGATTTTGCCAGCTCCGACGTATCGCGGTCCACCAGATAATGCTTCGTCTTGACATTGTCATAGGAGATGCCCAGTTCATAATCCGTCGGCAAAATGAACGCCTTGTTCACCCCCAGACGGAGTTCGCTGTTGTAGAAATCCCTTCCGGCGGAGAAATTGGCCTTGAAGAAGGAGCCGAAAAGGTTCGGGACATCGTAGGAGACGATATTTCCGCCATAGCTGAAGTCGTTGCGGCTGAAATTGGTTGCCACGCTGAACCGGTTTCCCGTACCGAGGATATTCGCATCGGAAAGCGCGGCCATTGTACGGCCTTCACCGTGCAGCGCCCCGTCGGCGGTAATCGTCCAGCTGTCGCGCGTCCGCAGCGTCACCTTGACGTAGGTCGAGTCGAACGGATCGGGCGTCACGACGAACACTGCATCGGAGAGATAGGGTCTCGACCGGAGCAGCTGCAAATTGCGAACCAGCAGATCCGGATCGACCTCATCGCCCGCATCGAACAGGAGGTCACGCCTCAAGACCCGCGCGCGCGTGGCGACATGCAATTTGTTTCCGGTACGTTCGAGCCAGTTTCCGACCGTATCGAAGACCGGCTCCTGCTCGATCGCTACATCCGTAATTTTCCGTCCGGCATATTGTTCGAACAACCGTCCTTCATCCTGAACCTGTCCGTTGGCTGTGGTGTCGAGAACCGGATTGACAAAAAGCATGCGATAGAGGAGTCGCGGAACGGCTCTACGGGTCGTCTTGGAACGGATACTGTCGTAAAGACGCCTGTTGCGCAGCTCCGCCGCCATACGCAGCGTATCGCTCTGGCGCAGGGAATCGGCAATTTCCCAATAGCCCTTGTCAAAGGGCAATCCGCGCTGCAGGCCCGCCGCCTTCAGCAAGACCGTATCGGGACGGGATACCCGATCGGCCGCCGAATGATGGCGCGGCCGTCCTGCCGCACCGCAAACCGGCAGCAGGAAAACCAGCAACAATCCTATGCAACATTTGGGAAACATCTCTCGAAAGATAACGATTTTTCGCCAAGAACTCATACATGAAAGCAGCTTTTCTGCGGCGGAGGCGGCAATCGGGCGGCAGCGATCCGCTCTCCCGACCTGTGTTCTCATGCACAACGCACCCTCTCCGCCGCCTTACAACGCCGCCCCTGGGAAGCCTCCCCCCCCGAATAGAAAAGCCATAAAGAAAAGAAGGGAGACCGGAACAGGAGCCGTCCGGACAAAAGGATGCCCCGCGCAGGCCCTCCCGAACAAAAAAGATGCACGCCAAAAATAAAAAGGAGTCCCTTACAGGACTCCTTGCCGGGGTGGAAGAAGGGATTCGAACCCTCGACCTTCGGAACCACAATCCGTCACTCTAACCAACTGAGCTACATCCACCATATCGACCCGCCGAAACACACACCCGTGCAATTTCCCGAATCGGTGTGCAAATGTAATACGTTTTTTCGGTCTGTGCAAGCATTTTTCAATGAAAAAACGGATTTTCCAGGGCCGGCACAAACGGCTTTTCCCGAAAGGCCGTTCGGCGTGCCGCATATTTTTCCTATCTTTGCCCCGAATGGAAACTCCACGAACGGTACGGACATGAAACGCATCGGGCTTTTTCTCTGCTTTTGGGCTCTCTGGGGTGCGGCTTCGGCCAACGCCCAGATCTATGCCAAGCTCAACGGCCTTTATGCACTCGTCGGCGTCATCAACCCCGCCGTCGAGCTCCCCCTGACCGACCATTCGGCGTTCCAGACCGAGTTCGTCTATTCGCCCTGGCAATCCATCAAGGTGGACGGGACAAGCAAACCCATGCATTTCGGAATCTTCCTGAACGAATACCGTTATTATTTCCGGGGATACACCGGCGGATGGTATGTCGGCGGGAATGCCGGCATGATGGCCTTCCGCATGTCGAAACCCTTCCTGGACGGATGGAACATCCGGCTCGAAGACCGCTACTCCAAAGGATACGGATTCATGTTCGGCGCCTGCGCCGGCTATGAACGGACCTTCCGCGAACGATGGGTCTTCGACCTCTTCCTCGGATGGTCGTGGATGACCAGCTTCTACAACGGATACGACCTCGACGGCACGACCCAGATGGAACCCCACCGTCCCGTACAACCGCTCCACCCCGACCCCTTCAACGGCTCGTCGGAGTGGTATCCCAACAAGATCGGCGTCTCGATCGGCCTCCGCATCTACGATCCCGCACTCCACAAAAAACGCAGCGAGGCACGGCGCCTGCGCAAAAGTACGGCACGCGCACTCGCTCCGGCCGCCCGCTGATCCGGCAACGGCACCGGGAATCCGGAGGGCAGACTTCGGAATCGACCGGGAATCGCCCCCTCCAAATGCAAATGCCATTGATGCCGGGACTTCATTCCGGTATCGCCGCCGGCATCCCGCACGCCGCACCGATGGCGGAGTTCCGTCTCCGGCGTGCCAAAATGTCAGCCGCAGGCTGTCAAAACGGTCGTCGGGACTGACAAAAAACGTTTGGCATACCTCTTGTTGTACCCTACCACCGGAAACGGAAATCCACAGACGATTCTAACGAATGTCAAACTAATAATAAACGAAACTATGAACGTAAAACCCTTATCGGACAGAGTCCTGATCCTCCCGAATCCCGCAGAGGAGAAGACCGCAGGCGGACTGATCATCCCCGACACTGCAAAAGAGAAACCGCTGGCAGGCAAAGTCGTTGCCGTAGGCCCCGGCACCTCGGAAGTCAAAATGGAGGTCAAGGTCGGCGATCAGGTGCTTTATGGCAAGTATGCCGGCACGGAGATCAACGTCGATGGCGTCGATTACCTCATCATGAAGCAGTCGGATATCCTGGCCACGCTCTGATCGGTGTGCGGAAAACGCCGACAACAAAAACATCCAATCAATTTTTAAATTCGTAAACAACTATGGCTAAAGAGATCAAATATAACGTAGAGGCGCGCGAGATGCTCAAGGCAGGTGTCGATGCATTGTCGGACGCCGTAAAGGTCACACTCGGTCCCAAGGGACGCAATGTCATCATCGACAAGAAGTTCGGCGCCCCCCAGATCACGAAGGACGGTGTAACGGTCGCAAAAGAGGTGGAACTCGAAGATCCGATTGCAAACATGGGTGCCCAGATGGTCAAGGAGGTCGCTTCGAAGACCAACGACAATGCCGGTGACGGTACGACAACCGCAACCGTTCTGGCACAGGCCCTCATCGGCGTGGGACTCAAGAATGTCACGGCCGGAGCCAACCCGATGGATCTCAAACGCGGTATCGACAAGGCCGTCGCTACGGTCGTCGCATCGCTGCGTGAACAAAGTCAGGAGGTGGGCAGCGACTTCGGCAAAATCGAACAGGTAGCCTCTATCTCGGCCAACAACGACCCCAACATCGGCAAACTGATCGCCGAGGCGATGTCGAAGGTCAACAAAGAGGGTGTCATCACCGTCGAGGAGGCCAAAGGCACCGACACGCATGTCGATGTGGTCGAGGGCATGCAGTTCGACCGGGGTTACATCTCGGCTTACTTCATTACCGACACCGAGAAGATGGAGGCGCAGCTGGACAAGCCTTACATCCTGATCACCGACAAGAAGATCTCGACGATGAAGGAGTTGATGGGCGTTCTCGAACCGGTTGCACAGAGCGGCCGCGCACTGTTGATCGTCGCCGAGGATGTCGATGGCGAAGCGCTTTCGGCACTCGTCGTGAACAAGTTGCGCGGTACGTTGAAGATTGCGGCCTGCAAGGCTCCGGGCTTCGGCGACCGCCGCAAGGAGATGCTTGAGGATATTGCCGTGCTGACCGGTGCTACGGTCATCTCGACCGACAAGGGCATGAAGCTCGAAGATGCCGATCTGACGATGCTGGGTACGGCCGAGAAGGTTACGCTCAACAAGGAGAATACGACCATCGTCGACGGCAACGGCGACAAGGAGGCCATTGCAGCCCGTGTTGCCCAGATCCGTGCCGGTATCGACGTTGCAACGTCCGACTACGACAAGGAGAAGCTGCAGGAGCGTCTGGCAAAACTCGCCGGCGGCGTAGCAGTGCTCTATGTAGGTGCGGCAACCGAGGTCGAGATGAAGGAGAAGAAAGACCGCGTAGAGGATGCGCTTGCAGCCACGCGCGCCGCAGTCGAGGAGGGTATCGTACCGGGCGGCGGTGTAGCCTACCTGCGCGCTACCGAGAAACTCGAAGGCATGAAGGGTGCCAACGAGGATGAGACGACGGGTATCCAGATCGTCAAACGTGCCATCGAAGAGCCGTTGCGCCAGATCGTGGTCAATGCCGGCGGCGAAGGTTCGGTGGTTGTCAACAAGGTCAAGGAGGGCAAAGGCGCCTTCGGATACAACGCCCGCGAGGACATCTATGTCGACATGTTCGAAGCAGGTATCATCGACCCGACGAAGGTGTCGCGCGTAGCGCTCGAAAACGCCGCATCGATCGCCTCGATGTTCCTGACGACCGAGTGCGTACTGGCCGAGAAGAAATCGGAACAGCCGGCCGTACCCGCAATGCCCGCAGGCGGCATGGGCGGCATGATGTAGTCAAGACCCGTTCCACAACATTGCATGACAATGCCCGTCGGAATACTCCGACGGGCATTGTTTTTATCCGATGCGAATATCCGGAGCCGTTCTAACGGCTATTTCAGGAGCGACTTGAACTCATAGCAGCCCGAACCCAAACGCACAAGCGTATAGCCGTCGTTCCAACCTTCCGGCGTCAGGTCGTCGCACGCCGCAAGCTCACGGCCCGATTCGGTCACGCAATCCGCCAAAGCCGACGGCACATACACCTCGGCTGTCGTATTTGCCGGAATTACGACCTTCAAGGTCACGGCGTCGCCATCGAGCGTCCATGCACTCGAAGCCAACCCGTAGGGAGTCCGCTGTTCGGCCTTCATCGAGGTGAAGTGGCCGTTCAGGTAGGGCTTGACGCGGATCTTCCGGAATCCCGGAGCCGCCTCCTGCAAACCGGCCGCCCAGCGATAGAGCCAGTCGCCGATCGCACCGTAGGCATAGTGGTTGAACGACACCATGCTGTTCGAGTTGACCATACCGTTGGGAAGCATGCTGTTCCAACGCTCCCAGATGGTGGTCGCACCCATCGAAATGGGATAGAGCCACGAAGGGATCTTCTTGTTCAGCAAGAGTTTGTAAGCGACATCCGCATAGCCGAAACGTGTCAGCACCTCACAGATATAGGGTGTGCCGAGAAAACCGGTGGTGATGTGACCGTAACGGTTCACATTCTCGACCAGACGCTTCGCCGCACCTGCCCGCTGCGCCTCGGGCAGGAGGTCAAACATCAACGCCAGCGTATAGGCCGTCTGCGTATCCGACACGAGCATTCCGTTGGGCGTCACGTATTCGTTGCGGAAGGCTTCGACCGCACGTTGGTGCAGCGCCTCGTACCTGGCCACATCCTCCGCCGCACCCAACAACCGCGCCGTGCGCACCACCAGATCGAGCGAATGGGCGTAGAAGCACTGCTGGATGAAGGGTCGGATCGTCACCGCCGACCGGCCGTCCTTGTCATCGGCATAACTGAAAAATACCCAGTCGCCGTAGCTGTTCCCCTTGCTCCACAAGTCGTTCTCGGTCTGCGAGGTGATATAGTCCACCCACTTCTTCATGCTCGGATACTGCCGTTCGAGCATCCGGAGGTCGCCGTAGGCCATGTAGTGCTGCCAGGGAATGATCGTTGCCGCATCGCCCCAACCGGCCGAGATGCGTGTACGGTGCGTCACGGGATAGACACCGTTGACCGCTCCGTCGGCATACTGCTCGGCGGCCACATCGGCCATCCACTTCGTAAAAAAGGTCTGCACGTCGCGGTTGAAGGTCGCCGTGCGGAAGAAAACCTGTGCATCACCCGTCCAGCCCAGACGTTCGTCGCGCTGCGGGCAGTCGGTCGGAATATCGACAAAATTGCCGAGCATGCCCCACCTGATGTTCGACTGCAGACGGTTGATCAGCGAATCGGAAGTCTCGAACGTCCCGCAGGCAGGCGTCGCCGAACTGATTGCCTCGGCAAGGAAATCATCGGGATTCAACTCGCCGTCGATCCCTTCAACCTTGATATAACGGAAGCCGTAGAACGCGAAATGCGGTGCCACCCACTCGCCGTCCTCACCCGAAAGGATGTAGGTGCTTACCGCCTTGGCCTTGCGGAGATTACGCGTGAAGAACTCGCCCTTTTCAAGGATCTCCGAGTGATAGATCCGCACCGTATCGCCACGTTTGCCGTGCAGGCGCACGCGCTCGCGGCCCGAAATGTTCTGGCCGAAATCGATCACCCGATCACCCGAAGGCGTCGTAAAGATCTTCACCGGCTTCAGAGTCTCGATGACGCGCACGGCAGGGCTGACGCTCGGCGTGAGGTTGTCGAGCGGCGTATCCGTCGTGCGCACAGCCGTCCATGAAGTATCGTCGAACGAGGCCGTATTCCACCCTTCGCATCGAAGGTTCAGATCGATCGTCTCACCATCGTAGAGATTGCCGTAGCTGATCGCACCCGTCGAGGCACGCCATGCATCATCCGTTGCGACCACCTCGCGCGACCCGTCCTTGTAACGGACGACGATCTGCGCCAGCAATCCGTACTCGTCGCCGTAATTGAACTCGCGGCTCCAAGGGAGCTTCGAGAGGTACCACCCCTTCGCAACGGTAACGCCGATCGCATTGTCGCCCTTTGCGACAAAAGGCGTAACATCGTAGGCCTGATATTGCAGGCGTTTCCTGTAGGCCGTCCAGCCGGGAGTCAACAGGTCCTCGCTCACGCGCCGCCCGTTGATACCGGCCTCATAGATACCATGCGCCGTAATATAGAGTGTCGCCGCGGCAACGGGCTTCGAGAGTCGGAACGTCCGGCGGAACATTGCCGCCCGATCGTCGCTCTGCTGCGGTTCGATCCATCGGGCCTGCCACTCCGTCTTATGGAAAAGCCCCGTGCGCCACGATGCCGGACGGCTCCAGGCCGAAACCTTGCCGCGGTCATCCCAGACACGGACGCGCCATGTATAACGCGTATCCGACACAAGCGGTTCGCCGCCGTAGGCGATACCGGCAGACTCGGCAGATTCGACCTTGCCGCTCTTCCATACGGTACGGCCGTCCGCCTCGACCCGCACCTCGTAGGCGCTCTGCATGACGCCCCGACGCGACGCATCGTTCACAACCCAGCTCAAGCAGGGCTGCGGATTCCCCACACCCAACGGATCGGTCAGATGGTCGCAGCGCAACTGCGACACCGAAAGTTGCGCCGAAGCGGTCGCGACCGCCATCATACAGCACACGGACAAAAACAGTCTCTTCATAATGGAAAGTTTTAAGTTTCTGATTTTCGCAGTTCCGGCTCCGGAGCGCTGTCATTTTCAAAAATGCCAGGAGACAATCCGTCCGGAATCAAGCGTTCGACAATTCATCTGTGCAAGTTAAGCATTTCCGGAGAAACAGCAGGTATAAATCTTGACCTGCAAATTATATATTTTGACACAAATCATGCACGGCATCGTCCGGCAACGCTCCGGAATTGCAGCCTGCCATTACGCCTGAAGCGTGTTCCGGACAAAAAACAGGCAGCGTCCCGACCATTGTCGGGACGCTGCTTCTGTCATGGAGTTGAAACGGCTATTTCTCCTCCTCCTTGGCTGCCATCTGCGCCTTCAGTTCGGCAAGACCCGCGATGTCGCCCAACGTGGTCTTCTCGACCGATGCGTTGATCTTCTTCACGGCCGACTTGCTGGCTTCGGCTGCGGCCTTCTTTTCAGCCTTTTCAGCGGCTTGCTCGGCACGTTTCGCATCCTCGAACGTGCGGCTGTGCGACAAGGTGATGCGCTTGGTAGCCTTCGAGAACTCAAGCACCTTGAAGGGGAGTTTCTCACCGACCTTGGCCGTCGTACCGTCTTCCTTTACCAGATGCTTCATCGGGCAGAAGCCTTCGATCGAATCGGTCAGTGCTACGACGGCACCCTTGTCAACCAATTCGGTAACGGTACCCTCATGGATCGAATCGATGGCAAACTGGCCCTCGAACTCGTTCCAGGGATTCTCCTCAAGCTGCTTGTGACCCAGCGACAGACGACGGTTCTCCTTGTCGATCTCCAGTACGACAACCTCCAGATCGGCGCCGATCTGCGTAAATTCGCCCGGATGCTTGATCTTCTTGGTCCACGACAGGTCGGAGATATGCACCAGACCGTCGATACCCTCTTCGATCTCGACAAAGACACCGAAATTGGTAAAGTTGCGCACCTTGGCCGTGCACTTCGTGCCGACGGGATACTTCTGCTCGATGTTTGCCCAGGGATCCGCCGTGAGCTGCTTGATGCCCAGCGACATCTTGCGCTCTTCACGATCCAGCGTCAAAATGACGGCCTCGACCTCGTCGCCGACCTTCATGAACTCCTGCGCCGAACGCAGATGCTGGCTCCACGACATCTCCGAAACATGGATCAAGCCCTCGACACCCGGAGCAATCTCGACGAATGCTCCGTAATCGGCCATGACAACCACGCGGCCCTTTACCTTGTCGCCGACCTTCAGGTTCGGATCCAAAGCCTCCCAAGGATGCGGGGTAAGCTGCTTCAGACCCAATGCGATACGCTTCTTGGCCTCGTCGAAATCGAGAATGACGACCTGAAGTTTCTGATCCAGCTGTACGATCTCTTCGGGATGGTTCACACGGCCCCACGACAGATCGGTGATGTGGATCAGACCGTCAACGCCGCCCAGATCGATGAAGACACCGTACGAGGTAATGTTTTTGACCGTACCCTCAAGGATCTGGCCCTTTTCGAGTTTCGACATGATGATCTGCTTTTGGGCTTCAAGTTCGGCCTCGATGAGCGCCTTGTGCGAAACGACGACATTGCGGAACTCCTGGTTGATCTTCACAACCTTGAACTCCATCGTCTTATCGACATATACGTCATAGTCGCGGATGGGTTTCACGTCGATCTGCGATCCGGGGAGGAACGCCTCGATACCGAAGACATCGACAATCATACCGCCCTTGGTGCGGCACTTGATGTAACCCTTGATGATCTCGTCATTGGCCAGAGCCTCGTTGACGCGGTCCCACGACTTGAGTTGACGAGCCTTCTTGTGCGACAGTGCCAACTGGCCGTTCTTGTCTTCGGCCGACTCCACATAGACCTCGACCTTCTCGCCGACGGCCAGTTCGGGGTTGTAACGGAACTCGGAAACGGGAATGACACCTTCGCTCTTGTAGCCGATGTTCACTACGACTTCGCGTTTGCCGATGCTCATGACCGTACCCTCGACCACCTCGCCGACGGCGACGTTCGACAACGTCTTGTCGTAAGCTGCGGCAATCTCCTCTTTGGGCTCCGAATAGACGCCCAGATCGTTCTCGAACGCATTCCAGTCGAAGTTCTCGTTCGTAACTACAGGTTTGTTTTATTCCATAATGGAAATGTTTTTGCTTTACAATCGCTCGTTAAAAGGTTAATATTAAGTGAACTCCCGCCTGCTGCGGGGTTGCAAAGATAGGGATAAAATCGCGGATTTCAAAACTTTGCGGCCCATTATTTTCCGGTTTCGTCCATCCTCGGAATCCGCACGCCATCAGGGGCCGGAGCCCGAACGCATGCGGGCGCGGCTCCACCGGCGGCACGGCATGGCGGACAGGTGCCGGATCGGGAACCGCGATGCCGGCCCGCAATGCTGCGGATATGGAGACACAAAGAGAGACCGGCGAACAGCCGGTCTCCTCCCCCACCTAAAAAACGAATATTGGAACCGAATCACAATTTTTCATCGGGACGGATGAACGTCCGGCTTGCCAGACGCACGTCATCCAGCGTATTGTCCGACACCGTCATGGCATAGACAAGCACCTTCTTGTCCTTAGGCAGCGTAACGGTCGCTGCACCTTCGGGAATATCGAACGCCAGAAGATACATGTACGAGAATCCGTAAGGCACATTGCCCAGATCGGTCTGATGGCGGTGCGTCCCCAGATAGCCGATCTTCGCACGCTTCATATACCCTTCGCTGTTTCCGCGCCAGCCCCACTGTCCGTAATGGCCCTTCCACAGCGGCACCTCGACCTGCACGGCGGCATCGCCGATGCGGAACTCCGCCTCGCGCGGCTCCTCGACCGACGAAGCCAGTACATAGAGCTTCGTGTAGGCACGGTCCGACGGGAGCGTTACGGTCTGGCCGTCGCAGCATACGGCATCGTCCGTATTGGCCTCGCCCATTGCAAAGGTTACGCCGTCGCAATCGATCGTCGAGGGAATCAATTCGGCCGCGAACGACCCCAGCGCCTTGTCGATCGTGTAATAGGTAAAGAACTCGTCGGTCGAATAGGCCGTAATGTTGTAGTCGAGCTTGACCGGAGTGTTGTTAACCGTCAGTTTCGAGGGCTGTGCCGGCGCCGCCAGCCGCACGCGGTAGCTCTTCGGCGCGAACCTGCCGGCCGAAACGATGAGCGACCGGCCTTCGAACTCCGCATCGCCGATCCGCTCCTCGATGCCGTTGCAGGCCTCGGCCGAGACGATCTCCGCAGGGAACTCGATACGCGCGCCTTCGACCGGCGCCCCCGTCTGTTCGTAGCAGCGCACGATGTATCCGTCGCCATCCTCGGCGGCCTTCAGCGCCCGCACGGCAATCTGCGGCGTCGAGCACGAAAGCATCGAGAAACTGCGGCCCAATGTTCCGGCATGCTTCGGGGCCACAAAAGCAGTCATCGGCTGATTCAACAGTTCGGCGGCTTCCGCCGTACGATGATCCCGCACACCTTCATGCCCGAGGATCGAATAGGTATAGTGGTGGATACCGTGATCGAGTGTCCGCTGGTGCGCATAGCGTCTTTCGGTCGAAGGCGTATGCAGCAGCGTCAGGCGCAGCGTATTGTCGGCCGGTTTGTCCCAGCCGTACTTGCAGTCGTTCAGGATCGACACGCCATACGAAGCGTCCGCCGCCGTCAGGTCGGCCCATTTGTGAGCCGGCACCTCATACGCCAGCTCCGTATTGTTGCCGCGTTCAAGGAAGCCCAGACCCAAATCGTATGCCGCCTTTTCATTGGCCACCGCACAAGGGAATTCCGCCTTGAGCAGGACGTCGCGGCTCGCCCAGTCAACCCGATTGCGGATGTCGATACGATCGTCCATGCCGCCGTCGGTCAGCGAGACATACTGCACGAATGCCGAAGGCCCGTATGTACGTTCCACCTTGAGCGTAGCCCGCACGGGCCCCTCTTCAACAACCGTAATGCGCACATCGCCGTTTACGGCGTTCGGCGTTTGGTCCATCGTGGCCTTCATGATCTCCCATGCCGGGTAGCGGTTCGAAGGATTGCCCTCGAAAACAGCCAGCCGGAACGCCTTTCCATCGGCCACCAGTTCCCGATTGCACCGTTTGTCGCGGATCGAACAAATGTCGCCGTTGGCATCGAGTTCGATGCAGTAGATCCGGTTTTCGAGCGTCCGGTCCGTACATTTCAACGCGCCGGAACGCGCCGCACCGCCCGGGCGCACATCATAGACCGCATACCCTGCCGCTTCAACATCCGCAGCAAAGAGAATACGCGCCGTATCGCCCTCACGGGAGAGGATCTGCGCCGGCACCCGCCTTCCCGAGGGGGTATAGACATTCACACCCCGTGATGCGGCCGGAAGCGGCACTTCGGCTTCGACAAGGTCCTGCGCCCGACAAGTCGCGGCATTGTAAACCACCAACGGCGTACCCTTTACCCGCGTATCGAGCGAATGGCTCAACGCCCCGACGGCCGTCGTCATCACTTCGGTTGCCTGCTGCATCGAAATAAGTTCGTCGTTCCACGAATAGCGGTAGGCGTCGGCAATGCTCGTACCCGTCAGATCGTCGTGGAACTGGTGCCACAGCACCCGCTGCCAGATCTCGTTCAGCTTCTTACGGTCGTATGCCCGCGCACCCAGCCAGTCGGCCGCAACCGAAGCCCGTTCGGCCGCGCCCAACAGTTCTTCGTTGCGACGGTTGTAATACTTCATCGCCGCCTGCGACGTATAGCATCCCGACGCATGTTCATCCATCAGCAGTTCGCCGTCATACGAAGGCAGTTCGTCGCGGCGGTCCATATAATCCTTGAAAAGCTGGTCGCTCGTGGCGCTGATGATCTCGACCGGAGCGTTCGGATCGGCCATTGCCGCCGCCATGCGGCGCGCCGTCGTCACGGTTCCGCTGTTGCCCCGGTCGCCGCAGTTGGTCGTGCCGTGCAGATGTCCGCCGCTGTAATACCGCATGGCCGTATTGTCGAAACCGTTCGCGGCACGACGGATGAAATCCTTGTTGTAGCCCGCATCGGCCGGAAACTCCGTCGTGTAACCGCCCGTATCGAATGCCGCCATAAGCGACTGGCCGTCGATACCGTACCATACGCCCCACGAGAAGGGATTTTTCTTGTGATAGGGCGCATCGGGATAGAACTCGCGCTTGCGCCAGCTCAGTTTCTGTGTCGAGAACCCGATCAGACCGCAATGGGCGGCCAACGACGGCAGCGTATAACTGAACCCGAAGCAGTCGGGGAGAAAAATATCCGTCGAACGGACTCCGAACTCCCGTTTATAGAGCTCCTGCCCCTGCAGGACGTTGCGGATGAATGACTCGGCCGACGGCATGTTGGGATCGTTGGCATTCCACGAGGCGCCGGAGACATGCCACTGTCCCGATGCAACGTATTGCTTCAGTTTTGCATAGTGCATCGGATAGTACTCCTTCATCCAGTGATAGATGATGCCGCCCTCGAAATTGAAGCGGTACTCCGGAAAGCGCTCCATCATCCAAAGGTTCTGGAACAGCGTGCGCGGAATATATTCCCGAATGGTATGTGTCAAATCCCAGTTCCACTGCGTGTCGAGATGGGCGTCACACACCGCATAGATCCTGTAGGTCCTGGGGGCCGGAGTCTCCGCCGTCTGGGCGGCTGACCGGCCTGCGGAAAACAGCAATACGCCGGCTGCGGACAAGAAACGAACGGTTCTGATAAAATTCATGGTCGCTATGTAATTTTGGATTTTCATTGATTGCGGAATCAACCGATACAAAAATAGGCATTAATATCGGGCAGGTCAAAGCACCGTGCCGAATATATAAAGGAAATATCAATTTGTGTAATAAAAAATCCGCCGTTGCGTCGGGCAACGGCGGAGATTTATCTACATGTCGATCAAGCTATTCCCGCTCGATTCGCTGACGCGGGACATTGTCCGGGACAAACGGCGAACGGCTCCGGAAATATGAATCCAATACATCCGTAATCAGTATTCCGGAGACGGAATCCGCCGAACATTTCAGGTCAGCGTAATTCTTGAAAACATAATCGCCCATTGCCACGCGATAGCGGCGGCCGCGTTTCAGTTCGGGAAACTCCACCCGCAGGGCTTCGTTGCAGGCATCCGTATGGATCACATACGGCGTGGTCATGTAGAGATCCACCCGATGCGACTCATCGAGATTGATCGAGTCGTTGTACTTCGTCTTGACGAGCCGCGCAAGGTCATCGGCCGTCATTTCGGCCGTCACCAGCTTCGACCCGAAAGGATCGAGATTGTAGATGTCCGCCACGGCAACCTCCCCGACAAGCGTATCGAGGCGCACGCCGCCGATATGGTAGATCCCGATGTCGGCCTTGCCGGCCTCCTTCACCCCTTCGGTAAAGACATTGGCCAGACCCGTCTTGTCCATCGCGCCGCGCAAATCGGCCACTTTGGCCCGCAGCGCCGGATCGCTGTAATAACCGTCGATCATGCGCTGATAGGTTGCCGAGGGCTTGTAGGCATCGAGCGGAACCAGCCGGAACTCCTTATCTGCCAGTTCATCATCACGGAACGTCAAGGTCGTGACACCGATATTGTGAAGGTATTTGCCCGTTTGCGTGACCAGTACGCCATTGACCAGTTCATCGGTTTCGTCATGGCTGTGGCCTCCGATGATCACATCGTATCGCGGCGCGGCATTGGCCAATTGACGGTCCTTGACCGTGCCGATATGGGTCAGGGCCACCAAGGCGTCGCATTCATCCCGCAGCGCCTCGTATTCAGCCACCGATGCCACCGCATCGGTGAAGGTCAATCCCACGAAACTCTCGTCGTTGCCGGCCGGATGGTTGTTGCGGTCGTAATTGGTCACCGCCGCCACAAAGCCGATCCGCTTTCCGCCTCGTTCGATGACGACGTAAGGAGCCGGCTGCGGAAAGGTCGCCGTATCGCTGACGATATTGGCACAGATGACCGGAAAATCGCACTGTGCCGTGCGCATGCCCAGAAATGCCTGTCCCGCATCGAATTCATGGTTCCCGAAGGTCGCCACGTCGTAGCGCAGGCGGTTCATCAGATCGATGACCGGCTTGCGCGGCGCGGCGGCGCGGTCGCAATAGACATTGCCGGTCCAACGGTCGCCCGCGTCGGCCAGAATGACATGCTTCATCGTATCGCGGCACGCCTTGACGGCCGCAGCGAGCTGCGGGAAGGTCTCGATGTGCGAGTGCATGTCGTTGGTCGAGAGGATGACCACCGTCTCCATGCGCGGCGCACAGCCGACAAGGACAACGACAAGTGACATGTATGCCACGAATGTTCCGAATAATGATCTTCTCTTCATCTCCTTCATTGCAGTATGTGCCCGTTCCGAGGGACGCGGGACAAGCCCCGACAAGCAAAGTTAAAAACTCCGCCGCGAACCTCCAAATTTTCGGCAGGAATCTTCATCTGCCCGACCGGAGCGACAAGCCTGTTTTTCTCTGCGGCGACATGAACACCCGCACTCAATCCGAAGAGATCGATACGTTCCGCAAACAATGGACGCTTCTGACCCCGACCGACAAGGGAAGCTATCCCGCGCCCCGTCCGGCCCGCATACTCCGGAGCGGCATGCGGATTTGCCGTCCGGCTCCGGGCCCTTTCTCCGGTGATGCGTCGAAGATCGGCGGAGATATTTGTCCAAGCAAATTATTATCGCTACCTTTGGTTGAAATTTTGAATCCGCATATCACGATGAAAGATTCGATCCAAGTCATCTGCGAGAACCTCGGCCGCGCCATCGAGGTCGAGATGGGCACACCGCTGCTCGAAATCGAACGCCAATATCTTCCGGGCGGGCCGCACCCCTATCTGGCGGCCTACGTCAACAACCGGATCAAGGAGTTGAACTACAAGGTCTATACCCCGATTACCGTACGCTACATCGACATCACCGATTTCGAAGGCGTGCGGGTCTATGAACGCACGGCCTCGTTCATTCTCCAGCACGCCGTCAGGGATCTCTATCCGGAGCGGAAACTCTACATCCGCCATTCGATGCTGCGGGGCTTTTACTGTGAAATCGAAGGCTGCAACGGCATCACGGCCGCCGAAGCCGAAACCATCCGCAAGCGGATGCAGGAAGTGGTCGCAGAGGCGATTCCCATCACCCGGCAGCGGGTACTGGCCACCGAGGCTGCCGAAGCGTTCGAACGGCTGGGATTCGACGACAAGCTCGCCCTGCTCAACACGCGCCCGCGGCTCTATTGCAGTCTCTATACGCTCGACAACCTCAAAGGCTACTTCTACGGCGCGCTGGCCCCTTCGACCGAATATATCCGGCTCTTCGACATCCGCCCCTATTACGACGGATTCTATGTCGTGCTGCCGGCCCGCACGCATCCCGACGCACTGCAGCCACTTGTCGCGCAGGACAAGATGTTCGACATCTTTCACCAGTACAAGGAGTGGGTTGACATCATGGGCGTACCGACCGTCGGACGGCTCAACGCCAAGGTGCTGGCCGGCGACGCCTCGGAGCTGATCAAGATTGCGGAAGCATTCCACGAGAAGCAGCTGGCCCGCATCGCCGATACGATCGCAGCCGCCAACCGCACCCACGGAACACGCATGGTCCTGATTTCGGGACCTTCATCGAGCGGCAAGACCACCTCGGCGAAACGTCTGGGGATCCAGCTGCGTATTCTGGGACTCAACCCGGTACTCATTTCGCTCGACGACTACTTCGTGGACCGCGACCGCACGCCGCGCGACGCCGAGGGGAAATACGACTACGAAGCACTCGAAGCCATCGACCTGAAGCTCTTCAACGACCATCTCAAACGGCTCTTTGCCGGCGAAAGCCTGCCCGTGCCGCGTTACGACTTCATCACGGGCAAGCGGCAGTGGCACGACAATCCGCTGCAGCTCGACGAACGGTCGGTACTCATCATCGAAGGGATCCACGGACTGAATCCGCGGCTGACGCCGAGCATTCCCGATGCGATGAAGTTCCGGATCTACATCTCGTGCTTCACCTCGGTATCGATGGACAACCTTTCGCGCATCGCCACCACCGACAACCGGCTGCTGCGCCGCATGGTACGTGATTATGCCACGCGCGGACACAACGCACTGGCCACGCTGCAACAGTGGCAGAGCGTCCGGCGCGGTGAGGAGAAACACATCTTCCCCTATCAGGAGAATGCCGACGTGATGTTCAACTCGTCGCTTTTCTACGAAATTTCGGTCCTGCGGCCCTATGCCGAGAAGATCCTGCGCGAGGTGCCCGACACCGTACCCGAATACGGCGAGGCGAAACGTCTGCTGAAGTTCCTCGACAACTTCATCCCCATCGCCCCCGACGAAATTCCGCCCACGTCGCTGCTGCGGGAGTTCATCGGCGGCAGCAGTTTCAAATATTAAACGGCAGCTTCAAATATTCACTTGGCGACAAGCATTATTCCAAACCATACAAAACAAACTCGATAAAAAGACATGTTCGACAACTTCTCTTCGCGTCACATCGGGGTTTCGGACCCCGAGGAACTGCGACAGATGCTTCACACGATCGGGGTCGATTCGGTCGATGAACTCATTGCACAGGTCATTCCGCAATCGATCCGGCTCAAGAAACCGCTCGATCTGCCCGCAGGCATGAGCGAGTATGAATTCGCGGCCCATATCCGCGCGCTGGCCGACCGCAACCACCCGTTGCGGTCGTTCATCGGCATGGGCTACTACCCCTGCGCCGTGCCGGCCGTGGTGAGCCGCAACGTTTTCGAAAATCCCTCGTGGTACACCTCCTACACCCCCTATCAGGCCGAGATCTCGCAGGGCCGGCTCGAAGCGCTGCTCAACTTCCAGACCGCCATCCTGTCACTCACGGGGATGGAGATCGCCAACTGTTCGCTGCTGGATGAAGGGACGGCGACGGCCGAGGCGATGCTCATGATGTTCGCCCTGCGCAGCCGCGACGCCGTCAAGGAGGGCCGCACGCAGCTCTTCGTCGATCGCAACCTCTTCCCGCAGACGCTCGACGTGCTGCTCACGCGCAGCGAACCCTTCGGCATCGA
>CALUKI010000020.1 GCA_944321175.1 uncultured Alistipes sp.
ATCGACAAGCGGCGGTATAAAAGTGGATCGGTTCCTGTTGGCAATAAAAACGTTGCGTTTGCGTTTTTCCTTACAGCAGCATCCCAATGCCGTCATGCGAGTGCGTATTGACGGAAACGTTCTGGAAGACAAAGTCGTGAATACGGCAATTGCGTTCATCGTAGCCTATTTTTTCGCACTGTTTGCGGGAACGGTCGTCGGAACGGTCTGCGGGGTCGATATCGAAACGAGCTTCACCGCAGCAATCGCCTGCATGGGAAACGTAGGACCGGGGTTCGGTGAGGTCAATTCGATGGGGAACTACGCCGGATTGCCGGTCGTGGTGAAATTTTCGAATACGTTGTTGATGCTGCTGGGCCGTTTGGAAATTTTCGGATTGGTGCAGTTATTCTTTCTAAAATGGTGGAAATAATGCGTAAGGGGTGGATTCTGTCTCTGATGACGGTCCTGCTGACCGCCTTCGGTGCATCGGCACAGGAGGTAACGGCGCGGATCGCCGGTCTGGAAAACAATACGGAGTATATGGAGATGCTCCGCAAGGAGGCGGCATTGCAGATCCGTGAAGACTCGATCACGAAGGTCGTGCATCGCGTCCGACAGCTGCTGCGCGACAATCCGGAGCAGCGAAACGAGAACACGGCGGAGATCCTGCGGTGCGAAGAGCTGCTCTTCACGATCCGTACCGAACGCGGGAAGTTGACCGACCGCATCAATACGATTGAACAGGATTGGGTGCTTGCGAATCTCGACCTGAACAGCCAGGCCGAAGAACAGAGGGCGCACACGGCCCACGACGGCGGCAGTCCGCTGCCCGATTCGCTGCAGCGGGCCAATCTGACGGACAATGTCCTTTTCCGGAAACAACTGCCGGCATTCGACTACGGGGCATTGCAGCTGGCACAGCGGCGCGAACGGGACGTAGCCGGCATGATCGACGCCTGCATGGACAACTACGGAGCCATCGAGTCGCTGAAAATCACATACGATACAGTCAGCGCCGCCGAACCCGCCGCAGTCCTGTATGAACGGTACGAGACGCTGCAGGAGCTGAACCGGACGCTCTGCGACTCCCTCTCCGCGATATGGAGCCGTATCTACGACAACAAGAATTACGCCTACGCATACATCCTCGACAAACTGGGCAGGGAAGAGCTGCTGGCATCGTCGGAAGAGAAAATGGCTGCCGTACGGCAGCAGATCGCAGCCGAAAGAGGGATGTACTACTCCGACGAATTGATGTCCTGTCTCTTGCAGAAGCGCGCAATGACAGCGTATGAAACCGCTCTGGCCGATGCATTGGGCATGACCCGCGCACGGGATTCGCTGAAAAGGGTGGGCGAGGAGTTGCAGGCAAAAGAGTACCGGCTGCCGAAACTCTATCTCGAAGAACGGCTCTTCCTCGATTATGCACCCATCGGGTTCGTCTCGCCCGCAAAATACAACGCATCGAATCCCATCCCCGAAGCGGCACGCTACGACCGGGGGACGATCTACCGCATTCTGCTGGCAACCTACACCAACCGCACCAACGGAGGTTATCTTTTCAAGGGAGCCTATCCGCTCGGCTATGAGAAAGTCGACGGGAAATACGCCTATTATGCCGGCGGATTCCGCACGCTCGAAGAGGCGCGGGAGGCTCTTGCCGAGATGAAAAAGAGAGGTTTCCGACGGCCGGAGATCGTCGTCTGGAACGACGGGGTGCGCACCAATCTTGCCGATGCCGAAGAAGAGGGGAACACGCCGTCGTTCCGTGTCGAGGCATCGGGGCTGAACGCCCTCTCGGAGGAGTCGCGGAGCGCAATCGAAAACATTGCAGGAAGCTGCGAGATTTCGCGTGCCGGACAACTTTTCATTCTCGGACCTTTCGCCGACAAGACCATCGCCGACCGCGTAGCCGACCTGCTGCGGCAGCAGGAGAACGCTTCAGAGGTAAAAGTTGCGGAAATCGTTGAATAATCGGGAAAAAATCATTATCTTTCTTGCGGATAAATTTCCGGAGAGATGTTACTGATTGTTTTTTTGATTCTGTTGGGGGTTCTGTTTCTCGTTGCAGAATTGGTTCTGTTGCCGGGCGTCTCGGTAGGGGCGCTTTTTGCAATCATCTGCTACGGCAGCGCCATCTACAAAGCATACGCCGATTACGGAGCGGTTACGGGGACGGTCGTGGTGATCGCCGTAATTATCGTCTCGGCCGTCGCAACGATCGTATCGCTGCGCACCAAAACATGGCAGCGGCTTTCGCTCAAACAGAAAATCGACTCTTCGAGCATGGAGATGCCCGAACAGTCATTGCATGTCGGCGACCGGGGCACGGCCGTCTCGCGGCTGGCGCCGATGGGAAAGATCGAAATCGCCGGCCGGAACTACGAGGCCAAATCGGTCGACACCTACATCGACCAGCGGAGTCCGGTGGAGGTCGTCGGATTCGAAAACTTTACCGTCATCGTGCGCAAACCCGATTAGGCAATCGTCCGAAAGCGCCGGCAGGGACATCCCGCCGGCCCCTGCTGCCGTCCGGAGCACTCCGATCATTCGATTATTCACAATAAAACTGTTCAAAAAATGGATCCCAACGCTGTTTTCATCATCGCAATCGTCGCATGTCTGGTCGCACTGTGGCTTATTTTCTATTTCATTCCCGTCGGGTTGTGGTTCTCCGCACTCGTATCGGGCGTCCGGATCAATCTGTTGCAGCTCATCATGATGCGATGGCGGAAGGTTCCGCCTTCGGTTATCGTCTCGTCGATGATCGAGAGTACGAAAGCCGGGCTCGAACTCGATCCGAACGCACTGGAAGCGCACTACATGGCACGCGGGAACGTGCCCAACGTGGTCCATGCACTGGTTTCGGCACAGAAAGCCAACATCCAGCTCGATTTCAAGATGGCGACAGCCATCGACCTTGCCGGCCGCGACGTCTTTGAAGCCGTACAGATGTCGGTCAACCCGAAGGTCATCAACACCCCGCCGGTTGCCGCTGTCGCCAAGGACGGCATCCAGCTCATCGCCAAAGCAAGGGTAACGGTCCGGGCCAATATCAAGCAGCTGGTGGGCGGTGCCGGCGAGGAGACCGTACTGGCCCGTGTAGGCGAAGGCATCGTCTCGTCGATCGGTTCGGCCGACACGCACAAAATCGTGCTGGAGAATCCCGACTCGATCTCGCGCGTAGTGCTGGACAAGGGTCTGGATGCCGGTACGGCATTCGAAATCCTGTCGATCGACATCGCCGACATCGACGTGGGCAAGAACATCGGAGCGCAGTTGCAGATGGATCAGGCGCAGGCCGACAAAAACATCGCCCAGGCCAAAGCCGAAGAGCGGCGGGCAATGGCCGTTGCGCTTGAACAGGAGAACCGCGCCAAGGCGCAGGATGCACGGGCAAAAGTGATTCTTGCAGAGGCCGAAGTCCCGCTGGCGATGGCCGAAGCGTTCCGCAACGGGAATCTGGGAATCATGGACTATTACCGCATAAAGAATATCATGGCCGATACGACCATGCGCGAATCGATCTCCAAACCGGAAAAGAAATAGCCCCGAACCAGATGAGCCCATGTTGATCGAAGAACTTACCCAGGCGCTGGAACGATTCGTTCGGGAATCCCCGCAGAACTATGTCGGAGACGGGGTTGCGCTCGTTCCGGCCGATGTCGGAGAACGGCTCTACGACACGCCCCTCGTGAAAGTCGGAGACGCACAGGATCCCCTGTGGGCCGGAATGAAACATCCGGAAGCCGTCGGCCCCCTGTTCCGAACACCTGAAGAGTGGCTGCCGGGGGCCGCGAGGGTCGTCTCCTACTTCGCCCCGTTCAGCGATTTTGTCGTCGAAGGGAACAAAAACGATCCGACGGAGGTCGGAAACGGCTGGCTCTACGCCCGTGTCGAAGGGCAGGCGTTTCTCGATAATGTAAACCATTTTCTGGAACAATGGCTCCGCAATCGGGGATACAAGGCGTTTTCGCCCTATTCAAGTCCGGAATTCCAGTCCGTATTCGAAGCCGGCACAAATCCCGATATTGCGGACAAGAAGTTGAGCTTTACGAGCAACTGGTCCGAACGCCATGTGGCGTACATCTGCGGATTGGGAACGTTCTCTCTCTCGAAGGGACTGATTACCGAACGCGGCGTAAGCGGGCGTTTCGGCAGTGTCATTACCGATGCTCCGCTGCCCGTGACCGTCCGGCCCTACAAGGGGCTGTACGACTACTGTACGATGTGCGGAGCCTGTATGCGGCAATGCCCTGCTTCGGCCATCACACTGGAGCACGGGAAATCGCACCGTCTGTGCAGCAGCTATTGCGAACGGATGCGCCTGAAATACGCGCCGCGTTTCGGCTGCGGGAAATGTCAGGTGCATGTTCCCTGTGAGCGGGGCATCCCCGGACGATCCTGAAACCGCGATGCGGAGGCGCGAAAAGCAGCCTTCGCATCGTTTTTTGTTCTGACGGGCCGTCTCGGATACTAAACGGCCCCGTTTTACGTTTTTGCTTCGGGTGCAGTACGATCCGCCGCCATAAATAATTCGGGGCGAAGACCGTTTTTTTTGCACTTTTTGGTATATTTGCAGATATTTTGAAGATTATTGAGCCGCATTATACAATGAAAAGACTGACTGTAAGGAATTTGCTTCTATCGTTGGCCGTCGTGGCGACACTGCTGCCATCGTGCAAGAAGGATGAAGAATACTCGTTGATTCTGGATGAGAGAATCGCCCTCATCGAAGAGCCGGGCGGACAAGTCTCCATCGGCTATACGGCATACGGACTGGCTTCGGTCTCAGCAACGACGATCCCGCAGGGATGGACCATTACGGTCAATACGGACGAAAGACGCATCTACATAACGGCCCCGACGCTTTTCGGCGACGAGTCGGTCACGACGACCGAGGAGGGCGAAGAGACCGAGCCCAATGTCAAATACGGCACGGCAATCATTACGGGCCGCACTTCCGGCAATTCGAGCGTTTCATCATCCCTGTATGTATCCGTCGCCGATCAGGTGGATTTTTCGGATGAACCCTCGAACAGCTATATTCTGACCAAATCGAATACCCGATACTGCATCGATGCCACGCAAAAAGGCGAAAACGGAGGGACGATCTCCCCTGCAAGCGTGGCCATCCTGTGGCAGACGCCGTACAAGCTGCTCGAATACCCTCGACTGGCCGACGGCAAGGCATATGTTTTCTTCACCACGGGCGAAGATGACGATGACAATCCGGTCTTCAACAGCGGCAATGCCGTACTCGGAGCATTCGACGCCGCCGGAGAGCTGCTTTGGACGTGGCATCTGTGGTGTACGGAGAACGATCCGCGAAACGAAACGGTCGAACTGGGCGGCGAAACAGCCATGAAGCGGAATCTCGGAGCCCTGACCATATCGGGGACGAGCGAGGAGGATATTCTCGACTCATACGGGCTCTACTACCAGTGGGGACGGAAGGATCCATTCCCCGGCCCGGCCTACTACAACATGGCGGAATCGGCCGAAATCGACGTATATGACAGCGAGAACAACCGGGCCTATATCAGCTACATTGCGGCATCGGCCGAGACGGGGACGCAGGAATATGCAGGGACGCACACGAAATATTTCATATCGGGAGTCGAAGAGAGCCGTTACAATTGGCTATACACGGCTGATCCCACGCTCTGGGGGACGGCGAAGACCTTGAACGATCCATGTCCCAAAGGGTGGAAGGTGGCTCCCAAATCATTCTATGCCGCATTGCAGATCAAGGACGACATCACGCCAGAACTGGAGAAGAATTACGGATTTACGTTGACCGACGGTGTCAACGAAGCCTTCTTCCCCGGTGCGGGCCGACGCAGCTTCTATACGGGCGCCCTGACGAACATGAATGAAAACGAGGAACGCCCCACCCCATGGATCGGTTATTACTGGAGCTCTTCGGCTGAGGGCACATCAGCCTATGCAATGGACTTTTCGTTCGACATCAACGGCACACGCGCCGGGTCGTCATTCCACGGTGCGGCGCTGCAATATGCCGCAGGCGGCATGCAGGTGCGTTGCGTCAAGGAGTAACGGCAACGGGGAGAGGATCGAAGCCGGAGTTCAAGCTCCGGCTTTTCCTTGGATTCGGAAGATAAAGAGTGGCGGAAATGGCATTGCGGAACTTTGCGGCAATCGATTTCGAGACGGCAAACGGACAACGCACAAGCGTATGCAGTGTAGGAGTCGTGATTGTACGGGACGGCGAGATTGCCGGCAGCTTTTACCGACTGATCCATCCCTATCCGAACTACTATTCCGCCTTTACAACGGCGATTCACGGTTTGACACGGTACGATACGGAGGATGCACCGCCGTTTCCGGAGGTATGGGCCGAAATAGCGCCCCACATCGAAGGGCTGCCGTTGGTTGCACACAACTCTCCGTTCGACGAAGGATGTCTGCGCGCGGTACATGCGCTCTACGGCCTGCCCTATCCCGGTTACCGGTTTTACTGCACCCTGCGGGCATCGCGCCGCAAGATGAAGGGACTTGCCAATTACCAGCTGCATACGGTCTCCGCGGCCTGCGGGTACAATCTCAAGCACCATCATCACGCACTGGCGGATGCCGAAGCCTGTGCGCGGATCGCACGCCGCCTCTTCGGAGACGATCCGGAGCCGACGGAGTCAGCCGGCAGCCGCACGGAACGGTAAATTTTCGAGAGCGGAGCGATGCGGCATCGCCATTCGGCCGGACAACGCACGGTTTTCGAATTTACCGGAAACGGCTCCTCCCATCCACGACTCTTTTCCAACCGCCGCCAGCCGGACAAGGACCGGACAAGAAAAAAAAGATTCCTGCCGCGTATGAAGCGGGGTAATGATGCCAAAAGGAGAGGCCCCGTTTGCGAAACGGGGCCTCTCCTTTCATCCGGACTGAAAAGCGGACGTTTCGGTCCGCCGGAGAGTCCATCTTATTTCTGTCCATGCGGCGTATCCTGTGCGGCACGAACCGGAATCTTCGCAATGCGCCGTTCGTGACGGCCGCCCTCAAACTGCGTTGTCAGGTAGGTCTCGACAAACGCTATCGCCTCGTCGTTGGAGATGAAACGGGCCGGCAGCACGATCACATTCGCATTGTTGTGTTTTTTGATCAATTCGGCAATCTCGTTGCGCCAGACCAAACCGGCACGGATTCTCTGGTGCTTGTTGAGCGTGATGGCCATTCCCTCACCCGATCCGCAGATCGCGATGCCGCGCTCCAGTTCGCCTTTTTCGATCGCTTCTGCCAGCGGATGCGCATAGTCGGCATAATCGACGGCATCGGGCGAGTCGGTGCCGAAATCAAACACGTCGAACCCCTGGGCACTCAGATAGCCGGTCAGGAACTCTTTCATTTCATAGCCCGCATGATCGCTTGCAATGCCTATTTTCCTCTCCATAGGACAAAATCGTTTTCGTTGTGGTATGTTTTCCCCTGCAAATATAGGAAACAAATCGTTAAAGAATTACTTTTACGGCGTGAAAACATGCTATCTGATATTGGGGTGGTGTGCCATGGGCCTGGCTCTTGCAGGGATTTTTCTCCCGCTTTTGCCGACGACGCCCTTTTTGCTCGCGGCGGCATGGGCTTTCTACCGCTCCTCGCCGGCATTGTACCGACGGCTGATGGAACATCCCCGTCTCGGCCCCTATATCCGCAACTTCCGGGAACATCGGGCCATTCCGCTGCATGTCAAGGTCTGGTCCGTTGGTTTGATCTGGCTGACGATTCTCTATTGTGTATTTCGGGTAGTTGACGGCTGGTGGTGGGCGCAATCGGGCTTGCTGGCACTGGCAGCCGCACTTACCTGGCATATCCTGTCGTTTGCGACGCTGCGGCGGAATTGAGGCCGCCTTGATCCGACGGTCCCGCAAGGCGTCCTGCGGCCGGCATCCCCCGCCGCATAAGAACAGGCAGAAACACGGAATGTCCCTGCCTGTATGATATTATCGAGGTCGTATTGCTGCCGGCGGCGGTTTGCCGGCCGCGTCTTCCGTGAGGACGGCCGAAGACAATGTTCGGCCAAACTGATCAGAAAACGAAAAGCAAGGCGTTGGACAGCGTGGCCGGAAGCGCAAAATGCTCCTCTCCGCAACGGTTATTTCGCCGCCCGTTTGCGATCCACTTCATGCAGCAGAATCTTCCGCAGGCGCATGGCGTGGGGTGTTACTTCGACATATTCGTCCTCCTTGATATACTCCAAGGCCTCTTCCAGCGAGAAGATTTTCGGAGGGACGATGACCGCCTTGTCATCCGCCCCTGAAGCACGCATGTTGGTCAGCTGTTTGGCCTTGGTGACATTGGCCGTGATATCGCCTGCACGGCTGCTTTCGCCCACGACCTGTCCCTCATAGACCTGATCCATCGGCGAGATGAAGAAACGTCCGCGATCCTGCAGCTTGTCGATCGAGTAGGCATAGGCCGTACCGGTCTCCGAGGCGATCAGCGAACCGTTGGTCCGCATCTCGATGTCGCCCATCCAGGGTTCGAAGTCCTTCAACCGGTGGGTCATGATCGCTTCGCCGGCCGTTGCCGTGAGCATGTTCGACCGCAGGCCGATGATGCCCCGCGACGGTATGTCGAATTCCAGCCGCGTGCGGCCGTTCGCCGACTCCATGTTCGTGAGCGTCCCCCTGCGTTTGGTGGACAGTTCGATGACCGTACCGGCATACTCGTCGGGGCAATCGACCGTCATCTCCTCCACAGGCTCGCACTTCACGCCGTCGATCTCCTTGACGATTACTTTCGGCTGTCCGACCTGCAATTCATACCCTTCGCGGCGCATCGTCTCGATCAGCACCGACAGATGCAGCACGCCGCGTCCATAGACGACGAACGAATCGGCATTCTGCCCCGGCTCCACCCGCAATGCGAGGTTCTTCTCCAGTTCGCGGTCGAGGCGCTCCTTGATATGGCGCGAAGTAACGTATTTTCCATCCTTGCCGAAGAAGGGCGAGTTGTTGATCGTGAAGAGCATCGACATCGTCGGCTCGTCGATGGCGATAGGCGGCAGCGGCTCCGGATTTTCGTAATCGCAGATCGTATCGCCGATTTCGAAGCCTTCGATACCCGTCAAAGCACAGATTTCGCCGCACGGCACTTCATCGACCTTCTTCTTGCCCAGGCCGTCGAAGACCATCAATTCGCGGATCCGTGTCTTCAGCATCGTTTTGCCGTCGCGTTTGGCGAGCGTGACGTTCTGCCCCGTGCGCAACGACCCGCGCGTGACCTTTCCGACAGCGATCCTTCCCACATAAGAGGAGTATTCGAGCGACGTGATGAGCAGCTGCGGCGTCCCCTCGACAACGGCCGGCTCCGGTATTTCGTCGATAATCGCATCGAGCAGCGGAGCGATCGAATCGGTGCGCTCGCTCCACACATGCGACATCCACCCCTGTTTGGCCGAGCCATAGATCGTCTTGTAGTCGAGCTGGTCCTCCGTAGCATTGAGCGAGAACATCAGATCGAAAACCTGTTCGTTGACCACTTCGGGGCGGCAATTGGGTTTATCGACCTTGTTGACGACCACGATCGGTTTTTTGCCCAAGGCAAGGGCTTTCTGCAATACGAACCGTGTCTGCGGCATGGTGCCCTCGAAGGCATCCACCAGCAGCAGCACCCCGTCGCACATGTTGAGCACACGTTCCACCTCACCGCCGAAATCGGCATGCCCCGGCGTATCGATGATGTTGATCTTGTAATCCTTGTAGATGACCGAAACGTTCTTCGAAAGAATCGTAATCCCCCGTTCGCGCTCCAGATCATTGTTATCCATGATCAGTTCTCCGTTTGAGGGAGCATTGTCACGCAGGAGATGTCCTGCAAGAATCATCTTGTCAACGAGTGTCGTCTTGCCGTGGTCCACATGGGCGATAATGGCGATGTTGCGTAATTTCTGCATTGTGTTTTTCTGTGTCCGACGTTCCGTGTCGCGGCCGCCTGCTGCGGGACGGCTGCCGGGTATGGAATACGTCGGACGATAGTCGGGACGTCGCTCGGATGTCTGCATCCATACCGGCTCTTTATCCGCCCCGCATTCCGCACCGCAGCATCGGAAGCCGCAACCGGCAGGAATCCTCTTTCGGTCTCTGCCGCGTTTTTCGGGGCGTTTTCCGCCGCAAAGGTAATAATTTCTCAGAAAATGTGTACTTTTGTTCACGATTCGTTTCGACGCAGCACGACCGGTGCAGCCGCGCCGCATGCGGAAGCGGGACCTCCCCGCCCATTCTGACGGAACCGGTCGCAGGAGAGGGTATGCAGCGCCGCTGTACGGCAAAAGACCGGTTGCCGTATTGGAGGCCGTCTCCGTACAGACGCCTGCGGCGGACGGATCGTCCCGATGAGTGAAAACGCCGCCGCGACATGCGGAGAGGAGTTCGACGGGCGTTTTCAACGGGATATGTCGATCGTCGTCGAACTCGCATCTGAAGAGGTATGAGTTATTCGTTACAGGTAGCCGGCCGCAGCCGGATCGTTGTGGGGCCGGCCCTTGCGGAACTGCCGCAACTGCTGCCCGCAGGCCGGATCGAGATGCTTACCGACCGCAACGTCCTGCATCTGCATCCCGAACTGTTCGCCGGCCGTCATCCCCTGGTCATCGAACCCGGCGAGGAGAACAAACGTTTGCAGAGCGTCGAGACGGTATGCCGGGAGTTGATCCGGCGCGGAGCCGACCGATCGACCTTTCTGTTGGGTATCGGAGGGGGCATCGTGACGGACATAACGGGCTTTGTCGCCTCGATCTATATGCGGGGCATACCCTTCGGATACATCTCGACGACCCTGTTGGGGAATGTCGATGCCAGCGTCGGCGGCAAGAACGGAGTCGATCTGGACGGCTACAAGAACATGATCGGCGTATTCGCGCAGCCGCAATTCGTCATCTGCGACACGTCGCTTTTTTCGACGCTCCCCGTGCGGGAAGTCCGTGCCGGTCTGGCCGAGGCGGTCAAATCGGGCATCATCGGCGATGAAGAGCTCTTTGCATTGATCGAGCGGACAGGATTCGAAGGTCTGCGGCACACTGCGGCTGCGATGGACGAGGTGGTCGTTCGATCGGTGCGGCTCAAGGCGGCGATCGTAAGCCGCGATGAACGCGAACAGGGCGAGCGCCGCAAACTCAATTTGGGCCATACGTTCGCCCATGCCATAGAGAAATGTTCACGCGAGATGAATCACGGCGAGGCGGTAGCCGTCGGACTGGTCATGGCCGCCCGTCTTGCCCGCCGGCTCGGCCTCCTGCCGTCCGCAGCCGAAGATCGTATAGCCGGACTGATCGAGGCGCTGGGATTCACGACACAACCGCCGGTTCCGACAGCGGAACTCTTCGACGCCATGACTAAAGACAAAAAGAGCGAAGGAGATACGATTCATCTCGTGTTGCCGACAGCGGTCGGGGATTGTGTGATCCGTACGGTCTCCTTTACGGAACTGGCTCCGCTGCTTCGTTCATTGTAGAGCCGCGGGATCGGGCAGATACCGCCTGTCGGCCGCCGCCCGCTCGTTTGCAGCCCAATGCTCATGACAAAGATTCGAATTATTTTCACACAGTTCAAGAACGCTCTTCCAACTGTTTTCTTATATACGGAATCCAAAGTATTCCCATTCTTGTCTTTTCAAAGCCGTCCATCCATTTGAGAATCGTCCCATACAGAAGTCAGAGGTGGAAAAAGATCTTGCCGGAATCCATCGTCCAAACGCCCTTGTAGAAGGATGCATATTCTCGGCCCCTCTCTTGCTTTTCTTTTCAGGAGAAAGACGGCGTACAATCATTAAGTGAGGCCCCTATCACCTCAATCCATTTACGGCAGGCTGCACTATTCCGAGAGATATTTTGCGGCGAGACGACGGACCAGCTCTGCCATTTCCCTGCGAACCTCATCCGGGCCGAGAAGCTCGACCTTTTCGCGCATCCACAGAATACGCTGGTAGAAATCGAACGACGGCCGCAGAAAGTAGGTAAATATCGAATGATCCTCCTCGGTTTCGATCTCCTCCTGCGATTCATGCAACGGCTGGGCGCGCAGGTAGCAGCGCTGCTGTCGGTCAGCCCACAGGCGAATCAGCCTCGGGCGTTTCTCCTCTTCGCGGATAATTCCGTAGCATCCGGCGTAATACTCCCCGGGGACAAGCCCGGGTGAAGGCACGGCCTGCGTCTCGCCAATTTGCAGTCGGGAAATGCGCTCGAGGGCGAAGGTCTTGACCCGTTGCCGGTTCATGTATTCGGCAATCAAGTACCAGCGCCCCTCGAAGACACGCAGAAAGGCCGGTACAAGTTCCCAATCCTGCAATTCCGGGCTATAATAAGAGGTATAGTTGAACAACACGGTCCGTTTCCGGTCGATCGCCTCAAGGATGGCGGCCAGATGTTCCGCCCCAGTCGGTACGGGTTCCATCATCATCCGGTCACGGTGCCGGAGAGTCTGGGTATTCAGGTCGGCTATGTGGTAGGCAGAGAGCAGATAACGGTAGAGCGCATTGTCGCGAATCTCTTCCCGATTGACTATATAATATTTGTTGGCCGAAGGCGAATAGTCGATGTCGATGGCATATTCATTCGCTATGTGATCCTTATAGCGGGTGAAGGTACGTCCCAGGATTCGATGGTTGTCATAGAGCGCCGACCGCTCCCAACGTTCATTCAGTTCGCGCAGCGAAAGAGCGCCTGCCTGCAGTAGCGTCTCAACAATCCAAAGGCATTTTCCGTTTTTGGTCATTGGTTTCTGATTTTATTGCAAAGATAAGGTTTTAGTCAGACATATTTTGTCTGACCAGTGGGTTTATTTTGCGGCATGAAAGTAACAATCGCTAAAAAGAGCTGCAAAATGGAAAGGACTCAAGAAAACAAAGGCACGGCAATACTCTGCACGCCGCTCATTCACATGATTGACGAGGCGGGCGAAAAGTATCTGTACGACTGGAATCTGTCGCAGTCACTGCCCGCCGACAAGAATTTCCGGGTGGGAGAGTGCCTGCATCTGGGCGACCTGGATTGCCGATGCCTCTACCGCAGGTTGCAGGACGGGGCATACAAGCGAATGAGCGACGGCCTTGTCGTAGCCTTCTCCAAGGAAGATATGAGCGTGTCGCCGACGACCCCGGATGAGGAGCTCTCCGACGCGGCCTACTGTGCCAAAAACAGCATCCTCGGAATCGGCTGCCGAGGGAAATATTTCATCGCGCTGGAGGTGGACCCTGAGATTTGACATTCACCTATTGTATCACACTTAATTTTTACGACCATGGAACTCGAATGCCCGAATTGCGGCAGTTGTGACTGCTATTTCGACGGGCTGCAATTCGTCTGCGACGATTGCGGTCACAAATGGGGCGCTTATTGCCCCTGCACACCCTGTGATGATTGAGCGCTGCCGGTCCGTATTCCGTAAGTCGCTGAGTCCGGCGGCCTCCGGCTGCTTATGGACCTGCAACTTTTTCAGTCCGTGCCCTCGCGAATTTCATTCGATCTTGCTATATTTGTCTCGATTATATGAAATACGGGACGTTTGTTTTGATCTGAGTTACCGAAACCGCCAATTTTGTACAACTCACAGACGAAACAGATGGTCTTGTCGAATCCGGCACGGACTGTCTTTTCTATCTGGGTTGGGGCGCTTGGCGGTGCCCGGTAACTGATCGGGGGCGGGCGTGCCGGTGTCGGTATTAATCTAACTTAAAAATGTAGTTATGTCCAATCTGCCTAAATTTAACATTCGAGAAAGTGGCCGAGAATTGCCGTATTACAAAAAATAGTTCGACTCAAAAATGGTAAGAAGCTGTTTAAATTTTATTCAAAAATAATTTTATGGCAGCGATATGCATCATGGCTTCGTGCGTATCGGCCTTGTATTCATAGTCAATGGTCAGTCTCCTGAAGTTCTCGAGCCATGAGAAAGTGCGCTCGACAATCCATCTTTTTGGCATAGGGACAAATCTGTCCGTCCGTTTGTCAGACCTGAGTACGACATCCAGATCGCAATGCAGCAGTCTCTTGACCGTGTTCCTGACAGTCTCGCCCCTGTAACCTCCGTCCGCCAGAATCCGTTTCAGC
>CALUKI010000021.1 GCA_944321175.1 uncultured Alistipes sp.
GAGCCGATAGAAGTATCTTTTTAGGGTGCGTTCGCTGTATCCGCTCTCACTCGCAAGGTCACAAATACGCTGTTTACCGCGAACCCAACGCGCGAACCATATAAACTTGTTTTTATCGGAAATCCAGACTCGACGATCCGTAAAATAGCTGCCACAATTCTTACAATAATAGCGGGTGTGTCCGCTACGAGTACCCCATTTTATTGTCTCTAAAAAGCCACAATGAGGACAACGTATTTTTCGTTTTTTTTGACATAAAAATAGAGATTAGTAGAAACCCATTTCTACTAATCTCTATTTTATCCTTATAACTACCAAATATTATGTCGACTACATTTTATACTACCAACCTTTTTTGGCATCATTACCCTAAAAAGCGATTGAAAAGAGAAACATCCGAATACGAAAAGCGGCCGGAAGTCGATGCTTCCGGCCGCTTTTCTTCTTTCCGGCAGGGTTTTATTTCTGCAGATCGGTCGTATCGGCTACAACCATGTTCTTATCGACGCGCAACGTCACATTGCCGTCCACCTCGATGAGCAATGTACGCTCCTTGATCTCCTTGACCGTACCATAGATACCTCCGGCCGTGATTATCTTGTCGCCCTTCTTGAGGTTCTCGCGGAACTTCTGCATCTCCTTGCGGCGTTTCGATTCGGGACGCCACATGAAGAGCCACAGCACCACGATCATCAGTGCGATCATAATATAAAAGCCCCAGGGCGAAGGTTGTTGCGGCTGACCGGCAGCCGCCTGTAACAGGTTCATCATACCAATTCCAAATTAAAGATTTCCGTTTGTCTTGCAAATATAGCAATTATTTCGGACTTCGCAACATCACTCCACCTCCGCATCGATATAGAGCCGCAAGGGTCGCGCACCTGACGAAAAATAGAGACGCACCACCTTGAACTGCCAGCCCCGTTGTCCGCTCGTGTCGAATAGAACGGCCATACGCAAGGTGTCGCCCGGCAGAATCGGCCGCGCATCGTATTCCAACCGGGTGCAGCCGCAGGTCGTCTCTTCGCGCACGAGGACGATCGGATCGCTTCCGGCATTGCGGATTCCCGTCTCAAGACGGGCCGTCTCGCCGGCATGCAGCCGGCCGAAACGCAACGTGTCCGTCACATCCCCCTGCAACAATCGCTCCGAAACCGTTATCACCCGACCCGAAAACGCCCGATGACGTTCGGAGCGGTTCCCGCCGCAGCTCCACAACGAAACAAGGACGCCGCAGCACGCAAACGCCCCTGTCATCCAATATGCGATTCCGTGACGCATACCCCCGCTCTCAGATCAACCCCCTGCCCGTCTTCCGGATCTCGCCCTCATCCGTAAGCGCCGTGACCAATTTGTCCAGCACCCCGTTGATGAAGACGCTGCTGCCCGGGCCGGAATAGTACTTCGCGATCTCGATGTACTCGTCGAGCGTAACCTTGACCGGAATATCGGGACAGGATGTCAGTTCGGCAACGGCCGTCGCAAGAATCAGGTAATCCATGAACGCGATGCGATCGACATCCCAATTGCTCGTAAACCGTTCGATGGCATGCTGCGTCCGATCGTAATTCACGAGCACCTTCTCGAACAGCGTCTTGACAAAAGCCAGATCCTCTTCGCTCTTGAACTTCGGCAGCACCTTGACCTCCGCAGAGGCGGCACGCAGATTCGACAACGTGCGCACGACCATCGTCAAGGCAAAGCCCAGATCGTCATTCCACAAAATCGACTGCTCTTCAAGCACCGACTCCAGTTCCTCGCTGTCCTCCAACTCGTTGCGGTAGAACTGTTCGACAAGCGCCTTGTCCTCCGAAAACGACCGCGACGGATTCTCCATATATTGGCGAAAGGCATCCGACGCCTGGAAGTGCGTGTACAACGTCTTGATCAGTTCCGGATACTGCGACCATCCCAGTTTGTGTGCCGCAAGGTAGCCGTTGATCGTCTCACTCGACGCCAGCAGCGTGATCACCTTGTTTTCGACAAACTTCGTATTGGGATTCAGATCCTCGTAGGTCGGCAGTTTCTTGTGCCGTGCCGTTTCAAGCCGCGACTCCGCATAACGGCGCACTTCCACAATCAGCGCCATGAGTTGAAAATAGAGATCGTAGGTCTTGTCGATCGATGCCAGCAGCGTCTTCTCCGATGCCAGCATATTGGTCGCGTCCGATTTCAGATGGCCGAACAGCGCTTTGATAACCTTGACCCTGAGTAATCTGCGGCTTAACATATTTCCGAGAACTTTTGCGTAGCAATTTGACGCGGCAAAGATAGAAAACAATTTAGAAACGGCAATGCTCTCGAACGGAAATATTTTCAGGGCAAACCCGCACGAATGAATCCGTCACGGGGATTTGAATATTCCGCAAAAAGCGACTATCTTTGTTTTCCCATAAACCGATATTCCGTGTACGATACAGATTCATACGACGTAATAGTCATAGGTGCCGGCGCCGCAGGCATGATGGCCGCAGGAACGGCCGCCCGAAACGGGAAAAAAGTCCTCGTCATCGAGAAGATGGAGAAAGCCGGCCGCAAGATCCGTATTACCGGAAAGGGCCGCTGCAACCTTACCAACGCCCGCCCGCCCGAAGAATTCGCCTCACAAGTACGCACCAATGCCGAATTCTTCGCAACAGCATTCGCGGAATTCAACAACCGTGCGACCATCCGCTTTTTCGAACGACAGGGCGTGAAACTCGACGTCGAACGCGGCGACCGCGTCTTCCCCCGCAGCGGCAAGGCTTGGGATGTCGCCAACGCGCTTGAAGCATGGTGTCTCGACAACAGCGTGGAATTCCGGTTCAATACCCGCGTAACAGGCTTGCTTACGCTGGGGAACAAGATCTTCGGCGTGCGCTACATGAACCGTCGGGGCTTCGAACGTAAGGAGGAGGCCCGGCAGGTCATCATCGCAACCGGCGGCGTCTCCTACCCCGCTACCGGCTCCACCGGCGACGGATACACCTTTGCGGCCGATCTCGGACATACCATCGAGCCGCTGCGGCCGTCGCTCACACCGCTCATATCCCCCCACCCGCAGCTGCGCGACCTGCACGGGCTGCTTCTGCGCAATGTCCGGGCGACGCTCTTCATCGACAATGAACCCGTACGCGAAGAGTTCGGCGAAATCGGTTTCTCGGAACGCGGAATCGAGGGAGCCATTGCGCTGCGGATGAGCCGCGACGCCGTCGATGCACTGATCGACGAGCGCCGCGTGAAGATCGTCCTCGACCTGAAACCCGCCCTCACCCCCGAAATCCTCCGCGAACGGATCCACCGCGAGATCGCCGGGATGCCCGAAGAGGAGTTCTTCGCGGAACTGATGCGCAAGCTGGTGCCCAAACCGATGGTCATGCCGCTCTGCAGGGAACTGGACATCCAGTCGAAAACCTACCTCAAAAAGATCGACGACCGGCTCATCGGCCGGCTCATCACCGTACTCAAGGGATTTGTTCTCCCTGTCACGGACTATGCTCCGTTCGAATATGCCGTCGTTACGGCCGGCGGCGTGTGCTGCGACGAGATCAACCGCCACACGATGGAGTCGTTGAAGATCAAAGGGCTCTATTTCGCCGGCGAAGTGCTCGATCTGGATGCCAATACGGGCGGTTACAATCTTCAGATCGCCTTCTCGACCGGACGGTTGGCCGGAATGCTCAAACAATGAAACTGCCGAAACAATATCGTCCATGGCACCGCCGTGACGTCGAACGGCTCCGCAGCCGCATCGCCCGCGCCCGCTACTTCCGGGGGCACGGAGTACACTCTCCGTTCGTCTATGCCATTGTCCGCCAGGTCTTCATGCGACACACACTCATCGGCGACGATCATGCGCTCTACGACACGCTGCGCAAATGCGACGTCAATGAACGGCGGGCCATTCAACTGCAAAATCTCTATACCCACTGCAACGGCAAAAGTTTTGGTCTGAACCGTGCAACGGAGATCGACATGGGCATAGTGACACCCGAAGCCTCCTCCGGAGAAGTGGCAAAGCTGGCTGCGGAGGCCCAAGCCTGCGGCACCACCCTCTGCATACTGAACCCCTATGCCGACAAGGAACGCAGGGAATGCTGCCAACAGCTGATTGTCGCACATCCATCGACGTCGATCGACAACAGGGCCTATCTGCTGCTGTTCAACGGAGAACTGCCAAAACAACATTTCAAGTTATGACAAAGATCTACACAAGAACCGGCGACATGGGCACTACATCGCTCGTCGGCGGCGAGCGGGTATCGAAAACCGACGAACGTGTCGAAGCATACGGCACGGTCGATGAATTGGGGAGTTTCGTCGCCTATCTGAGCGACCATCTGCGCGGCGACGGCTCCGTTTGCGAATACCTCGACGACCTGACCCGCATCGGATCGCGGCTGATGAGTGTCGCGGCACTGCTGGCTGTCGGCCGCGGCGGCGAGGGAAAATTGCCCGATATTCCATCCGAAGCAGTTGCCGGTCTTGAGCAGCGGATCGACCAGTTGCAGGAGCGGGTGCCGCCCATCACGAAATTTACGATACCGGGAGGCCACCGGATCGTATCGCTGTGCCACGTCTGCCGGACGATCTGCCGGCGTGCCGAACGTGCGAGTCTGCGTGCCGCAGCACTCCATGCGACCGTCAGTGCCAACACATTGGCCTACCTCAACCGGCTGTCGGATTATTTCTACCTCCTGGGACGGGTACTGACAGAACACTACCATGTCGAAGAGACGCTATGGCAACCCTGAAAAGGCTTTCCAAGAGAGGCCTGAATCGGATGCATATAATCCACTATAAATCAACGGATTAAAACATTTCATCCAGTACAGGGCGAAGTTTTTCAATAATTTTATTTGCACATGTATATTTTTTTATATTTTTGCAACTTCGGAAGCAAGGGATATTATTGGGAAGATTCACTAACGACGAACTAATAAACTTTATACATTATGTACTGGACACTTGAACTCGCATCGAAACTGGAAGATGCGCCTTGGCCTGCAACCAAAGAGGAGTTGATCGACTATGCAGTTCGTTCAGGAGCACCGTTGGAAGTTCTGGAGAATCTGCAAGAGATAGAGGATGAGGGTGAGATTTACGAATCGATCGAAGATATTTGGCCCGACTACCCCTCTAAAGACGATTTCTTCTTCAACGAGGAAGAATATTAGTGCATTTTTTAGCACGGAATTAACTATTAAATCCCTGTCAATCAATTAGATTGGCGGGGATTTAATTTGTTTGGACGACGGTGTTTGACCGCCTCAAATGGCGCGGTTTGTTTGGATAAAATATAGTTTTTATACTGAGTTTTTCTATTTTCTTGTTTCTTGGAAATCTAACATATTTTTATAACTTGTCAACACCTATGTATAAGCATCACCGTTTAAATTTTAATTATAGAAAAATTGACCTATATTTCAGTCAAAATAGACCCCAAAAAAACAATCTCAATGAAAAAAATTTTATTTTAATCACAGCTATTATCGCTGCAATAACAATGCCCGGCATCTCGTATCATGCGCAGAACACAGTCATCATCCGGCAGAACACAAACCGACCCACACAAGAAAAGTAATCGAAAAGGCAGATGTTCCTGTTCCCGTAGAAAAGAACACCGTGCCCGCTGAACCGGTCCTACTATATGGGTATCTGCTTGTCTATCCAGTTGATTTAGGAAAATTCCGGAATTATCCTGCAGATGTTATCTCAAACATAAATGCAGCAGGAGCTTTTGGAAGAGATAATACGTCAACGCGCATTTTTCTTGGAGGTGCATGCTCTTGGAAAACCGGCACAGTATTATATTGCCTTATTCCACATTATTTACAATAAAATATTTTGTCTTTTCAAAATATACTACTATTTTTGTATCGGTATGGTCCTGAACACCGGTTCAGGAGCTCTTTGAAACATTGGCTGTTGAATAAACGAACGATTCGGCCTGAACGTCGAATCGGCCTCTCCCCTACGGACAAATGACATTTGAATAAAGAGAGACAACGGTTCCTTTCCCATCCAAGATCCCTGCCCCCCGTATCGAATGCCCGATGCAAGTCCATTCCCAGCCGGAATTGACATGCATTGCAAACTGTTCGGACAACACGAATCGAAAAGGCTGCCATGATTATGTCATCGCGGCCCGTATTTGCAAATTACACCTTACACCGGCATTTGTTTCATAAGACCTCTCCGGAAGGAGAGTATCGGAACAAATCCGGATCACCGCACTCATCCAAAATCGACCGACAGGCAGAAAAAGGATCCGAAACCGCTGAAAAACATTCGCTGCAACTCCATTACTTTGGAGTTGCGCCGTGTGAAAAGGCAACGAGATGAAAAGAGGTCTCCGCATCCGTTGCCATGTCTCAATCCCGAAAACCCTATCTGTACATAGGTATTATCAACCCCTAAAAACACTATCCATTATGCAAACTTTTACATCGAACTCCCGGTTGGGAAGAGGGTTCTCAACGGGTATGAAGGCGCTGGCTCTCTCAGCCGCCCTGATCGTCAGCGGATGCGCCAAAGAGGATCTTCCGGAACTGCGGGAAACGCCGGATGCCGAACAAGGCGGGACAGAACTGGTCGCCGCGCTGAACGCCAACGGGAACGTCAGCCTGTACCTGCCGGACATGTATCCGGCCCCGCTGACGGAAATCCCCGCCGTCAAGCTTAACGGCAGCGCCGAACAGATGCTCGGCGCCGTCGAAGTAGCGTTGAAAAACGTCGATCCCGATGCGGCTGCCATCACATTCATTGTCGATGCTCAGGTAAACGGCGCCATCGAGCTCGATCCCGACAACCGGTACAAAGTCGTCGGAGCGTCCAGAATCGGGAACGGCATAACCGCAAAAATCGACAGTTCCTGCATCGACGGCGATACCGGACGGTTCCTCATACCGCTGCCGGCCGGAGAATACCGGGGATACAGTCTCTACGTCGAAAATAGCGAAGGGACCATCCTGTTCGGCAAAAGCGAAGAGGAGAACCATACGCTGGACATCGTCGCCGGGGAGAAAACACGCATCGAGGCTGTGCAGATGTGTTCCGATACAAGGACGACCTCGACGACAGCCACGACCCGCCCCTGGGAGAAAAACTTCTATACGGGCGGCAGTACGACAACCCGCAACAATATGACATTCTACTCCCTGCAGGACAACCGCTATTCAAAAGGGCAGTTCCTCGGCTACACAACCATCAACGGACAAAAGCACAGCGACCTTATGCAGAGTTTTCAGGTTCTGGCCAAAAGTACGCATGAAGGAGCCATCGTCTATTGCCATACGAAGAAGGTCAAAAGCGCCGACGGAACGGTACGCCGCCGCAATCTTCGTGTAGTGCAGTGTCTGCCCAAACAGGCGGAGGTCGCAGCGGCGCAGGAAAAGCAGTTCAATGCAATGGAACTCGACTGGTTCGGACACGGATGCAACATCAGCGTGGAAGAGGTCGGGCACACAGAATACATCTGGATCGGCTGCCACGGCCGCGAAAACACCAACAAGGAGCCGTCGGAATGCATCTCCAGCCAGACCTTTGCGCGATTCAAGTTCACCGGTTCGGGCGGAGGCGGCAATGCCGTTCCGGTCGTATATCGCACGGACATCACCGACCTGTACATGTACAAGGTGAATACCGATCCGACAAAATCCGTATCCTATTACGATGTCGGTTCGACCGTATATCAATCGACCAAAGGGACTGCCGACTACCCGGACATCTTCGCCATCGAGCACCGTGACAACGGCCGCAGATGGTTCAAGATATACAGGCTCTCCGACGTAAAGGCTGCGCCGAAAGAGTATGCGCGGATCAAGAATGCCACGAACAACAACACGACGCAGATCTATGCACGGAACATTGCAAGATGCACCCCCATCGCCAGCTGTGAAATAGACGACTCGGCGCTTGCCTTCAATGCAAACCCCTCATCGCCGCTGGCCTTCCAGGGATTCGACGTGGCACAGGTGGGGAAAAACAAATACAGAGTCTATGTCCTCTACGGCGAAGGTTCGACGACACAGGCACACACGACGGTTTATATTGCGACAAAGGAGATCATCAACGGCGTGCAGCAGAACTTCGAATACAGTCTTGTGAAAGCCTTCGACAACGACGGAGCGCAACTCCGCAATGCCGGATATAATACGCAAAAGGTCAATAACGCCTACTATTTTGAACCGGAAGGGATCAAGGTGGCCCGTGAAGAAGAGCACCAGGGGCTGAAGGTCTATATCGGATTTGCATCCAAAGGCAGCGACGGGCTTTGGAGAGCGAATATCTGCAAATTCTCACGCTATTGATCCGCCATGGCGGACAACGTGTTGCCAGAAGACCGGACGGCTCCCGACAATCGGGAGCCGTCCGGTCTTCTGGCATCCCGAAGCCTGAAAGCTGCGACAGACGACGGTTCCGATCCCTCCTGCGGGGATTGCGGAGGGGGGGGGCCGGAAGACGAGTCCGCGATTGCAGCGTCCGTGCATGCATCGGATGCCTGTACGGCCATGCGACCGGCAGACCGCACAGCCGGCACCGGCCGTCCGGAAAAATACAGAAAATCCTTGTGTCGAAAAAACGTTTGCCGATCAATCCCCCGCGCCGAACGGTTCATCGGGGCGCAAAAACAGGCGATGGAATCCCCTGCCGTGCGGAGATCCCATCGAAAAAAGCCGTTCCTGAGAGGTGCGGAAACTAATGCGGATAGAGCGGATTGCCCGTTTCGTCCACCGGAGTCCAGTCGGTAACCCCCACATTGGGGAACGTTACCGTGTTGGCGTCGATAATCGCGCTGAACAGATAGGAGTTGCCGGCAGCCAGTTCACCGTCGGGAACAGGGATCTGTACGGTATAAGTACGCGGCGTCGGATCGTAATTCATCTTCAAGGACAACGTCAGCGTCATCGGCGTATCGGTCTTCAGCGGCAGCATGATGTATTGCGCCCGCATGCCGTTGATCCCCATCGAGGCGGGTTGGGAAGCATACGACGTCGCGGGAGCTATCACACCGTCCGTAAGATTCATGACCGCACCGGTTTGCGGTTGCGATATCGTAGCCGATACGATCTGCTGCAGCACCACGCCCGTTCCGGCATTTACCTCGACAACCACCTGCGTCGCCGAATGATTCAGCACAATCGGCACGGTCACTTGCGCACCGTTGATATCATAGTCGGTACATTTCCACCACAGATAGTCCACACCGTTGGAAAGGACGCCCGATACGCCATTCGAAAAGGTCGGAGGAATCATGCTCGAATTGATCGACACGGCATAAAAATCAAATACGCCGTTGCTCAGGTACATTTTATAGCCGTCCGATCCGGAGAGCATTCCGGCCGTCTGCGCGACATAAATCCCGCGAGCCATCGGTGCCGTCGTCGTCGCATTGTCCGTGGCACCGTGAAATGCGTAGATCATAACACGCGTATCGGCGGCAATCGGCGACATCGAACGTGTCATGTCGAGACTCTCCACTGACGCGTGAAAACCCACCATGTTCGTTGCAGGGCCGTCATCGCCCGTTCCGGCCGAACCCGTCGTGCCGTGCAATCCACGGCAGTCGATGGTTATCGTATCTTTGGAACAGCCTCCGCAAACCGCCGCATATGCGAACAACAGGCATATGGCGAATGTCAATCCGTATGATTTCATAAGTCGTATGATATGATTATGTTTCGCCTTCACGGAAGCAACATCCATGCCATGTCCGGACGGCATCGCCCTCCCCGCCGATGAAACCGGCCTCCGCGGCCATGAGCGGAGGGATTGCTCCGGAACGGCAGCCCCGAAAAATCGGGACGGATGCCGCTTTGGACAAGTTGAAAAGGGATACGGCCGATTTCCGGAACGTTTTTTGCTTTGCTGATACCGAAACCAAAATTTCGGATCTATGTATTTTTTATGGTATCTTCTCATCGGGCTCGTTGCCGGCTGGCTGGCCAACCTGCTCGTCAAAGGTCACGGTTCGGGACTCGTCGTCAACCTGATCGTCGGAATCATCGGCGGCATTCTCGGCGGATGGGTACTCTCGCTGTTCGGGCTGGTCGCCGTTGGGACGGCCGGCAGTCTGATTGCATCGGTTGCAGGAGCCGTTATTCTGCTGTGGATCGCCCGTGCCGTCACGGCCCCCGCAAAAAAGAAGCCGGCACGATAAAGCGCGACGGAATCGACGCCCCGATCGGACGGATCGCCGACAAAGCCAAGGAGCCGCCGGATCGAACGCCCGATGGAAAAGCGGCTGCGCCGTGCGGCCGGCACCGTGCAGGAACAGGCGGGTCGGACGGACGCATACGGGAAAAGTTCGAAAACCAGGTCCGCCCTTCTTCCGCCAGAGATCAAAGCCGTTGCCGATGGGCAGCGGCTTTCCGTACCCCGCGGCGGGGCATCCGCGACATGGAGACGGAAATCAAGGCGCATCCTGACCGGAAACGGAGCCTCCCGCAACGAAATGAAAAAGGGCGGAATATGGTTTCCCGTGAAAAATCAAAGCTCCGCAGGCAAGGCCGCAGCAAAAAAATTTTGCGAATTGAAATCTTTGCTATACCTTTGCACAGCTTTCGAGCAGCGGATTGAGCTATGGTGTAATGGTAACACGTCAGATTTTGGTTCTGAAATTTTGGGTTCGAGTCCCGATAGCTCAACGACAGAAAACGGATATGCGTTGACCTTCAACACATATCCGTTTTTTCATCGTTGCAGTTCATCCGCCGTCCACACCCGTTCAAAGTCTCCGGGGAGTTCCGGCATCCGTCTGCTGAAGCCATTCGAGACCGCTCGGCATGCTGCACGCCGCTGCCATGCCCCCGTTCCCTGCCGGCAATTCCGGAACATGCCCCCAAGAGGCGTCGGATGGAAGAAAAGGGCCTGCCTGCGGAGACTAACGGCCGGAGACCTTCGCCATGAAACGTTCCCTGTCCACGACAAAACGCACATGAGTCCCTTCGCCGATCATCCCTTCCGCATCGCGCGCTCCGACATTGAAGGTCAGTTTGCGTCCCTCGACCGCCGTCAGCACCGCCGTTGCCACGATCTCCGCACCCAAACCCGACGGCTTGATATGCGAGACATTCATCTCGGCCCCGACCGTCGTCGCATCTTCGGGCAACACCGGCTCCACAGCCCTCATCGCGGCATGCTCCATCAAGGCAACCATTGCCGGCGTGGCAAAGACTGCCAAATCGCCCGACCCCATTGCCGCCGCCGTATTCTCCGGCACAACCGTCGCGGCATGTTGTGCCGATAATCCCTTTTTCAATTCCATTTCAATACCTGTTTCACCAAATATTTCGTTACCTTTGCAAAGGTAGGAATTTTTCGCCGATGAAAAAGCAACTTTTCATTCTGCTCGCCGTCCTGAGCTGCGCAGCCCCTCTCGCAGCACAGCCGGGTGCGGTCTATCAGGAATGGGAGATCATCAATGGCGATACCCTCCCCAACATCCATGTCAAACCCGTCTGGGTCTTCTCCAGAGGAGCCGATTTGAGACGGTTCCGGAAGCTGGTGGCTGCGGTAAAACGGGTCTATCCCGTTGCAAAGATCGCGCGGGCCCGAATGGCCGAAATGGAGGCCGAGCTGCAACGTCTGCCCACCCAACGCGCGCAAAAAGAGTATATTCGCGGCATATACCGACAGATCAAGGAGGAGTATACGCCCGTCGTCAAACACATGACCCGCACGCAAGGCAAAGTCCTGCTGAAACTCATCGACCGCGAAACGGACTATACGGCCTACGAGGTATTGCGCGAGTTCCGCGGCGGATTCATCGCGGGATTCTGGCAAACCGTATCACGGGTATTCGGACAGGATCTCAAATCGGAATACGATGCCGAAGGCAATGACCGGATGCTCGAACTCATTGTCCGCTACTACGAAGCGGGACTGCTGTGAACCCTTCCGCCTGCCTCGCCGGCGCCACACCGGTTCCGGCGACCGGTTCCGGGTGGAATCTCGTTCTTCTGCGCACCTGAGCCTGCTTCGAGGCCCCTGCCCGGATTCCGCCCCCGTCCGATCGGCCTATACTGCATCGGGACGGATACCGGGCCGAAAACCTCCGGAAAGGCCCTTCGCGCCGGAGGGCACGGAATCGCACAAACACAAAAGCCGGGGAGTCCTCCGTCATGAAGACTCCCCGACCGTCCCGGATCCGACGGAGCGGATTTCAAGGTTTAGTCCACATCGACCAACGGATATTGCAGGATGGCCACCCTGCGGATATCGTCCGAACTTTTGGAAGCAAAACCGAGATACAATGTCCCGTTTTTGAGTTTCAGGCTCTCCGGCTCCATGTATCCGGTCGCAGTCAATCCGAAAGAGGAGAGGATTCCCATATCCGCAATGGCCGCAACGGGTTCACGCCAGGCCAGCGTGCCGTTGAAGTCCATCAGCGACACCCATGCCGTCGATGCCTCGGCACCGTTGTTGTCGTTTCCTTCCCCTTCATAATAATATACACGGCCGTTCTTGAGTTCGATTCCCTGCATGTTTACCGATCCGACCGCACCGCCCTTCGGCAGGACGATCATCGCAACAGGCGTCAACTCCGAAAGGTCGCGAACCGTAGCCGTCGGTTTTCCGCTCTCCTCCGGTTCCGAAGTGTTGCCCGCACCCGTCGTGATGGAGAACGACAGCTGCACGGTCTTCGGGGCCAGCGCCCGCACCTCCGAAAGCCGGTAAACATAGATATACTGACGGGACCCGCTGTCCAGGCACCAGAATGCCACCTGATCGTTCCCGACATCGAGCGCAGGATGGATGTTGCGCCGCTCCGGAATCCAATAGTGCTCGGCGCAATCCGCCGGCAGGTACTCCCTGCCCGCCGCATATTTCAATCGGGCCACCGTCTGCGAATAACGATACGAAAAATCCGTCGTCGCATTGGTGCGCGTGCCGTAGCTGCCGATCCAGATGTAGTAGTCGCCGCCATCCATCTCGGCAACGACCGTCGAGGCATGGCCGAAATACTTCAACGCCATCGAACTCTCGATCGCCGGAGCCTCCGGCCGGGTCTTGCAGACATAAATGCAGTGATTCGTCTTTCCGGCCCCGACCTGGGCACAGAACATCGTACCGTCCTCGCACAAGTCGAAACTCTGCATCACGGAATTTGTCTTCAGCATCTGCCCTTTCGAATAGATCATTTCACGGGTCAATGCCCGCTTCATGGGATCGGCCGCCAGAACATTAACCGTCTGATAGGCCGCACGCGTCCCGTCCGCACTCTTGACCGAGAAACGCGAAGAACCGCTCTTCAAGCCCGTCAGCCGTCCGTCCGATGCCGCCTCCGCGACCGAAGGATCGACCACCGTCCAGATCCAGCCCGAACCGTTCGTCCCGTCGTATCGAACCGTCCGACCGTCGGATACGATGTTCATCGGAGACAACGCCGTCTCGTTCTCGTACAGGTCGAACGTTTTCACCACAAATTCCGGACGGCCCGTCGATGCCGTCTCCGTTCCGGAATCATCCTTGCTGCAGGCCCATAAGCCGCCGATTGCCGACATCATTGCCAGCAACCCGTACAACCGTCTGTATTTCATCTTTTCTGGATTCTGTTCAAGACCGTCAGCGTTTGACAACGATCAGATCGACACCCGCCTCCTCGATGAGTTTCCGGTACAACTCCGAGATCCCGTCATCCGTAACGATGCAGTCGATCTGCTCCAACGAACAGATCCGCCCGAAGCCGCGGCGTCCGAATTTCGACGAATCGGCCAATACGATATTCTTGGCCGACGCCCGCATCATCTTCTGCGTGAGCGTCGCCTCCTCGGCAGTAGCGCATGTGATGCCGAAATTGGAGTCGATGCCGTCCGTTCCGAAAAAGAGTTTCGAACAGATCACGTTTTCGAATCCCAGCGCAGCATACTCGCCCCTGACCGACAACGATTTCTTGTAGAGCACGCCGCCCAGAACGGTTACCGTCGTATCTTCCAGCTCGTTCATCAGCATCGCCACACGAAGCGACGGCGTCACCACATTGAGATGATCGACAGGCCGTATGCGCTCGGCAAAGGCATATACGGTCGATCCCGAAGCGATGAACACCGAATCGTTCGCACGAATCAATTTGGCGGCTTCAACGGCGATCTTCTGTTTGATCTCGCTGTTGACCGTACTCTTGACATGCACGCTGATATCCTGCACCAACGGATTGACCGGACTGGCACTGCCGTGCGCCCGATACAGCAGGTTCTTGCTCTCCAGAAACTCCATGTCCTTGCGGACGGTCGCCTTCGTCACATTCATCTCGGCAGCCATATCGGCGACCCGTACAAATCCGTAGCGGCTCAGCGAATCGAGGATATATTTACGTCGTTCGGCTATGCTTAACATGGTCTTGATATTTTACGTCTTCTGCTTACAAAGATAACAATTTTTCATTTTCACGAAAAGAAACCGGTCGCGGAATTCACCGGACAGCCCCTGACCCAAGTTGCCGCCCGATGACTCCGCTTCGACCGGCCGTCAATTGTCCCAGCCGTAATTCTGGCCCAAAGCCGGATTTACCGAGGTCGCCGTCCGGGGGATGGGCCGCAAATACATCTTTTCGCTCCAGTTGCGATCGACATCGTACTGCAGGCGCCCGCTCGTACCATTGGAGAGCGTATAGGCACCGTCGGCAAGCACGATGTAATAGACATTCGCGAGCGAACCGGCCGTCGTCTGCGTCACGCAGAGATCGGCTTCGCCGTCACCGTCCAGATCGATCGGCTCGTCCAGCGCCGGAATGTAAATCCCTTCCCAGGGTGCCGCAACGAGTTCGCCTTCATGCCAGCGCATCAGATCGTCGTAACGCAGATCCTCAAGCAACAGTTCGACGGCACGTTCGCGGCGGATCTCCAGCAGATCGCGGCTCTTCGTGGTCGTGTAATACGACGCCAGCCACGAATCGACCGTCGCCGGCTGGTCGCCCGACACGCCGGCCCGCTCCCGCAACGGGCGGATCGTCCTGTCCCAGACCTCGCCGCTCAGAACTCCGCCGTTCAATTCGGCTTTCGCTTCGGCATAGTTGAGCAGGACTTCCGCGTAACGGAGTATCGGCAGGTCATTGTATCCCAATGCCCCCACCTCGTATTTGTAGTCATCCAGAATCCACTTGATGATCTTGTAACCGGTGAGCGTCCGCGACATGTCGGGAGGTGTCAGCACCGTTTCACCCGTCTCGTTGGTGCGCATGTATCCCGGCGTGACGAGACTCTGTTTCATGCGGTAGTCCCGATCCGTACACTCCGTAATGAAATCCTTCTCGGCATAATCCGGATCGTCCGTGTAACGGGAACCGTCCAGATTCAGGTACATGTAAACAAGGTTCTGCGTACCCGACCAGCACTGGCTGTTCTGGTTGTTAAACTCCCACGTCGCACTGTTGTAGGTTGCAGCCGTCGCACACTCGCGGCCCCAGATCACCTCCTGACGGTTCAGTTCGTCGCTGGTGAACAGCAGCCGGTACTGGGTCTCCACATCCGCCGGATTGCTGACCAGCGAATAGGGGCCTTCGTTCATCAGCTCCTCGCACGCCGCAACACAGGCGTTCAGATAGGTCTCCGATTCATCCGACGTCCAGGGCCGGCCCGTCGAAGGATCGACCGAATGGTATTTGCGATAGGTACCCTCGAACAGACAGACACGCGCCTTGAATGCCAGGGCGATCCACTTGTGAATCATGGCCGTCGTCAACCACTTCGAATCCGCCGAACAGTTGGCCGCCGCATAATCAAGGTCTTCCAGCACCTTGCGCATTACAAACTCACGGCTGTCCCTGGCCTTGTAAAGCTGGGCGTCGTCTTCGGCATCGATCGGCATATCGTACCAAGGCACCGCACCGAATGTCCGCACCTTGTCATAGTAAAACCATGCACGCCAGAAACGGCCTACGCCTTCCCAATGACGGAACGACGCATCGCTCACGCCTTCGGCTTCGTGCATGTGCTGCAGGAAATAGTTTACGTCGAACAGGTCATGCCAGTTCCCGTAACTCCATCCCGTCTGAGAACTGGAAGTCCACTCCGTTGTCAGATAGGTCGATGAGTTGCGCGTGGCGATCAGATCCGTCGTCACATCGCCACGGTAGAGCGTTTCTGCCGAAGGCGTCATGTTCTCCACGAATCCGTTGGCGTAGAGTTCAAGCGACTTTTCGTCCGAAAAGAAGGTTTCGGCATCGAGTTTCGCTTCGGGGATCTTGGTCAGAAAATCGTCGCACGCGGTGGCGAATGTCAATGCCAGCGCCACACCGCTCAGATAGATTATCTTTTTCATGATTCTTCGTATTAGAATGTTACGTTAACACCGATGGTCACCGTCCGCATGACAGGATAGCCGTAACCATCGCCATTGGTTCCCACCGTACTTGCGAAATCCGCATCGCCGGCACTGATTCCTTCGGGATCGTAGTTCTTCGCCCACTTGTGCAGCGGCGTGAAGGTGCAGAGATTGTCGCCCGTCACATAGATGCGGAGCGATTCCATACGCAGTTTCTGTGCAATACGCTTCGGGAAGGTGTAATCCAGCGTCACGTTCTTCAAACGCAGATAACTTGCATCCTGCAGATAACGGTCGTTGGCATTCGACAGGATCGCACTCACAACCTCCGCCTGATAACCGCGCAGACGCGGCCAGTAGGCATTCACATTCTGGTTTTCGTCCGTATAACGGTTCGAGGCATCCTGCCAGGGCAGCGAATAACCGTATGCACGGCCGTTCTTGCCCCAAAAATAACCCGAATCCTTCGCCGGATACCAGTCGCGCTTGCCGACACCCTGCCACATCATCGAGAATCCGATGCCGTTCCAGTTGATCCCGGCCGTGATGCTGTAACAGTAACGCGGCGACGTATTGCCGATCTTGATCAGGTCGCCGTGATCCGCAAGCGTGTTGGCACCGTTGTCGATCACGCCGTTGTCATCGAGATCCGCCAGTTTGATGTCGCCGGCCTTCCAATCGCCCGTAAAATACTTGAATTTGCTCTGGCTCGCCCAATTGGCCGCTTCGGCATCGCTCTCGAAGAGTCCCGCCACATGATAGCCCCAGATTTCACCGAGCGTCATCCCTTCGTAGTAACTCTGGGAGTAGATCGTCGGCAGCTGGGAATTCTTGCTCGTATAGCGCGTGATCTTGCTTACGCTGTCCCATACGACACCGCGAATGTAGTAGCCGAAGGGATGGCGTCCCGCATTGAAACTGTCGCGCCACGAAACCGAAGCCTCCCAACCGTCCGTCCGCATGTCGCCATAGTTGCCTTTCGGTGCGGCGTTTCCGTAAACAGCCGGCAATTCCGCGCCCACGACATACATGTCGGTCGTATTGCGGCGATAGATGTCGGCCGTCAGATTGAACCGGCCGTTCAACATCTCCAGGTCGAGACCCAGATCATAGGTCGTCGCCTTCTCCCATGTCAGGCCGTCGGGAACAGGCGTGGGCGCCGTAGCGTACTTGAAGGGCTGACCGCCGCTCACGACAGCGCTCGATTGGGCGAAACCCATGAGCGACATGTAGGCGTAAGCATTCGAGATCAAGCCGTTACCGGCCGTACCGGCCGAGACGCGGATCTTCAGATTGTCGAGCCACGAACGGGTCGAGGCCATGAACGGCTCCTCCGAGAGACGCCAGCCGACCGAAGCCGAAGGGAAGAATCCCCAACGCTGTCCGGCAGGGAATTTCGAATTGCCGTCGTAGCGTCCGCTCAACTCGACCAGATAACGGCCTTTGTATCCGTAATGCAGACGGAAGAAGGCGCCGAAAAGCGAATATTCCGACGATCCGTTGTCGTTCCACTCGAAGGTGTCGCCCTCGATGAACGAAGGATTGACCTTGTCGGGGAAGAGAATGCCTTCCCGATAGGTATAGATCTGTCTGACCCCGTACTCTTCGGCATTCACACCGCCCATAACGGTCAAGGCGTGGGCATCGCCGAGCCGGGGTGTCCATGTCAGGGTTCCCGATGCCGTCCAGCGGTTCGTATCGTAGTCGTAATCGCGGTATTGCGAAGAGGCCGGCTGCAAACCGGTGATTTCCGGCCCCGAATAGTAGGTGATCTGGTTGCGGGCCCGCTGCCGCGAGGTGTGGTTGTAGAAATAGCCGAACTCTCCGCGAGCCACCAGTACGTCCTTCAGCAGATCGGCCGTAAGACCGATCGTCTCCTGTATGTCCGACTTGCGGTATTTCTCCCATGTGGTACCCTCTTCGAAGCAGGCCACGCCGATATAGGTTGCGGCATTGGTCCATGTCCCGTCGGGGTTCGTGGCCCCGATCATCGGCGCACCCACGATCTCGATCTGACGCTGGATCAGCTGGTTGCCTTCAGCCACCCGCGGCTGGTAGATATTGCGGCGCATGAACGAGAAGTTGTTGTCGAGCTTCAGCCACTTCGAAATCCGGATCGAAGCCTTCATGCGGCTGTTGTACTGCGTGTAGTCCTCGTCGCCCCAGTTGTAGATGCCGTCCTGCTGGAAGTAGCGGCCGGAAAAGAGGAACTGCGCCTTTTCCGAGCCGCCGCTGATGCTCAAGTTGTGCTGCTGGCCCGACGTCCAGTCGCGATAGACGATATCGTGCCAGTCGTTGTTGCCGTAATACTCCCAATAGCCGCTGCTGTTGACCTTGTATTTTTCGTAGGTGGGATCGGCCGCACGTTTCTTCAACTCCGCATAGTAACCGGACAAGCCGCCGTCGAAAACCTTCAATACGTTGTTGACCGTCGCGGGTTCCTTGCCGTAGCGGCCCTTGTAGGATTCGATGAACTCGTCCATCCACTGCACCGAATTGTTGACCGTTTCGATGGGCGTCGTGCGCGTGAAGATCGAATAACTGCCGTCATAGGTCACGCGCACGCGGCCGTCCTGCGGGTTCTTCGTCGTAATAAGGATGACGCCGAACGTACCCTTCGCTCCATACACGGCCGTCGAAGAGGCGTCCTTCAACACCGTGATGCTTTCGATGTCGTCGGGATTGACCGTATTCATATCGGTCTCCACGCCGTCAACCAGCACAAGGGCCGAACCGCCCGCGCCGATCGAGTTTTCGACGCCTCGAATGCGGATCGTCGCGTTGCGCGACGGCTTGCCGTCGGAAAACGTCAGCGTCAGGCCCGGTATCTGGCCCTGCAATGCCCGTGAAACGTTGGCGGTCTTGCGTTCGGAGACCACATCGCCCCTGATCGTTTCGACGGCTCCGACAATGTCGCGCCGCTTCTGCACGCCATAGCCGACGACTACGATCTCCTCCAATGAGGTATTGTCGGGCGTCATGACGACCGACATCTTCCGTGTAGCCTTGATTCGTTGAGTTTTGTAGCCGATGTAGCGGAATTCGAGAACCGTATTTTCCGCAGCCTTGATGGAGAATGTACCGTTGAGATCGGTTGAGACGCCCTGCTGCGTCCCCGGAATTGTGACAGCGACACCGATCATCGGCGCCCCGTTTTCGTCCTTACAGGAACCTTCTACATAATTCCCCCCCCCTGTGCCGAGGAGGTAAGAACCTGTGTCACAGTCATAAACACAGCCAGCAACAGTATCGGGACTGTCGGGCGGTTTCGTTGTGTGTAACTTGGTTTCATGCCGTTTGTTTTTCGTTTTCGTTTGCTTTATCCGGCAAAACAAAAAGACAACCGAACGACACGGAGCATCGTCCTTTCATCTCCTCATCATGCACGGAACCTTGCAAGCTACGTCCCCGGGCAATTCGTATATATAAAAATAGTGTGTCGGATTGTTTCTTTTTCCTTTCGCCGCCGCATGATGCGGATTTCGATCACGAGGCCGTGCGTTTTCTTGTTATTCGATCATTTTATCGGGTTAATATTAGGTTGCCGATAACAAAAGTAGCATCATTTTTTCTTTCCGACAAATTTTCCGGCATTTATTTTTCGTTTCACAATTATTTTTTCAAGGATTCCACCCATTGAAAGCCTGCTAAATGAAAAATATCAAACATAAAGTCAAAATATATTTGCCAAAACGAAAAATATCCGTATATTTGCTGTGCAAGTTACGACCGAATTCGATTTTAGTGTGCATCCGACGGCTCCCGCCGGGAGCGTCCGATTGTTATTAACTACACTAAAACCATCCAAAATGAAATCACGTCACACACTTTGCATCGCCGTTGCATCGGCCCTGCTCCTCGGCATGGCCGGATGCACCAAGGATCCGGAAGGAGTTGACGTCCTGACACGCGACCGCGACGAACTATCGTTCGCCTATTCGCGCTCGACGGCAACTTTCACGGTACGTTATCAGGGTGCATGGAGCGTCTCGTCGCCCGACAGCTGGCTTTCATTCGAACCGGCCGAAGGCGTCGGAGACGGTCTCAATACACAAACGGTCACCGTCACGGCTGAGCACAATACCGGCGACAGCCGCACGGGAACCATCAACCTCTCCTCCCGGAACGGGCAGAAAATCGAAATAACCGCCACGCAGGAGGCCGGGATCTTCGAACTCGGCACACCGGCGATCAACGGCATGATCCGCATCAATTCGCCCTCGCATGCCACCATCGAAGTACCCTACACCAAGGCGCATGGCGGTGAAACGGTCAAGGTTTCAGCCACGATCTCCGGTGACGCCGCAACGGGGCTTTCGGTAACCGAGTCCGAACAGAAGATCGAAAAGGAGGGCAACGGAAGCATTTCGGTACCCATCTCCGGCACGGCCACCATCATGGGCGAAGCGACCTTCAACATCACGGTAACGCTCAACGGCGGGGAACCCGTCGAAACCGAATTGCCGGCCGACGTCATGGATGAAACGACACTGCTGATGATGACGGCCTCGCGGTTCAAATGGGGCGGGCACTACCTCGAAGAGCAACCCGGTTACAAATCCATCGGCGAGAACGGGAACATCTATGCCAGCGACGACGACGATCCTTCGCGGCTGACAGCGTGCTCTTGGGGCGATGCCGGCACGATCGACCTTTTCCAGACCGGTGCGGCATACAATCAGGAGGCATTGGCGGCCTTCCGTGCGGCGCGCGGCATCGGCGGCTGGACCGGATACAAGGTCTATGAACATCCCGGCTACATCAAGATCAGCACGAGCAAAAACGGCGGCTGGATCCAGACGCCGGCACTCGAAGCCGTCACGGGAACGTCCGACATCACCGTCGAATTCGAGTTCTTCCGATGGACGGGCGACGACAAGGAGGTCAACGTCATTGCCGTTGACGGCGGGGAGGTCATCGGAGGCATTCTGCCCACCGAACAGCACAAATGGATCAAGATGAGCCTGCTGGTCAAGGGAGCCACCTCCAAGACCAAGATCAAGTGGGCGGCAGCCCAGGATGCAGCGGGCTACCGTTTCACGCTGCGCAACATCTTCATCTCGCAGGCCAAGGTGCTGACCGAACCGCTCACTACGCCGACCGATTTCAACCTTACGCCAACCGACGCATCGGTAGCCTGCACATGGTCTTCCGTGCCCAATGCAACGGGTTATCGCGTGACGCTGGCCGAAGCTGAAAAGCCGCAGTTCCAAATGATCGCCGAGGTGGCTGAAACATCGTACACCTTCGAAGGGCTGGACAAGGATACCGAATATCTCTTTACCGTACAGGCGCTCTACAGCGAGAATCCGGCAATGAACTCGCCCGTGTCCGAACCGCAGAGCGTCCGCACGCTGCAGCGCGTCGATCCGCTGCCCACGCCGACCGTCAAGATTTTCCGTTCGGAACGCGGTCTGATCGTTGCCGAGTGGACGAACGACAGCGAGCTGGAATCGACCCGCGAATTCGACATCGAACTGCGTGACGCTTCCGGCAAGGTGTTGCGCAGCTACACCGATGCAGCCTACACATATGTATTTTATGAAAACCGTTTCACCTTCGCAAAGTTGGAGGAATCGACAACCTATACCGTTGCCGTCCGTCAGCTGTCAAGCGATCAGGCGCTATACAAGGATTCGGAGTGGGGAACGGTTACAGTGACCAGCGCTGCGGCACCCGACATGACCGACGTACTCTTCTACGAGGACTTCAACGACTTGTGGTGGTCGGGCGACTACGCGAATCTGTCATACGGTCCACAGTTGAAATCTTTCAACAATGCCTTGTCGGACTACACGGTCGAAGCCGATGACTTCTCGGCAGCCTGCACGATCACATATCCTGCCACCAACATGACCGATGTCGGAGGCCCGACAACTGCAAACGAAGCCTACCGCAACGCCTACTGGAGCCCGTGGAGCGAAGAGTGGAGTCTGTTAGCCTCGGCCGGAAAAGCATTGGGCTATCTCACGAAGGTCTATCCGTGCACCGGTTGCGTGAAGTACGGCACGGGATCGGCCAACGGCGTGCTGAGCATTCCGCGACTGTCGTCGCTCACTTCGGCAACGGACGTGACGCTGACATTCGACGTATGGCCCTACGCTATTCCGAAGGCCGAGACCGGTCTGAATGTCACGGCTACCGAGGGTCTGCAGGTGACCGTCTATATCGAATCGGGCGCCGGAACGATCGAAGGCGGTACGGACAATGCGATCGTCCTCGACAATACGAACCCCGCAACGAACGGTTCGAGTAAGGCCGGATACTTCCTTCCGACGCACCACACCGTGGTAATCAAGGGTATCGACGCCACGACGCGCATTGCCATTGCCAGCGGCAACCAGCCGAAATATGTCGGTTCGAAGAACCGCATCTGGCTCGACAACCTGAAGGTCACGAAGAATTGACAACAACCGGGGTCTTCCGGCACCACCGGAAGACCCCCATATAAAAAACTGATGCAACAATTATGAAGAAATTGCTTTTGACGGCGGCGCTGACCGTCGGTGCATTGTCGCTCTGGGCTCAGCCCAAGGTGGTTGCACACAGAGGATTCTATGCAACGGAAGGATCGTGGGAGAACACCGTATCGAGTCTGCGCAATGCGCAGCAGTTGGGTGTTTACGGCGTGGAGTTCGACGTCAACATGACGGCCGACGACTCGCTGATCGTCTTTCACGGGCCGAAGATCCTCGATACGAAGCTGCACGCCCAGAAGAACAAATTCGCGGAGATCCGTGCCGTAAAACTGCCCAACGGACTGCAGATCCCCACCTTGCGCGAATTCTTCGCCCAGGGGAAGCAGGATCCTTCGACCAAACTGATCCTCGAGATCAAGAAACACGCAACGCCCCAACGGGAGACCGAAGTGGTAAAGGCCATTCTCGCTCTGGCACGCGAAATGGATCTCGTTCAACAGGTGGAGTTCATCTCGTTCAGCAAACATGCCTGCGACGAGGTGCGTCGTCTGCAACCCGATGCGGTTGTCGTCTATGTCAGCAGCGACATGAACGCCATGCGGCCCGCCGAGTTGAAAAAACTGGGATATCAGGGTCTTTCCTATCAACTCAACGTGCTGATGAACCATCCCGAGATTCTCGACGACGCCAATCGTTTGGGTATCGTCTCGACGCTGTGGATGGTCAACGACTGCGAAGTGATCGACTGGGCGGCCCGTCACGGCGTAACGTATGTCTCGACCGACTGTCCGGACAAGGCCAAAGCATACCTCGAAGCAGTCGCAGCATACAGAACCGCCGAAAAGTAAAGGCATGCCGGCGGGCAGCGGCAACTCGCCCCAACGCAGGCAAAGGTTGCGGACGCATCCGCATGGAGCGAATTCAACAGGGAAAAGGTCATATAATACACAAATGATGCTGGAAAAACTCAGGCAGGAGGTTCTCGAAGCGAACCTCTCACTGGTCCGTCACGGACTGGTCCTATTTACATGGGGAAACGTCTCGGCCATCGACCGATCGAGCGGTCTTGTCGTCATCAAGCCCAGCGGCGTGGAATACGGCGCATTGAAGGCCGGGGAGATGGTCGTCGTCGATCTCGACGGGAAGGTCATCGAAGGGGAATACCGCCCCTCGTCCGATACACCGACGCATTTGGCGCTGTACCGCGCATTCCCCGCCATAGGGGGCGTGGTGCACACCCACTCGACCTATGCGACGGCATGGGCGCAAAGCGGCCTGGAGATACCCTGTCTGGGAACGACGCACGCCGACTATTTCCACCATACCATTCCCTGCACGGCCGACATGACCGACGCCCAGATCGACGGCGACTACGAAGCCGAAACCGGCAGGGTCATCATCGAACGTTTCCGCAATCTCAATCCGGTGCATACTCCGGGCGTACTGGTCAAGAATCACGGCCCGTTCGCCTGGGGAGTCGACGCATACGGGGCGGTTCACAATGCCGTCGTGATGGAAGAGGTCGCCAAGATGGCATTCATTACCAAAATGCTCAATCCAGCGGCCGGAATCCGGCCGAAACTGATCGAAAAGCACTTTCTGCGCAAACACGGCCCGAATGCCTATTACGGGCAGAAGGGATGACAGTCCCGAAAATTCATGGCTGCGGGGAGGCTTTTGCAAGCCTCCCCGCCTGTTTTACCCTCCTCCGCACGCCTGCCGCACCGCAGGCGGAACGCCGTGTGAAAATCCCGGCAGCAGGTTGCGTATCCGGAATAAATTCGTATCTTTGCGGGCAATCACGCGCACCGACGGCCGTTGCCGCCGGTCTGTGCGGCAAAGCGAAACACCATGTTTGAAAATCTGACAGATAAACTCGAACGATCGTTCAAGATCCTCAAGGGCGAAGGCCGGATCACGGAGATCAACATTGCCGAAACGCTCAAGGAGATCCGTCGTGCGCTCATCGACGCCGACGTCAACTACAAGGTCGCCAAGTCGTTTACCGACGAGGTCAAGCAGAAGGCGCTGGGACAGAATGTCCTGACGGCCGTCAAGCCGGGCCAGATGATGACGAAAATCGTGCGCGACGAACTGGCGCAGCTCATGGGCGGGACGGCCACCGACATCCGCCTCGAGGGCACTCCGGCCGTCGTACTGATAGCCGGTCTGCAAGGTTCGGGCAAAACGACCTTCTCGGGAAAACTCGCCTCCTTTCTCAAGCAGAAGAAGGGTCGTCAGGTGCTGCTTGTGGCCGGCGATGTCTACCGTCCGGCAGCCATCGACCAGCTGAAGGTTCTCGGCGCGCAGATCGGCGTGGAGGTCTATACCGAAGAGGGGAATCAGCATCCGGTGGAGATCGCCGGAAACGCCATCCGCCATGCCCGGCAGAAGGGCTGCAATGTGGTCATCATCGACACGGCGGGCCGTCTGGCCGTCGATGAGGCGATGATGCAGGAGATCACGGCGATCAAGGCGGCCGTCAGGCCGAGCGAAACGCTCTTCGTCGTGGATGCCATGACGGGTCAGGATGCCGTCAACACGGCCAGGGAGTTCAACGACCGGCTGGATTTCGACGGTGTGGTGCTCACGAAACTCGACGGCGATACGCGCGGCGGTGCCGCCATATCGATCCGTGCGGTGGTCAACAAACCGCTCAAGTTCATATCGAGCGGCGAGAAGATGGATGCCCTGCAGGTATTCCATCCCGAACGCATGGCGGACCGTATTCTGGGCATGGGCGACGTCATTTCGCTTGTCGAACGGGCACAGGAGCAGTTCGACGAAGCCGAAGCCCGCAAGCTGAAGAAGAAACTCGTCAAGGATCAGTTCAACTTCAATGACTTTCTGGCGCAGATCCAGCAGATCAAGAAGATGGGCAACCTGAAGGATCTGGCATCGATGATTCCGGGCATGGGCAAGATGCTCAAAGGAGTGGAGATCTCCGACGATGTCTTCAAGCAGACGGAGGCAATCATCGGCTCGATGACGCCGGCCGAACGGGAGCATCCCGAAATTCTCAATGCACGGCGCCGAGAACGCATCGCCAAGGGCAGCGGCACGACGATGGCCGATGTGAACCGGCTGCTGAAGCAGTTCGAGGACACGCGCAAGATGATGAAGATGGTCGCCGGCGGCGGGAAGATGCGCATGCCGCAGATGCCCAAAGGGTTCCGCAGACGGTAAACCGGAAAGGGAGAGCGGTTCCCCCTTGCACGGAGACAGGAACGGCGATTGACACGATCGCCGTTTTTCATTCGGGAACCGACACTCGGCACAGCACGCGCAAAGCGGCGGGACGCCCGCGCCGGAAATCTGCGGCGACAGGGTGGAAAAGCATTTCGGAGCGGTTCGTCGAGCTATACTCATGCGGGTTATTCCGAGGCAAGAAAACGAAGAGTGAAATTCAACGATTGCGGGCAGATCAATGCGATCCGCCTGCAATCGTTGTCCCCCCCCCGAAGATGCCTTTCAAACAACCGACCTCACCCTGCCGAACAGTCTTCGCCGATTCTCGGCCATTTCCCGCCACGGCACAGTCCACACAAACGCGGCTGCCTTCGACCTAACGAAAAGATTCGTTTCCAACAACCGTTTCCGCGCTACCTTTCCGTAAAGGTATCGCCCGAACGGTCGAAAGTACGCGAAGAATCGCTGACATCAGTATAGTTGTCCTCGCCGAATAGACCTTTTTTGTTTCTTACGACCGTACCGTCGTCCAGCATGATGTCCCCCTTTTTCAAAGAGCCTCCGGACAGAGCTACGGAAAAAGCCAAGAAGATCAGATAGAGGACGACGAGCGCAAAAACGATTACCGAACCCAACGCCCCGATTCCGACACCGACACCACAAGCCACTGTCAGGAAGAAAAATTTCCCGACACGTCGTCCGAACGTATCCATCCGAGCGATGGCTTCATAGAGATTGAACGAAAAGACGACGATCAAGGACAACGAGATCCCGACCATCGCGGAATCCTCGTTCCAATCAATATTAAACACCATCTTCAGAGTCGGAATCGCAGTCAGCATCGCCCCGGGAATCAGACATAACAATACTTGCGTGCGGCCGAAGGGTTCATAATCGCGTGTTTCGCCCGGCCGGTTCTTCGGACCGAAAAAATAGCTGTCAATGCCATTATAATGTTTGAGAAACTGGTAGCCCAGTATCATAATGAGAATGCCTACACCCACTACGATTAAAATATTTTCCATATATTCGATATTTTATTGTTGTTGATTTCTTTCGTCCATTTCCCGTCTCGGCAATTCGAGTAAATTCGATTGCACTCGGCTTCATGAAATGGTTCGGTTACCATATATACTATTTTCAGGACAGAATCCATTCCCATTCACCCAAATAGACCATTACCAGCCATGCGAGACTGCAGCAAAGCATCCACCCCGCAATCGCGCCGCATATCGGAGCCGTAAAAAACGATTTTCGGGGTTCCGGTTGTTCGGCAAAAGAAGCCAATGCGGAAGATTCGGATGCGAACAGATCGCTTCGAATCAATCCCTTCACACCTATAAACAGCAAGCATTTGGACAAAACAAGTATTATTATAGCAAATAGAGACCAACCACCCCAAAACAACATGCTGAAATCCTCGGCGGCCATTCCCGAAAGCATTCCCTCATCTTTCATCCACGAAGCAATACCGCCAAACCTTCCTATACATATAGAGAAAAGCGACAGTACAACAGCCGTCTGGATCAATCGGACATTTTTCTCAATCCACGGATCTCTACTGTGCTGACGAACTACATCCACAGCCCAAAACCGGTAAAGACCAAACAGGACAACCAACACTAACAAGATAATCAGAAAAAATCCGGAATGATAATGGAAGATGACGCTCACTATTATGCGCAAAGGGACATAAGCGACATACGCCATTATCCAATGTTTTATCCACATTTTTCCGACTCGGTCGGCCAAGCACTTTACAGCCAGCAATCCTCCTACCAGCAACAGACAAGGCAGATATTCCGACAGTATATCATATAATAAAAATAAATGATTATGATTTATCAATAAATAGGGGATTATACTATCATCGAATAAGCGAAAAAATATCGACAACAAAACGCCCGCTCCGATCAACCAGATGGCAGCAGTCTTGCGACGGGAAATCTGTTTCTCCGTTAAAAGTTTGGTTTCTCTCATAAAAATAATTCTTTTTGTCTTGTTCAACATTGCACATAAAAAACGCGGACAAACTCCGTTCACCCACATTCAAGGCCTTGGACTGCCCACAAAGAAAGATGAAAGAAATGCCCGCGCCGAAAAACAGCACGAGCATCAACTTTAATTCCTCTTTGTGATTCAAAAGTGTCCAAGTTCTGAATGTAAGAAGAAAAGCCGATGCGCTTTTATATGTTTTGTGCCGGCGCTTTTCGTGCGGTGACGGCACATAAAAATCGATCCGATTCGATCGTCTGCCCGCGACTTCCGCAAAAAAGAATGCCGACAGCCGAATATATCCCCCGTTATTTCTCCATAGGCAAAACGATTTAAGCGAGTAACTTTTACAAATATATGGAATTTTCTCGAATTTATCGTAACTTTGAACTCAAATAAACCGCATTTCATGCACAAATCGGGTTTTGTCAATATCATCGGAAATCCCAACGTCGGAAAATCGACGCTGATGAACGCATTGGTGGGCGAACGGCTCTCGATCATCACCTCCAAAGCGCAAACCACCCGCCACCGCATTCTCGGCATCGTCAACGGCGATGATTTCCAGATCGTCTTCTCGGATACACCGGGCATTCTGCGGCCAAGTTACAAACTGCAGGAGTCGATGATGAACTTCGTGCGGGGCGCTCTCACCGACGCCGACGTGCTGCTCTATGTGACCGATACCGTCGAACAGGATGACGAACGGGCCGCCGAGATCGTCGGGCGCATCCGTCGCAGCGGAACTCCGACACTGGTGGTGATCAACAAGATCGATCTCAGCGATCAGACCCGGCTTGAAGCACTTGTCGAAAAGTGGCATGCGAAACTGCCCGATGCTGCGATCATACCCGTTTCGGCCAGGGAGCGGTTCAACATCGACGTCCTTTTCGACCGTATTCTCGCCCTGCTGCCCGAAGGCGAAGCCTACTACCCCAAAGATACGCTTACGGACAAGACCTTGCGGTTCTTTGCCTCGGAGATCATCCGCGAGAAGATCCTCACGAACTACGACAAGGAAATCCCCTACTGCTGCGAGATCGTGATCGACGCCTACAAGGAGGAGCCGCAGATCGACCGGATCTCGGCCGTGATCTACGTTGCCCGCGACTCGCAAAAAGGAATCCTGATCGGACACAAGGGCGAAAAACTCAAGAAAGTAGGACGGCAGGCACGCGAGGATCTTGAAGATTTTCTCCAGAAGAAGGTTTTCCTGCAGCTCTTCGTGAAGGTCAGCGACGACTGGCGCAACGACGAACGGCAGCTGCGCCGTTTCGGATACGAACAAAGTTGAGACTCGAACCGGCAGAACGGCAATAAATCGGAGGAAAAAGGCGTTTTTTAGAACGATACGGGAAAGATGATGAAACCGGCAACGATGCGAAAATGTATAACGGGCGTTCTGTTGGCCATCGCGCTGTCGATCGGCATCGGTAGCCGTGCACAATACGACAAGGAGTATTTCTATTACGTCGGTCGGTCGTTCATGATCGACAACAATTTCGAGGATGCCATCCGTACGCTCAACATCCTGCTGCGCTTCGACGAAGAGGCTTACGAAGGGTATTTCCTGCGCGGCATCGCCAAATACAACCTCGACGATCTGTTGGGTGCCGAAGCCGACTTCACCACCGCCATCGAGAAGAATCCCGTCTTCACCACCGCCTTCACCTATCGGGCCATCACCCGCTCGCGGCTGGGCAATTACGACGACGCGCTCTCCGACTTCGCCGAAGCGATCGAATTGCGGCCCGACCTGCCCAACGCCTACTACAGCCGGGGCGTGACCCGGCTGCTGAACCAGCAGTTCAAGGAGGCGATCGACGACTTCGACAAGTTCATCCGACAGGAGAACAAGGTCTCGGACGCCTATCTCAACCGAGGCGTCTGCTATCTTTACCTCAAGGATACGGTGCAGGCCTATGCCGATTTCGAAACGGCGATCCGCACCAACCGCGAAAATCCCATGAGCTACAACCGCCGCGGCGAGCTGGAGATGAAACAGCAGCGGTACGATGAGGCGGAGGCCGATTTCAACATGGCCATACGCTGCGATTCGAACTACCTGCTCTCCTACTTCAACCGCGCCATCGTCTATTCATACACCAACCGTCCGATGCAGTCGCTGGCCGACTTCGACCGCGTGCTACAGCTCGACTCGACCAACTCGCTCACCTATTTCAACCGCGCCATCGTCCGTTCGCAGATCGGAGACTTCAACCGTGCGCTCGACGACTACGACAAGGTGGCCTACTATTCGCCGGAAAATGTGCTCGTTTACTACAACCGCGCCGGCGTGCATTCTGAACTGGGGAATATCGAAAGCGCCATCCGCGACTATACGAAAGCGATCGAGCTCTATCCCGATTTCGCAAACGCCTATCTCAACCGCAGCCGGCTGCGTTACCTGTTGCGTGACGAGACGGGATCGCGCAGCGACCGCGATATCGCCCAGCGCAAAATCGCCGAATACAAGACCCGGTTGAGCGACTCCACCTATTCGATCTATGCCGATACGACGCACCGTTTCGACCGGCTGCTGTCGTTCGATGCCAATCTCGCCGGCAGCAACTTCGGCCGCATCACATCCAAGAGTGCCGACAACCGGCTGGCGCTGCTGCCGCTCTACCGTTTCACGCTGCGGCGTCCCGATTCGTTGCAGAACATCGGCCTGAAGGGAGGTTATCGTTCACAGCGAGAGATCGATTTCCGCAGCCGCATCGGCAACGAATACCTGATCCTTACCGCACGCGAGAGCAACCTCCCCGCCGACTCGCTCGTACTGCTCGACAAACGGTATGCACGGGAACTTGCCGCACGGCCGTCGTCGTGGGAGCTGCTGTTCCAGCGGGGCATCACCCAGACGCTCATCAAGCAATACACCAACGCCGTGAGCACCTTCTCGGCCGCCATCGACCAGTATCCGGCCAATCCGTTCCTCTATCTGAACCGCTCGACGACACGGGCCGAGATGATCGACTTCATCTCGTCGATCGACAATTCGTACCAGCGGATCGCCATCGAGTCGGATCCGGCGAAACGGCTGCAGAACTCCTCGTCGCGGACCTACAACTACGACGAATCGATTGCCGATCTGAACAAGGCGGCCAAGCTCTTCCCCGACTTCCCCTATACATATTACAACCGCGCCAATCTGATGGCCCTGTCGGGAAAACTGCCCGAAGCCTATGACGACTACACGAAAGCCATCGAGCTGGATCCGTCGTTTGCCGAGGCATACTACAATCGCGGGCTGGTGCAGATCTTCATGAAGGATACGCGCAAGGGGTGTCTCGATCTGTCGAAAGCCGGAGAACTGGGAATAAAGAAGGCGTATGAGATTTTGAAACAATACACGGCAATGGAGCCGTAACGGCGCAACAACGGGCCGGACAAAAAAAGGATACAACCCAAACAAGACAGAAAATGACAGAAACAATCAAACGCAAACTGAGCGAATCATCCGCTGCCCGCTGGACGGCAATGCTGATCGTCTCGTTCACCATGATGTGCGGCTATTTCATCACCGACGTGATGTCGCCGCTGGGAGAGATGCTGACGCGCAGTGTCGCAGATGGCGGTCTGGGCTGGAGCGCAACCGAATACGGATTCTTCTCCGGTGCATACAGCTGGCTGAACATCTTCCTCTTCATGCTGCTCATCGGCGGATTCATCCTCGACAAGATGGGCGTCCGCTTTACGGGAGTCATGTCCTGTGTACTGATGGTCGGCGGAGCACTGCTCAAGGCCTACGCCATCTCGCCGCTCTTCCCCGCCGACGGCATGCTCTTCGGCTTCAAGACTCAGATGTGGATGGCCGGTCTGGGCTTCGCCATCTTCGGCATGGGCGCCGAGATCTGCGGCATTACCGTCTCGAAGGTCATCGTCAAGTGGTTTACGGGCCACGAACTGGCGCTGGCTCTCGGACTGCAGGTCGCCATGGCCCGGCTCGGAACCGCCGTCGCGCTCTTCTTCAGCCCGCATATCGCCAAGGCGGTGGGCAACATCTCCTATCCCGTACTGTTCGGTGCGCTGGCACTCTGCATCGGACTGTTGGCCTACCTCGTCTATTGCGTGATGGACAAACGGCTCGACAACTCCATTGCAGCCGTCCAGACCGAAAAGGAAGAGGGCTTCAAACTCGGAGACATCAAATTTATCGTCACCAACAAGGGTTTCTGGTTGATCGCATTGCTGTGTCTGATGTTCTACTCCGGCGTCTTCCCCTTCCTGAAATTCGCCGCACAGCTGATGATCTACAAATACGGGGTCGATCCCGTCATGGCTGGCGCCATTCCGTCGATCCTGCCTTTCGGTACGATTCTCCTCACGCCGCTCTTCGGATCGATCTACGACCACGTCGGCAAAGGCGCAACGCTGATGATCATCGGCGCCATCATGCTCGTTGCGGTACATGTACTGTTCGCCCTGCCGATTCTCAACGAGTGGTGGTTCGCACTCATCATCATGATCATTCTCGGCGTCGCCTTCTCGCTCGTACCCTCGGCCATGTGGCCCTCGGTGCCGAAGATCATCCCTCAGAAGCAGTTGGGATCCGCCTACGCCCTGATCTTCTACGTGCAGAACATCGGTCTGATGTGCGTGCCGATGCTGATCGGTTGGGTTGTCGATCGCTTCGCGAAGTTCACGACACCCGAAGGCATGATCTCGTACGACTACACGCTGCCGATGACGATCTTCGCACTGTTCGGCGTCGTAGCCGTCGGTCTCGCCTTCTGGCTCAAGGCCGAAGACCACAAGAAGCACTACGGACTCGAAGAGGCCAATATCCGGAAATAGTCCCGGTCATCAACAATTACAAAAAGCCGCCGCATCTTGAAAGGATGCGGCGGCTTTTGCGATACTTGCCCGACTTAACGGATCGATTCGTAGAGTTCCGTAATGCGGTTGCACATCTCCTCCCACGAGAAACGACGGCGCTCCTCCTGAATATCGATCCGCATACGGTCGAGCGTACCCGTTTCATAGATGCGCTCAAGGGCACGGGCAATGCTTGCGGCATCGGGACGGCAGACATACCCTACCCGACCGTCGGGAACGATCTCGGGCAGACCGCCGACGTCAGTGACGATCATCGGTACACCGAAGTTGTAGGCGATCTGCGTCACGCCGCTCTGCGTCGCCGTCTTGTAGGGCTGCACGACGACGTCGGCTGCCGAGAAGTAATATTTCACATCGGCATCGGGGACGAAAAAATCGTGCAGAATCACCTCGTCCCGCAACCCCGACGTCTCGATCTGGTGAATATACTTCTCACGCGAAGCATAAAACTCTCCGGCTACGATCAGCCGATGGCCCGGACGCCGGAAACGGGTCCAGGCGTCGAGCAGGAGATCCAGTCCCTTGTAGTCCCGGATCAGTCCGAAAAAGAGTGCATAATGCAACGTCGGATCGAGCGACAGATGCCGGCACGCCTCTTCGCGCGGCACGGCCGAGCCGAAATTCTCGAAGAGCGGATGGGGCGAGAAGAGTGCCGGAGCAGCGGTGTAGGCCTTCAGCTCCTCGTGCACCTGCTCCGACATGTAGATGAATCCGTCGATCGAAGAGAGGAAATAGCGGTTGAAGGGACGATCGACAAAGTGGTGTTCGTGAGGTTCGACGTTGTCGATCTGGCAGATCGTCCGCGTATGGCCGTTGCCGCGCGCAAGACGGGCGATCGTACCGAAGCAGGGCGCCATGAAGGGGGTCCAGTACTTCATCAGCACGAAATCGGGACACTCGCGACGGATCGCACGGCCCACCCGCCACCAGTTGAACGGATTGACCGTATTGACACAGCGTGTAATATGCAGGTCCTGCGGTGCAGGCGTCGTGACCGTCTGGCTTTTGCCCGGAAAGAGAAACGACGGATATTGCACCGTGAAGGTCCGGATATCAACCTCGTTGCCGCGCGCCGCAAACGTGCGGGCCATGATCTCCATGATGGATGCCAGGCCGCCCCGATAGGGATGCGCCGGGCCTACGATACAGATTTTCATATGGTTTGCAAATCAAAGACGATCCCGCGCCGCGCACCGCCGTCACTCCGTGCGGCGACAGGCAGCAACACCCTCCTCCAGGAAGGCGATGAACCCCCCGACACTCAAATCGTACTCGCGCGGCGGCAGCAGCGCCTCACCCTCCGCATCGGCGACGATGTAGGTGGGCTGGGCATTGACGTTGAAGCGTGTACGGACGATGTAGGAGTTGATGCGGCCGATCTCCTTGAGCGTCGTTCCGCCCTCGGTCGTGATCCAATCCTCCTCGGCAGCACGCGCCTTGTCGTCGGTATAGAGTGCTACGACAATGTAGTCGTCACGCAGAAGCTGCTGCACCCGTGCATCGGAGAGCACCTTCTGCTCCATCTCCCGACAATTCACGCAGCCGTGCCCCGTCACGTCGATGAATAACGGTTTGCCGGCCGCGCGCGACGCCGCCAAAGCCTCGTTCCATTCGAAATAGCCCGTAATTCCGTGCGGCAGGGTGAGGATGTCGCCGTATTTGACCGACGGCGTAACGGTCGCGGATTCTGCAGCTGTACCCGCCGCTACAGGAGTCTGTCCGAGGATGAAATCCTGCGTATGCAGGGGCGGCAGGTAACCCGACAGCGCCTTGAGCGGCGCCCCCCACATTCCGGGAATCATATAGACGACGAAGGTAAAATCGACGATTGCCAGCGCAAGGCGCGTGACAGAGAGCGTCTTTACCTCGCTGTCGTGCGCAAAACGCAGTTTGCCCAACAGATAGAAGCCCAGCAGCGTGAAGCAGACGATCCAGATGGCCAGATAGACCTCACGGTCGAGCAACCCCCAGTGGTAGGTCTGATCGGCCACGCTGAGGAACTTGAATCCCAATGCCACCTCGATGAACCCCAGAACGACCTTTACCGAATTGAGCCAGCCGCCGCTCCTGGGCAGGTTCTTCAGCAGCGACGGGAACATCGCGAAGAGCGTGAAGGGCAGCGCAAAGGTGATCGAGAAGACCAGCATCGTGAGAATGGGAGCCCAGAAGGCGCCCGACGTTGCACCGATGATCGCCGAACCGACGATCGGGCCCGTGCAGGAGAACGACACCAGCACCAGCGTCAACGCCATGAAGAAGACGCCCAGCAGCCCGCCCTTGTCGGCATTGCGGTCGCTGCGGTTGACCATCGAACCGGGCAGCGTGATCTCGAACGCACCGAAGAACGACGCGGCAAAGACCATGAAGACAAGGAAGAAGATCAGGTTGGGCAGCCAATGCGTTGCCAGCCAGTTGAAGATGTCGGCCGTCACGGCGTCACCTCCGACGATACGCGTAATGAGGATGATCGCCGCAATCGGAACCGTATAGAGCAGAACGATGAACAAGCCGTACATCAACGCCTTGAACCGTCCGGCGGCAGGGGATTCGCTCCCCTTGAGGAAGAACGAGACGGTCATCGGGATCATCGGGAAGACGCAGGGGGTCAGTAGCGCCAGCAGGCCCCAGCCGATCGCCACCAGAATCAGGCCCGGCAGATCGCTGCCGGACGACGTTTCACCCAGCGGTGTGCTGTGTGCATCGTCCGTTGCCGAATCGGATGTCTTCGTATCTGTCATTGCCGGGGTACCGGCAGAGGATGTTTCGGCAGCACCGCCCAGGCGGATCTCGAAAGGCCAGTCTTCGGGCATGTTGCAGGTCGTACCCTGGCACGACAGCCACCTGATATTCCCGCGCAGGACCGCCTCCGGAGCCGTCAGACGCACCCGCTGTCCCAACACGATCTCCTCCTCGTACTCGCCGACTTCATAGCCGAGATCCTCATCGTAATGACGTTTCGATGCAGTCTTTTCGAAGGGTTCGCCGACCAGTTCGACACCCTCGGCCTTCTCGAAGGTCACGACCGTCGAGGAGAAATCGGAATGCAGGTCGTAGGTATGCCACCCGTCGAGAACCTCTCCCGTGAAGGTTATCTCGAAGGTATTTTCGTCACTTGCCGGCGTCACCGCACTGCTCCAGTGAACGGTCACCGTCGGTTGCGCTGCGGCTGCCCATGTCGCCATGACAAGCAGAAACGCCGCTGCCGTTCGTCCCATGCGTAATCTCATCATTCGGTCATCGCTGTCTTTTCGCGCAAAAGTATAAAAATAATCGGGAGCCGCCAAATCCGCAGCTCCCGATCATCCGTATCCGTCGCCTCAGAAGATATGCCATGCCACCGTCAGCCCTGCCATGACGATCGAAACCATCGACATGAGCTTGATAAGGATATTCAGCGACGGGCCCGACGTATCCTTGAAAGGATCGCCCACCGTGTCGCCGACGACGGTCGCCTTGTGGCAGTCGGAGCCCTTGCCGCCGAAGTTGCCCTCCTCGATCATCTTCTTGGCATTGTCCCACGCTCCGCCCGAATTGGCCATGAAGACCGCCAGCACGAAACCGGTGCTCAAACCGCCGACAAGCAGTCCCATCACACCGGCCACGCCGAAAAGTATTCCGACGATCACCGGCACAATGATCGCCAACAGGCTGGGAAATAGCATCTCACGCTGCGCACCGCGTGTCGAGATCTCAACGCACCGTGCATAATCGGGCGTCGCCTCGCCGGTAAGGATGCCCTTGATTTCACGGAACTGACGCCGCACTTCGTTGACCATGCTCTCGGCCGCACGCCCTACGGCATTCATCGTCAGGCCGCAGAAGAGGAACGACATCATCGCCCCGACAAAGATGCCGATCAATACCAGCGGATTCATCAGGTTGATCTGATAGAACTCCATGAAATCGATGATCGAAGCCTCCTGCACCAGCCGCTCGATGCCGTTCGGCAGCGTGATGACCGTCTGCCCGATATGCGCCAGTCCGACCTTGATCTCCTCGATGTATGACGCCAGCAGCGCCAACGCCGTTAGAGCCGCCGAACCGATAGCGAAGCCTTTCCCCGTAGCGGCCGTCGTATTGCCCAGCGCGTCGAGCGCATCGGTGCGGCGCCGCACCTCGGAACCCAGGCCGCTCATCTCGGCATTGCCGCCCGCATTGTCGGCAATCGGGCCATAGGCGTCGGTTGCAAGTGTGATGCCCAGCGTCGAAAGCATGCCCACCGCCGCGATGCCGATACCGTAAAGCCCCAATGACATGCTTTGCGCCGTCATCAGATGCTGCAGGTCGAAACCAATGGCGCAGAGGTAGGCCAGAATGATCGCCACGCCGATCGTGATGACCGGAACGGCCGTTGAGATCATCCCCACGCCGATACCCGAAATGATGACCGTTGCAGGCCCCGTCTGGCCGCTGCGGGCGATCTTCTGCGTCGGTTTATAGGAGTGCGAGGTGTAATATTCGGTGGCCTGCCCGATGATGATGCCCGCAACGAGGCCCGTGATGACCGAGAAGGAGAGTCCCAGCCAGTTCTGAATGTCGAGCAGGTAGAGAATCACGAAGGTCGCAACGGCAATCAGCAGCGAGCTGACGTTCACGCCAACACCCAGTGAACGGAGCAGCTGCCGCATCGATGCCCCCTCTTTTGTCCTTACAAGGAAGATTCCGACAATCGAGAGAAGAATACCGACTGCCGCTATCAGCATCGGTGCCAGCACGGCCCGCGTCTGCATGGCCACGTCGCCCGTTGCAGCGAAAGCCGCCGCACCCAATGCCGCCGTCGCGAGTACCGAACCGCAATAGCTCTCATAGAGGTCGGCGCCCATGCCTGCCACGTCGCCTACGTTGTCGCCCACATTGTCGGCGATCGTTGCGGGATTGCGCGGGTCGTCTTCCGGGATTCCCGCTTCAACCTTGCCAACCAGATCGGCGCCCACATCGGCCGCCTTGGTATAGATACCGCCGCCCACACGGGCAAAGAGCGCCTGTGTCGAGGCTCCCATGCCAAAGGTCAGCATCGTCGTGGTGACAACAACCAGTTTCTGACCGCCCGTCACATCGACGAAGTGGTCCAGGACGATGTACCACAGCGAAATATCGAGCAGACCCAGCCCCACAACGACGAGACCCATGACCGCACCGCTGCGGAATGCCACGCGCAGCCCGCGGTCGAGCGACTGCCGGGCGGCATTGGCCGTGCGGGCCGAAGCGTATGTGGCGGTCTTCATGCCGAAATAGCCGGCCAGTCCGGAGAAGAAGCCGCCCGTCAGGAAGGCGAACGGCACCCATTTGTTCTGTACGCCCGCACCATAGGCCAGATAGGCGAAGAAAAGCGCCAGCACAATGAAGACAATCAGTACAACCTTGTACTGCTGACGCAGATAGGCCATTGCTCCGGCACGGACATGATCTGCAATCTCGCGCATGCGTTCCGTCCCTTCGTCTTCACGCTTCATCGAGCGGTAGAACGCATAAGCAAAGGCAAGCGCCACGACCGAAGCGACGGGCACAAGCCAGAAAATCGATGGAATACTCATATCAGGTCAGTTGTTAAAGTTAGGTCGATGTTAAAAAGCCAGGCCGATATTAAACAAAATTAATAAATTTTTCGTTTCGTTGTATATTCGGCTGACAAAAAAACGCTCCATCCGACAAATATTCCCGTCATAAACCGAATCGGACGACGCCTGTTTCGAGAAAATCGGGCTTGCACGGAGTCGCGCCGGTACGCCATCCGGTCCGGCATTTTCTCCTTCGGCCGGTCGGGCACGGCATATGGTTCGGAGCGGATGCAGAGCGCCTGCCTGCGGCAAATCCGGGACACCGCAAAATAATGCAGGGCGGAGAGTCGCTCCGCCCCGCATCTACCGTTCGGACAGGAGGTCCATGCCCGTTATCGCCATTCGAAAGCTCCCCGGCAGATGGCCGCACCGGCATCGTTGCGTATCTCGACCAGGGTCTCGGATTCCCGCTCTTCGAACGAAACAAACAGCGTCTCGCCATAACGCGACTCCTTGAGGAAATTGATATCCAGACGCATCGGCCGCTCCTGTTCGAAACGCTCGACGGGCAATACGTCGAGCATCAGTTCGATATAGCGCATCGTATTGACATGACGGTTGAAATCGATATCCGAATAGGCTACGCGATGCGTCAGGACCGGCGGCATGTCGATCGACGGCACCTTGCGGGGCCTCTCGGCCGGAGACGGTTCGGCGACGACCGCATCGTTGTGCTGCTCGGCAACAGCCCGCAGATCGACCGCCGTACGACGCGACAGATCGATCATGCACCACTGCGAAACCACCCGCCCGAACGTTATCCCCGACTGATCCGTGAGTGTAAAATTGCGGGTCGAGAGCATGCGGCCGTAATCGCTGATCCATGTGGCGATCTCATAGCGGACGTATTCCCGAGGCCGGAAATCGAATTCAAACGCGATGCGCGACAACACCCATGAAAAATTATCCTTGTTCAGGGTATCGACGCCGAAGCCTTTGGAATGAGCATCTACACCCGCAATATTGAGGACGTTGCCGCCCAACGCCGAAAGCGTGATCCGCATGGTAAAATCCACCTCCTGCGGTTCGACGCAAAATGGATAGGAAGTTTTCGCTGCCATGATATGTTTTGGTATGTATCCGTAAGCAAAGATACATTTTTTTCAGTTACCGTCAACACTTTCGCCCTCCATATTCTTTCCGATACTGCACGAAATGAAGAAAAACGAAAGATTCACATCACATAAGCCTTGCGATTTTGAAATATATGTCATACATTTGTAAAACAGCTATCACCCCGATGTCAAATTGGCAACAACCCGAACCTGTCATGAACCGGCACTCCATGTTGAAACTTCCCTTCATTCTTCTCTCATGCAGCCTGCTCATATACGGATGCTGCAATGTCAACCCGCCGTCCGGCAACAGCGTGCTCGACTACGAAAAGATCAACAACGCCGCCGCACGGCAATACCTTGAACCGATCCGTCCCGGATACGAGGGGCGCAACCCCTTCTGGAACCGCTTCGCTACAAAATTCATCTATGCTCCCGCCTTCGATTTTCCGCAAAATGATCGGGCCGTCAAGTATCGTTTCACCATCAGGCAGCTTGACGGCGGCTCTTCGTGGAGCTTTATCGCCGAAACACCGACCGCCCCGCTCTCACCCGTCTGGAACGGGATCCCTGTCGGACAGGTATTGCTGACCGTCGAAGGCATCGATGCCGACGGAAAGAGCATCGGAGAGGTCGGACGGCGCGAATTTTTCAGGGATTTCCCCTTCCGGGGTCCCTACAAACCGGCAGTCAGAGGATACCGGCAGGCTGCGCGGATGGCAATGCTGGCGACACACAACATGGTGCAGATTCAACACTGGGCCGAAAATACCGAGCCCGACATGAGTTACCAGCATCACACATACCCCTGCAAAATCATCGGAGCGACGATCCGTTCGGAACTCCTGCTGGCACAGGAACTGCCGGCGTACAGGGATCGGGCTGTCGCCATCGCCGGAAACGCCGCACGGTTTCTGATCAGCCAGAGCCGGCCCGAAGGCGAACCGCTCGCCTACTTCCCTCCGACCTACTACAAAGGGCTGATCGCATCGAAAAGAGCCGAGAATCAGAACAAAACGATGACGATGGAGGCCGTAGCCGCAGGCCAGGCCTTCTTGGATCTCTTCGACATGACGGGCGAAACATGCTATTACGACCAGGCCCTCGGTATCGCTGACACCTATGTGAAAATCCAACGTCCCGACGGTTCATATCCGATCAAGGTCGATTTCCTGACCGGAGAACCCGTCAACGATGCCTGCGCAATGCTGCATCCCCTGTTGGAATATTTCCAGCGGCTTCACACCGAATACGGCGCAACCGATTATCTCGAAGCACAGCGCAAGGCGGAGATGTGGATGCGGGAGAATGCCCTCCGACGGTTCGACTTTACAGGGCAGTTTGAAGACAACCGCATCATGGGCCTGCAGCCCTACGAGAATCTTACCAACTGCACGGCGGCACCCTACGCATCCTATCTGCTGACCAAGGAGCAGCCTTCCGGCCAGGAGATAGCCGATGCCGTCGATCTGATCCGTTTCAGCGAGGACCAATTTACCTGTTGGGAGGCCGTGCCCAATGCCGACGGAATCGATCCGATCAATACCCCCTGCGTACTCGAACAGTACAAATATCGCGTACCGGTCGATAACAGCGCATGCAATGTCGCCGACGCTTTTATCAATCTATACCAAAAAACCGGCGACAAAATCGCGCTGGCGAAGGCAATCGCGCTGATCAACAACATTACCGTCACGCAAAACGCCGTCAATGGATTCATGCCTACGACATGGGATTTCTGCACGCCCGACAATACGGGGCAGCGAACCTATTGGATCAACTGTTCATACAGCACGGTCTGCTCGTTGTTCAAACTCGACGACCTGTTATCGCACAATCCGCCGGAAGAGGGAAAAATACGATAGTCCCCGCACCAACGCAGGCGCGGGGGCCGGAATCGGCAGCTGACAGACATGACAACTGCAAACAGACAGAAAAACAAAGAGAAAGAAAAACAGAAATAGCCAATCTCAAACAAGCCAAACCTATGAAAAAGATCCTGACTGTTCTGGCGTTCGGAGCCATGATGTGCGGATGCTGCAGCACCGACCGGAACGCCCAAACAAACTTCGCCCGCATCAACGGACAGGCCGCTGTGGAATATCTCCAGCCGATCCGTCCCGGATACGAGAGCCGCAACCCCTTCTGGAACAAGTTCGCCCAGAAATTCATCTATGCACCCGCGTTCGACTTCCGGAAGATCGACGGAGCGACGCAGTACCGCTTCACGGTAAAGCCTGCCGCAGAAGGTGCAGCCGAAAGCTGGGCCTTTACCAGCGACACCCCGACGGCGCCCCTGTCGCCGATCTGGAACGACATCGCCGTGGGAAAAGTCCGCTTGACCGTTGAAGCGCTCGACAATGCCGGCAAGGTCATCGGCGTGGCCGGCGAACGTGAATTCCGCAGAGACTACCCCTTCGAAGGCCCCTATCTGCCGGCTCGGCGCGATTACCGGCAAGCGGCGGTCATGGGCATTCTCTTCGTGCACAACATGCCGGAGGTGCAGCATTGGAAGACAGCGACGGAACCCGACATGAACTATTCGCACAACACCTACCCCTGCAAGATCATCGGAGCGACGATCCGCATGGAGGTGCTGTTGGCAAAGCTGCTGCCCCAGTACAAGGAGGAGGCGACGGCCATCGCCAAAAACGCCGCACAGTTCCTCATCGATCAGAGCCGGCCCGAAGGTGCGCCGCTGGCATTCTTCCCGCCGACCTATTACAAAGACCTCGTAGCTTCGCGCTACGACTGGAATCAGGGCAAAACCATGATGATGGAGGCCATATCGGCCGGGCTGGGATTCCTCGACCTCTACGATCTGACAGGCGAGAAGAAGTACCTTGACCATGCCCTGGGAATCGCCGACACCTATCTCAGGCATCAGAATGCCGACGGTTCGCTCCCCACCAAAGTCGACTACAAAACGGGCGAACCGGTCAACAACGCCCGTGCGATGCTCACGAACTACATGAACTACCTGCAGCGCCTGCACCGCCAGTATGGAGTGGAGAAATATGCCGATGCGCTGGCCAAGGCCGAAAAATGGATGAAGGAGACGGCACTCGAATCGTTCGACATGACCGGACAGTTCGAAGATGTTACGATCTTGGGACTGGAGCCTTACGAGAACCTTACCAACTGTACGGCGGCGCCCTATGCCTCCTATCTGCTGACAAAGGACAACCCCTCCGAACAGGAGATCGCCGACGCCATCGATCTGACACGGCTGTGCGAGGACCAGTTCGTTTACTGGGACATGGAACTCAACGACGACGGCATCAAACGCTTCAACACGCCGTGCGTCATCGAACAGTACAAGTACAAGACACCGGTGGACAACAGTGCCTGCGTGGTGGCAAACGCCCTGCTGAACATCTACCTCACGACGGGCAGCGAAGTGGCTCTGGCAAAGGCGACGGCTCTCATCGACAACGTCACGGTCATGCAGAACAGCCTCAACGGACAGATCCCCACAACGTGGGACTACCGCAACACGAAACGCGACCGCAACCGTACATACTGGATCAACTGCTCGTACAGCTCCATCACGACCCTGCTGCGCATGGCCGATCTGATCGATGCCGGAAAGATAAGCAAATAACCTGCGCCAGGCAAGATCGTTATGAACGCCGTCTTTTATGTCAGGCGGCACACGACGCAATGATTTTACGCAACGACGTCCGAGGAGAGCACACTCTTCGGACGTCTTCCTTCAGAATATTCACATGCAACCGCCCACCAAAGGGAACTCCGCATCGTACAGCCGACAGCCGGAGCAAGGATATTCGCATCGGCGTCTTGAATGGCGCTCGTTCATATCAACCCTGCCGTCGGGACACCGTTTCCGAATCACCGGGCTCATACACGGGCGTCAATCAGTATCTCAATCCGATGGACAGATAGGCATTTCCGTAATTGTCGAGACCGGCGGTACGGGAATCGAGAAACCTATAACCGAGTTCGAGGACAGGCGAAAATCTGCCTGACCTGACATACCATGCCAGGGCTGCATCATAAGTGGTGCGTTTCCATGCGGGGCTGCCCACACAGTCCAGGGCTTTGACCCGCACGTCAAGGCCGTGAATGCCCTGCTTGCCGTTCAGCAGGCTTACACCCAGTCCGCCGCCGATACTCACCCCGTTGGAATAGGTCCTGACGCCGTCGTTCTTATAAAGGGAAATGTTGTCCTCCACCGTAACGAAAAGATAGGAGATTGAAACAAAATCCACAAGAGATTTGAATGAAAAGTCGATAGGCTTTATTCCATTCTGCCTGACGCCTGTTCCCGCCGCAAACTCAAAATGTATCCGCTCCATGACTGTCTGTGCGTGTATCCCGACCGTTGTGCACGCAAGCATGAGCATTGTTGCATAAATGAATTTCTTCATAGCCAATCGAATGGAGCCAATATCCGCGCAGAAGAGCGGATGCAAAAAAAGGGTAAGCTACTTATATCGCACCGCTACAACCATATACCCTTGCTCAATTCCTTGCCTGGGGGATTCTACAGGAGCTGGTCGTATAAGACTTACCCGTCTGCAAAAGTAGGAATTTTTTATATCTTTGCAAAAATTTCGAAAAAATAAAGTCATGCGCCGGAAGATTCTTATCGGTATCATCGGATTGGCGGTCGTTGCGGCATTGGCTGCCGGCACGCTCTATTACCTTCTGTTCAAGGCCGATTGTGTCGTCCGACCGGGAAGCCTCTATGTGCGGAGCAGCGCCGGCTACGGCGCTGTCGTCGAGGACACGCTCCGCCGGCATATCCGCCATATGGGACTCTTCAAACAATACGCCCGCCACCTCAAGCTCGAAGATTCGGTAAAGGCCGGGCACTACCTTCTGAAGGGCGGAATGAGCGTTGTCGAGGTGGCCCGCATGCTCAAACTGGGGTTGCAGACCCCCGTGCGCGTGACAATCAACAATGTCCGCACACCGGCGCAACTGGCCGGAAAGCTCGCCCGACAACTGGAAGCCGACTCTGTCACGCTGTTCCACGCCCTCACTTCGCCCCGGCTGGCTCAGGCGGTGGGCTTCGACTCCCTGACGCTCTTCTCGATGTTCATTCCCGACACCTACGAATTCTATTGGACAGTCACGCCCGAAGCCTTCCTAAAACGCATGCGGCGCGAATACGACCGCTTCTGGACAAAGGAGCGCGATGCCAGGCGGCAGCGCAGCGGCCTCTCCCGGCTCGAAGTGATGACACTCGCATCGATCGTCTATGAAGAGACCCGCAAAAGCGACGAAATGCCGCGCGTAGCAGGGGTCTATGTCAATCGGCTGCGCAAAGGATGGCCCCTGCAGGCCGATCCGACGATCAAATATGCCATGCAGGATTTCGGATTGCGGCGTATTCTCCATCGTCATCTCAAATATCCGTCCCCCTACAATACCTATATTAATAAGGGACTGCCGCCCTCGCCCATCTGCATGCCCGGACGCAACGCCATCGATGCCGTCCTCGACTTCGAGGAGCACGATTACATGTTTTTCTGCGCCCGTCCGACCTTCGACGGCTACCACAACTTCGCCGTGACCCTGCGCCAGCACAACGCCAATGCCCGTGCATATTCCGCCGAACTGAATCGCCGAAAAATAAAATAATGTCGTATCTTTGCGGATATGATCGTGCGTATCTATCCTCAGAACCCCGCAGAGCGGGAGGTGCAGCGGGTCGTCGAAACACTCGAACGCGACGGTGTCATCGTCTATCCCACCGACTCGGTCTATGCATACGGCTGTTCACTGCATTCACCGCGCGGTCTTGAACGCCTCAAGCAACTGACCGGAAAGCGAAACGATACGCTGACCATTCTCTGCGACGGAATCAGCCGCATCGCAGAGTACTGCAAGGTGGACAACAACACATTCCGGATTCTGAAACGCAACCTCCCCGGTGCCGTCACCTTTCTGCTCGAAGCGTCGTCGCGCATGCCCGACAAGGCGCTGCAGCGGCGTCGGACAATCGGCGTCCGCATTCCCGACAACGCCATCGCCTGCGCCATCGTCCAGCGGCTGGGATGCCCGCTCGTCACGGCTTCACTCAAAAGCGATGACGATGCGGAGTACATGACCGATCCGGAACTCATCCAGGAACGGTACGGAGACGATGTGGCGCTGGTCGTCGATGGCGGATACGGGACGCTTACGCCGACAACCGTCGTCGATCTGACACGGGGCGAACCCGAAATCATCCGTCAGGGCGCGGCGGAACTCATCTGACAAAACAAAAAGAAGTGCAAGAATACAAGAACATGAATCAGACCAACTTCTGGGACGATGCGGCAAAATGCGGCGCAATCATCGGTTGCGTGTCGATCCTTTGCATGCTGTTGAGAGATGCCACGCGGATCGGAGTCTTCGGCCTTCTCGGCTTTGCGTTCTACTGCGGAATGCTGCTTTTTTTTACCCGTCGCCGCACGGCCGAATGTTCGACGGCGGAACAGGAGTATGATTTCGGGCAGCGATTCGGCTTCGTCGTGGCAATAAGCGCGTTCGTTGGGATTATCAACGGGGCCTATTCGATTCTCGCCTGCCGGATCCTCTTCTCGGAGCAGTATGCAGCCGCCTATGACGAAGCTTTCGGGATAGTGGCGGCCACAGGGATCTATCCCGCCGAGTTCCTGTCCGACCTGCAACAGATCATGCTGTCACCGCTTGTTCAGGCATTCTCGGCCATTGCGGGGCAGCTGGTTCTCGGAGTGATTCTGGGACTGGTCATCGCGGCAACCGTACAACCGCCCAGGAATTTCGACAAACAATCGGAATAAAATTCGGAAATGGAAAAAGAGACGTTGGACATATCGGTCGTCGTGCCCCTTTTCAATGAGGAGGAGTCGCTGCCGGAACTGACGGCTTGGATCGACCGCGTGGCACGGGACAATGCGCTCGGCTATGAAATCATCTTTGTGGATGACGGTTCGACCGACGCCTCATGGCAGACGATCGAACGGCTCAAGGAGGAATACCCTTCCCTGCGGGCCATCGGTTTCGGCCGCAACTACGGCAAATCGGCCGCCCTCCACTGCGGGTTTGCCGCCGCACGCGGCGAGGTGGTCTTCACGATGGATGCCGACCTGCAGGATTCACCGGACGAGATTCCGGAGATGCGCCGCATGATTCTCGAAGAGGGCTACGACATGGTCTCCGGATGGAAACGCAAACGGCACGACCCGATCGGCAAACGCTGGCCCAGCAAATTCTTCAACTGGACGGCCCGCACCGTCTCCGGCATCCGGCTCCACGACTTCAACTGCGGGCTGAAAGCATACCGGCGCAAGGTCGTCAAGGCCATCGAGGTCTATGGCGAAATGCACCGTTACATCCCCATTCTGGCAAAACAGGCCGGATTCCGCCGCATCGGGGAGAAAGCCGTATGCCATCGCGCACGCAAATACGGGCATTCGAAATTCGGTATGGAGCGCATGCTCAAGGGGTATCTGGATCTCATTACCGTATCGTTCCTTTCGCGCTTCGGCCGTTCGCCGATGTACTTCTTCGGCGGGCTGGGCACGCTCATGTTCCTGCTGGGCGGCTGTTCGACGATCTGGATCATTGCGGCAAAACTCTACAAGCAGGCGCACGACCTGCCGCTGCGGGCCGTAACCGACCAGCCGCTCTTCTATCTTTCGATTCTGCTCGTCATTCTGGGCGTACAGTTCTTCCTGGCAGGGTTCCTCGGAGAACTGATCGACCGAAACGCCGCAGACCGCAACAAATACCTTATCGACAAAACCATCCGATAACGATACAAGGAAAATGATACAACGTATTCAAACCATCTATCTGCTGCTCGCTGCCGTTCTGACGGCCTGCACGACGTTCCTTTCACTCGGCACCTTCACCACCGGCACCGAAGAGTTCACGCTTCAGGCCTTCGGTTTGAAAAATGCCGACGGAGCAACCGTGCAACCGACCGCTTACATGGGCATCCTGCTGGTGCTGGCGCTGGCCGTTGCCGTCGTGACGATCTTCCTCTACAAGCGCCGGATGCTCCAGATCCGGATATGCGTCGTGGAGATGATCCTGCTGGCAGGCTCCCAGGCCATGACGGTCATCTATTATTATCTCAGCTGCAGGGTCTTCTCCTCGGTGGAGTTCCAGGCCCACAGTCTGAAACTTCCGCTCGTATTTCCGGCCATCGCGCTGATCTTCACATTCCTCGCGGCAAGGGCCATCTTCCGCGACGAGATACTGGTCCGTTCGGTGGACCGCATCCGCTGAGAAGATACGGCCATCGGTCCGGTGCGGCATGCGTACTCCCCGAACGCAACGGCACCGGAGGAATCCGTGCAGGGAGACCGCAAGCCCGTGCTTGACAGCGAACGGCAACACCCCGGCTCCGGAGTAAAACTTCGGAGCCGTCCCTGTCTGACGAAACGGGCCTGTTTTTCGCCTTTCCCGCCGCAACGCATGCGACACAACCGGTCATCCGACGGGCTTTTGCCATCCGACCGCCCACCCCGGCGTATAAATTTTTCTATAAATAGGGCTTTTTTATTACACTTTTTCACTTCAAATGAAAAAAAAGCGTCATTTTTAATTGTTAATCTCAAGAAAAGGTTCTAACTTTGATTGAAATATCCACCCTCTAAAAAAGGCGATTTTAATAAAAATTTTAAGATTATATTAAAACAAGTTTATTATGAAGCAACTGAGCACAATGAAATCATTGTTCTGCACGATGTTGGCAGTCGCGGCAGCGACATTCGCGGCATGTGTGGACGACAATGTCGATGAACAGGCTCCCTCGCTGGAACTGTCGGAGACAACCATCGCCTTCAGCGGCACGGCGACCGAAGACGCCACCGTGACGGTAAAGAGCAACCGTCAGTGGTCGATCGCCTACGAAGACGACCAGACACGGGAGTGGATGTACTTCAAGGTTACCGGCAATGAAGTATCCCCCGGCGTCTATTTCGGCGACGGCACGGTGAAAATCACCGTCGGCGAATCGACGGAGCCACAAATGGGACGGCTCATCTTCACGTTGAGCAACTCCTACGGCGAGCTCTACCGCAAATACCTCACCGTGACGCAGGGCGATTATGTGCCGCCCACGCAGGGTCCGGTAGGCGATCTGGTGGAATACATCCTCGGCAACGCAAAGTTCTCCGGCGCAACGGGAACGGACAAAGCCGTAGCCCTCGACTACACGGAAAGCAAGATCGAAGCCGTAATCCTCGCCAACGACGCTGCAGGCAACAACAACCGCAAGCTCTATGTGGGTGATAACAACGGTCTTGAGCGTTCGGCCATCGTCCTCTACGGCAATGACTTCGCCATGTCGAACGACGTCGTGACGAAGTATCCCGTCGGAGCAAAAGTTTCGCTTGATCTGAGCCAAGCCAAATACTATACGTTCTACGGTCTGCGCCAGTTGACGGATGTCGCCGTCACGGTATCGGACGAGAAGGTGGAAGTGGAGATCCCGTCGCTCTCGATCGCCCGCTTCCTTGCCGGCGACTACCAGGGCCAGTATGTGAAGATCAACAATGTCACGCCCGAAAAGTCGTGGATCGGCAAGAGCTGGACGGCTGCCGACAATCAGTCTGTCATCCTCAACGACAATGCCGGCGGCAGCCTGACCGTCTATATGAACAAGGCACAATACGCTACGGGATTCGCAGGCGCCTACATCGCCGACAAGACCGGTTCGATCTACGGTACGGGCGAAATGCACAACGATCCGCAGCTGGCACCGACCTCGAAGGAGGACGTGGCGGCACTTAGCAGTGACGAAGGCGGCAGCGGCGGCGAAGATCCCGAACCCACGCCGGGCGACGCCATCTATTTCGAGACCTTCGGTTCGGCCGATGCTTCGGACAGACCGCTGATCTCCACCTATACGGGTTGGACGAAGAGCGGTTCGGGCGCCGACGAGGTAACCTACACGAGCACGGGCAATGTCTCGATCCGCAACAGCGGCAAACTCAGCGCCGGATATGACGGTGCATCGGGTGAGAACAAGTGCTTCCTCGGCACGAACAACCCTGCCTTCATGATCAACAAGATCAAGACCGGCGGTGCACAGAAGCTGCAACTGACCTTCGGCGGCTCCTACTCGAAGAATACGAACGGAGAGTATGACAATACGTTCTATACGGACAAGTTCCATGTATCGCTGAGCGCCGACGGCTCGACCTGGGTGCCGGTAGAATACACGATCGAACAGGCCGACCAGTACTGGGTATTCGCCACCTCCGACTTCACGCTGAAGAACGCCGCTACCTATCTGTATGTGAAATTCGCGGCGGACGAGACGTCGGTCTTCGCAATCGATGACGTTCGCGTGGCTGCCGGAGAGGGCGGCACGGAGGTTGATCTGGGCGAAGGAGGCGGAGAACCCGAGCCGACCCCGGGCGAAGCCATTACGGTAAACGAGCTCTACCAACTTGCGGAACAGGCAACCGGCACGGAGAAGATCGTGATCGACGCAGAGAACAACCGGACATTGGAAGCCGTTGTCGTGACCGACGCCGCAGGCGGCAACTACACCTACAACAATCTGATGGTCATGGCCGAAGGTGCCACGCAACCGAAGAATGGCATCATGCTCTTCAGCAGCGGGAAATACACGAATCCCGGCGATGCGGACTTCCCCTTCAAACCGGGTGACAAGGTGCGCTTTACGCTGATGAAAGGCCTTGCCAAGGTAACCAATTACAAAGGCACCTACGAGGTAACCTGCGAGCAGGCGGATGCCTCGACATGGCTGGCAGCCGAGGTGATCGGCAGCGTAACGCTCAAACCCGTCGAACTGACCTCGGTGGCCGACCTTGCCGACTATCAGGGCATGCTTGTCACCGTCAAGAACGCAACCTCGCCCGCCTCGGCCGGCAACTGGGCCGTCGGCACCACGACCTTCAAGGTCGGTTCGGGCGATCTGACCGTCTATGTAAAGAGTACGGCAGCAGCCTTCTCCGGCAAACAGTATCCCGGTTCCACGACGGGCGATCTGACCGGTTACGTATCGCTGTACAACGGAGCTCCGCAGCTCTGCCCGCGCAACATGGACGATGTGGCAGCCTTCACGGAGGGCGGCGGCACGGATCCCGAACCCGGGCCGTCGGGCGATGCGGACATTACGCTCGACTTCACGCGCGGCGTTGACATGGCGACACCGGCATTCCCCTATCACGACAAGGATGACAGCTCTTCGGCAACGGAGGGGACCTACACGATCGACGGCTATACCTACAAGATCAAGGCCAGCAGCGACGGCAAGTTCTACTGGTTCTACAACAACTACAACGAAGGATCGGAATACGAAGCCTTCTATATCGGCAAGATCGGTGCATATATCGAACTGCCGGCCATCGCAGGCAAAGCCCTGACAAAGGTAGTTCTGACAGGCGCAAGCGGAGCATCGTCCACCAGCGAAGCATCCATCACGGATACGACGGGTGCCGACGTAGCCGGCGGTCTGACTCAGGTTGTCGGAACAGGTGTGGCGACTTATGAGTTAAGCGGTACGACGGAGAACACCTCCTACCGGATTACCATTACGAAAAACAGTTGTCAGTTTGCCAAGATCGAACTTTATTACGGCGAAGGCGGCGGTTCAACGCCTTCGGCACCGACGCTGAGCGTCAATCCGACCTCGCTGTCGTTCGCGGCGAAGGATCAGGCCAAGACCATCAGCTGCACGGTCGGGAACGCTTCGGGTTATACGGTCGGCGCCACGTCGTCCGACCCGACGAACTTCCCTGCCGTAGCTTCGGGAACGACCGTCACGGTGACCCCGACGGAGAACACCGCATCGAGTACGCGCAGCGCCACGATCACGGTCTATCTGACCAACGACGGCGGTTCGACGAAGGTCGCAACAAAGACCGTATCGGTTACGCAGGCCGCTGCCGGAGGGGAGACACAAGGTGATACCTATGAGAAGATTACCACAATTGCATCGCTCTCTGACGGTATTACCGGATTCATCGGCGGAGAGGTAGGCTCCTACGGTCTGAACCTCGTCAACGGCATGTCATCCTACGGACAAGCCTACACCAGTGAGTACACCTATGACGAATCAGCCAAAACGCTGACTCAGGTTGGCGACTACACCGCTGTAGAATTTACATTGGAAGCTGTCAGCGGCGGGTATAACATCAAGGTCGGAAATCAATATCTGATCGGAACGGTCATCATGGACGGCGGGAAGGCAAAACAGGCGCTCGCATTCTCCGACACGCCGGCAAATCCATGGGTATTCGAGGATTATGGGACCGGCATCGTCGCAAAAACGGATGCTTCGAACGAACTCGGCACCTTCAACGGCATGTATATGATGCTGGCAAAGACAGCCTCCAGCCGATTCATCCGCGCTTACCAAAGTCTCAACGCGACAAGCGGCGCCGGATTCTGGTTCTTCAAAAAGAACTGATCGATGAGCGGACGGTCGGCGACCCTGCGTCGCCGATCGTCCGGGGCATCTTATACCGCTATATTGTATGACAAAGATGAAACAGCTATTGAGGTTATGGACATTGCTCGCCGTCGGCGCGTTGCTTGCGACCTGCGGGAACAGCGATGACGATGCCGCATCGGCGTATGTGACCGCCTGCGGTCTGGACCAATCGCCCGTCTTCAGCGGTACAATTGCCAGCGGAGAGGAGACAGCCTCGCTGCGCGTGGTGATCGAGGTCGCAGGAAAGGGTTCGCTCGGTTATACGGCCGCCCTCTCCGGCGGCGACTGGATCTCGTTCAGCGTCCGCGACTTCTCCGATGCCGGACGCCAACGTTCCGGGAGTGCTGCGGTCGGCGAGAACCTGCTGTTTCTCTATTACAAGGCGAACAACTCGGCGCAAAGCCGTTCCGCGACCCTCTCGATCACCTTCGACGACGGTTCGGCCCCCCGCACGTTCGAACTGACCCAACTGGCGGCAAACGCCTCCGACGACCCGTACATAACGGAAAAACAGTGGCCCGAACTGCCGGAGAAAACGGACAACGACAACTACATCTATGCCGCCCACTACGGCAGGATGAACCTCAAGACCGTCCGCAACTACTCCCTCTGTTTCGACAAGAGGCTGCGTCTGGCCCATTGGGTCGCCTATCCGCTCCATACGTCGTACATCGGTTCGCTGGACCGCAGCGAAGCATGGGCGGCCGACCCGAAGATTCCGCAACAGTATCAGGCGGCTTTGTGGCTGGGCAGCTACCAGAACGGAACAATCTACAACAGGGGACATCAGATCCCGTCGAAAGACCGGTCGTCGGTCGAGGAGATGAACAGACAGACATTCTATGCCTCCAACATGACGCCGCAACGCGCCCGACTCAACCAGCAGATGTGGTCGGCGCTCGAAACAAAAGTGCGCGGATATGTCTGCGCCGATACGCTCTATGTCGTGTCAGGCTGCCATTTCGCCGACTACGACAACGAGACGAAAGACAAGGCGGGAAACATCTGTCCCATACCGACCAGCTACTTCAAGGTGCTCCTGCGCACCCGTTCCGGACAAACCGGCAACCGGATCGCAGACTGCACCGCCTCGGAGTTGCGGAGCATCGGATTCTGGGTCGCTAATGAAAACGGGCAAACGCTCGACAGCAACCTCTGCAAAAGCGTCGAGGAGATTGAACGTCTTACCGGATTTACCTTCTTCCCTGAGGTGGACGCATCGGTCAAACGCCAATGCGCACCCGAAGAGTGGGGATTTTAACCTATTTCTGAACAATGAAAAGAAAACTGATCATTACAATCGTACTGGTGTCGGCGTTGGCCGTCTGCTTCGCCCAGAAGCCGCATAAGATCATGTTCTACAACATGGAGAACTTCTTCGACACCATCAACGATCCCGAAACAAACGACGAAGAGTTTCTGCCCGACGGTGCCAAACGCTGGAACTCGGTCAAATACAACAAGAAACTCCATAATATGGAGCGTGTCCTGTTCGACATCGCCGCCATGGACCGGAACTACCCCATCGTCATCGGCGTCTCGGAGATCGAAAACCGCTCGGTGCTCGAAGACATCGTCTCGACACCCAAACTCCGGCCGGCAAATTACAGCATCTGCCATTACGACTCGCCCGACCTGCGCGGTGTCGATGTGGCTTTCCTCTACCGTCCGGACGTATTCAAGCTGGAAGGAAGCGAAAACGTCCCGATCCGGATCGAATCGCTGCCCGACTTCCGTACACGCGGCATCGTGACGATGTGGGGCACCATCGACGGCGAACCCTTCCTCTTCATGGTTTCGCACTGGCCCTCGCGGCTGGGCGGACAACAGGCGTCGGCCTTCAAACGCAACGCCGTCGCCCGGCAGATGCGCGCAATCGCCGACTCGGTGCTCAAGGTCAATCCGGCAACGAAGATCGTCGCCATGGGCGACTTCAACGACGACCCCACAGATGAGAGCGTCGAAGTATATCTGGGTGCCAAAACCTCCCTCAAGAAGCTCCAGCCCGGTGATTTCTACACGCCTTTCGCCGACATGCTCAAGGCCGGACTCGGCACGCTCGCCTACCGCGATACATGGAATCTCTTCGACAACATCGTCCTCACGGAGAACCTTGCATGCGGAACGACCGGCAAGCTGCGCATCGTCAAAGATCCCAACAAAAAGACAAAATACTACGGCAATATCTTCAAACCGTCGTATCTGATCCAGAAAGAGGGACAGTTCAAGGGGTATCCCCTCCGCTCGTTCGTGGGGAACAACTTCCAGGGCGGATTCTCGGATCACCTGCCCGTATTCATCTACATCGACAAATAAACAACGTTCGTTATGAGAATAAAACATCTACTCACACTGCTGCTTTCCCTGGCGTCGCTCACGGCTTTCGCACAGAGCGGCGGCATCAAGGGAAAGGTCGTCTCGCGCGGCACACGCGCCGCCATCCAGCAGGCGACGGCAACCCTTACGCCCGGCAACATCCAGACACACTCCGATGCCGAAGGCAAATTCGCCTTCGAACAGCTCGAACCGGGGGAGTACACCCTCACGATCGAAGCCGACGATTTCGAACCCGTCGAGTTGAAGGTCCGTGTCGATGAGGTTGTCAAGGACATGCGTGCGGTCTCGATGATTTCGACCTACACCGAAACCCTCGACGACTCGATTTTCGCTGAATTCGACATCGAATCGGCCGGCGACACGCAATCGCTGCCGTCGTCGCTGTCGTCGTCGAAGGATGTCTTCAACAATATCGTATCGTATAAGTTCAGCGAGATGCGTTTCAACCTGCGCGGCTACGACTCGCAATACACCAACGTCCATTTCAACGGCATCCGGCTCAATGACGCCTTGACGAACTACACGCCCTGGTCGTTATGGAGCGGACTGAACGACGCCGTGCGCAATCAGGAGAGCACGACCGGTCTGCAGGCCGCCGACTACGGACTGGGCGGCATCGGCGGCACAACGAACATCAATGCTACGGCGTCGCAGGTGCGGAAGGGATTCCGCGCCAGCGTATCAAGCAGCGGTCAGATGTATCGTTTCCGCGCAATGGTATCCTACGGTTCGGGATTGCTCGACAACGGCTGGTCGTATGCTTTCTCCGTTTCGACGCGTCAGGGCGGCAACGACTGGATCAAGGGCATCTACTACAACTGCTTCGGCTACTACGCCTCGGTCGAAAAACGCTTCAACGAACGCAACCGGCTGGCTTTGACCGTTCTCGGTGCCCCGACCGAACGCGGTGCGCAACAGGCCACGACGCAGGAGGTTTATGACCTGATCGGCAACAACTACTACAACCCCAACTGGGGCTATCAGGACGGCAAGGTCCGCAACGCCCGCGTGCGCAGCTATCACGAACCGCTGGCCGTGCTCAACTACACCAGCACGCCCGACGACCGCACGAAGATCGATCTTGCCGCCTCGTTCCGCTTCGGCAGGAACGGCTACTCGGCCCTGACATGGAAGGCCGGTCCCGATCCGCGCCCCGACTACTACCGCAACCTGCCGAGCTACTATGTAGCCAGCGGACAGATGTGGACGGCAGCCCATATCGCCGAGTTGTGGCGCACGAGCAACAATACCCGCCACATCAACTGGGACCAGCTCTATCAGATCAATTACAAGGGCGAGGAGGATGCCGGAACCTACGGCGCCGGCCACCGTTCGAACTACATGATCGAGGAGCGTCATACCGACCAGCGGGATCTGAACCTCATGGGACAGATCGTCCGCACGTTCCGCAACAACTCGCGGCTCATTGCCGGTGCGCTCTATCGCTGGAACCGCACGGAGTACTACGACCAGGTCAAGGATCTGCTGGGCGGCGACTACTGGGTCGATATCGACAAGTTCGCCGAACGCGACTTCGTGGGCGAAATCGAGAAACAGAACGACCTGAACTACTACTACAAATACGGCCACGCACGCCGTGTGGAAGAGGGCGACAAATTCGGATACGACTACTATGCGAATGTGCGTCAGGCGAAGTTGTGGGCGATGTATGATTTCAACATCCACAGGCTCGAAGGTCTCATCGGCGGCGAGGTGGGGAACGTCACGATGTGGCGCGACGGTCTCTACATGAAGGGTACCTATCCGGCCAATTCGTTCGGCAACTCCGAAACGCTCGACTACTTCACCTATCAGGCGAAACTGAACCTCGCCTACCGCTTCTCGGCGGCACATGCCGTGGAGTTCAACGCCGTAGCGATGCAGAACGCCCCGACGTTCCAGAACGCCTTCATTTCACCGCGTACGCGCAACGAAGTGACACCGGGGCTCAAAGCCGAAAAGATCTGGGGCGTCGATGCATCGTACAACCTCAGCTATCGCGGCATCAAGGCCCGGCTGTCGGGTTACTACACCAAGATCAACGACCAGACCGACATCATCTCCTACTATGACGACCTGCAGTCGACCTTCGTCAACTTCGCGTTGAGCGGTATCGACAAAAAGTTCTTCGGTCTGGAATTCGGCTTGACCGTTCCGCTGTATCGGGGGATCAGTTTCAACAGTGCGATCAGCGCCGGACAATACACCTACGACTCGAATCCGAACTTCGTCCAGCTGGCCGACAACAGTTCGAAGGTTCTCTCCGATGCCGACAAGAGCATCGTCTATTGGAAGGACATGCGCGTGGAGAGTACGCCTCAGACCGCCGTCAACGTCGGACTGTCGTATCGCAGCGAAAACAACTGGTTCGCGTCGGCCGACCTGAACTTCTACGACAACACCTATCTGTCGATGAACCCGCTGTTCCGCACCGACGAGGTGCTGCGGCCGGGCGATACCGACGCCGAAACCGCCGAGATGATCCGCACAATGCGTGCACAGGAGAAATTCGACTCGGCGTTCGTGCTGAATGCCAGCATCGGCAAAAACTGGTATATCCACCGCAACTACCAGCTCGGTTTCAGCCTCGAAGTGAAAAATATCCTCAACAATCAGGATATCAAGACAGGCGGCTACGAGCAAATGCGTCTGAACAAGATCAAGGCCGACGAATCGAACACCAGTCTGGTTACCTCCTACGAGCGCTTCGATCCGAAATACTTCTACATGTTCGGAACGACCTATTACCTCAACGTCTATTTCCGTTTCTGACGACCGAATGAATTAAGAGTATGAGCATTATGAAAAGATACATGAAACTGGTTCTTGCACTCGCCGCAGGGCTCTTCGTGACGGGCTGCTACAACGACTTCGACAATCCCGCTCCCGCAAAGGTCTATACCGATCAGGATTTCACGGAGGCCGGAGCGAAGATCATCTCGATCAAGGAACTCAAGCAATACTTCTACAACAAGTGGGGAAATTCGGCCAACGGACTGGGACGTCGCGTGGAAATCAGCGACAACGTGGTAATCAAGGGCAAGGTGATCTCGTCCGATGCCGAAGGCAACGTCTATAAATCGCTCTACATTTACGACGGGGAACAGGCGATCGAGCTGCGGCTGGGCAACGACAACTATCTGGAATATCCGCTCGGACAGATTGTCTATGTCAAGGCGCAGGGGCTGTCGCTTGCCAGCTACCGTTACATGTTGAGTCTGGGCGGCGCACCGGCCGTAGAACCCGACGGGACATTCCCCAATGACGATCCGAGCGAACACGACTACTCGGCATCCGGCAACTCGAACATCACGCTCACGGAGATGATCCAGCAATATGTCTATAAAGGCGAACGCGAAGAGATCACCGATGCCGACATGATCGTGGTGAACAAGGACAACTACCGAACGGTTCTCAACGACAATCTTTTGGGTTGTATGATCCGCTTCGAGGGGCTGCGCAGCTGCTATACGACCATCGACAGCAACACCTATCCGAGCTATCTGGAGAGTATCAACGGCGTATATACCACCCGTTATTATCAGGACGAAGGGCTGCCGGTCACATGGGCCTACAACTACGACAATACGAAATACTACGGCTCGTCGTTATTCACATTCGTGGATACCCCGACATCGCTCGAAACGGGAAGTTACGTCGTGCGGGTCAGCGGTTATGCCCGTTTTGCGCTGCGGCCGGTACCGGCAAACGATGCCATGGCGAATATCACGGCGATCTACACGAAATATTCGTCGCGTACCGGCGGCTTCGTCACCTATCAGCTGCTCATAAACAGTTACAGGGACATCGAAGAGCTGTAAGGCCACGACGGCACAGTACGCCGCCAACCCCTATTTCTGAACCGGAAGTCGCCAAGGCTTCCGGTTTTTTCATCCAGGAAAAACGACCGGCAGCAACGGCACCGTTCCGACGGCATATTCTTCGGTAGATATATTCAGATTTACATCATCCATCAAGGGAGAGGAGGACATTCAAAGTGTCGAACCGCATATAGTCGGGAATGACGCACCGGAGTTGCAATTGACAAAAGAAACGACAGACTCCCAATTCGGGAAGTCCGTCGCCTGTCTGTCGGAAGCGTTCGTGTTCCGGACACCGATTCCAACCCTCGAACGGCCCGCAACCGATTTAAAACTGCAGCTTCACGCCGGCGGTAAACCCTACCCCGTAATCGCGGTAATACGCCCAGTCATACAGCCGGGCATTGCACAAATTCCGGCCTTCGATGAAGATCGCCGCCTTGCGCGATACGAACCAGTTGAACCGTGCCGAAAGATCGACCGTAACAGGGACCTTGAAATCGTACAGATCAAGGAACGGACGGACCTGTGCCGCCGATCCGCTCTCCGGATCGGCACGCTCCTCCTTGTAGGTGGATACATAGGTCGTCCAATGGCGCACACTCTGCATCCGGGCCGACACCTCCAGCGACACCTTGCGTGCACGGTATTCTCCGCGCAGGGCGGCCGTGAACTGCGGACGGCCGTATGCCAGCGTATAGGGTTGGCTGTTCTTGTAGAAAACGTCGTGATCCCCGCTGTACGAATGGGCATGCGCTTCGCCGTCGAACGTAAATCGGCTCGACGGCCGCCATGTGAATTCCGCATTGAGTGACAAATCCTTCATTGTCGTCGTGTAAGGAGAATAATACCCTATATAGCCCACATCCGCGTTTTTGTCCTGCATCCAGTTGTCTCTGGAAAAACGGGCGACCCACAGCAGGGCGTTCTTGTCATGCGCATAACCCACATACAGATTATAGGAAAAACGTCCGCTGCGAGATGCGCCCTTGATACCGGCCGTCACGCGGTGTTCTTCCGTATTGGGCAGAAGCGATGCCATATAGGTATAAGGATTCAAGCGGCTCAACGTCCGCATGTCATTCCGCCGGACCCTGCCGCTCAGTTCGGCATAGAGCATGAACCGGCCCTCAACCGGATCGTAGGCAACCGATGCCGCCGGCAGAAACCGATTGGCAGATTCGGACTTCGGGGTAAAAAACAGTTTTTCCGGATCCGTGAGACTGTTGCCTGCAAGCTCGTCATACTCCACGCCGTCACGCACATAGTCCAGACCTGCCGACCAACGGAATTTCTCCGAACGATACGCATAATGCAAACCGGCCGACAATTGAGTGGATCCGTAATTGTGGAAGTTGCGCCATGCACCGTCGAAATCGGCCTTCAACTCCAAAGCATGACGTCCGAACGCCTTTCCAAGCCGGACACCCCCGCCGCCTGAAATTTCATGATAACGATCCTCGCCGGACATGGTCAAACTGCCGAGCGTAGGCTGCATCTGCGACGCATTGAGGAAATACCCGCCGCGCAGATGGACATCGAAATTGAAGCGGCTCAGGTCGGTAAAATCGTCGCCTATACGCACCTTGAGCTGAGCCTCGTCATATCGGATCCGGTCGTTGGAGACCTTCGTAAAGGGATAATAGCTCGCCTGACCGCTTTCATCGTACCGGAAATTGAGTGTCTCGATTCCGTCGAACGCATAATTGTTATAGACGCGGTCCGTCACATCCAGCGCTCCCTCCAGTTTCCGTCGGCCGAGGTATTTGCCCGCAGCGACACCCAGTGCGTTCCGCATGCGCCACGCATCGGGTTTCACACCGAATTCGTTTCGGATCTTGTCCCATTCGCCTTTGTGATTGAGGTATCCGACGACATAGCCCGTACCGGGATTTTGTGTCGAGGCATAAAAGTCCAACACGGAATTGAGCGGTGCACCAGCCCCCACCTTGAGATAGAACGGCCGGGGACGGTTGAACTCCCAATAGGTAACGGTCGCCGGACGGAAGGGTTCGGTCGAGAGGTTCGTCGCCAACGCCAACGGTGTAATCGAATAGTCGATTTCGGGGCGCAGCCGCACCGTATCGGTCATGTCGGGCGTAACGGAGAGTTTGAGGGCCTTCGCTACCTCCGGAACATAGGCTTTGGTTACCTCGACCTCCTTCGCAACCTGTGCCTGCAACGGCGCCACACCCCATCCCAACACGGCAATTGCCGCAATGACAACTTTTCTCATGGTTATTTCTGCAATTTTTCGATCCGCGCCTTCGCTTCGGCCACGATGCCGTCGTCGGCAGGCGAATAACCGTCAACAATACTCTGATAGGTAGCACGCGCCTGGAACGAGTCGTTCCGCGCCGCATAGATGTCTCCCAAGGCAAGATATGCCTTTGCAACCCAATATGCCTGCGGAGACTCCTTCTCCGCAAAGGCGAAGATCTGTTTCTCGGCCGAGGCGGAATCTCCCGATGCAAGCGTCGATTCGATCACGCGATAGGCGGCTTCGGCACCCTCGGCCGTTCGAACCTCCTTGCTCAGATCGCGGTACAGCGGCAAAGCCTCGTCCATACGGCCTGTCTCACGGAGGATTGTTGCACGGGCATAATGCGCCTCGCGCTGCGCCGTTGTACCGGCATCGGTCAGCGATTCGATCTCCAGGGCGGCGGTCATCGTCGCCGTATCATCGCCGTTCGCCTTCACCGCACGGAAATATCCCGTCGCGGCATCGGCCCGCTCATCGGCGCTCTGCACGGCATCGTACAACGCGCGATAGGCCCTGGCGGCCTCGTCATATCGTTTGGCCTCGAAGGTCAACTGCGACAGCGTACCCAATGTCCGCACCGTATATTGATTGGCCGGACGTGCCGCCAATTCGCTCAGCGACTCGATTGCACCCGTCTTGTCGCCCGTCTTGAGCAGGCAATCGCTCAAATAGAAGAGCGCATCGTCCGTATAGAATCCTTTCGGGTAGTTCCGCAAATACCCCCGAAGCGATTTCGACGCCGTATCGTTATTGCCCGACAGGTAGATCCTGCGCGCCGCTGCAAATGACAGCGAATCGCGGGCCATCGCACTCAGATCGCACTCTACGCCGGCCTTTTCGGCATAGTCGAAGTAGGCATCGACATTCCCCTCGGCGACATAAATTTCACGAATACCCTGCATGGCGTCGCGTGCCGAAGCCGAACCGGGGGCTGCGGCCACCACCCGTTCATAGTACTGTTTCGACAAGTCGGGCTTGTCGAGATTCAGGTATGCCAACCCCAGATCGGAAAGCGCCGGCGTGCAGAACGGCGAATGAGGATAGGTCTCTACGAACTCCGACAGCACCTTCGCACCATCGGCATAACGCTCCGCAGCAATATAGGTGCGTCCCAATTCATAGGTTGCATCATCGACATAATCGCCCCTGTCGGCCGCAATAATCCGTTTCAGGGCGTCGATCTTCCGATCCCGACGGTTGAGCACCCCCAACGTAATCGCGCGCTGGAATTCGGCATAATAGCGTTCGGGAGTCCCTACGGCCGCCGCTTTGGCATAGGTGTCGAGGGCATCGGAGAACTGCCGCAGCGAATAACGGGCATCGCCTTCGCGGTTGAGCGCATCGGCCTTGTAACGGTCCTGTGTCGGATAGAGCAGATTGAACCGTGCAAAATTGGCATAGGCGTTCGACATGTCGCCCGTATCGAAATAGCAATATCCGAGGTTATAGTGGGCCATCGCATATTCGCGTTCACTGCGCGGAGCACGGTGCAGGTAGTTCTTGTAACGGCGTTCCGCCTCGGCATAATCGCCGTGCGCGAAAGCAATTTCCCCAAGCCAGAACTCCGCCAATGCACCGTATTTGGGGCTGACGTTGATGGCAGCCGACTCCGCGAGACTCGACGCGGCCCCCTCCAAATCGCCGTTGTTGTAGGCTTCCAGACCCCTGAAATAGGCTATTTTCTGCAATGCCGCCCTGAGGTTGCTGTCCGGCGACGGATATTGTTTGATCGCCGTATAGGCCGCATCGTAGTTATGCGAGTTGTAATAGGCGGCAATGAGCAGTTCGCGCGCCTGCACGGCACGTTCCGACGAGGGATATTGTGCGAGATAGCGGTTCAATACATGGATCGCTTCGTTGAAGAGTCCGCCGCCCAATTCGTATTGGAGCTTTCCGTAGTTGAACAGGGCATCTTCGGCAATCGCCGCATCGTATGCCTCGTTGGCCGCCATCGCAAACGACTGCATGGCGCGCTGTTTGTCGCCGTTGCGCAGGTAGCAGTCGGCCAGGTGATAGGATGCGTTCTGCGTCAGGGCGTCGTCCGCACCGCAAACCGCCTGCAAACATGGACGCGCTTCATTGTAACGGGCCTGACGATAAAGGCTGTAGCCAAGGATATAGTTTTCGTTGCGGCCCATCTTCCCGCCATCGCGGCGGTACGCATCGAGAAACTCCTCGCTGCGGCGATAATCCTCCAGATGGAACCACGCCTCGGCAACCACCCGTTCCAGCTCCACGCGCCGGTCGCCGGCCGCGCGGTCGATAAGGGACTCTCCCGTATCGACGACATACCGGTAATTGCCTTCGTTGAACTCGATTTGCAGAAGATAGAAAGGGGCGACGGCGCCATAGGCCTGAGAACGGGCCAGCTGGGTAAAACCTGCCTTTGCGGTGGCATTCTCACCGCGTATGTAGGCAATGTAGGAGATATAGTAAAGCGCATGTTCGGCGTATTCGCTGTTGGAACCAATCCGCCGGAAATAGCGCAGCGCCTCGTCGTAATCGTTCTGCTGGAAACGGATATATCCCATCCGGATGTCGTACTGCTCCCGATGCGACGGCGACAGGATCCGGTAATTGACCCGTCCGAAAGCCTTCGCCGCATCCTCGAACTCACCGGCCGTACACATCATCGAGGCCAAAGCGAACTCGACATCATTGACATGCACCGATTCGGGATAGCGCCGCAGGAAATCCCGCAACCGGGCGGCAGCACCTTCCTCCTTGAGTTCCATCGCGCACATGGCAAGGTAGTAATCCGTCTCCCGCTGCAATACGGCATCGACCGGCGGTTCGGCCTGTCCGACGACCGAGAACTCCTTTTGGGCGTCGCTCCACCGGCCCGAATCGTACAATTCGCGGCCCCGCTCGAAATGCGCCCTTCCTTCGGGCGTCAACACCGACGTCCCGAACGCCAGCCAGCACGTTCCGAGCGCCGCAATCAACAACAAGACTCCTTTTCGCATCACTTATGACCTGATTTTTGTCCGGTGCACTTCCCTTTCTCCCCGCCCTGCGGAATACCGCTTTCCCGAAACGGGATCGGACCGATACAATTACCGGACAAATATAGCAAATTTGTCGAGAATCCCCAACTCGGCCGGCACGGAATGAGGTTTTTCTCCGTACAGTCCTTCCGCTTTTCCGGGACACATGCAACGGCCGTCTTGCGCCACAAAGAGGGGTCGGCGGGAAGATCAACGGGTCCGAATCATGCGGAACAGGCTGAAGCAGTGTTCCGGTCCCAACCGACAGACAACCGGAGCGTCCGCACGGCGCCACCCAACGGATAGCGGTCGGACACGGGTCTCTCCAAGGGCACGGATCTGCGGCAAACGCCCCTCAATCCGATACGGAAAGTAGCCACTCTGCAAACGGGGCCGCCTGCGACAAGGGTTTCCCGAACGCGAATCGGAGACAACCACTCCTTAAATACGGAAAAACGGCTGCCGCAGCGGCTGCCGGCCGTATTAGACAACAGCCGCAGGAAGGAGCAGACAGAAGCTGCCAGAAAGAGACAGGGAGGTCAACGGATGTCGCGGCAATTGCGTTTGTCGCTGATCACGCCGTCGTCGAGTACCACCAAACCATTGAAGGCCCGCAGCATCGTTTTGAGTGTCGTCGCATCGATATTGTAACAACGCACCGGCTCGCTGCCGGCAAACGAGCGCTGTGTCAGGCCGTACAGCCGCTCAGGCGTCAGACAGACAGCCATAGCGCCCTCCTGTGCGGCACGTTCCACGATCATCCGCATCCGCGTCTCACACGCAGCATCCAGACGGTCGAATTCGTTGACACACAACATATAGACCCGTCCGGGGCGCGTCAACAGCCACGCTGTGGCATCCCCCTCCTCGTCGCGCAACGAAAATTCCGAAAGCGTGGGATCGACTTTCGGCTTCCCCACCTCCTCTACGCGGGTGTCCACCCACTCCCAGCGCGACGCATCCTGCCACTCGGTATCGTCGAGCGAGAATTCCCGCTCCTTTCCCGTTTTTTTATCTCTGTAAACCAGCACCGTATGGACCAGCTCTTCATCCTGCTCCGACGAGGTGTAGGCATTCATTTCGGCGTAGATATTGACCCCTTTCCTGAAAGGCAGGAAATCGAGCAGCGGGAGATGGAGGTAACAATAAAAGCCGAGTCCCATCGCCAGTGCAAAAAAGAGAACCGTACAGGCGACCTCGGCCTTCGAGAATGCGAAAATCCGATCGTGACGGTACCGCCACCACACCACGACAGATATGGGCAGCAGCACCAGATTCTTGAAGAAGGTCTGCCAAGGAGTCAATTTCACCGCATCGCCGAAGCATCCGCAATCTTCGACGGGCAGCCACGTCGCGCTCAGGAAAGTCAGCAGCGTGAAAAAAATCATCGACGCCAACGCGAAGATCGAAATCAGCCGGATCCGCACCTTGAAGAGCAGCATCAGCCCCATCATCAGCTCGGCGCCGCACAACCAGATCGAAAAGACAAAGCGCAGGCCGCTGAGACTCTCCAGACCATAGATCGAGAGATATTCCTGAATCTTGATGGCCGTACCCCAGGGATCGACGACCTTGACGAACCCCGAAAAGATGAACGTCACAGCCATCAGGATGCGGCAGGCATGAGCCAACAGTCTGAATGCTCGATTGTTATTCATCGGCAGGCTATTTCAACAGCGGAGCGATCTCCGCTTCGATTTTCGAAAAGATAGCTTCGGGGGCCGCCATCGAACCGTCCGGCGCGGAACAATCCACCACACGGAAAGCGTCATCGTCGTGCGCCGCCGAGAGATAGACCTCACGGACACGCCGCTGCAGGTCAAGCGAAGCCTCATGAATGTCGCGTCCGCCCTGCAGATAACTGCGATCGTCGCCCTCGCGCACCTGTGTCAGTTTGCGTTCGGTAAACGCAAAGGGCACATCGAGAAACAGCGATACATCGGGGCGCGGCAATTGATAATAGCCGAACTCCGTATCGAGAATCCACTGCTTCAGACGCCGGCGCGCTTCACCGTCGGGCAGTTTCGCGCACTGGAAAGCGATATTCGAATAGACATATCGGTCGAGAATCACCGCATGGCCTTCGTCGAGCCATTGGCGGATTGTTGCGGCGGCATCCCCCCGGTCACCGGCATAGAGCAGCGCCACAAGATAGGGATCGACGCGATCGACGGCACCCAGTTCGCCTCGCAGGAACCGCGCGATCAGCTCTCCGAAAACCGGCGCATCGAAACGCGGGAAATGGAGATAGCGGCATGCGGCGCCGCGCCGCGCAAAAAGCTCCTGCAACATTCCGATCTGCGTGGATTTCCCCGCGCCATCCAATCCTTCGAGTACGATAAACATAAGTCAAGCAGTAGTCCCCCCCCCTATTTTCAGTTGCAGGCGCTCAGCGCAGCATCCGCACGGCACGTTCCACACCTGCCGCCAGCGCATCGACCTCCGCCCGCGTGTTGTACATTGCAAACGAGGCCCGACACATGCCCGGCACGCCGTAATGGGTCATGACCGGCTCGGCACAATGCTGCCCCGTGCGCACGGCAATACCCAGTTTGTCGAGGATCATCCCCACGTCATAGGGATGGGTGCCCTCGACCGTAAACGACACGATCGCACATTTGTCGGGCGTCCGGCCATAGATCCGCAGGCCGTCGATCGCCAGCAGCCGTTCGGTCGCATAGCGCAACAGCTCCTCTTCGTATCGCCCGATCTCCGCCGCGTCGAAACGCTGCAGGTAGCGGATCGCCTCCCCCATGCCGATCGCGGCGATGAAATTGGCCGTTCCCGCCTCGAACTTCAACGGCAGCGGCGCATAGGTCGTCCGTTCGAACGAGACACGGTCCACCATGTCGCCCCCGCACAGGAACGGCGGCATGGCGTCCAACAGCTCCCGCCGCCCATAGAGGACGCCGATTCCCGTCGGGCCATAGAGTTTGTGCCCCGAAAAGGCGTAAAAGTCACACCCCAACGCCGCGACATCGGCACCGCCGTGCACGATGCCCTGACATCCGTCCACGCAGACCAATGCACCGACGGCATGCGCCGCATCGATGATCTGTTTCAGGTCGGGACGTGTGCCGAGCGTATTGGAGGCCTGCGTAACGGCCACCATGCGCGTCCGCCTGTCGAGAAGCCCGTCGAGCCGCCCGGTCATCAGACGCCCCGCGTCGTCGAAGGGCAGCATCCGCAGTTCGGCGCCCTTGCGTTGTGCCATCAGCTGCCAGGGCACCAGATTCGAGTGGTGCTCCATCTCGCTGACTACGATGTTGTCGCCCGCCTGCAGGAACCTCTCGCTCCACGCATAGGCCACCGTATTGAGCGACGCCGTAGCGCCCGCCGTGAAGACGATCTCCTCGCGATGCGCCGCGTGGACATACTCCCGCACAAGGTCGCGCACCGCTTCGTAACGTTCCGTCGCCTCTTCGGCCAGCCGGTGCACCCCCCGATGAATGTTCGCATTGAGGTGACGGTGCAGCCAATCGACCGTATCGATCACACAAGCAGGCTTCTGCGCCGTCGCCCCGCTGTCAAGATAGACCAGCGGACGGCCGTACACCTCCGTATCGAGCAGCGGAAAATCCGCCCGTATCTTCTCTGCGTCAAACATCGTCACATCCGTTCGAGTTTTTCGACGATCAATTCATACAACCTGTCACGAACCGCTTCCACGCCGCATTGCGCAGCAATTGCGCCCACGAAACCTTCCAACTGCAACCGCCGCGCCTGCACCTCGCTCAGCCCCCGCTGCCGCATGTAGAGAATCGCGTCGTCATCCAACTGCCCCACCGCAGCTCCATGCGAACACTTCACGTCGTCGGCATAGATCTCCAGCTGAGGCTTGGTCACGATACGGGCCGTCGGCGTCAGTTCGATGTTCCGGCTCGTCTGCTGTGCATCGGTGCGCTGCGCATCCGGCGCCACATAGACCAATCCACGGAAAGCGCCCTTCGCATCGCCGCCCGCGACACCTTTCACCAGCGAACGGCTGCTGCAATCCGGCACGTTGTGGTTGACCCGCACGGCTACTTCGCAATGCTCCTTGCCGCCGGCAAGAAACAGTCCGTCCAGTTCGCTGCGGGCGCCTGCTCCATCCAGATCGATCCCGTATTTTACATTGGCGCTCGTCAACTCGACGGTTGTCATGCGGCAACGGCTTTGTCCGTGCTGGCGGATCGAGAAATCGGCAAAAGCCTCCGCAAGAAAAATCTCTGCTACAGCCAGCTCCGCGTCTTCAGCTACACTCACGCTCAAGGTGACGGATGCCGGCCGCGTATGGACGATCAACAGTTGCGTCCTCGCCCCTGCAGCCGTCTCGACGGCATATTTTTCGGGATCCGCAAGCAGATACACCCTGTCGGCGGCCAGCGTCGCCCGCTCACCGCACAACGGCGTAAACGCCGCATCGCGCATCCAGTCCACTCCTTCCATCAGCACGCTCCGTATTCGTTGATCAACCAGTCGTACCCCTCCTTTTCGAGTTTCAGGGCAAGGGTCCGGTCTCCCGTATAGATGATGCGCCCCTTGTAGAGTACATGCACCACGTCGGGAACGATATAGTCCAGCAACCGCTGGTAGTGTGTGATGACCACCGTAGCATTCTCCGCCGTATGGAGTTTCGTCACACCCGTCGCCACGATACGCAGCGCATCGATGTCGAGTCCCGAATCGGTCTCGTCGAGGATCGCCAGACGCGGTTCCAGCACCGCCATCTGGAAAATCTCGTTTTTCTTCTTCTCGCCGCCTGAGAATCCCTCATTTACGGAGCGGGACATCAACTTCGGGTCCAACTCGACGACGGCGCTCTTCTCCTTCATCAGACGCAGGAACTGCGAAGCTGTCAACGGCTCCTCGCCGCGATAACGGCGCTGCTCCTGCACGGCCATCTTCATGAAATTGGCCATCGAGACACCGGGAATCTCCACCGGATACTGGAAACCGAGGAACAGACCCGCCCGGGCCCGTTCTTCGATGGGCATCGACAACAGATCCCTGCCGCAAAAGGTCACCGAACCCTCCGACACGGTAAACTTCCCATTGCCGGCCAGCACCGACGCCAGCGTACTCTTGCCCGATCCGTTCGGGCCCATGATGGCATGCACCTCTCCGGCCTTCACCTCAAGGTCGATCCCCCGCAGGATCTCCTTGTCGCCGACCGACGCATGCAGATTTTTTACGGACAACATTATTCCAATCTCAATTTATACTTCAACAAAAATATCAGCCGACAGATCCCTCCAGACTGATTGCCAGAAGTTTCTGTGCCTCGACAGCGAACTCCATCGGCAGTTTCGCCATCACCTCCTTCGCAAAGCCGTTGACGATCAGCCCTACGGCATCCTCG
>CALUKI010000022.1 GCA_944321175.1 uncultured Alistipes sp.
TTCAGCAAGATCTAGGGGCTTGTGACAAAGATAGGAATCTTTCCCCACATTTTCCCCACACATGCTGAAAAATCTTCAATGCCCTTTCAGTGATTAAAACAAACGAGTGAATATATAATACTGAAAATAAGTGAAATATGGTGAAATTTGCACATATATCCAATTATTTCGATTTAATGTGATTTACTATATTCAAATGCGGCTCCGGGTACTATGGGAAAGCCTCAAATGATTGTTTATAAATCATTTGAGGTTTTTGTTTTGACTGTCATGTCCGCAATTTGTCCGCATTTTTTGCAACATAAATAAATTTTTGCGATTTATAATTTTCCGATAAAGATAAAATAGGGACAAAAATAAGAGAATATTATATATAAATGGCAGCAAATATACAAACTGTTTGTCTTTTTATTTACCCTGCATGTCCGCAGTTTGTTCGCATTTGTCTGAATTAAGAAATGCAATACGGGTGCCAAATGTATTTGGCACCCGTATTTGAAAATAGTCGATAACATTAACGATGATACGTCTTCTTGACGATATCAGCAGTCTGCTTACCAAAGAAATAAGAGGCATATTTACACGCTTCTCGGACGACTTTGGCTATACCTTGACCTTTGCCTGGCTTATAATAGTCAGACCCAAAAACAGCATGAACAATTTTAATCAATTGCCTATACGTAATGGTACCATTATTAACATCTGAAGAACGAGCGACACCAATTATCAACTCGTAAATTTCGTTTTTATTCATTTTTTCTTAGAAATACCTATTTCAATATTTTCGTTATTCTTTCATCGTTTTGTAAAAAGCGAATACGGAGATAATATTTCTACATATTTTCCATACCTCTCTCCTGTATAAAAATTGATTCCTAAATTATTAATGCGCCCTAAATTAAACAGATTGAAAGAGGTGACATTATAATCCTGTTTTAAGAGTGCCAATGATACCGGATCAATTGGATAATCCTCAAAAAGATCTACTATATTTTGAATCTCATTTATACCATTAACGTGGACTCCTTTAGTATAACCATAATCTATCAATCGATAGGTATCTCCTTGATAAATAAATGTATTACTCAAAGCATTATATGTCGATTTTAGCGCTGAAACAAAATCCTTAGGCAAATGATATTCTACCGTAATTTCCCCCCCTGGAATTATCTTCAGTCAGAATTTTATAACAAATTCCTTCATAATATAAACGTTTCTGTATTATGTGGGCATAATCGGGGTCTGCATTCCGTACAACCCATGTACCTGTAGCTTTCCCGCGTTCATTTGTTTGTCCGGTTACCTCTTTCTGTTCCTGGATAAATTTTGTCTCAGCATGGCTATGTGAAATGACTGGCCCGACAATTTTATTTCCACAAACAGTAAATTGTCGTTCGGGGGTAGGTGGCATTCCGCTTATCGTCCTCCAGCTTCCATCACGATAGTAAACCCTTCCCTCTTTACAATACATAATGTACTCACGATATACCCCGTTTAATGTGTCGTTTTTAAAAGCACCTTCAAATACGTAATACATACCCGAATCATATGTCCCTATTTTCCATTTCCCCGACCGTTTACCATGTACATAATGGCCGGAAATAGATTTTAAGGGATATGGGCTATCCGATGTTTTAAATACAAAAGCACCATGATATACCCGCTTCCCCGATTCATCGTTGTAATAGTTGTAAGTAGCAGTTCCAACATTATCCTTATATTGACCGCGGACAATATAGGTTCCGGAATATGTTTTAATAGCTTGCCCATGTACGGTAATTATAGCAATCAGGCTCACAAAAAGACTAATAAATTTTTTCATTGCGATTACTTTTTGAAACGATATGTATTGACAGCGATATAAATTAAGATACCCAGTTTTACTGCACGCTCAATAACTCCACGGTTAATATTGCAGTCCGATATTTTCTCGTTTTTGACAAGCACTTGCTTGGCATCGTTATAAGTAAAGTCTTGATTTTTGAAACTTTGACGTAAAATTTCGATACGGTTTTCGAATTTATTCATTTTCTTGTTGAATTTTTGAGTTTTTATTCTTTTTCAGTATGTCTGCCGAACGCATTACTACGCCCGACGTTACAAATATAATATAGAAAATAATTCGCAGACGAACAAACACTCATTCGGGGTATTGCCCGTTTCTAATTAACAATTTGATTTCACAGGGGAGTAAAATGGGACGGTTGTCCTTCTATTTGTTATAGGCTTCTATAAGTTTATCGGAAGGAATCTCGCGCATCAAATCCGCGCATATTTCGCGGCATCGTTCCCTGCAGCATGTACCGCAACAGATTCCGCAACCCGAATTGCCTGAAAGACATCCTGGCATATACCGGTTATCTTGTACTACTCCGAATTTAAAGGACAGCCCGTAATTCCCCGGAATACACTTCATGTACCTGTCTTCTGCCGCTCCATGGTGCGGCTACCTTTTGGTGTAATGCTGTTTTAGGACTATACATTTTTGAGAGGGAGGGGTGTTTTTCACCGGCCCCGGATTTTTTATAACGGTTAAAATTCACTATATTGAACCGCACAAACCCCAATAAAATGAAACTGCTGAAATGTTCTGCAATGACAGGGTGCATGATACCGCTACTCGTCATTCTCAATGCCTGCGGACAAACTCCCGAACCGAAGCGTGCAGGCTCTGCTCCGGATTATTACGTCGCCGCCTACGTCTGGCCGTCGTGCCATAACGATCCCAAAGCCCAGAAGGCGCTCTGGAGCGAGGGAATCGGCGAATGGGAGGTCATCAAAAAGGGAAATCCCCGATTCGACGGCCACTATCAGCCCAAACAACCGCTTTGGGGATACGAGATGGACAACGACCCGAAGGTCGTCGAACGGTGGATCGATGCTGCAACCGCACACGGTATCAACACCTTCATCTACGACTGGTACTGGTATGACGAGGGCCCCTATCTCGAAAGCGCACTCAACGACGGATTCCTCAAGGCCCCGAACAACCGCAAGATGCACTTCTACATCATGTGGGCCAACCATGACGTCAAGCGGAACTACTGGAACTATCACCGTTACGGCGACGACGAAACCCTGTTGTGGAACGCCTGCATCGATTGGGAAAACTTCAAGGTCATCGTCGAACGGATCATCCGCCAGTACTTCTCGTGCGAGAACTACCTCAGGTTCGACGGTTGTCCCGTCATGGCGGTCTTCGACATCAAAAAGCTCATCGAGAGTTTCGGATCATTGGACGAGACCCGCAAGGCGATGGACTATTTCCGTGCGGAGGTCAGGAAAGCGGGATTTCCGGATCTGCATCTCCAGCTGATCTTCGGCGGCGGCTACTTTCTCAAAGAGAAGTCCGAGGCGAAACTCCGCGAACAGGTCGCCTCGCTCGGATTCAACAGCGTGGCCTTTTACAACATGGGGGGATTCGATCCCGACTACCTCATACACGGAAGCAACGCCCGCGCCATCCGCGAACAGTGGGACGCCGTTCTCGACATCCCGCTTTTCCCCTGTGTATCGGTCGGATGGGACGATACGCCGCGCTTCCCCGAAAAGGGGGCCGAGGATGTGACGCGCTGGCACAACACGCCGACGAGTTTCGCCTGTCTGCTTGCGCAGGCCAGACAATACGCCGACGCGCATCCCGAACAGCCGCGTCTGATTACCATCAACGCCTGGAACGAGTGGGTGGAAGGGAGCTATCTGCTGCCCGACATGTTGAATGGATTCGGGTATCTGGAAGCCGTCCGCGAAGTCATGCAGGGAGACAAGGGGATCGATCGGAAATGCACCGGCAAATAGCGACCTGCAACAACCGACGAACGGTATTCCACCGCTCACGGCCCGAAAGGCGAAATCCTTTCGGGCCGTATTTGTTCGGGCCGTCACCGGCCGCCGTACACCCGCCTCAAATATTTCTCACACGACAGGGACTCTTCCCTCCATACCCTTCGGACAGATTGTCCGTACAGGGGCTGCCGCACCGGACTCCTCCACGCAGCGGCGGAGAATTGTCCGCCGTTGCGGACTTTCGGTCTCAGCCGACGGTGCATACACGCCCTCCCCGCTCTGCGAAGCGTTGCAGCGCCGGCATCCGCGGCATCCGAAAGGAGTTCGACAAGAAGGCCGGAACAGCCGTCCGAAGGAGCGGATACGTCCGGATTTTCATCCTTTCGGTCGATACAATCCGCCTCTTCGTCTATTTTAATTGGAGACGCGCGTGCCGCGAGGTAGCTTTGCAGCAAAATAAAACGACATGCTACGCAAACTCCCGATATGCTGCTTCGCAATGCTGAGTGTGCAGATGGCCGCTGCACAGGATTCGCTGAAGACCTGGACCCTGAAAATGTGCCTCGACTACGCATTGGAGAACAACATCCAGTTGCAGCAGAGCCGCAACGACTACCTCTCCGGGCTGGAAGACACGCAAGAGGCAAAAGCCGCCCTTCTGCCGTCGCTTTCGGCCTCGGCGACACAAGGGTACACCAACTACCCCTCCACCAATGTCGAAGAGCGGAACAGTTATACGGGAACCTACGGGCTCAACGCCGGACTGACACTCTTCGAAGGCGGGAAGCTCCGCACGGCCGTCAAGGAGCAGCAGCTCCAGAACCGGATCGACGCGCTCACGGTTTCGGAGTCCGAGAACGATATCCGGATCGCGCTTGTCGAAGCCTACATGCAGGCATTGTATGCCGCAGAGGCCGTAGAGGTTGCAGCCGGCACGGCCGAAGTGTCCCGCGCCCAACGCGATCGGGCCGAAGAGATGTGGCGGGCGGGAGCAATCAGCAAGGTCGATTTCGCACAACTTGAAAGCCAATATGCGGGCGATCGGTATCAGGTCGTCGTCGCACAAGCGACACTCGACGATTACAAACTGCAACTCAAGCAGTTGCTTGAGCTCGACATTACGGAGGAGATGAATCTCGCCGCGCCGGCAGAGGGAGAGGAGACCGTTCTGCAGCCATTACCGTCCAAAACAACCGTATATGCGGCGGCGTTGAACGCCATGCCGCAAATCGAGCGGGGACGGCTGGGAGTTGAGGCGGCGGAATTAGGTGTCAGGCAGGCGCGTGCGGGGTTCTATCCCTCCGTATCTCTTACCGCCGGACTCGGAACGGGCCACATGTCGGGGGACAATTACCAGTCGGGCAGCCAGATCTGGAACCGCTTCAATGAAAATGTCGCGTTGTCGGTCAACATTCCCATCTTCTCGAACCGCAAGAACCGTACAGCCGTCAACAAGGCCCGCATTGCGGTATCGAACAGCCGGCTCGAACAGTTGGGCATTGAAAAGGAACTGCTTCGGCAGGTGGAGTCGGCCTACCTGAATGCGGTATCGGCACAGTCGCAATATGCGGCCGCCAAACAGAAGGAACGATACGCACAGCAGAGTTACGACCTTACGGATGAACAGTTCCGCGTCGGGAGGAAGAATACCGTCGAACTGATCACGGCGCAGAACGAACTCTCCTCGGCCCGGCAGGAGGTGCTGCAGGCCAAATACATGACGCTGCTCAACATCGGACTGCTCGATATTTATCAAGGGAAATAAGCGGGAGACAGCCCGATCCGGAAGAGCGCGCACGACCGTTCGGGCCATGGTCCGGCATCCGGCACCGCCCGAATACGGAGACTATCGGGCGGGCGGCACGAGTGCCGGAACGGCCGAAGAGCGGGAATCGGCATCGTCCGCGGCGGCAGACGCACCGATGCAACAGGGCGGGAACCTGTCCGGAAACAGGAGCGGCGACCTGTTCCGAAGAAGCCGGACGGCCTTGCGGAAGGGGCGCCAAGCGAAAAGAATCGAATCGAAAGCGCAATACGAAGATGAAACGGAAAAAATGGGTGATCGGTCTCTGCATCGTTGTCGCGGCATGCGGATTATGGCTTGCATTGCGGCCGTCGCAGAAGAACGGGATCACGTTGGAGACGGCAACGACGAGCCGCATCACAATCAGCAACTCCATTACGGCGACCGGCACGGTAGAACCGGTTACGGAGGTGGATGTAGGTACGCAGGTATCGGGCATCATCGACAAACTCTACGTCGATTACAACGACGTGGTCAAGGCCGGACAGTTGATCGCCGAGATGGACAAGGTGACCCTGCAGGCCGAACTGGAGTCCTCGCAGGCCGAACTGGCAAGCTGCAGGACCGAGTACGAATACCAGATGAAGGAGTACGCGCGCACCAAAGCCCTCTACGAAAAGGAGCTGGTCAGCGATGCCGAATACGACGAAGCACTCTATCTCTATGAGAAGGCCCGCAATGCCTACGATCAGGCGCAGGCGGCCATCGTGAAGGTGAAGCGGAACCTGGGCTATGCGACCATCACTTCACCCATCGACGGCGTCGTAATCAGCCGTGCGGTGGAGGAGGGCCAGACCGTAGCGGCAGGCTTCGAGACCCCGACGCTCTACACCATCGCCAACGACCTGACACAGATGCAGGTTATCGCCGATGTCGATGAAGCCGACATCGGGCAGGTCGCCGACGGGCAACGGGTGGAGTTTACGGTCGATGCCTACCCCGACGACATCTTTACGGGAACGGTAGAACAGGTCCGGCTCGAAGCGACGACCGAATCGAGCGTGGTGACCTACGAGGTCGTCATCACGGCCTACAATCCCGACCTGAAGCTCAAACCGGGCCTGACGGCCAACGTCACGATCTTCACGCTCGAAAAGGAGCAGGCGCTTGCCATACCGACCAAGGCGCTGCGGTTCGTCCCCGACGAAGAGCTGCTGGACGCTTTGGGGCTGGACATCGCGGCCGCCGCAGCGGGCGAATCGGGCAAACGGGAGCTTTGGGTAAAACAGGGTGCGACACTCACGCCCCGTTATGTGACGACAGGCTCATCGAGCGGCGACCGGACCGAGATCCTCGACGGGCTGGCCGACGGCGAAGAGGTGGCCGTAGGTCTGACATCCGAACAACCCGCCGCCGAAGTATCCACCGAACGGAGCCCTTTCATGCCGGGGCCTCCCGACCGGAACAAAAAGAAGAAATAGACAGATGAAAGAGGTTATCAGGCTGGAGAGTATCCGACGCGATTTCCAGGTCGGCACGGAGACGGTGCATGCGCTGCGCGGCATCACCTTCACGATCTGCGAAGGGGAGTTCGTCACGATCATGGGGTCGTCGGGATCGGGTAAATCGACGCTGCTCAATACGCTGGGGTGTCTCGACACGCCCACGTCGGGAGAGTACTACCTCGACGGGGTCTCCGTGCGCACGATGGACAAGAACCAACGGGCCGCATTGCGGAACCGCAAGATCGGATTCGTCTTCCAGAACTACAACCTGCTGCCCAAGACGACAGCCATCGAGAATGTCGAACTGCCCTTGATGTACAACCCCTCCTGCACATCGGGCGAACGGCATGAACGGGCTGTCGCTGCACTCAGGGCGGTGGGGCTCGGCGACCGCCTGCTGCACAAAAGCAACCAGATGTCGGGCGGACAGATGCAGCGTGTCGCCATAGCCCGCGCACTGGTCAACGATCCGGCGGTCATTCTGGCCGACGAGGCGACCGGAAATCTCGATACGCGGACAAGTTTGGAGGTACTGGTACTCTTCCAGCAGCTGCATGCGGCCGGACGCACCATTATTTTCGTCACCCACAACCCCGAAATCGCCCAATACAGCAGCCGGAACATCACGTTGCGCGACGGCCGCGTCACGGGAGACCTCCGCAACGAACGCATACTCGATGCAGCCGAAGCATTGGCACAGCTGCCCAAACAGGAGGATTGAGCATGAATATCACGAATCTTTTCAAAATAGCGGTCAAGGCGCTCGGAAACAACAAACTGCGCGGTTTCCTGACGATGCTGGGCATCATCATCGGCGTCGCATCGGTCATCACGATGCTGGCCATCGGACAGGGTTCGAAACGGAGCATCCAGGCCGAAATCAGCGAGATGGGTTCGAACATGATCATGATCCATCCGGGCGGCGACATGCGGGGCGGCGTGCGGCTCGATGCCGACGACATGGAGTCGCTCAAGCTCAAGGATCTGGAAGACATACGGGAGAAAACCCGTTATGTGACCTGTATTTCGCCGGCAGTGAACAGTGCCGGACAGGCCGTGTATGGGGCCAACAATACGCCGACGACGGTCTATGGCGTGAATCTCGACTATCTGGAGATCCGCCGCTACCGGGTCTCCGACGGCGACACCTTTTCCGAGCAGGACATCAGGACGGCCGCCAAGGTATGCCTCGCGGGACAGACGGTCGTCGATGAACTCTTCCCCAACGGAGAGAATCCGGTGGGGCGGGTCATCCGTTTCGGGACGATCCCCTTCCGGATCGTCGGAGTCTTGGAGAGCAAGGGGTACAACAGCATGGGCATGGATCAGGACGATCTGATCATCGCCCCCTATACGACGGTGCAGAAACGCATCCTTGCCATCACGCATTTGCAGGAGATCGTCTGTTCGGCGCTGAGCGAAGCCTACACGGATCAGGCGATCGACGAGATCACGGAGATCCTGCGTGAGAATCACAGGCTCAAGGAGACGGATGACGACGACTTCTCGATCCGTTCGCAACAGGAACTGTCGTCGATGCTCACCTCGACCACCGACATGATGACGGTTCTGCTGGCCGCCGTTGCCGGCATATCGCTGCTTGTGGGCGGCATCGGCATCATGAACATCATGTATGTATCGGTCACGGAGCGCACGCGCGAAATCGGACTCCGGATGTCGATCGGCGCCAAGGGGCGCGACATTCTGGCACAGTTTCTCATCGAATCAATTCTCATCAGCGTTACGGGAGGGCTCATCGGCGTATTGATCGGGATCGGGGCGGCGGTAGTCGTCAACATCGTTGCGGCATTCCCGATCTACATCCAGCCGTGGAGTGTCTTTCTGTCGTTTGCCGTCTGCACATTGACCGGCGTTTTCTTCGGATGGTACCCCGCGCAGAAGGCCGCGATGCTCGACCCGATCGAGGCGATACGTTATGAATAATCGGAAATAATCGTTAAATTTGTTTTGTCATGACCGTTGCACAATCGAAATATTCGGGATGGCTGGTCCATTTTACCGCATGGGCCGTCATTTTCGGCATGCCGCTTTTCGTGACCTCGCCCGACCGGCCCCTGATGACCGGTCCGGAATATCTGCGGTTTCTGCTCGTGCCGCTCTCGTTCATGATCGTTTTCTACACGAACTATTTCCTGCTGATCGACCGCAACCTGTTTTCCCGACAGCTGGGGCGGTTTCTGGGCGGCAACATATTGCTGATAGCCGTCGTAATCATCGTATTGCACCTTCTTTTCCGCTATGTATTGCCGCACAATGCCGTACATCCGCCCATGGAACGTTCCTGGCAGGATTCGGTACGTTTCTTCGCCGGCAACGCCCTGCTCTACCTGCTGGTTGTGGGAGTCAGCGTCGCCATCCGCATGACCAGCGGCTGGTACAAGGCCGAGACGGCGCGTCAGCAGTTGGAACACAGCCGCACGCAGGCCGAGCTGCAGAATCTCAAGAGCCAGCTCAACCCCCATTTTCTTTTCAACACGCTCAACAACATCTATTCGCTCATTCAAATCGATTCGGGCCGTGCGCAGCAGGCGGTTCACGACCTGAGCCGGATGCTGCGATACGTTCTTTACGACAGCAGCCAGCCGACGGTGCCGCTGAATGCCGAGATCGAATTCCTGCGCGACTACATCGAACTGATGCGCATCCGCCTGCCGCATCATGTAAAACTGTTCGTGTCATTGCCCGAAGAACCGGGATCCACGCCCATAGCGCCGCTGCTGTTCATCTCGCCGGTCGAAAATGCCTTCAAGCACGGCGTCAGCAATGACAAGCCTTCGTTCATCGTCATCGACATCCGTGAAGAGGGCGGTCAATTGATCTGCCGCATCAAGAACAGCTGTTTTCCGAAGGCGGCATCGGATCGGAGCGGTTCGGGAATCGGGCTGAAGAATCTTTCGAAACGCCTCGAAATGATCTATCCGGAGCGCCATACGTTCACATACGGAGAGGAGGGCGACACCTATGTGGCATTGCTGTGCATCAAACTGCAGGAAGGATGAAACTGAGTTGTGCAATCATCGACGATGAGCCGTTGGCCGTGGAGCTGATGAAGGGGTATGTCGAAAAGACCCCGTTCCTGCTGTTGGAGGGATCGTTCAACAGCGGCACGGCGGCATTCGAGGCGCTGCGCGACCGTCCGGTCGATCTGCTTTTCTGCGACATCCAGATGCCGGAACTCAACGGCATGGAGCTGTCGCGGATGCTTCCGCCCGCCACCCGCGTGATCTTCACGACGGCCTTCAGCCGTTATGCCGTCGAAGGCTTCCGCGTCAATGCGGTGGATTACCTGCTCAAGCCGATCAGCTACGACGATTTTCTTGCGGCAGCCAACAAGGCCCTGACATGGTTCGAGCTCAACGAGCGTGCCGGCGCGGCACGGCCGGAGCATTCGGAAACCCCGTCTCCGCAAACTCTTTTCGTGCGGAGCGAATACCGGCTGCAACAGATCGGGTTCGACCGCATCCTCTATATCGAGGGGTTGAAGGACTATGTGAAGATCCACCTCGACGACGAGCCGCGCCCCGTGCTGTCGCTCATCAGCCTCAAATCGCTGGAAGAGGAGCTTCCGGCCGACCGTTTCATCCGCGTTCATCGCTCCTACATCGTACAGCCGGCGAAGATCCGCACGATCGAACGCAACCGCATCGTCTTCGGCAAGGAGTACATTCCCATCTCGGAGAACTACCGGCAGGCGTTTTATGATTTTCTGTCGGCCCGCTCGCTGATCTTCTGAAATCTGAAAGATGTCCTGCGCCGGCCGTTTCGGAACCCGTCGCCGCCACATACGGGACATCGGCCCGCCATGCGGCAGGAGCCGTTTGCTCCGTATCGACTTGATGCCGGCCGGCGCGGCATCCGCTCCCGCCTGATCCGAAAACCATATCGCCGGAACAGACAAGCCGCCCCGGCGATACCCTCCCCTATTCAATGATCCGAACGGCTGCAAGACCTCAGCCCACCGTTTCGGTTTTCAATTCTTCATTCTTTGCCACTCGCGACTGCGGATCAGCGACAAGGTTTCCCGATCCACCGGCAGCCCGACGAAATCGGCCGGATAGTCGGTTTCGATGATGTCCGGCTCGGAGAGCAGCGTCCGCATATAGGCCGTGCGGCGGTCGCGGCGGTCGCCGATCCTGTCGTCGGAGCCCGTCACGGAGATGATGACCATCACGCCCCGTTCATGGAGCTTCTCATAGATCTCCGTCATCCGGGGATCCATCGCCTTGCGGCTTGCGGCAATCAGATAGTTCCATGGTATTCCGCTCTGCTCGTAAGCCTTGAAATGCTCCGGTGTACTGATCTCGACACAGAACATCACGTTGCGCACACCGGCATTCCAGTAATGGAGCGCCTCGTCGAGGGACCTTACACTCAGAAAGATGTTGTGGTATTGCGACCACTCGCCGCCGGGCAGCAGCTGCCGGACATAGTAATCCAGTGCGCGTTGTTTCTCCTCGGCGCTGACCCCTGCCGTATTGATATACTTGTTGTCGAAGTTGAAGGCCACCTTGTCCTTTCCCCATTCAAGCACCTCCCTCAATGTCGGAATCCGGTAATCGGTCACATTCCCGTCGCGATCGACAAGCCGGAACTGCTGCAGCTCCTCATAGGTATAGTCCGCCACACGGCCCTTTCCGGTCGTTGTACGGTCGAGCGTAAGGTCGTGCATCAACACCATTACGCTGTCCTTCGTAAAGCTGAAATCGATCTCGAAGAAGGTCGGCAGCAGCGAAAGGGTCTTTTCGCAGGAGGCGATACAGTTTTCGGGATAACCCGGCAACATGCCGCCCCGATGGGCGCTGACGATGATGTCGCGACCGGGCACATAACGGAAATAAGACTGGAACTCCTCGAACGAGGAGATTTTCACCGCATTGTCGTCACCCGCCACCGGACAGGAGACCTGCGGTTCGGCACACGCCGCGAACAAGGCCAACGCCCATATCGAAAAATATCGTTTCATCGGTTTTTCAACAAAAGGTTTATCGCACAGAACAGCATGAACATCAACCATTTACGACACTACCCACCATATCATACGCCCTTACCAGCTGATCCAGTACGGCCTCATCCTCCAATCCCGTAAAGCGGCGGAAAGTCTCCCTGACACCGCATCCGGCAAGCGTCGTCCGGATCCGGCCGCACTGCGGATCGGACGGTTCGTCGAAATGCAACGCCGCAGCGGCTGCCAGAGCGAGTTTGTCCACCGGAAGGCCGTATGCCGCCGCCATCGCGATCGGACAGGAAAAATAGAGCGGTGCAGAGAGTTTGCGGATCGGATCCCGCCCCACGCGCGCCACCGTATCCTTCAATGCCGGATTCCGGAAACGGCGCAGCACGGAGTCGATATAGGCGGCATGCGCCGCACGGCCGAACCCGAACTTCCGGATCAACACCTCGCCGCTTTGCCACATGACCTGCTTCACGAGTTCGAAAATCCGTTCATCGGCAAGCGCCTCCGCAATGGTGACACAACGTTTCATACGGCCCAGATAGGCCGCAACGCAATGGCCCGTATTCAGCGTATAGAGTTTCCGTTCGATGTGCGCCTCCAGCGTGTCGGTCAGATGCATCCCTTCAATCCGGGGAGGCTCACCCGCCAACGCCGCGCGTTCGACATTCCATTCATGGAAGGCCTCGGCGGCGACATCCAACGGTTCGGGAAACGAGACCGGCGGAACAATGCGATCGACCGAACTGTCGGCAAAACCGACCACCCCCTCGGACCATGCGATCGTCCGACCGTCGAGCGATTCGTGGACGAACGCCTTGAGGCGCGACGTTGCCCGCACACCGTTCTCACAGGCTATGATATTGAGCGGCTTCGTCACACCGGCAGCGCAACGGGCCTTCAGACCTGCGGCAAGCACCGGAGCGATTCCGGGCAGGACTCCCATGCTTACGGCGGTCGTGATCAGATCGGCTTCGACGATGTGCCGGATCACGTCGGCGTCCCCGACCGCAACGGCCGAGACATGCCGGATCACGACATCTTCGCAAACCGTATCCAGGATATGGACGACATACCGCTGCCTGCGGTTGATCTCCTCGACCAGCAGCCGGTTTGCATCGGCAAAACAGACGTCGTAGCCGGCCTGCGACAACAGGGGGCCGATAAATCCCCTGCCGATCTTTCCGGCACCGAAATGGAGGGCATTTTTCATATTTTCACTTCGGATTGATTGTCATCCTTGAGATACCCGTCATCCTTGATGTTCCGCAACGGGAAGGCAGGCGCAGCACCGATGAGGGCCATACCGGTCATCAGCGCAAAGCGGTGATCCCGACCGAAACAGGACATCGAGCAGCCGGTCGTCGAAGAGACGATACCCCACCATTGCCAATATTTGAAATGGCGTTTCGGCTGCACGGGTATGAAAAAGGGGGAGGAAGCGCATCCTCCCCCTTCGATCGATCCGATAAAACGTCTTTACTTGTTGGTGCTTGCGCAGGTGATGGCACCGCTTTCGTAGATCAGCTTCGCCTCAGCATTCTGCAACGCTCCGTAGAGATAGTTGTCGGCCGGCACCGTGCTCGTATAGTCGATCACCTTGGTCTGACCTTCGGCATTGATCGTGCGGGTCAGCTTGCCGTAGATCTGCGCAGACTTGACGGTCACCTCGATACCCGACTTGATGCGTCCGACAAGGATTCCCGCACAACTGCTGTTTTCGTGCGAAGGATCCCCCGTCAGACCGGCGTCTCCGTCGTAGTTGTACAGCGTCGTCGAGACGATATCGGCATCCAGCGAGCAGTTGTCGATCGTGAAGTCGAGCGTTGCCCATGCGAAGAGGCCGCCGGTATGCGAAGAAAGGTTCTCCGTGCCGGTATTGTTCAGCACATCGCCGAAGTTGTGGCAATCGGTCGCCGTATGGGCGATCATCCCGCTGATACCGCCGATTGCGAACTCCGTAGCGCCTTTGCCGCCGCCGCGAGCCTCGACCGTTCCGTAATTGTAGTTCGACTCGAAGATCGCCGTACCGCCGCAGATACCGCCCATACGGGCACGGCCGGCACCCTTCGTATCGGAAACGGGCGAATCGGCCAGAACCGCACCCCGGTTCACGCAGTTGCGGATTACACTGGGCGTATTGAGGTTCTCACCGTTGGCATAGGCGACAATACCGCCCAACAGGTTGTTCGCGGCCTGTGCCGTGGCCAACGTGACTGCGGCCTCATTGGTGCAGTTCTCCACGACATATCCCTTGCCGATGTCGAGACGGCCCAGAATACCGCCCAGATAGATGGCTTTTCCGGAAGAGGTCTCATCCGAATAGGAGACTTCGCCCTTGTTGACGCATCCCGTGACATTCGAATAGGCCCAACCGCCGATACCGGCAACGGCAGCGGCATCGGTCACGGCCTTGCGATGTACGGAGATCTTGCCCTGATTGGTATTGTCGGCGATGACATTGCCCGCAGCGCCTTGTCCGAAGATACCGCCGATGACGGTCGTACTGCTCGTCTCGACATTCATTGTGATATTCGCCGAATTGGTGCAACCCGTAATCCGGGCCGTGCCACCCAGCTTGCCGGCAATTGCACCCAGCGTCACCTTGGAGGTGCAGGTCGAGGTAAAGGACCCTGCAACGTTCAGGTTCTTCACCGTACCGTTCAGCGTAGCAAAGATTCCCACCAAGGCATCTTCACCCGAATAGTTGACCGTGAGCGTCTTGCCGTTTCCGTTGAAGACACCCGTGAAATCCGCAATGGGCTTCCACGCTCCCGCCATCACAAGATCCTTGTGAAGAACGACCTCGCCGTCGGCATTCTGGAACCGTTTGGCCGCAGGATCGGTCTCCACCTCGGCAATAAAGGCCTCCATGTCTTCCACGGAGGAGATGCCGTCATAAACCTTCGTGGCGATTTCGACCTTTTCGATCAGCCACTTGGGGTAGTTCGTGCAAAGCGCCTTGAAGCGCTTTGCATTCGTACAATAGTAATCTACCGCCTCGGACGACGATACGGCATTGCCGTCACCGGACTGCTTGTCGATGTTGAAGACACTGAGCGCCACCCCCGCGTTCTCGAACTCTTCGAGCGTACGCGATCCTTGTCCGCCCGCTTCGGCGCACATGTAGCTCGCCGCCGAAAGGTTGGCCCAGTAGTAGCCCGACGAGACATACGACGTCGCAGCCTTGTTGGCCATCCATCCGATTTCGATACCGGCCTCACGCGCATAGGCAAATGCCGATGTCATGACGGTCGTGTTGCCCGTACAGATAAACTCCACGAAGTGGGTCGCCCCCATCTCCGTAATGATCTCGCAGGCGCGTTTTACGGCATTGATCGGATACTGGGTCAATGTCGAGGGATAGGTGATGTTCTTGATGTCGAGCCACAGACGCGTGCAGCAGTCCTTGTCTTTTACCGCATTGATGAAATCCTCCAGAGACGGGAGCTGCTCCCCGTTGGAAAGCGCCCCTGCGGCCCGAAGGTCTGCCAGCGAGTGCTCCCAAGGATGCATCCCGTTGATCCTGCAGTTCCCGTCGGCATGGGCGACAACCACATTGTCATCGCCGGTCCAGTAGATGTCGCATTCGGAAGCATAACAGCCCTGATCGATGGCATACTGCAGCGAGGCCAGCGAATTGTCCGGAGCATTGCATTCGGCTGCACCGCCGCGATGCGCGACGATATTGTTGTCACAGGCTGCCGGTTTGAGCAATCCGTCATCGATCTCTTCATCGGGATTCGGTATCTGGCTCCAATCGGGCTGATCGGGCCACTCGTCCTTCGTACACGAGGCGAGTGCCACGACCGCCGCCATTACGGCACATGAAATTATCTTTCTCAACATACTGTTCGTTTTTTATAGGTTACTTATAGTTCTTCACGCACCGGATCGCACCGCCGCAGCCGTTTCCGAAGTCGAAACCGTCGTTGGTACGCATGTTGGCCTCACGGCTTTGGTTCCAGATGCGCCAACCGGCCTTCTTGGAAGCCGTGTACTGACCGATCATCGGAATGAAGGCATACATACGCGGATCGTTGTCGCCCGGACCGTAGTCATAGCCCGTCTTGTAGAGCCGCCATCCCTGGCTGAACATGTTGAATCCGAACGTCGCCGCAGCAGCAGAGATCTTTTCGGCCGGGCACGAAGGATTGTAGATGTTCCAGTCGGAGGTAAAGAGCAAGGCCGCAAAGTTGGTCAGCGTACCGTTGCCGAAGGCCGCATAGGTTGCCGTAGCCGCATCGACAGGATAGTCCGAAGCACTGGCGGCATGAGCGGCATAGACCAGGTCGCGCCAGTCCTGCATGTTGGCGATGTGCCAGCCGTAAGGACAGATACCCTGAATCTGCATCTTCACGTTGGGATGCTCCGCCTCGACCTGCTCGTCGCCGGCAGACGTCGTGGGATACGCCGCAAGGATCGCAGAGGTAACGCTTTCGAGGACATAGCTGTCGCCGACGGCATCCGTGATGGTCGTGCCGGGTTCGCCGAGCGGGCTGTTGATGAGTACCGAAGAACCGCCTTCGCAGGCATTCAACGCACCGTTGGCATAGCCCGTGATCGCCTCATACGAACTGTAAAGACGGCCGTAGGTCTCGGCAAGGGGTTTTCCGCCGTTGTCGGTCGCCTCGACGATCTCGCCGCCGTTCTCAACCGTGTCGTAAGCCGGATTGCGCGAACTGTAGGGAGCCTCATTGCCATAACCTCCCGTCTGGTGGCCGCTTACCAGTCCGCTGCCGAGCTTGTAGCGCCCGATCGAGGCGTCGCCGGCCCAGTGCAGGCTGACGGTCATCCAGGTCTTGGTACCGCCGTCGCGGGTCACATACTCCTTGGTAGGATAAGCCGAGAGTTCCGAATCGGGCATGCAGTTGGGCGTTGCAATACGCTCCCACGTCCATGTCATGTTATTGAAATCGACCGTAATCTTGCGCAGGCCGTCAACATCGATTTCGGGGCCTGTCGGGATTTCGCTATCGGCCGCAGCGATCTCGACGATCTTGCCCTCCTGCGAGAGCGCATAGCAGGGATAGGTGAGCGTGCGGCTGTCCTTGTTGAGCAGCACGGGGTTCTTTCCGTCGGCCGAACGCATGAAATAGAGCGAACCGGCATACTCGCCGACAACCTGGCGCGTCAACTCGTACGCCTCACCGATCGGCAGGTTGTCAGCCGATGCGCCGTACATGTAGTAGTGGTCGTAAGCGGCATTCTGCGTCACGGGGATTTCGAGCACCGCACGGCTTGTCTGCTCCGTCCCGACGATGATCGACAGAACGGCCGAACGCGAATTCTCCTGATCGGTCCACTCCGCAGCGGTCAGGATCAATTCCCCGACACCGTTGTCGTCGATGGAGAGCCAGTCGGACGACGTCCCGCCGTAAGTGATCTCATACGAATAGACATCGCCCATGTTGCTCGAATAGGTTATGCTCTCCTGACCGCCGGCAGCCATGAAGACGACGTTTTCGATCTCGGAGGTCACCTGGGCATCGGCTTTCAGGCCGAGCTGTTCGAACTCGTAATCGGCCGTCGTACCGTCGGAGGCGACGATCGTAAGAACGACCTTCCGCCGATACTCCGGATTGGGAGTAACGACGATTTCGAAACCTGCGGCCGACACGTCGTGGAAGGTGCCGCTGGTCGCCTCCTCGAAGATCGAGGAGACGTCGGTTTTACGAACCGTAGCCCAATCGGCCGTTTCGGGGAGCGACGGCTCCCAGTCCATGTCCGCAACTGCGGAACCCTTGTTGACGGTTACCGCCGAAATGAAGCTCTCGTTGCCGGATGCGGTGGTACCATCGGCATTGAACTGCTCGGCTGCGGGATAGATGGAGATTCGGGTCTGCGTATCGGCATAATCGGTATTGTCATCGTAGCACGAAACCGTGCAGAACATGACAACGCAGACCGACAGCAATATTTTTACTTTGGACTTCATTGTTCCTTCTTGATTTTATGAATGATTAATACCAACCCTCGGTCTGCGTCAGGGCGGAGTTCTTGTCGCGGGCGGATTTCGAAATCGGCCACAGCAGAATATTCGTATCGTTCCTGTGCTCGTTGAGATAGGGGTTGTAGTCCCAGATCTTGTCGAGCCGGATCAACGCCCACCAGATGACGCCCTCGGCGGGGAATTCGAGGAAGTACTCATCGACAAGAGCATCGAGTACGGCCTCCTGCGAGGCATCCGTATAGTAGTTGGCCTTGCCGTAAGCACGTTCCGCTATGATGTTCAACGACTTCAGCGCTCCGGAATAATCCTTGCGATAATACTTCAGTTCGGCATCCATCATGACGGCCAGGGCGGCGCGGTAGTAGATCAGATCGGCATCGAGAACCATCTTTCCGGCACTCATGTCGCCGAGGAACTTCCGGCAGAAGGTCAGCTCTCCGCCATCGGCGCCATAATTCCCCTCGCCGAGGTTGTACTTGACACGGATATCGCCCCTGTTGTCGCGGCTGTCGCGCAACTTGGCAAGAAACTCCTCGCCGTAATCGAGCCACTGCGTCTCGTAGATCGGCACGGGATTTCCCTGATAGCTTTTGGCGACATAGGCTTCGGGATAGGCGAAATACCAGCTGTAACCGCCGGTTTTGGACTCCGACTGATCGTTGTAGAGCGCGAAGACCACCTCCTTGCTGTTTTTCGACGGCTTGGTATTGTCGGCCATGCGGTCGAAGATGTCACCGTAGTCGTCGCAGAGCAGCGACGACGAGATGCCGATGGCATTCAAAGCGCTTTCGGCACTGTCCAGATAGGAGTCGCCGCCGCCCTGATTGGCATACATCCAGAGCGAATATTCGGCCTTGAGCATCAACACGGCGGTCTTCGTCGCCAGATACTTGTCCGTGCCGAGGTAATCGGCCAGAGCGAGCGCCGATTCGATATCCGATCCGATTCGGGCATAGACATCGGCTTTGGGGGCGCGCACGGGATAGGTTTCGGGCTGGTTGACCGATTCGATCGGCTGCAGATTCAAGGGTACGTCGCCCCAGAGACGCGCCGCCCAGAAGTAGGCGTACGCACGGGCGAAATAGGCTTGTCCCATTGCCCAGTTCCGTTTTTCGTCCGTCATGGCGATCGACTCGCTGGGGGCATATTTGAGCACGGCATTCGACTGGTCGATAACCGAATAGAGTCCGGACCAGCCGCAGGAGGTGATGTTTGCCGTCATCGTATTCTGGATGACCTCGCGGCCGACCCAGACGTTGAAGAGCCGCGACGGGCCCCACATGTACTCACCCACGCGGAGTTCGCCCCAGTAGAAGACGTTGATCTGGCTCTGCACGAAATTGGCGCGGAGTTCCGAGTAGATCCCATAGGTAGAGCCTTCGACCTGCACCGAGGTTTTCCACATGTTGCTGACCGACAACTGGTTGTCTTGCATAATATCGAGCACGTCGCAGGAGAGGGCCGAGCAGCCGACCGCGACGGTCAAGAGCCATTTGTATATCGTATGTTCGATTTTCATGATTGATTCGCTTTAGAAGGTGACTTTCAGGTTGAACAGGAACTTGCTCGTGGGCGGGAAGATGTTCGGACGGTCCGACGTGCTCGAATTGGCGGTCGAAACCGACGTATATTGTCCCGACGAAGAGGTTGCACCCATACCGGTTTCGGGGTTGATGGCACCCGTCACACCGGTCCAATAGGCGATCGTATTGCAGGTGATGCCTACGGTCAGCTTCTTCATGTGGAGTTTCCGCACCCAGCGATCCGGCAGGTCGTAATAGAGCGACACGTCACGCAGGCAGAGATAATCGGCCTTCTCGACATTGAAATTGGAAGCACGGCCGTAGTTCGCATTTCCATAATCGGCGTCGTTGGGGAAATAACGGGCATACTTCGCATTGGTATCGCCGGGGTACTTCCAACAGTCATAGACATAGGATGCAATGGCCGAGTTGCTGTATCCGATCGTATTCTGGAGCATACGGGTCTTCATGTAGTTGTAGATCGAGTGTCCGAGCGCATAGTCGAGATAGATCGACAGCGTAAGACGCTTGTAGCGGAAGGTATTGCTGATACCGCCCGTCGAATGCGGCACGACATTGCCCATGTAGAACATGTCTTCGGCATTGATAATCTCGTTTCCGTCGGTATCGCGGGCCGAGCCGTAACGGTTGCACCACTCATAGTCGCCGGCATCCTTGCGGCCTGCGACCTGTGCACCGTCGCTGACACGGTGTCCCTTGGACAGGGCGTCGTAGAGTGCGGCATCGGCTTCGGCCTCCGTCTGGATGATATGATCGATCTTGTAGCCATAGATACGGCCCAAAGGCTCTCCGACGGCCGTTCCGCCGAAGCGATAGCCCGTTTCGGACATCTTGTAGCCTCCGATCCGATAAGCGGTTTTTCCCGTCGGGTTTCCGTATTCATCCACCTCCTCATAAGCATACTCTTCGGGCAACGAGAGCACCTTGTTGCGGTTGAAGGAGTAGGTCAGGCCCAGGTTCCACGAAAAATTGCGCGTGCGGATCACATCGGCGCCGAACTCGAACTCGAAGCCGTAGAAACGGGCACTTCCGACATTGGCCTTCACACTCGAATAGGGCCCCGTATCGGGCATGGTGATCGAGAAGAGCATGTTGTCCGTCACCTTGTTATAGTAGTCGAAAATCACCCGGATGCGGTCATTGAGGAATCCCATGTCCAGACCGACATCCAGCTGTGTGGTCGATTCCCACTGCATGTCGGCATTCTGCATGGCCGAGGGCAGGAAGGTGGTCATGCCGTTGTACTGACCCGTAGCAAAGGCGCCGTATGTATCGTAAAGACCGATTCCGTTATTACCGGTCTGGCCGTAGGAGACGCGGAGCTTGAGGTTGTTCATCGACCGTTTCACCGACTCGAAGAACGGCTCTTCACTGATGACCCATGCGGCCGATGCTGCGGGGAAGAATCCCCACTGATTGCCCTTTGCGAACTTCGACGATCCGTCGTAACGGAACGTGGCCGAAACGATGTATTTCTGCGAGAAGTCATACGAAAGACGGCCGAAGAACGACATCAGCGCCTGTTTCTCATCCTTGTTCGAGGCCGTAAAGTTGATACCTGAGCTGAGAATGGGCACATCGTCGGAGGCCGAACCAGTCGAGTTGGCCGTCAGGTACCAGTAGCGTTGTGTCATCAGCTCGTAACCGGCCATCGCACCGACGGTATGCTTGTCGTTGAAGGTGCGGTTGAAGTTGAGGTTGGCGGTAAACGTTTCACGCACGGTCTGCGTCCGCGTTTCGGTCGTCGAACGGGTCTGGCTGATGAGGTTGGGATAGCCGTCGACCTCGCCGTGCGCATAGTAGCTTCCGCGATAGTTGTTGTTGTAATAGTTGTACTGGGCCATGGCGTCGAGACCGTCGATAATGCTCCATTTGAGGTTGAAGGTGCTCGATATGCGGTCCGTAGCGGTTTCGCGGTCATAGAAGGTCTCATAGAAAGAGGCAAGCTGCGCGTTGGCATTGCCGCCGCTGGAGAGCCATCCCACCTCTTCGTCAAAGCCCCGCGCCGTAGGTGCGAACATGATGCCGCGGCCGAAGGCATTGAAATAGTTGTCGGTAAACTTATGGGTGCGCTGGCGCGATATATCGAACGTCGTGGATGCCTCCAGATTCTTGAGGATCTTGAAGCTGGCATTGGCATGCGACGTGAAGACGTCGTAATCGCTCATGGCGAAGACGCCGTCATCGTCGAGATAGCTGATCGATGCGGCATAGCTCATCTTCTCGTTACCTCCGTTGACGCCGATATACTCCTTCTGCCAGAAGGCTTCGTTCATCCACTGGTCCTGGAAATCGGTGTCGGTAAAGATGATGACCTTGCTGTTGTCGAGCGGATCGAGCATCCATTCATAGCCGTCGGGAACCGTACCGCCCCACTCCAGATAACGGGTCGTGAACTGGTTCCGGTTGGAGGTGTTTCCCGTACCTACCGCCACATTGGGACCGTCGAGCCACGCACTTGCCGCCAGCGTTCCGGTCGATTTTCCATAGATATTGGCGATGGCGGGACGCATCAGGGCGATCTGTTCGCGTGCGCTGAGCAGATCCCACTTCTTCGTCGGTTTCGAGAATCCGACCTGCACGTCGAACACGACCTGCGGGCCGAGCGAGGGGCTGCCCTTTTTCGTCGTGACGATGATGACGCCGTTCGAAGCGCGCGCACCGTAAATGGCGGCCGAAGCGGCATCCTTGAGGACCTCCATCGATTCGATATCATTGGTGTTGATACCGGTCAGGTCGTCACGCAGGGCGCCATCGACGATATAGATCGGGTCGTTGCCCATGTTGATCGAAGAACCGCCCCGGATCAGGAACCGGGGAGCTTCGCCCGACAGCGAACTGTTCGTGGCCACACGCAGGCCCGAAACCTTTCCCTTGAGGGCGTCGCCGACCGTTGCGACGGGCGCACCGTAGAGTTCGTCGCCATCGACCTTGGAGATCGAAGTGGTAAGGGTTCTGCGGGACTGGGTGCCGTAGCCGATAACCACCACCTCATCGACCATTTTGAGGTCTTCGGCCATCGTCACGTCGATAAGGGTTCGTTTTCCGACGGGTTCCTCCTGCGTTTTGTAACCGAGGTAGGTAAATTGCAGTTTCGCATTTTCGTTTTCGACATTCAGGCTGTAATGGCCGTCATTGTCGGTGGTGACGCCCATATAGGTGTCGGCGATCACCACGCTCACACCGGGCAGCGGTTTCCCGGATTCGTCACGCACGGTACCCTCGACCCGAATCGTCGAAGCGACGCTTTGGGCCTGAGGCTGGACTTTCGAGATGCGGACCAGCTTGCCCTCAATCTCGAAGCCCACATTCTGGCCGGCGAAGATCTTGTCGAGGACCTTCCGCAACGGCTCATCGACGACATCTATCGAGATACGGGTCGTGGTATCGACATTGGCCGTACGCATGATAAATGCATACTGATAACGTTTCGTGATGGTTTCGAGGACATCGGAAATGGGCGCATTCCGCATTTTCAAGGTAATGGGCTCGTCATTGTCGAGTTGTTGAGCCGATGCGCTCCATCCGCCACCGCACAAGAACAGCAGCATCAGCAGCATACAGCCGAATATTCTCGTGCATTTTTGGTTCATGAAGAGATAATTCATACTTTTGTCAGGTTTTGTAGATTGGTTACAGTCTCAAAATTGGAGTCGGAGAATGATAACGGCATTCTTCGACTTGTTTTTTCTCAGGATCTTTTCTTCATAGGCATTCAATTCGGTATTAAGGGGTCTCTGTATCTGTTATTGTATAGTCTGTTCGTTTCACTGCTGTCGTTTTCCGCGTTCGGGAATCGGAGGCCCGCTACCTGCGCGCACGTTCGATTTCGATGATGGAGCCGTCGCGCCGGATGCGCAGCGTATGATGGATATTCAAGGCGTCGAGCAGTTCATCGAGCTCCCACCCGCTGGCAAATGTCGCGAAATAGGTTTCATCGAGCAACGAGGCATCGCGGATGACGATCTGCACGTCGAAGATCCGCTCCAGATCACGGGCAATCTCTCCGAGCGTCATGTGCCGGAATGCATGATATCCGTCTCTCCATGAAGCGTAATGGGTATGGTCGAACCGCTCGTGGACGATCTCGCTCGTAGCGTTATCGACGAGCAGCCGGTCGCCGGGCTTCATCAGGAAACGGGTGCCGTCACCGTCTTTCTTCAACGCCAGCGAGATGCTTCCTTCGAGCAACGAGGCCTCGACGTATTTGTCCCCGTTGTATGAGCGGAGATTGAAGCGCGTACCGAGCACGCGGATATCGACATTCTTGGTATCGACACGGAACGGGCGTTCGGGATCTTTTTTCACATCCAGATAGATTTCGCCGCTGACGAAAAGCCGGCGTTCGCGATCGAACCGTTCGGGATAGAAGAGATAGGTTCCGGCATTGAGCCAGATGCGGCTGCCGTCGGGGAGCGTGATTTCACGGGTCTGCCCATGGGGCGCATAGACTTCGACCCATTCGGGCTGCGGCGGGATCTGCCGGACGGCATACCCATAGACGCACACGACGAGCAACAGGACGGCAGCGCTCTGCGCCACCCAGCGCAGGATCCGGTTCGGGGCGAACCGTTTCCGCTTTTGTCCGAAGATCCGGTCGGTCAATGCACGATAGCGTTTTTCGGTCATTTCGGCCGGAGCGACGTTTTGCAGGGATTCCTGCCAGAAGGCCTGCAGTACCTCTTCGACAAAATCACCGCTCTGCGCCGCCGTTCGGATCTCTTCGGAATCATGGTCGAGCAGCCATTTCCGAAGTTCTTCCCGCATGCCGGCATCATTGCCGTGTTCGAGGTAACGTCTGAGTGATTCTTTCTGCATACTTTTTCATGCGGGGCCTCGCCCGCTTTATTAATAATACGGAATAGGAAAGGCGCTGCACCTGCCCGGAGCGGGATTTTTTTCAAGAAAAAATGGCGGGAACAGGGCGTTCGCCCGAAAGGCTGGAGACGGAATACGCCGCAGCAGCGGGGCCGTCGCCGCACAGTCCGCCAGCAGAACCGGCCGGAAGTGCAGATTCTCACTGCAGCAGCAGGAAAAGAGCGACCCAGCATCCGAACCTTCCGATCTTTTCACGCAAGGTTCTCAACGCCAGATTCAGATGGCCTTCGACGGTACGTTTGGAGATATGGAGCCGCACGGCAATCTCCTCGTTCGACAGACCGTCGATACGGCTCAGGCGGAAAACCTCCCGGCGTTGTGCGGGCATGTTGTCGATCTCGTCGAGAAGAGCCTGTTTTATTCGGGAGAGGTCATAGGCGCTTTCGGCCTGGGCCTGCACATGAGCGGCATCCTGCAACATGTCGAGCCGCAGAGCGCGCCGGTAATAGGTGTCGGACCGGAAATAGTCCGCAATTTCGTGCCGCGTCAACACATAGATGAAAGAGTTGAAATTTCTGTCGGGATCGAGCGCCGCCCGTTTCAGCCAGAGCCGGATAAAGACATTCTGTGCAATCTCTTCGGCATGGAATTCATCATCGACGATTCCGCGGGCGAAGAGGCAGACACCGTTGTAATACCGTTCAAATATCAATTTGAACGATACGAGATCGCCTTGACGAATCCGACATATGAGTTCTCGTTCCGAAAGCATCGGGCAGTCCTCCCAGCACCTGCAATCAGGCTATATAATACAATAAGTCAACGTTTTATCTTCAAACAAGGCATAACGACACCGCCAAATACGGGCCTAAATATAGTATAAAAATAGCGATAAAATTCCATATATACAATTTCGGAGGCCGGAGTTTCCGTGAATGGCCATGAATATGAACGGAGTATCGAGTTTCCTGTTTGTCTCCATCCGCAATATTTCGGCTCCAATTCGTCGATCCGCCATTTTTCCCACCTCTCCCGTCCCATACGGCACCCGCCGTATTCACCCTCCTTCATGCTTGCCTGTTCCATCCGGCCCTCCGGACAATCTGTTTCTCGCCCCTGTCCCCGCTCCTCCAGGCCCCGTTCCTTCCCGCACTTTCCCCATCGACTGCTCCTCCGGCCCTTGCCCTTCCGGCTCCTTTTCCCGCCCTCTATTTTCACCGCTCCGCTCCCCACATCCCGAACATACGCACATAAGACAATACAGCCGATGTCGGTGGACATCGGCCGCATAAATCCGTATGGCCGCTCTCCGGCCACAGCCCGAAGAGGCCGGATCCAGATGGAAAGTGGGTTATCCCTTGACAAAGCGGATGCTCAGTTCATAGAGCAGGTAAAGCGGCAGGAAAACGACCATCAGCGTAAAGGGATCCCCCGAAGGGGTAATGACGGCCGAAAGGAGCAGCAATACGACGATGGCATGCCGGCGGTATTTCCGCAGGAATTCTTTGGTCACAAGACCCATTTTCGAGAGCAGCCACGCCAGCAGCGGCAGTTCGAAGACAATCCCCATCATGAAGATCAGCATCAGGAAGTTCCCCATGTAGGAGTTCAGCGAGATCTGGTTGACGATCGACGAACTGAGCCGGTATTCGGTCAGGAACCGGAACGTAAAAGGGAAAACGAGCGTATAGCCGACCGCACAGCCCAGAAAGAACATGAACGTACCGCCGATGAAAGCCCCCGCGACACTTTTCCGTTCGTTCGCGAAGAGGGCGGGCTGCACAAAGCGCCAGATTTCGAACACCAGATAGGGGAACACGAGCAGCAGGGCGCACCAGAACGACGTGCTTATATGGGTCAGGAACTGCGATGCGACATTGATATTGATGATTTCGACACGGAAGGTTCCATCGCTGAAGTTGGGCAGCAGGGGGTTGTCACCGCCCCAGCTTGCCAGCCAGCGGTAGAGGAAGAAATCCGACGTCGTAGGGGCCAGAATGACATGGTCGAACAGATAAGGCATGGCGCAGAAACAGGCGATCAGACAGACGAACAATGCCGCAACCACCCGGAACAACGTCCAGCGCAACTCTTCGAGATGCCCCCAGAATGTCATCTCAACCTCTCCGGTCCCCTCCTTTTCCTTTGCCATGATCCGCAATCTTTCATTTATGTCCTGTCCTGCCGCCCGACCCTGTTCGGGCGGGGGACTCTTTCTCGTTTCGGCATTCGCCGCTCCGGCCATGCCGCGCCGCACGCCGGAGTGTCCGCCGGCAACGGCTGCAAAGAGAGAGCATCCGGCCATCGGCACGACGGCCGGACGCTCTCGGTCACATCGTCCGGAATTTATTTTTCGTACGACGGTTCGACGAAAGTGGCTGCAAGCAGATAATCGATGCACTCACGCACGCTGCGCAGGACATCGCCATAGCTCGACCCCTCCATCTCGACGATAATATTCTCCACACCGGCCGTTTCGGCATTGCGGAAGATGGCGTCATAACCGACCATACCGCTCTGTCCGACCTCACGACGGTCCTTGATATGGAGCAGCCGGAAACGCCCCGGATATTTATTGAAATAATCGACCGGACTGGCCTGCCCCATCACGGCCCAATAGACATCCATCTGGAAGAAGAGCTTGTCGGGATCGGTATTCTCAAGCATGTAGTCGAGTATTACCTGATCCTCCACCTTCTTGAACTCCTTGGAATGGTTGTGATAGCCGAGTTTCAACCCTGCGGCATTGCACCGTGCGCCTACTTCGTTGAAGTAGCGGCAATAGGTCTGCAGCTCGTCCAGCGTCTTCACCCGATACATCGAGGGGATGACGATATACTTCGCACCGGCACGTTTATGGGCGTCGATGCAGACGTCCCACCACTTAAGGGATTCCGAGAAGTCTCCCGAAGCGAGCTCCTCCTCCGAGAGGTTGTGCTTGCAGTGCGCGGAGAGCACCTTCATGCCGGTAGCCTCCACATCCTGACGGAACTGTTCGGGCGTCTGATCGTAGATCAGTCCATCCTTGTAGCTTGCCGCCTCGACGGAGGTATATCCCATGTCGGCCAGAGCCTGCAATACGGGTTTGTAGTCCCCTTTGCTCTTGCCGAAGACACCGATCAGATCCCGTACGGAATAGAGCTGTATTCCGACCTCCTTTTTCACCGGCTCGGGCTGTTTCTGCTGCGCGCAGCAGGAGGAGAGCCCGACAATGCAGAGACATGCACCGGCGATCAACAACAGTTTTCTTTTCATACTGACTGACAGTTTGTTCCGACCTGCTGCAACACCCGACACGGGTGCTGCAGCAGAGATCGGATGGTCGGAAGATTATTCGAGAACCTTGACACGGATATTACGGAACCAGACGTCGTCGCCATGGTCCTGCAGACCGATGTAACCTTCATGGTTGTCACCGCCGCAGTTGTTGAGCAGCGTGAAGGCCAACGGCCACTTCTCGGGGCTGAACTTGCTGTTTTCGAGCATCTCGGTCCACTGGGGCGTCCAGAGATGGTACTCAACGACATTTGCGTCGTTCTGGCCATGTACGACCGTACCCTTGTAAACCATGATCTTGGCCTTGTTCCATTCGCCGTAGGGCTTTGCATTCTGCGGCACGGCGGGAATCATGTCATAAAGCGATGCCGACTGACGGTTGCCGTCCACGCCCAGTTTCGCATCGGGATGATTTTCGTTGTCGAGCACCTGGTATTCGGGGCTGGAGATATAGATCGGCTCAAGTTTCTCCTTGCCGTCCTTCATGCTGACCACCTCCTGTGCCAGATAGAGGATGCCGGAGTTGCCGCCCTTGGAGACCTTCCACTCCAGTTCGAGTTCGAAGTTCTTGAACTTGTGCGCGAAGATGAGGTCGCCGCCGTCACCCTTCTGCGCTTCACCGCCGCCCGAACCGTTGAACTTGATGGCACCGTCATCCACGACCCAGCGGGCAGGAGCCGCCTCCTTGCCGTAACCGCGCCAGCCGTTCAGCGTCTTGCCGTCGAAGATCACATAATACCCCTCCTTGTCCTTCGGGAAGGATGCCAGATCTACCTGCGGATTGTCGAGCACCTTGTATTCGGGAAGAATCTTGCGTGCTTCAGCCTTTTCGGCCTTGGCCTTGGCCTTCTCTTCAGCCGCTTTTTTGTTTGCATTTCCGCCGCAGGCAACCAATGCGAGGCTCAATGCGGCGCATGCGGAAAACAGAATCGTTTTTTTCATTTTCGTATGGTTTTAAATTGGTTTCCTACACTACACGACTACATCGGCATGTCGGGCAGCTTCCAGCCTTCCCGATAGGTATGCTTGATGAGTTCTTGTGCAAATTCGTTTGCGTTGACCGGATCGGTCCAGGTCTTGGCAAAGCTGGGGTGACCGTCCTTGATCCGGAATCCGTCCTTGATAACGGTCTTGATGGTGGCATCGGCCGGGATATTCGTAAAACGCATGTTCTGGCCATCCCATGCAAGCTCCTGATTGAGCCCCTGCAGACGAACAGCCAGCACACCCATGACAACCATCTCGTTGAAAGGCCCTGCCTCGCTGAAGTCCGACATGGTGGGAACACGATCGTCCGGATCCTCCTTGCAAGCACGCACCCAGTCCATCTGATGGGTTTCGGTCACCTCGCGCATCACGGGCGGACACTTGGGTTCGCGGCCCGACAGCAGATAGGGATCCACGCCGTAGCAGCCGCAAATGAGCGTATCCTTCGTACCATGGAAGATCACGCCGCCGCCTTTCTTGCTGAGGCTCTTTCCATCGGGCATTCCGGCGGGACGGGGCGGCATCAGGCCACCGTCATACCAATATACCTCGACCTCGGGCATGGCCACCTTGGGCAGATTGTCACGAGCCGGGAAGACAAACTTGACGATCTGCGCGGTCGGCGCCGACTCTGTCAGCAGCAACGTCGAACTGCCCTGCACCTTGGAGGGATATCCCAGCCGGAGACCCTTGAAGACGGGATGGAGAATATGGCAAGCCATGTCACCCAGCGCGCCGGTACCGAAATCCCACCAGCCGCGGAAATTCCAGGGGGTGTAAGCCGAGTTGTAGGGACGATAGGGCGCCGGGCCAATGAATGCGTCCCAGTTCATGGTGCTGGGGATCGGTTCGTCATTTTCGGGACGCATCAGGCCCTGGGGCCAGATAGGACGGTTCGTAAAGGTTTCGACCTTTGTCACCTCGCCGATTTCGCCGTTCCAGATCCATTCGCAGACCTTGCGGACACCTTCATCCGAAGCGCCCTGGTTACCCATCTGCGTGGCCACACGATACTTTGCGGCAAGTTTCGTCAGCAGACGCGACTCATAGACGGAGTGGGTCAACGGTTTCTCGACATAGACATGTTTTCCGGCCGTCATGGCATCGGCAGCGATGATCGCGTGCGTATGATCCGCCGTAGCGACCATCACGGCATCAGCCGATTTGAGCATCTCGTCGAACATGCGGCGGTAATCGTTGTAGCGTTTTGCCGCGGGGTAGCGTTCAAAGACATGGGCGGCGTATTTCCAGTCCACGTCGCACAGACCGATGATGTTCTGGCTCTCCAGCCCCTTCAGTACCGAGGCGCCCCGGCCGCCGATGCCGACACCCAGAATATTGAGTTTGTCGCTGGGAGCCGTATGGCCGAATTTCTTGCCCAATACGGTGCTGGGTACGACAGCCAGCCCGATCGCTGCGGCAGCTCCGCTCTTGAGGAACTTCCGTCTTGACATCTCTTTTGCCATAAATTTCAGGATTTATTTAAGTTAGTAATGCGAATGATAATGCGTACGATAAGGTTCCGGCCTATTTTTTCTCTTCCGAACCGGAGTTTTCAATATCCTTCTCGATATTGTTCACCCCCTCTTTGAATGAACGGACGCCTTTTCCGAGCCCCTTCATCAATTCCGGAATCTTCTTGCCGCCGAAGAGCAGCAGAATGATCAATGCGATGACGATGATCTCGGCGGCACCCAGATTGCCCAAAAATAACATGTTCCCCATAGTCGTATTGTTTTATCATATTAATAGTTTCAGGTTCCACGCTGCGATTCGGCCTCAGTTCCGGCCTCGACCCGATTCCCGTACCGCATTTCCGCAGACGAGGGGGGCTTCCATGCCGCTCTCCCGCCGGAATCAAGGCCGCCTGTGCAGCAGTCCGTAACCGTTTGTCATCGTGCGGCGCCGTTCCCGAATCTCGTCGAGGGTTTTCAGGTCGCCGATAGCCGGCAGGTCATGCTGACGGGCATCTTCCAGGAAGCGCCACGCATACTCCGAAGCGATTGCCGCATCGCGGAAACGGGGCAGGTCCGGACACATCACCCCCGACCGCACCGAATCGGCGAACAGGTCGCACAAGACGCTGATATTTTTCCCGCCGTAAGGCTTTTCGATCCGTTCGGTACGGGTCACACCGTGCAGTTCGACCGTAGCGGTACGGAAATCGTGGGTCATCCGTGCAATGCCTTTCGTACCGATGACGTCGATATAGGAGTTGTGGGTCTGGTCTTTGGACAACTGTCCATACACATGTCCCTGCGTAATATCGAATACCACGCCGTTTTCGAAGGTTCCGTGGCACTGCAGCCACCAGGGGTCCTTGTAGTTCCACATGCGCAGCGCCTGTGCATTCCACGTCTTGAACTCCGCACCGGCATACCAGCGGGCCACATCGACATAGTGCATGCCGCAATCGTGAAATGCAGGGCCCTCGTATTCGTGGCCTTCACCGGGAGCCAGGCCGGGTGTCATGTGGCAGACGCGGATGATCGCCAGTTCGCCGATCTCCCCCTGTGCGATGAACTCACGGATAGCCTTGTGGTACCATGAGTTGCGCAGATAGAGGTTGACGGTCGAAAACAGGTCCGACTTTTCCGCGAGCGCCACCGCCCGCCATTCGTTTTCGACGGTATCGGCGATGGGTTTCTCGGCAATCACATGTTTTCCGCAGGCGAAGGCCCGTTCGATAAGCGAGAGCCGCGAGTCCGCCAGCGCCGAAAGCACCACCGCCTCCACCTGGGGGTCATTGAAGATTTCGCTTTCATCGGCAACGATCTTCGCATCCGGCGCGACTTTGCGGGCATAGTCCCGTGCATCAGGAGACACATCACAAATATATGCAATCTCCCACTTCCCGTTTTTCCGCATCTGTTCGAGATAAAACCCGCCCATTCTGCCAAAACCGATCAAACCGACTTTGATAAGATTCATTTCGTTCGCAATAATCAATAATAATGTAGGCCAATTCAGACTGCCGTCGTCCACCGCCTGCCCACGAGGGACACCGCCGGTCATTTCCGGCGCCGAGGAGCGGCTTTCGAGCGTTCCAATACAAAATTAGTCCGAATAATCATTACTTCCGAATTTTACATGCGGAAATATAGGTCAAATATAATTATATTTTATTAAAATTCAAACTTTTATTTACAATTTGCAACTCAAATAATATAGACCGTTTAGAATCTTCACCCATCGGTATTCCGGACGGTTCCGATCTCCATAACCTCCTTTTCGAACTCCTCTTTCGGGACTGCAGCCTTGTTGCGCACCTTGGTCCGATAGCTATAGACCGTACTGAGCGAACACCGCAGGAACGAAGCGATTTTCATGCTGTCGGTGATTCCCAGCCGCAACAGGGCATAAATCCGCAGCTCCTTGTTGAGCAGATCGCCCGATTTGGGGACGATGCGCTCCTCTTCGATCAGCAGGGCATTGAAATCCTCTACGAAGGTGGGATAGAGGCTCAGGAAGATGGCATCGAAATTCTTATAGAGCTCATCGAGTTCGTTTTCGAACATGGAGGTCGATTTAAGCCGTTTGTTGAGATCGTCGAAACGCCGGTCCTGAAAGAGTTTCTTGAGCGACCTGCGATAATCCTCCATTTTGTCGATATACGTCGAACAGAAGTCGAAAAACCGCGCAATATATTGCTCCTTGACCTCGTTCGCCCCCAACAATTGCGCATTCTTCTCGTTCAGTTCGTCGTTGAGCCGCCGCAGGAGGTCATTCGCCTGCGACAGTTCCTCCTTGACCCGATACAGACGCCGCATCTGCTTGGCGACATAGAGGAACAGGAAAATCAACACCAGCGACAACACGCTGATCAACAACAAATAGTGTTGCAGCCGGAACTTGACTTTCGCCTCCCTGGCCTGATGCGCCGCACTGATGATCGAATAGAACTCCGACATCCAGGCCGTGCGGAACTGAATGTTGCTCGAAAGAGCATCTTCGATTGCCGCCTGCGTATATCGGTATGCACGCGTCAGATCGCCGTCGTTGTAATAGGTGATCGCCAATGTTTGAAAGGAGGCGTTCTCTTTCGTTGCGTTCTTCAGATCGGCGATCGCAGAAAGGATATAATACTTTTTTTCGCGGCCACGGTCATCCCGGTACATGAACAGACGCCCCATCGCATAGGCTGCCTCGGCATAATCCGGAGAATCTTTTTCGACCTCGTCGAGGAGCCGCGCCAACAAAGCCTGCGCCTCATCCAGACGGCCGTCCTGCATGAGCACATAACTCCGGCTGAGCTTGTAACGGAACGACTCCGGATCGGCCGTCATCAGCAACGAGTCGCGATAGGCTTCCCGCTCCTGCAGGTACCCGCTCTGATTGCTCAGGGAGGCATAATGCTGGTAGTAGTTGCTCCAGGCCCTGTAATAAACCGGCAAAAGATCCGAAGGCAGCTCCTCCGCGCGGATAGAGCGAAGGAGCCGGTTCGCCTCGACGCTCCGCCCCAAAAAGGAGTACAATCTTGCGAGCTGCAGTTCCGATGCGAGGTATTTCGGCCGATCGTTCATCCGCTGCGCAAGGGAAAGGTTCCGCTTCACATAACGGATGGCCGAATCCGACCTGTACTTGGAGAACTCTTCGCAAAGGCCGGCATTGATTTCATACTCCTGTTCGGGCGAGATACCGGGAACATTCAGCCATTCACGCAGCCGGGCGATGCGGTTCTCTTTTTCCATCTCGAACTCCTCTTTCCGCTCCAGCATCCGGTCCAGCTCATTGGACAACGACCGCGTTTCGTTCTGCGCACAAGAGAAGAGGAGCAATACGGCTCCTGCACAAATCAACGGACGAATCAGGTATCGGGACGGAACTCTCTTCATCGGCATCTCGACGGTTGGGCGCGCGGCTTGTCCCGACCTTGCCTCCATGGCGGACAACAGCGAGCCGTTTGGTGTCATAAAGTTATATCTATTTTTTGAATTCCCCGCATGTTTCAGCTGTTTTCTCCCGCAAACGGATTATCGCGAAGGGGCTCCTCCGATTCCGGAAACGGCTGTCCCGCATGGTACGGGGCAGCCGTTTCCGGGCAGACGGAGCATTCGTCCCGTCGCGGCTCCGGCTCCGGCATCCTATTCTGCCTGTGCGTGCCGGAAACCCTCGATGCGGTTCCAGGCTCCGCGCGTAAAATCGGGCATTACCACCGGCAATCCGCCATGACGCACCGACACTTCGCTCATCTCCGCGACCGACGACCACTCGGCGGCATCATAGACATCCTGGTCGAGCGGCAATCCGTTGCGCAGGCAGTAGATGAGCCGGTAATCCATGATAAAATCCATTCCGCCATGACCGCCCACCTCGCGGGCCTTCTCTCCGATCTCCTGTGTGATCGGATGTTCATAGCGCTGCAGCAGCTCCTCCATCCGATCCTTTGCCAGCGGCCGGTGGGCATCGGGGTCGAAAGCCAACGTGGGGACGGGATATTTTTGTGCAAAGCCCTTCGTACCGGAGATCGTATGGTGGCGGTTGTAGGGCCGCGGCGAAGTGACATCGTGCTGAATGAGGATGCTCTTCCCCTTTGCGGTACGGATCAGCGTGGTATTCATGTCGCCCAGCGCATAGGGGGTCTCTGCCTCCGGCGATTCCGGGCCGTATTTTCGGGCGGCATAGGCGCTCATTCCGAACTGGCCGGAGGACATCGACACGAGCCGTTCCATCCGATCGCCGCGATGAATATCGAGCAGCTGGCACAAGGGGCCGAGACCGTGTGTAGGATAGGGATTTCCCGTATGGACGGTATTGTGTTTCAACCGCCACATGCCGACATAGCCGTCACCGCGATCGAACTGCAAGGCCCGCAAATCGTGGATATAGGCGCCTTCGACATGCACGATCTCACCGAACAGCCCCGCACGGGCCATGTTGAGCGTCGCCATCTCGAAGAAATCGTAACAACAGTTTTCCAGCATCATGCAGTGGCGCTGCGTTCGTTCGGCGGCATCGACCAGCGCCCAGCAATCCTTGACGGTCATTGCCGCCGGCACTTCGACGGCGACATGCCGTCCCCGCTCCATCGCATACAGGGCGATCGGGACATGCATCTCCCAATCGGTGCAATTGTAGATCAGATCGACATTCTCCAGTTCACAGACCTTCCGCCAATCCTCCTCGCCGGTAAACTCCAGCGCAGCGGGCAGGCCGTTGACGGCAAGGATGCGCTGTGCCCGCTCCACATAGGCCGGCACCTTGTCGCACAAGGCGACAATCTCCACGCCGTCGAGGTGCGTGAAGCGTTCGACGGCGCCGCTTCCGCGCATGCCCAGTCCGATGAAGGCGACGCGGACAACCGGTATCGGGTCGCATCGGAGCTGCAGCACATCGTGCTGCCCTTCGGCACGGGGCGGTTCGGCGAACACGATTTCGTTGTTCACGATACGATAGGGTTCGTCGGCTGCGGAGCGGGAGCATCCGGCGACGAGCGACAGCGCAAGAAGCGTCCCGACAACAAAACGGAATTTCATAAGCGTATGATTTTTATTGGCCATGCGATTTCAGACAAAGTTAGAAAAAATTTGTCCGTTCACGAAAGATTTCGTACTTTTCGCGTTACAAAACCCCAAAAGGAGTACCGGAGACAGGCCGCCGGACGAACTGTCCGGCTGGCGGTCCGGCCATCGGGAAACTGACGAAAATCGAATCGCACACATGGAACGAATCGCCGCACAATTTCTCATCGACGGATCCGTAAGGAGCATACGGACGTTGGGGGAAGGCTTTATCAACGACACGTTCATCGTTGCCACCGACCGCACACGCTATATTCTTCAACGCAAGAACCGGCATGTTTTCACCGACATTCCGGCGATGATGCGCAATATCCAGGGGGTGACGACCCATCTGAAGGAGAAGGTCCGGGCGGCGGGCGGCGACCCCCGCCGGGAGGTCATGACCGTCATTCCGACCCGTGACGGGGCGCTCTGCCACCGCGATGCCGCAGGCGACTATTGGGCCATGACGCTCTACATCGAGGGATCGGTCACCCACGAAGCCGCTGCAATGCCCGATTTGGCACGGTGCGGCGGGCAGGGCATCGGCCGGTTCCAACGGATGCTCTCGGACTACCATGAACCGCTGACCGATATTCTGCCGGGGTTCCACAACATCCGCATCCGGTTCCGGCAATGGGACGAGGCGCTTGCCTGCGATGCGGCGGGGCGGCGAAGGGCGGCCGCCCGTGAAATCGAATGGGTCGAGAGCCGCCGTGCGGAGATGCTCCGTTTCTGGGAGAAGGTCGAACGCGGGGAGATCCCCGTGCGGGTCACGCACAACGACACCAAGATCAACAACATCCTGTTCGACGAACAGGGCAGGGTTCTCTGCGTGATCGATCTCGATACGGTGCTCAACAGTCCCTGTTACAATGATTTCGGCGACGCTATCCGCACCTATGCCAATCACGGGCGGGAGGATGACGAGGAGCCGGGCAACGTCTGGCTCGACAAGGAGATGTTCCGGGGTTTCACCGAAGGGTATCTGAGCGAGGCCCGCTCGTTCCTGACTCCGGCCGAGAGGGATTCGCTCGCCTTTTCGGCACGCTACATCACCTACGAACAGGTGCTGCGGTTTCTGATGGATTACCTCAACGGCGACACCTACTACAAGATCAAGTCTCCGGATCACAATCTCGTCCGCACGCGGGCGCAATACGCGCTGTTGCAAAGCATCGAGGCGAATTACGACGAATTGTGCGAAATCGTCGCAAACGCGGCCGGACATTGATCACACCCCTCAGAGAGGAAAACCGCCGCAAATTTCGGCAAAAGCCAAATCCCCGAGGAGGAAGGCGTCACTGTTGCTGCTCCGCAATTTTCCGCTCGGCCTGCTCCAGCAGTTTCTGCGCCTCCCTGCGTGCGGCCGACACCAACGCATCGCCGCTCTTCTCGGCCAGCGCCTTTGCCAGCTTTCCGGAGGCCTTTTCCACAAGTTTCTCCTTCTGTGCCTCGGCTTCGGCAATCAGCCTGTCGCCCGTCTCTTTCGCTTCGGCAAGGAGTTTATCGGCCGCTGATGTTCCATCCGGCGTCTCCGTTCCGAGCAGTTTGCCGATCTCTTTCTGTACGGTCTGCGTCACGGCCTCCTTCACCACGTTTTTCACGTCGAGCGAAATCTCAGGCGATGTGAAGGTACCCCCGATTCCGACATCGACCTTCGAGACGACACCGCCCGTCAGGTTCTCCGGAAGCTGCACGGCCGCCGTATAATCGATCGTCTGATCCAGTCCGGTCGAGCCGGAGAGATTGACGACGATATTGCCCATTTTCAGATCGAAGGGTTGCGTGGCAACCCGGCCGTCGCGGATCGTGAAGCTGATCTCGACATCGCGCGCCTCGATATTGCGCAACGCATCGTTCTTGAGGGCCGTTGCCAGACGGTCGAACGCCGTGATGTTCTGCAGACGGATATTCTCCGACCGAATCGTCCCCGATGCCTGCAGGGAGGAGTATTCGGGCGTCATCGCAGCGGTGAGCAACGATTGCAACTCAAGCGACATGTCGTAGTTGCCGCCGGTCTTCTCGAAGAGCGGCACCATACGCCGCACGACATCCAGTTGCCGGAAGGTCTCCGAGAACGACGCATCGGAGATGTTGGCCTTAAGGTTCAGCCAAGGGCGTTTCTGTCCCTTAGGCTTAGACAAATAAAAGACCGTTCCCGACGCATGGCCATCGAAAACATCCGTCGAAAGGCGCATAGTGAGTGATCCATATGCAACCCTCAAAGTACCCGACACATCAGACAGTTCCATCTGCCGGAACAACATCTTTTTCAACGACACCGACAATTCCAGATTGAGATTCTCCGGCACGGGAATCGTCTGCATGGCTGTCGTATCGGCAGCCGATGACTCTGCCGGGGTCTCACCGGCCTGCTCCTCCGTCGCGGCGGCTGCGGACCCGCCGCCCGCCAGTTCATTGACATCGAGAAGCGAGGAGCGCACATCGAGACGGCCGCGCAATGTTGCGTCGCGCAAGAGATAACCGATATAATTCGACAACGTACCCGCCGCTGCGAGATCACTGCGGCCGACCGTTGCCGCAAGATTCTTCAACGTGAGCGCCTGCGGCGTGACCGTCATCTCGGCCTGCTGTACCCTCACCTCCGGCAGGCCGCTCAGCCGGGCCGATACGCCTTCGACGGCAAGCGTCCCCGAAGCATCGATCCGCTCGTACTGCTCCTTCTCGATTTCCGACATCCGGCCCGCTACATGGAGGTCGGCGGTCACAACACCGCCCAGCGAAACCGAATCGCCCAACGGATAGACCTCCTTGACGGCTCCCAGATCGAGTTTTCCCCTGGCCGCTGCATCGAACTGCAGATCGCTCGCCGGAGTTGCGACTTTCAATGATCCGCTTACCGTATTGCCTGCGATCGAGAAGCACAGCGTGGAGATTTCGGCGGTCGTCGCGTCGAACGCACCGCCGGGGTTGGCCGCACGGGCATCGATACGGATACCGGTAACGGCTTGCGGCAGCGCGGCATACTTGAACGATCCGTTGTCGAGGTTCAGCTTCGCCTCGAAAGCCGGCACCCTTCTGTCGTCGAGAACGCCCTTGGCCCACGCCTCCAACGACAGTTCGCCATCGGCGGAGAGTTGTTCGAAATCACGCAGATAGAAGGCCGGAATCATCGACAGAATATCGCGGAATCCCACCTTCGAACTGTTGACCTTCAGGTCCATTTCGGTCCGGTCCTCGCCGAGCGCCACCCAACCGTCGAGGGCCATTGCGATGGCATTCAGCCGGATTCGGTTGTCCGACAAGGTATAACGGTTGTTCTTCAGATCGGCGTCGATCGCGATATCGGCCTTCAGATCGGCCTTGTTCAACAGATGAAGGCCCCCCGAAACGTATTCCAGCCGTCGGGCGTCAAGCCGCAGCCGCAATACGCTGTGTTCGGCCGACAGATCGCCGCCGAGCGAGAGGCTCAGCGGATCGACAGCCGCCAGCATCTTCGTCGAGTCGTCCTCATAGCGGAGAACGGCATCCTTCAACCGCACGTCGCGCATCCGCAGCCGGAACGCCGACGCATCCCCCGAACTCTCCGCCGTCTCCGTTTCGGACTCTTCCGCAACCGCTTCGGACTCTTTCGCAGCCGCAGGTGCCATCACATCCCAGTTGACACTGCCGTCGGAGAGTTTTCGGGCATGGATGCGCGGTTCATCGACAACGACTTTCGTCACCTCATATCCGCCGTCGCCGAAGAGCGACAACAGATTGACGACAACCGAGATCCGATCGACAGCCGCCAGCGTGTCGCCTTCAAACGGCGCGGCACAGACGACCGTCAACCCCTTCAATTCGATCGAGGCGTGCGGGAAATGGCGCAACAGGCTCAAGTCGAGCGCACGGAAATCGACCTTTGCCGACAGACGTTTGCCGGCCTCTTTTTTGACGATATCGCCGACCTTCGATTCGAAGGCGAGCGGTACGACGATTGCCGCGGCGAGCAATACGGCGACGATCACGGCAACGATTTTCAGCACCTTTTTCATTCTATGGCGTATTCAGGTTCCTGCCTGCTTTTTCTGCGAACCGTTTCGGATACCGGCGGCTATGCGGCGGCGCATCCGTACAAGCCATACGGCACGGGCGCCCCGTCCCGTCAGACAATATGCCGCAGCAAGGAGGGCCGTGGCCCCCCACTTCAGAGCTTCGGCGCACCACATCCGCCCGATACCGCCGCGCATGGCGGCACGCGTCCGCTGGCTCACACCGATGTTGAAGCACAACCGGTCGAAGTAGTCCCGCGAAAGTTTCGACGGCGGAATGATGTGGTACATCACCGCATCGGGCACATACCAGCACCTCTCGCCGCCGCGCGCCAACCGTTCGAACAATTCGCACTCTTCGCCGCCGAGCAGCACGCCGCCCCGCCGGCCGAGCGAAGGATCGAAAGCCCCGTAACGCTCGACAGCCCACCGTTGCAAAGCCATGTTCCCGCCACCGGGGATCCGTCCGCGCGGAAAAGGTCGCGGGCGGGGGCCCAAATCGATCGGATTGGCAATGGGACGCTCCGTATAGGGCGACATCCAGTCGGGGCGCCCCGACGGATATTCGGCGATGATGGCTCCGCCGGCCGCCGCGACATCGGGATGGGCCGCAAAGAAATCGATATAGGCCGAGACGAACCCCGGCACGATCCGTTCGTCATCATCGATGACGGCGATCACGCCGCCCGCACTCTCGGCGATCCCCCTATTCCGCGCCCACGACAACCCCTGTCGTCTTTCAAAAAGATAACGGAGCGGTACGTCGGGATGGGCCGCACGGAACGCTTCGACCTGTACGGCCGTATCATCGGTCGAATTGTTGTCCACCACGACACACTCCCACTGCGCTGCCGGCGCCGTCTGCGCGGCGATCGACCGCAAGGTAACCAACAGCTGTTGCGAACGGTTGTAGGTAGAGACGATAAGTGACAGCGACGGTTTCATCCGACAATCATTTTCAAACAGGGTCAAAGACAGCCCGGCTCCATAAAGGGCCGGAAAGAGGAGGGGTCACCGTTGCCTGCTCCTGTCGGGGGTCGTCCATGCTTCCCGGAAGGGCAAGGCCGGAGAGGAGCCCCGCAACCGAAGAGACGGAATCACACGCAACAACGCGGATCGTCGAACTCGTCGAACATCGTCGTGCTGAGGTACTTCTCCGCACGGTCGGGGAAAACCACCACGATATTCCCCTTGTCGATCCGCGCCGCAGTACGCACGGCGGCCAGCATGGCGGCACCGCTCGACATGCCGGCAAAGATTCCTTCACGGGCGATGATCTCACGCGCCATGGCTATGGCCTCTTCGCTCTCGACCATCTCCTGCACATCGATCTGCGACGGGTCATAAATGGCCGGTACGATCGCCTCCTCCATGTTCTTCAGCCCCTGGATATAGTGTCCGCGCGTCGGCTGCGCACAGACCACACGGATATCGGGCTTCATGGTCTTCAGGAACCGGGACAAACCCATCAGGGTGCCCGACGTACCGAGTGCACAGACCAGATAATCGATTTCACCGGCGGTCTGCTGCCAGATTTCGAGCGCCGTCGATTGGTAATGGGCCAGATAGTTGCAGGCGTTGGCGAACTGATCGGGCATGAAATAGCGGCCGGGGTCGGCCGCGACCTTTGCCCGTGCATAGCGGATCGCCCCGTCGGTGCCCTCCGCCGCCGGTGTCAGGATCACTTTGGCGCCATACGAGCGGATGATCTTGCGGCGTTCGATCGACACGGCCTCCGACATGACAATCTCGACGGGATACCCCTTGACGACTCCGGCAACAGCCAGGCCGATACCGGTATTTCCGGAAGTGGGCTCGATAATGGTCTTCCCGTGCACGAGCCGGCCGTCGCGTTCGGCCTCCTCGACCATCTTGACGGCAATACGATCCTTGATGCTCCCTGTCGGATTGAAACCCTCCAGTTTGGCGAAGATCGACACGTCCGGATTCGGACATAAACGATTGATTCGCACCATCGGCGTCGAACCGATCGTTGCCAGTATATTGTCGCAGATCATTGTGTTCGCATCTTGTTCATTGGACAAAGATACGATTTTTTACATTCCGGGAGTCCCTCCGGATGAAAAATAATCGGAATAATATCGTATCTTTGCGGCAGGAATCCAATGCCGCACCTGCAATCGCAGGGCTCCGGCAGACAGCAAACAATTATGACAGAAGCCAAACAGACACCCCTCAAGGGAGCTGCCATAGAATTAGGTACGGAACGCATCCGCAAACTCCTCGTGCAATATTCCCTGCCGGCGATCATCGCGATGACAGCCTCGTCGCTCTACAACATGGTCGACAGCATCTTCATCGGTCTGGGAGTAGGTCCGATGGCCATATCGGGACTGGCCCTCACCTTTCCGCTGATGAATCTCTCCGCCGCCTTCGGATCATTGGTCGGCGCGGGCGCCGCGACACTCATCTCCATGCGGCTGGGGCAAAAGGATTACGCCTCGGCACAGCGGATCCTGGGCAACGTCGTCATTCTCAACCTGATCATCGGTCTGGGATTTACCGTTGTCACGCTGCTGTTTCTCGACCCGATCCTCTACTTCTTCGGAGCGAGCGATGCAACGATCGGCTATGCCCGCGACTACATGACCATCATATTGGCGGGAAATGTCGTCACACACATGTACCTGGGTCTGAATGCCGTACTCCGGTCGTCAGGTCATCCGCGCAAATCGATGTACGCAACGATCAACACGGTCATTATCAATGCCATCCTCGACCCGTTGTTCATCTACGGCTTCGGCTGGGGCATCCGGGGAGCGGCAATAGCCACGATACTGGCACAGGTCATCTCGCTGATCTGGCAGTTCCGCCTGCTGTCGAACCGGAACGAACTGCTTCATTTCCAGCCCGGAATCTATCGTCTGCGCCAGCGTATCGTCAAGGACATCCTGGCAATCGGCATGTCGCCGTTTCTGATGAACGTTACAGCCTGTTTCATCGTCATTCTCATCAACAAGGGCCTGAAGGAGCATGGCGGCGACCTGATGATCGGCGCCTACGGCATCGTCAACCGTCTCGGCTTCTTCTTCGTAATGATCGTCATGGGGCTGAACCAGGGCATGCAGCCCATTGCCGGCTACAATTTCGGAGCACAACAGTTCGACCGCGTGCTGCGGGTTCTGAAACTTACGATTGCCGGAGCGACCTGTGTCACGGCTACAGGGTTCCTGATCGGAGAGCTGATGCCGCGACTGGCGGTTTCGGCCTTTACGACCGATGCGGAATTGATCCGGTTGTCGGCCATAGGCATGCGCATAGTTTTTCTCTTTTTCCCCATCATCGGCTTTCAGATGGTCACGACGAACTTTTTCCAAAGCATCGGCATGGCGTCGAAGGCGATTTTCCTCTCTTTGTCCCGACAGCTGCTGTTCTTGCTTCCGGGACTTCTGTTTCTGCCCCACCTATTCGACAATATGGGCTGGGACGGCAGCTGGGGCGTATGGTTCAGCATGCCGTTATCGGATCTGTTGGCATCGCTTGTCGCGGCAGTGATGCTCATACGCCAGTTCCGTATTTTCCGCGCCGCGCACGAACGGAACAAGGGCTCGAAGATCCAAAAAGCGTAACTATTCCCAATACACAGAGATAGACAACCTCAAACGACTCACCATGAAAGCAAAATTTGTAATCAATATCGGCCGGCAGTTGGGCAGCGGCGGCAAAGCCGTCGGAGAACGTCTCGCACAGACATTCGGAATACCGGTTTACGACAAGCGGCTGATCAAGATGGCAGCCGAGCAGAGCGGTTTTTGTCAGGAGTTTTTCGAGCGTGCGGATGAAAAGCCGGCGAAAGGATTTTTAACGACGCTGCTGGGTTATCTCCGGAGTCCGATAGCGGGTGACGAGACGATCCTGAACAATCCGCTGAGCCACGACGCCCTGTTCAAGATGCAGAGTGACGTCATTCGGCAGCGCGCCGAGCAGGAGTCGTGCATCTTTGTCGGACGATGTGCGGACTACATCCTGCGGGATCATCCGCATTGCGTGAATATATTCATTTCGGCATCGCGTGAAGACCGCATATCGCGTCTTGTATCGTTGCACGGCATCACGGCGGAAGCGGCGGAGAAGATGATGGACACGGCCGATGAAAAGCGGGCCGCATACTACAATTATTACAGCAACCGCACATGGGGGGCAGCAGGCACCTACCATCTATGTATCGACTCCTCGGTATTGGGACTCGACGGCACGGCGGCCTTTGCCGAAGAGTTCATCCGCAGGAAATTGAAGGATATTTTCTAAAAAACCATCCCCTGTGTGAGGAGAGGGGGGGGGCGAGGACTCCTCCCAGGTAAAAAGAGGCTTCGGCAAAAGATGCGGCGGGACTCGGTGTTCAATGAGTCTCGCCGCATCTTGCATATCGCCCTTGAAAGGCTCCTGACAGGTCATTTCACATAGCGGGCAGGACGTTCGGGCAGGGCCCGCAGGAAATAGCCGAGAATCATGCCCGCCTGACGGTCATCGGCGGTCAGATAACGGTGCCGACCGTTCTTGTCGGGAGTGAAATAGATGAAACCCGCTTCATCCACCGACAAACGACCGGAAATGCTGACCGTCAGCGATGACGGTTCGTGCGGCAGGACATAATAAGTCGCTATCACATCCCATGTGGGCCGGTCATAGGGCATCGCATGGTATGCCTTGTAAGCCTCGACCATCGGATGCCGCTCCGCCCACCCGAAATCGGATTCGATGCTGCGGCCCGGATATACGACCTGCTTGCCGATCTCGAACGGCGTCAGCACAATCGGCGACGGACACTCCGCAAAGAACTTCCGTGCGGAAGGAATATCGTTGATGACATTGAATTCGGCCCGCTTCTTCGTGCCGAAACTGCCGGCCATTACCGAGAAATAATCCACCTTGCGGGCGACCAGCTCTTTCCCCGTAAGCGGAGACACGGCATCGGGGCCGCTCTCCAGCAAGGCGGCCAGATTACCGGAGAACCCCACTGATATGACAACCACCGAATTGTCGGGCTGCGAGGCCAGCAGCCGGCGATACATCGCCACCGGATCCTCCCATGAACCGGCCTTGCGGCTGCGTTTGAACAGCGGAGAGCCGTTCGAAGACTTCAAGGCGCAAACCGGAGCCGTATAATCGCCCTCATCGGAGATAACGGCATCGGGGGTATAGGCAATCGGAATATCGGGATAGCCGTACCATGTATTCATCAGGTCGATGAATTCAAAAGCCGTATCGCTGCGCTTGTTGAGGCTGATGCCGAGCAAGCGGATATGACCGGCGTCCATTCCCTTGTAGAGCAGATCGAGCGCCAGCGCATCGTCGATATCATTGCCCATATCGGTCTCGAAAATAACGGGAGTCGCACCGTCGGTCTGTTGAGCCCGTGCTTCGGCTGCCCCCGACAAAACTGCAACAATCAGCAGAAAAGGCCAGAGATTCTTCTTCATATCGGTTCAGTTTTAAAGTTTTGATCAGTTCCCCTGTCCGGCTCCCGCTGCGGGTCAATCCCATGCGCAACGGATCCCCGACGTTTCCGAAGCCGCGGACATCGGGACCTCTTCTCAGAAAAAAGATGTACCCGTCTGCACTTGCAGCCTGCACAAACGTTTGTGCAAATATAAGAAATAATCTTTGTAAAATCCAAATTTCCGACATCCATTTTCAGCAGGCGAAAAACGATACCGGCAGTTCATCCTGCCGGCATCGAAAAATCGAACCGGAGCAACAGCGGCTCCGGCGGATTCAGAAAAGGACAACAGCCATCCGGTGACACCGGCGACCTGCACGGAACGGGCAGACAGCTACGGCCCGCATCCGTGCAGCGGCTTCTTTTTCCGGAACACAGGGTCGGAAGAGCTCCCATGGGCCTGCGGGATTTCCGTCGGAAAGGTGCGTGCAGGAAGACGTTTTCGCCGAAACGTTTGTGAAGAATCGGGAAAAAGCGTATTTTTGTTTGATTATACTTCGACATGCATATGACATTGACCGAACGACACGACTTCATCATGGATCTTCTCCAGCAGCAGGGATCGGCAAGCGTTGCCACGCTTGCCGAACGGCTCAAGGTTTCGGAGGTTACAATCCGGAAAGATCTCACGATGCTTGAAGAGAAGAAGATGCTCTACCGCGCACACGGCAGCGCCATCCTCATCAATCCCTACATCAACGACCGTCCGGTCAACGAAAAGGAGAAACACAACGCCGCCGAGAAACGGGCCATCGGCATCCGCGCGGCATCGCTCATTACGCCCGACGATTCGATTCTGATCGCATCGGGCACGACGATGCTATTCCTTGCCCGCGAAATCAAGGCACAGGGAAGACTGACGGTCATAACCTCGGCGATCAACATCGTGCCGATCCTCACCCGCGACCACAATGTCGATGTCGTACAACTCGGCGGCATGGTCCGCAACACGTCGGTATCGGCTGTCGGAGTCTATGCCGAACGGATGCTGCAGGACTTCTCCTGCAGCAAGCTGTATTTGGGCGTGGACGGCATCGATCTCGAATACGGGCTTTCGACGACCAATCTGATGGAGGCAGGGCTGAACCGCGTCATGATCCGCACGGCACAGAAGACCATCGTGCTGGCCGACAGCTCGAAATTCGGGCGCCGGGGGTTCAGCAAGATCTGCGATCTGGACGAAGTGGATCAAATCATTACCGACAGCGGCATCTCGCAGCACACGCTCTCGCAGCTGCGCAGCCGGGGAATCGAAGTAACTGTCGTGGAGGTGAATCAATAAAGGGAGGAAAGGCCTTCTGCGGTGCCAATCCGGCAATACTTTTATTTTCCTTCGCTTTGCGGCCCCGACGATCGGTTGCCGCAGGATGTATCATGTTCGTTCCGGCGTTCAGCCATCCATACGCCGGTAAGGATCAAACAGGCACCGACGGCGGCAACGGCGGTAATCCGCTCGCCGAGTACGGCCGCTGCCGCGAGCAATGTCACCAAGGGGTTGAAATAGATGTAATTGGTCGCACGCATCGTACCGAGATGTTGCAACACGGCGGTCCATGCGAGATAACACCCCATCGACGCCGCGACTCCCAGAAAGAGCAGATTCCCCCATACGACCGGCTGCGCCCACACCTCCGAAGGCGGCAACGGCGAGAACGGCAGCAACGGGGCGGCGGTAAGCATTCCGTAGAAAAAGAGTTTCCGCATGAGAAAGGTTCCGCCGTAGCGGCGGCTCATACGGGGCAGGAGCAGGCTGTAGGCCGCCCACATGAGTGCCGCCGTCAGGGCCAGCAGATCGCCGGCAGGATGCAGTTGCAGTACGAAACGGCCGTTTCCGACGACACATGCCACACCGGTCAGCGCAACGCACGATCCTCCGACCTGTCTGCGCTGCAAGGGGCCGCTCATCCGGAACAGACGCAGCAACAGCAGCGTCATTACGGGGGCCGTCGTCACGAGGAGCGACACATTCGAGGCCGGAGCCATTGCCACCGCCTGATTCTCCGTCAGAAAGTAGATCGATCCGCCGCTCAGGCCGAGCCCCGCGCACAACAGTTCGTCACGCCATGACGCGGCAAAAAGTTTTTCGGGGGCAAAGAACCACAGACAGAGGTAGGCGATCAGAAAACGCACCAGGAAGATGGCAAGGGGGTCGAGTCCGTGATTGAGCAGCACCTTTGTCGATACGAAGGTCGTACCCCATACGCCTACGCAGGCCAATGCAATCGCATGCCAACACCAATTGCCGCCGTTTTCACCCTTCATCGACCTGTTTCCCCTCCTTTTTCACCTTTTGGAACTTTGCACGGATGACGGTTCCGGCCGAGGGGCGGAAGCGCCTGCAAATGCCGGTCGGCACCGTGCGACGACAAAGATACGAAGAAACGGCCAAAAACGGATGCTGCAGGGTCGTCGAACCGGAGTCCGATGCCGGAACGGCCCGCCTCATACAGGGGAATTTTCCGCAAGCGCACGATTCTCCTCCATGATTCGGGGCCTGCGGCAACGATCCGGGCGAGGGGGGGGCGCCGGATTGCGTATCGCAGACCTGGCCCTGGAGACTCCGTTCCAGCAGAAGCGGGCCAACGGTTCTCTCCGCAAGCGATTTTTTCGTATCTTTGGCTGTGCCTTAGATACTCCGTCCCGGCAGAATCAAACTGTCGTTTGCTTCTGCGCTCGACTTTGCGTATCTTTGTAGAAAATCCGATCATGTCCGAAATCGCACCCCTCATCTCAGATCTGGCCATCATCCTGATTGCCGCAGCCTGCTCGACCCTTGTTTTCAAGTGGTTGCGGCAGCCTGTCATTCTGGGATATATCGTTGCCGGTATTCTGGCGGGACCTTCGATTACCTTTATCCCCACGATCTCCGATCCGTCGAGCATCCGCGTATGGGCCGACATCGGCGTTATTTTCCTGCTCTTTGCGATGGGCCTCGAATTCTCGTTCCGCAAACTGCTGGGTGTAGGCGGCACGGCCATTACGGCCGCCATTACGATCGTTGCCGGAATGATGTTCGTCGGCTACGGAGCCGGAACCCTGATGGGATTTTCGCACATGAGCTGCATCTTTTTGGGCGGCATGCTCTCGATGTCATCGACAGCCATCGTCTTCAAGGCCTTCGACGACATGGGACTGCGCGGTCAACGGTTTACGGGTGTCGTACTGGGAATACTTGTCGTCGAGGATCTGGTCGGCGTCGTCCTGCTGGTTCTGCTTTCGACGCTGGCCGTGAGCCAGCAGTTCGAAGGCGCCGAGATGCTGGGCAGCATCCTCAAACTCGGCATGTTCCTCATCTTCTGGTCGATATTGGGAATCTACCTGATCCCCACCCTGCTCAAACGGCTGCAACGCCTGCTCAACGACGAAATGCTGCTCATCGTGACGCTCGGACTCTGTCTGGGCATGGTGATGATTGCCGTCAAAGCCGGTTTTTCGTCGGCATTGGGAGCCTTCGTCATGGGCTCGCTGCTGGCCGAAACGGTCGCCGCCGAACGGATCGTCAAACTGGTCGAACCGGTCAAGAACCTCTTCGGAGCGATCTTCTTCGTCTCGGTGGGGATGATGATCGAACCGGCCATGCTGGCAAAATATTTCGGGCCCATCATTCTGCTGACCCTTGTCGTACTGATCGGGCAGGCCACTTTCGGAACCCTCGGCGTATTGATCTCCGGTCAACCGCTGCGGCTGGCCGTACGCTCCGGATTTTCACTTACGCAGGTCGGGGAATTCGCCTTTATCATTGCCACACTCGGCACTACGCTGCATGTCACCGGCGACTACCTCTACCCTGTCATCGTAGCCGTTTCGGTCATCACGACGTTCCTGACCCCCTACATGATCCGCGCGGCCGATCCCTTCTGCAACCTGCTCGAACGGCATCTTCCCGCCCGCTGGCAGCAGGCGCTGGCGCACTATGCCTCCGGTGCCGGAACCGAAAGCCGGCACAACACCTGGTTCCGGCTGTTGCGCCGGATGCTGATTCCCGTAGCCGTCTATGTGGTCTTCTGCATCTTTTCCGAAGCGATCTTTTTCCGCTATGCCGCCCCCTGGATTCGCGGACACATTCCGGGATGGGCGGGGGCTGCGGTCAATCTGGCCGTCATCCTCGGCATACTGGCCCCCGTCCTGTTGCTGATATGGCGGCACGGCAACCGTTCAACGGAATTCCGCCAGTTGTGGAACGACAGCAAATTCAACCGCGGCCCGCTCGTATCGCTCATCCTGCTCAAGGGCCTGCTCTGCATCGGCATTCTGATGTCGGTCGTAGCGACGCTGTTCAACGTGGCATCGGGCATGGGATTCGTATTGTCGCTGCTGCTCTTCGCCGGCATCGCCTTCTCCAAACGGCTGCACAAACGCTCGTCCGAGATGGCCGAACGGTTCCGCGAGAATTTCGAGGGCAACAATACGGAAGAGCTGAGCCGACAACCGCTCGGTGAGGAACAACTGCCCTTCGGAGATCTGCACATGGCCGAGTTCACGGTTTCGACCGAATCGGCCGTTGCCGGCCGGACGCTCCACGACATCGATTTCCGACGCCGTTACGGCGTTTCCATCGTTGCCATCCGTCGAGGCAACAGGCTGTTGCAGCTTCCGGGCGGCGGTACGCAGCTCTTCCCTTATGACAAACTGACGGTCGTGGGCACCGATGAAGAGTTCCGGAATTTCCGCCGCATCCTGGAACAGCAGCGCTCCGAACGCCGGAAGAGCAGCAGGGAAGCCCGGCCGTCCACGCTGCGAATCGTCTCCTACACGTTGCCGGCGGATTCGGCCCTCGACGGGCTCACGCTCCGCGATGCGGAGGTGCGCGAACACGCCTCGGCGCTGGTATTGGGCATCGAACGGGCGGAAGGAGCCGTCATGAATCCTCCGGCAACGGAGAGCTTCCATGCCGGCGACACCGTATGGGCGGTAGGCGATCCGCACCGCATGCAGGCCTTCTTCGAACGGACGAAAGGGGCGGAAACAGCCCCATCGGTTCGGACGGAGTAAGAAGAGGGAGAGGGCCGCAACAATGGCGGATTCTTTCATCTTACCTATTTTACCTCGATTTTCCGCCCTACGGCAAAACCGCGCAAAGAAGAAAGCGCCCGGAGAATTGTTCCGGCGGGAGGCGTTCCATCCCAAAGGCACCTCACGGCCCCTGTGCCGTGGCGGCGTTGTCCATTACCGTGCGAAAGGCTCCGTCCCAACAAAAAGCGGAGATGCGTCAAGGGGGGGGGTGACGCATCTCCGCAAAAGGCCGCTGATCCGACCAGAATTATTGTTTGTCTTATTCCTCCGTCTCTTTCTCGACCAGTTCGAAAAATCCGCTGATCTCCTGCTGATCGATCGCCTGACGCACATTGAAACGCTTCACCTGATCTTCATAACCCTTCTTGCTCACCTTGATTTCAATCTGCACATCGCGCGAGTTCTCGTATGTCAGCCCCAGAATATTGAATGATCGCGTCTCTTCGAACGGTGTTGTCATCAGATAGGTCTCGTTGGTATTCTTGACAACGGACGGGATACTCGACACCACACGCCAATAGATCCGCGCACCGCGAGGATCGGAATCGAAATACCAGCGGATCACGGTGCGTTCGAGAGCCGTCTGACCCGGTTTGTCCCGGCTGACCATGTTCGACGCCTCGCCCGATACGATTGTCGGGTCCTGACGATAAGTTATTGGAGGAGTATAGACCACAGTCGTATGTTGACGTTTGGGAGCTTTCCGGAGCGATTTAACCGGAGAACAGGAAACAATCGAAAAACTGAGGCCCAATATCAGTAATACAAAGCCGATTTGTTGATGTCTCATATTATCGGAAGTTTAGTCTTTTTATTCAACTTCGGGTTTTTCGACCATTTCAAAGAACGCGCTGATTTCTTGCTGGTCAATTGCTTGACGGACATTGAAGCGCTTTACCTGATCTTCATATCCCCTTTTGCTCACCTTGATCTCTATCTGCACATCGCGCGAATTCTCGTATGTCAGCCCCAGGATATTGAATGACCGGGTCTCTTCAAAGGGCGTCGTCATCAGGTAGGTCTCGTTGGTGTTCTTGACTACGGACGGGATGCTCGACACCACACGCCAATAGATGCGCGCGCCGCGCGGGTCGGAATCGAAATACCAACGGATTACGGTACGTTCGAGAGCCGTTTCACCGGGGTTGTCCCGACTGACGGTCTTCGAAGCTTCATGTACCACAATCGTCGGATCCTCGACATAATTTCTCAACGGCGTCCGTTGCATATTCAGCGTATAATACTTGGATTCGGGTTTCGTCATTGCACCTGTAGCCGCATCCACCGCAAAGCCGGGGATACCGCCAAACAGGAGATTCCATAAGGTCGTACCATTGAATTTTTTATGAATGTTGATCGTTGACGGATCATACCCTTGAGCCTCGGCAACCACTTTTGTATCCTTGAAACCCCGTTTTACTTTCACGCGCGCCGGCAAAAGGATGTTGGGATATTTCGCCCCGTCAATCGTCAGATCGACAGGCTGGGTAACCCGGTCGTCCGCAAGTACTACGCGTGCTTTGGATCCGTTGAAAATGGTTGCGCAGGAGGAGAGGATCGCAATGCACAGCCCAAGAACAAAGAGTTTCTTCATAATGTCTCATAAAATTAGTGCCCGTCCCAAGGCAATGAATTTAAAAAGACATAAAAAACGTGGGACTAAATCCTTCTATTCGCTTGTCGAGGTTCTGGAATACCCAAGTAGCTAATAACAGAATAAAGCCCACGTGAAACACGTGAGCGTCAAACTTTATTCCAGCTACTTGATTGAAATTTTCCAGATTTCGACAAGCAAGAGTAAAGATAACGCTTTTTATATGTTTATACCGATTTTTTATTCGGTACATAGGTGAGTTGTGTTCGGTTATTTATTCATAGGCATACTGTAATTAGTTGTTTCACGCAAATATATAAAAACTATTGTGATTAAGAGGAATAAACGGATATATTTTTTAAGATTCCCGCTCCCGTTCCACTTTTCGACCCACACAATCACCTGTGAATCAAAATAAAAAACCGAAATCGGAGAAGGAGATACGGGGGCGACAGAAAAAAAGCGGAGATGCGCCTTGCAGGACGCACCTCCGTACAGATTCCGCAAACGGACGAACCCCCGCCGCAGATAAAATTCCGGATATTACTTCATGGCCTGCTCGACAGCGACCGCTACGGCAACCGTAGCACCCACCATCGGGTTGTTGCCCATGCCGAGGAAGCCCATCATCTCGACGTGCGCAGGCACCGACGACGAACCGGCAAACTGCGCATCGGAGTGCATGCGGCCCATCGTATCGGTCATGCCGTAGGAAGCGGGACCGGCTGCCATGTTGTCCGGATGCAGCGTACGGCCCGTACCGCCGCCCGACGCCACCGAGAAGTACTTCTTGCCGGCCAACAGGCGCTCTTTCTTGTAGGTGCCGGCCACGGGGTGCTGGAAGCGGGTGGGGTTCGTCGAGTTGCCCGTAATCGAAACATCCACATCCTCCTTCCACATGACGGCCACACCCTCACGGACATCGTTCACGCCATAGCAGCGCACCTTGCCGCGCAGACCCGTCGAATAGGGAATCTCCTTGACGATCTTCAGTTCACCCGTATAGTAGTCGAACTCGGTCTGTACATAGGTAAATCCGTTGATGCGGGAGATGATCTGTGCGGCGTCCTTGCCCAGACCGTTGAGAATCACGCGCAGCGGATTCCTGCGCACGCGGTTCGCCATCTCGGCGATCTTGATGGCACCCTCGGCGGCAGCGAACGACTCATGGCCGGCCAAGAATGCAAAGCACTGCGTCTCTTCACGCAACAGACGTGCTGCGAGATTCCCGTGGCCGAGACCCACTTTGCGGTCATCGGCTACCGAGCCGGGGATACAGAAGGCCTGCAGGCCCTCACCGATTGCTTCGGCGGCATCGGCAGCGTTCGTGCAACCCTTCTTGATGGCGATGGCCGCACCTACGACATAGGCCCACTTGGCGTTTTCGAAGCAGATGGGCTGCGTCTCCTCGCACATCTTGTAGGGATCGAGACCCTTTGCCGAGCAGATAGCCTTGGCATCCTCTACGCCGTTGATTCCGTACTGAGCAAGCACAGCATTGATTTTATCGATTCTGCGCTCGTAGCTTTCAAACAAACTTGCCATATCTCTAATTCTTTTTTTCGGTTAGACAACGGTTACTCCTGACGAGGATCGATGTATTTCTTGGCCTCGGCGAAACGGCCGTAGTGACCTTTTGCCTTTTCGAGGGCCTCTTTGGGATCAACACCCTTCTTCACGAAGTCCATGAACTTGCCCAGATGCACGAATTCGTAACCGATTACCTCATCGTTTTCATCGAGCGCCATGCGGGTGCAGTACCCTTCGGCCATCTCCAGATAACGGGTGCCTTTTGCCAGCGTGCCGAACATCGTGCCCACCTGGCTGCGCAAGCCTTTTCCGAGGTCTTCGAGCGATGCGCCGATGACCAGACCGCCCTCCGAGAAGGCCGACTGCGTTCGGCCATAGACGATCTGCTTGAACAACTCACGCATGGCCGTATTGATTGCATCGCACACGAGGTCGGTATTGAGAGCTTCGAGGATCGTCTTGCCGGGCAGGATCTCCGAGGCCATTGCCGCCGAGTGCGTCATACCGGAGCAACCGATTGTCTCGACGAGCGCCTCCTGAATGACTCCCTCCTTGACATTGAGGGTCAGCTTGCAGGCACCCTGCTGAGGTGCGCACCAACCCACACCGTGCGTAAGACCGGAGATATCCTTGATCTCCTTGGCTACAACCCACTTGCCCTCCTCAGGGATCGGTGCGGACTCGTGATTGGCACCCTTTTTCACGCAACACATCTGTTGCACTTCGTGTGAATAAATCATAACCGTTAAATTTTATTGAGTTTCGTTGAACGTGTAACTGAATTCCAGCGCAAAGGTAGCAAATTTGTTCGATACTCACGCAATGATGCGACGATTTTCACTAATTTCGCACACGGAAACGAACAAGCGAAACCATGACGATCCGACCGGCAAATACGACCGACATTGAAACGATTCTGACCCTGATCGACGAGGGGCGCCGGCGTCTGCGGCGCGGCGGCGTGGATCAATGGCAGGACGGCTACCCTTCGCGCGAGACGGTCGGGCGGGACATCCGCCTCGGATACGGCCGGATCCTCTGCGAGGGGCATGTCGCCGCAGCCTATGCCGCCTTTGTTTTCGACGGCGAACCGGCCTATGAACGCATCGAGGAGGGCGGGTGGCTCTCGGATACTCCCTATGTTGCCGTACACCGGCTCGCGGTCGGCGATGCCTTTGTCCGCTGCGGCATGGCAACGAAGCTGTTGCGGGCCGCCGCAGCGGAGGCCCGCTCCCGCAATCTGGGTGCATTCCGCATCGACACCCATCCCGACAACCGTGCCATGCAGGCCCTGCTCGAAAAGGAAGGGTTCGGCTATCGGGGCAAAGTCCATTACGAAGCCCTGCGCTATGCCTATGAGAAACAGCTTGTCCCCTGAAGCCGACGTAACGCCGCCATTCGACCGATGAGAGGACAACCCCATGAAAAACCGACGATGAAACGACCTTACGACTACCTGCTGTTCGATCTCGACGGCACGCTGACCGATCCGATGGAGGGCATCACCCGCTCGGTGCAATACGCGCTGCGCCACTTCGGCATCGAAGTCGAGGATCTGTGCACATTGACACCCTTCATCGGGCCGCCGCTGGCCGAATCGTTCCGCACCTTCTACGGCTTCTCGGAGGAGCGCATACCGGAAGCGATCCGCACCATGCGCGAATACTTCGGCGAACGGGGCTGGCGCGAGAACCGCGTCTATGACGGCATGCCGCAACTGCTCGGCACCCTGCAAAGGGCCGGTTACACGCTGGCGGTGGCAACGTCGAAACCGACCCTTTTTGCACAACGCATCCTCGATCATTTCGATCTTGCACGCTGGTTCGTCTTCGTGGGCGGTGCCGAGATGGACGGACACCGGCAAGCCAAGGCCGAAGTGATCGCCCATGTGACGGCGCAGTGCGGGATCGACGATCCCCGACGCTGCCTGATGATCGGCGACCGACGGCACGACATTGCGGGGGCCCGAACTGCGGGAATGGACTCCTGCGGCGTACTCTGGGGATACGGCGATCGGGAAGAGCTGGCGGCTGCCGGTGCGACCCATATCGTCGCATCGCTCGATGAAATGAACCGGCTGCTGTGCGGATAATCAGGACTACGAGCTTGCATTCAAATTAAGGGCTGAAAACAGGGAAACTTGCCGCTTTTTGCTAAATTCTCACCGCCTTCGCCGGCTCCACGTCCTGCCATCTTCCCAAATAACCGAGAGCCCCCGCATAGATAATAGATGAAGGAGGGGCATCCGAAATTCGGATGCCCCTCCTCATACAGGTCTGGCATGTCCGCCCGCCGCTACTGTGCGGAGGCCGTCATACCTTCGATATCGGATTTCAGCCCTACCACCAGATCTTCGTACTCGCGCAGGCCCGTACCGCCGGGGATCAGGTGACCGCAGATCACATTCTCCTTGAGGTTCTCCAGCGGATCGGTCTTGGCTTGGATTGCAGCCTCGTTGAGCACCTTGGTGGTCTCCTGGAACGAAGCGGCAGAGATGAAGCTCGACGTCTGCAAAGCCGCGCGGGTAATACCCTGCAACACCTGATTCGACGTTGCCGGCACGATGTCGCGCACCTGCACCGGACGCAGATCCTTGCGTTTGAGGCTCGAATTCTCATCCCGCAGCTTGCGCAGCGAAATGATTTGTCCGGGCTGTACGGTCGTCGAATCTCCGGCATCGGTCACGACGACCTTGTCGTAGAGTTCGTCGTTCACATCCATGAACTCCCACTTGTCCACGATCTGATCCTCGAAGAAGCGGGTGTCACCCGGATCATCGATCTGCACCTTCGACATCATCTGGCGCACGATCACCTCGAAATGCTTGTCGTTGATCTTCACGCCCTGCATGCGGTAAACCTCCTGCACCTCGTTGACGATGTACTCCTGTACCTTCGTCGGGCCGAGAATACGCAGGATGTCGCTCGGCGTGATGGCGCCGTCCGACAACGGGCTGCCCGCCTTCACATAGTCGTTCTCCTGCACGATGATCTGGCGCGACAGCGGCACGAGATAGCGTTTCACATCGCCCTGTTTCGAGGTAATGATGATCTCACGGTTGCCGCGTTTGATCTTGCCGAACGACACCTCGCCGTCGATCTCCGATACGATGGCGGGATTGGACGGGTTGCGTGCCTCGAAGAGCTCCGTAACACGCGGCAGACCGCCGGTAATATCGCCGCCCGACTTGCCGACCGCACGCGGGATCTTGATCAGGATATCGCCGGCATGGATCTTGGCATTGTCCTTCACGACGACGTGGGCCGATACGGGCAGATTGTAGGATTTGACCTCCTCGCCCTCCTTGTTCAGGATACGGATGACGGGATTCTTCGTTCTGTCCTTCGACTCGATGACCACGCGTTCCGACAAACCGGTCTGTTCGTCGCGCTCCTCACGATAGGTAACGCCTTCGATGACGTTCTCATACGATGCCTTGCCTTCGTATTCGGAGATGATCACAGCGTTGTAGGGATCCCATTCGCAGATCAGGTCGCCTTTCTTCACCTCGGCGCCGTCGGCCATAAACAGCGTGGCGCCATAAGGCAGTGCATGCGTATAGAGGACGATTTCGGTCTTGGGATCGACGATACGGATCTCGGACTGACGCGAGATGACGACATTGATCGCTTCGCCCTGCGCGTTTTTGCCCTTGATCGTCCGCAACTCCTCGATATCGAGACGTCCCTCGTATTTCGAGATGACATTCGTCTCGACCACCGAACCGCCGGCCACGCCGCCGACGTGGAACGTACGGAGTGTCAGCTGCGTGCCCGGTTCGCCGATCGACTGTGCCGCAATGACACCGACCACTTCGCCCTTCTGCACCATGCGGGCCGTAGCAAGGTTGCGGCCATAGCACTTCGCGCAGACACCGTGACGCGACTCGCAAGTCAGCACCGAACGGATCTCCACCGATTCGAGAGGCGACTTGTCGATTGCCTCGGCAATGTCCTCGGTAATCTCTTCGCCGGCACGGCACAGCACTTCGCCCGTAAGCGGATGGACCACATCGTTGAGCGCCGTCCGGCCCAGAATACGGTCGTAGAGCGTCTGTACAACATCATCGTTGCGCTTGATGGCCGTAGCCGTCAGACCGCGCAGCGTGCCGCAATCCTCCTCGTTGATGATGACATCCTGCGCCACATCGACCAGACGACGCGTCAGATAACCGGCATCGGCCGTCTTCAACGCCGTATCGGCAAGACCTTTACGGGCGCCGTGCGTCGAGACGAAGTACTCCAGCACCGACAAGCCCTCCTTGAAGTTCGAGAGAATCGGGTTCTCGATAACCTGCTGACCGCCCTCGACACCCGATTTCTGCGGCTTGGCCATCAGACCGCGCATACCCGACAGCTGCCGGATCTGCTCCTTCGAGCCACGCGCTCCGGAATCGAGCATCATGTAAACGGGATTGAAACCGTCCTGGTCCTTTACCAGCGTATCGATGACGGCCTTCGTGAGCTTCGTATTGATGTTCGTCCAGACGTCGATAATCTGATTGTAACGCTCGTTGTTGGTGATCAGACCCATGTTGTAGTCCTCCATGATGGCGTCCGAACGATCGTATCCCTCCTGCACGAGTTTCTCCTTCTCTTCAGGGATGATCACGGCATCGAGGTTGAACGACAGACCGCCCTGGAAGGCCATGCGGTACCCCATATCCTTGATATCGTCGAGGAAAGCTGCGACCTTGTCGGCTCCGGCCTTCTTCATGACGACGGCGATGATGTCCCGCAACGACTTCTTCGTGAGCACCGTATTGATGAAACCGACCTCTTCGGGCACCACCTGATTGAAGAGGATGCGGCCGATGGTCGTCTCCTTGAGTACCTGCACATGGTTGCCCTTCTCGTCGATGTCGGCCACCACGCACTTCACCTGGGCATGCAGGTCGGCGCGTTTCTCATTGTAGGCGATAATCGCCTCCTCGGGGCCATAGAAAACAAGTCCCTCGCCCTTTGCGCCCTTGAGCGGCTTGGTAATGTAGTACAGACCGAGCACCATATCCTGCGACGGCACCGTAATCGGCGCGCCGTTGGCGGGATTGAGGACGTTGTGCGAGCCGAGCATCAGCAGCTGCGCCTCCAGAATGGCGGCATTGCCCAGCGGCAGGTGCACGGCCATCTGGTCGCCGTCGAAGTCGGCGTTGAAGGCCGTACAGGCCAGCGGATGCAGCTGCATGGCCTTGCCTTCGATCAGTTTCGGCTGGAAGGCCTGAATACCCAGACGGTGCAGCGTCGGGGCACGGTTCATCAGCACCGGATGGCCCTTGATGACATTCTCCAGAATACCCCAGATGACGGGATCCTTGCGGTCGATGATCTTCTTGGCCGACTTGACCGTCTTGACGATGCCGCGTTCGATGAGTTTGCGGATGATGAACGGCTTGTACAACTCGGCCGCCATGTCCTTCGGAATACCCATCTCGTGCATCTTCAGTTCGGGGCCGACGACGATCACCGAACGCGCCGAATAATCGACACGCTTGCCCAGGAGGTTCTGGCGGAAACGTCCCTGCTTGCCCTTGAGTGAATCGGACAGCGACTTGAGCGGACGGTTCGACTCGTTCTTCACGGCATTGCTCTTGCGCGAGTTGTCGAACAGCGAATCGACAGCCTCCTGCAGCATGCGTTTTTCGTTGCGCAGGATGACCTCCGGAGCCTTGATCTCGATCAGGCGCTTCAGACGGTTGTTGCGGATGATGACACGACGATAGAGGTCGTTCAGATCCGACGTGGCGAAACGTCCGCCGTCCAGCGGCACGAGCGGCCGCAGTTCGGGCGGGATCACGGGGATCACCTTCAGCACCATCCATTCGGGACGGTTCTTGCCGTTCGAAGCACGGAACGACTCGATGACGTTCAGGCACTTCAACGCTTCGCTCTTGCGCTGCTGCGACGTCTCGGTCGAGGCCTTGTGCCGCAACGCATAGGACATCGAATCGAGATCCACCTGCTGCAACAGCGTGTAGATCGCCTCGGCACCCATCTGGGCGACGAATTTGTTGGGATCCGAATCGTCCAGCGCCTGATTGCCCTTCGGCAGTGCGGCCAGAATATCCAGATACTCCTTTTCGGCAAGGGTCTGCAGACGCTCGATGCCCTGCTCTGCAGCGGCACCTGGGTTGATGACCACATAACGTTCGTAATAGATGATCGCCTCCAGTTTCTTCGACGGGATACCCAGCAGGTAGCCGATCTTCGAGGGGAGCGAACGGAAATACCAGATATGAACCACCGGAACGACCAGCGAGATATGGCCCATGCGTTCACGACGCACCTTCTTTTCGGTCACCTCCACGCCGCAGCGGTCGCAGACGATACCCTTGTAACGGATCCGCTTGTATTTTCCGCAATGGCACTCGTACTCCTTTACCGGGCCGAAAATCCGCTCGCAGAACAGACCGTCGCGTTCGGGCTTGTAGGTCCGATAGTTGATGGTCTCCGGCTTGAGCACTTCACCGCTCGACTGGGCGAGAATCTCCTCCGGGGAGGCCAGACCGATCGAGATACGGTTGTAACCGCCTGCCGGTTTGTTATCTTTGTTGAATGGCATATTGATTCAAATTTTTCGTTCTCGTTAACTATCGCTTACTCCAGTTTGACCGAAAGCGCCAGACCGCGCAGCTCGTGCAACAGGACGTTCATGGCCTCCGGAATACCCGGTTTGGGGAGATTGTCGCCCTTGACGATTGCCTCGTAGGCCTTTGCACGGCCGGTGACATCATCCGACTTGATGGTCAGAATCTCCTGAAGGATGTTGGCGGCACCGAAACCTTCGAGTGCCCAAACCTCCATTTCACCGAAACGCTGGCCGCCGAACTGCGCCTTACCGCCCAACGGCTGCTGCGTAATGAGCGAGTAGGGACCGATCGAACGGGCATGCATCTTGTCATCGATCATGTGGCCCAGTTTGAGGAAGTAGGTCACACCGACCGTTGCCGGCTGGTCGAAGCGTTCGCCCGTACCGCCATCATAAAGATAGGTAAGACCGCTGTGGGGCAATCCGGCCTGGGCCGTATATTCGTTGACCTGTTCGAGCGAGGCACCGTCGAAGATCGGCGTAGCGAACTTCACGCCCAGTTCGCGGCCTGCCCAGCCGAGCACGGCCTCATAGATCTGGCCGAGGTTCATACGCGAAGGCACGCCCAGCGGGTTCAGACAGATATCCACGATGGAACCGTCCTCCAAGAAGGGCATGTCCTCGTCGCGGACGATCTTCGCGACGATACCCTTGTTGCCGTGACGTCCGGCCATTTTATCGCCGACCTTCAGCTTCCGCTTCTTGGCGATATAGACCTTCGCCATCTGGATGACACCCGTTTGCGGCAGTTCATCCCCGTTGGAGAGGTTGTACTTCTCGCGTTTGATGGCGGCATCTGCCTTCTTCCACTCGATCGTATAGTTGTTGATCGTCGTCTCGATCAGCGCATTGACATGCTCGTCCGAAGTCCAGCGGCACGATCCGAGATTCAGATAGCCCGTCGGAACACCCGTCCGTTCATCGGTCGTCTGCCGCGACAGCTCCTCGAGCATCTTCTGCGAGAACTTCGCACCGGCACCGTAAAGCTCCGCACCGAAATAGTCAACGATACCCGTGGTCGTCTTGCCCTGCAGCAGTGTCCAGAGTTTCTGCACGAGCAGTTTCGTCAGGTCGCCGACCTGCTGGGCGAACTTTTCGTCGAGTTTTTCGAGCATCGCCTTCTCAGCGGCCTTCGATTTCTTGGCCTCTTTGCCGGCACGGCTGTAGAGTTTCGTATCGATGACCACGCCGTGCAGCGACGGTTGGGCCTTGAGCGACGCATCCTTCACATCTCCGGCCTTGTCGCCGAAGATCGCACGCAGGAGCTTCTCCTCCGGCGAAGGATCGCTCTCGCCCTTGGGCGTGATCTTGCCGATCAGAATATCGCCCGGATGAACATTGGCGCCGATACGGATGATACCGTTTGCATCGAGATCCTTCGTGGCGTCCTCGCTGACATTGGGAATATCCGAAGTCAGCTCCTCGACGCCGCGCTTCGTATCGCGGACCTCCATGATATACTCATCGACATGCACCGAGGTAAAGATATCCTCGCGCTGGATGCGCTCCGAAATTACGATGGCATCCTCGAAATTGTACCCTTTCCAAGGCATGTAAGCCACCTTGAGGTTCCGGCCGAGCGCCAATTCGCCGCCCTGCGTAGAATATCCTTCGGTCAGAATCTGCCCCTTCGTGACATGGTCGCCCGTCAGCACCACGGGTTTGAGCGTGATCGACGTATTCTGGTTCGTCCGGCGGTAGCGCGGCAGCTCATAGGTCGTGATCTCCGGCGCGAACGATGAAATGATCTCGTCCTGCGTACGCTCATAACGGATCTGGATCTGCGTGGCATCGGCGAATACGACTTCGCCGTCGCCTTCGGCAACGATCTGGATACGGCTGTCGAGAATCATCTCCTTCTCGATGCCCGTACCGACGATCGGCGCCTCGCAGGTGATCAGAGGAACGGCCTGACGCATCATGTTCGAACCCATCAGCGCACGGTTGGCATCGTCGTGCTCAAGGAAGGGAATAAGGCTCGCGGCGATCGAAGCGATCTGATTGGGCGCAACGTCCATCAGATTGACCTCTTTGGCCGTTACGACGGGGAAATCCGCGCCTTCGCGCGCCTTGATACGGTTGGGCTGGAGGAAATGGCCCTCGTCGTCGATCGGAATATTCGACTGTGCGACCACCTTTCCCTCCTCCTCTTCGGCCGAGTAGTATTTGATATGGCTGTTGTCCAGATCGATCACGCCATCCTTGACCTCGCGGTAGGGCGTCTCGATGAAGCCCATGTCGGAAATCCGCGCATAGACGCACAACGACGAGATCAGACCGATGTTGGGGCCTTCGGGCGACTCGATCGGGCAGAGACGTCCATAGTGCGTATAGTGCACGTCGCGCACCTCGAAACCGGCACGGTCACGCGACAGACCGCCGGGGCCGAGGGCCGACAGACGGCGTTTGTGGGTGATTTCGGCCAGCGGGTTGATCTGGTCCATGAACTGCGAGAGCTGGCTCGTGCCGAAGAACGAGTTGATAACGCTCGACAACGTCTTGGCGTTGATCAGATCGACCGGTGTAAAGACCTCATTGTCGCGCACGTTCATGCGTTCGCGGATCGTACGCGCCATGCGGACGAAACCGACCGAGAACTGGTTCGAAAGCTGCTCGCCCACCGTGCGGACACGACGGTTCGAGAGGTGGTCGATATCGTCCACCTCGGCTTTCGAGTTGATGAGCTGGATCAGGTACTTGATAATGGCGATGATATCCTCGCGCGTCAGCGTGCGGATGGCCGGATCGATGTCCAGACCCAGTTTCTTGTTGATGCGGAAACGGCCCACATCGCCCAGATCGTAACGCTTGTCCGAGAAGAAGAGTTTCTCGATCACGTCGCGGGCCGTAGCCTCATCAGGCGGCTCGGAGGCGCGCAACTGGCGATAGATATAGACGACGGCCTCCTTCTCGGAGTTGCACGGGTCCTTCTGCAACGTATTGTATATGATGGAGAAGTCGATACCCGACGGATTCTCCTTGTGCAGCAGAATCGTCTTGGCGCCGCTCTCGATGATCTGGTCGATATGCTCCTCCTCCAGAATCGTCTCCCGATCCACGATCACATTGTTCCGCTCGATGGAGACCACCTCGCCGGTATCCTCATCGACGAAATCCTCGACCCACGTCGAGAGCACGCGTGCCGCAAGCATGCGGCCGACCGCCTTTTTGAGGTTAGCCTTGGTAACCTTCACTTCGTCGGCCAGATCGAAGATCTCAAGGATCTGCTGGTCGGCCTCGAAACCGATAGCCCGCAGAAGGGTCGTGACGGGAAGTTTCTTCTTGCGATCGATATAGGCGTACATCACGTTGTTGATGTCCGTAGCGAACTCGATCCACGAACCCTTGAAGGGGATGATACGCGCCGAATAGAGTTTTGTCCCGTTCGTGTGCATGCTCTGTCCGAAGAAGACACCCGGCGAACGGTGCAGCTGCGACACGATGACGCGCTCGGCGCCGTTGATGACGAACGTACCGCGTTCGGTCATGTATGGAATCGTACCGAAATAGACGTCCTGCACGACCACACCGAAATCCTCGTGTTCCGTATCGGTACAATAGAGCTTCAGTTTGGCCTTCAGCGGCACGCTGTATGTCAGGCCGCGCTCCAAACACTCCTCGATCGAATAACGGGGCGGATCGATGTAGTAGTCGATGAACTCAAGAACGAAATTGTTTCTGGTATCCGTAATGGGGAAATTCTCCTGAAACACTTTGTAAAGGCCTTCGTTTTTCCGATTTTCGGCCGTTGTGTCCATCTGGAAGAAGTCCCGGAATGATTTAAGCTGTACCTCAAGCAGATCCGGATAAGGCACCCGGTTTTTCACTGTCGAGAAGCTGATTCTTTGTTGTGTTTTAGTTGTGGACATCGGTAAATCCAAATTAAGTTGAAGTTTGTTCTTGCAATCGGGCTCATCACGTTGCGGAACAGGTCACAAGCTCCCGCGACAATGCTCTCTGTGTAAATCGATTCTACGCGGAGAGCATTCCAAAATCCAAGAAAAGGGCACAGCTCGACCGGCACTCCCTTATCTTAGACGAGAAAAGGCATAGAGTTTACCGAAGCGTAAACTCTACACCTGAGGTGTCTGCAGCTACCTGGGTAGCGACAGAACTACTTAACTTCAACTTCTGCACCTGCCTCTTCGAGCTGACCCTTGATCGACTCAGCCTCTTCCTTGGAAACGCCCTCTTTCACGGCCTTCGGCGCAGCATCGACAAGCGCTTTGGCATCGCCGAGCGACAAGCCCGCGATCTCCTTAACGGCCTTGATGACCTGCAATTTCGACTGACCGGCGTTCTTCAGGATTACATCGAACGAGGTCTTCTCGGCAGCGGCAGCCTCGCCGGCGCCGGCTGCGGGAGCAGCGACTGCAACAGCAGCGGCTGCGGGTTCAATACCGTACTCTTCCTTGAGTACCGTAGCCAATTCGTTTACCTCCTTAACAGTCAGAGCTACTAATTCTTCTGCCAGTTTTTTGATATCTGCCATAGTTGTAAATTTATAAAATTCTTGTTTTTTCGGTTAATTAGTTTCTTTCTTCAAGTGCCTTTACCAGCCCGGCGATCTTCTGGCCTGCGTTGGCCTGCAATGCGGAAATAACATTCTTCGCAGGCGACTGCAGCAGCGAAATGATTTCGCCGATGAGCTCTTCACGGCTCTTGATGTTGCACAAAGCATCCAACTGGTTATCGCCCACATAGACGCACTCCTCGACAAAAGCGGCTTTCAGGAGGGGTTTTGCGCAGGTTTTGCGGAACTCCTTGATTACCACTGCGGGGGCTTTGGCAGTCTTTGCGAACATTACCGAGGTCGGACCCTCCAGAACGTTTACCAATTCGGCATCCGCCTTCTCGGCCTTTTCGAGTGCCTTTCCGAAGAGCGTATTCTTTACCACGACGAGTTTGATTTCGCTCTCGAAGCACTTGCGACGCAGCAGAGCCGTTTGTTCGGCGTTGAGCGTCTCGATGTCGGCCACATAGAAGTGAGGATACTCGTTGAGCTGCGCGGCAAGATTATCGATAACAACCGCTTTTTCTTCCTTGGTCATCTCCTTTATCCTCCTTCGTTATTTGGTTTCAACTGATTTGGGGTCGATCTGCACGCCGGGGCTCATGGTCGTGGAGAGATAGATGCTCTTCACATATGCGCCTTTGGCGGCCGAGGGCTTGAGTTTCATGATCATCGACAGGAACTCGTTGGCATTGTCAACGATCTGTTCCGGCGTGAAGGAAACCTTGCCGATCGACGTGTGCACGATACCGAACTTATCGACCTTGAAATCGATTTTTCCGGCTTTGACTTCACTTACAGCTTTGGCGACATCCATCGTCACCGTACCCGTTTTGGGGTTCGGCATCAAGCCGCGCGGACCCAGAATACGGCCCAGTGCGCCGACCTTGCCCATCACGTTGGGCGTAGTGATGATGACATCCACATCGGTCCAACCGCCCTTGATCTTCTCGACGTATTCGTCCAGGCCGACATAATCGGCACCGGCAACCGTCGCCTCCGCCTCTTTTTCGGGCGTGCAGAGCACCAGCACACGAACCGCCTTGCCCGTACCGTGAGGGAGCGTCACCACGCCGCGAACCATCTGGTTCGCCTTGCGGGGATCGACACCCAGGCGCACGTCGATATCGACCGAAGCATCGAATTTCGTAAAGGTAATTTCCTTCAGAAGGGCTGCGGCCTCACCGAGTTTGTACGCCCTGTTGGGCTCCACCTTCGCGTAGGCAGTTTTCTGATTTTTCGTTAACTTACTCATGCTACGTTACTTTTTAGGAAATTCACCTTTCACGTTGATACCCATACTGCGGGCAGTACCGGCGACCATACGCATGGCAGCTTCGAGGGTAAAGCAGTTCAGATCGGGCATTTTGTCCTTGGCGATAGCTTCGATCTGCTCCCACGTCACCTCGCCGACTTTTGTACGGTTGGGCTGTGCGGAGCCGCTCTTGATCTTGGCTGCTTCCTTGAGCTGGATGGCTACAGGCGGCTGTTTTACGACGAAGTCGAACGACTTGTCGCTATACACCGTGATGATGACAGGAAGGACCTTACCCGCCTTGTCCTGTGTACGGGCATTGAATTGCTTGCAGAAGTCCATGATATTGACTCCCTTTGAACCCAACGCAGGACCCACTGGGGGTGAAGGATTGGCGGCACCACCTTTGATCTGCAGTTTGATAAATGCAGCAACCTCTTTTGCCATAATTTTCCTTGGTTAATTATTCTTTTTCAACTTGTGTAAAGCTCAACTCCATAGGAGTCTTGCGGCCGAAAATCTTCACGGAGACGGTAAGTTTCTTGCGTTCGTTATCGACAGTCTCAATAGTACCTTGGAAGCTTGAGAAAGGGCCGTCCGTAACCTTGACGGTCTCGCCGACGAAAAACGGTACTTCGTTCTCCTCCTCCATTTCGCTGAGTTCATCGACACGGCCGAGAATGCGGCTCACCTCTTGTGGACGCAGGGGAGTCGCAATCATCTTCCGGCTCTCCTCTTTGGTATCGCCGAGGAAGCCCAGCACATTGGGGGTATTGCGAATGATGATCGGTATTTGTCCCACGAAGGCCGCCTCGATGAGGACATAGCCGGGGTAGGACACTTTTTCCTTCGAAATTTTCTTCCCATTGCGGATGGTATAGACCTTTTCGGTAGGAATCAGTATCTGCGAAATATAATCCTCAAGGTGGCTGTGACGGATCTCGGCTTCGAGATACTCCTTCACTTTAGCCTCCTTGCCGCCGACGGCACGGATCACATACCACTGTTTCTTGTTCTCGCTCATAGCCAACGGATTCGCTTAGAATTTGATTAACGAGCGATGTTGCCGAGGAAACTGTATATGCCTTTCATGAGATTCTCGAACGAGATATCCATGACCAGCACGACCAATGCGAAAATCAACGATGCGATCATGACGACGATCGTCGAACTCTGCAACTGGGGGAATGTCGGCCATGTGACCTTCTCCACGAGTTCCTTGTAGGATTCTTTGACGTAGTTCAGCATACTGCAAACTTTTATCTTTGGCAGGAGCAGAGAGATTCGAACTCCCATCAACGGTTTTGGAGACCGCTATTCTACCCTTGAACTATGCTCCTAAAAAAGGGTGCGGAACCGTGCGTTCCGCACCTGAATCTATCGGGTCTCTTACTCAAGAATCTTGAGGATCTGACCTGCACCTACCGTACGGCCGCCCTCACGGATAGCGAAGCGCAGACCTTCGTTCAATGCAACCGGATAGATCAGCGTCACGGTGATTGTGACGTGGTCGCCCGGCATCACCATATCCACGCCTTCGGGCAGCGAGATCTCACCCGTTACGTCCATCGTACGCAGATAGAACTGAGGACGGTATTTGTTGTGGAACGGCGTGTGACGGCCACCCTCTTCCTTCTTGAGGATATAGACTTCGGCCTGGAACTTGGTGTGCGGGGTGATCGAACCGGGCTTGGCGACAACCATACCGCGCTTAACCTCTTTCTTGTCGATACCGCGCATCAGCAGACCTACGTTATCGCCGGCTTCACCCTCGTCGAGCAGCTTGCGGAACATCTCCACGCCCGTGCAGGTCGAAGTAAGCACCTTCTCCTCCAGGCCGATGATCTCGACGGGATCGCCGACCTTGATGACACCGGTTTCGATACGGCCCGTAAGCACCGTACCACGGCCCGTGATCGAGAATACGTCCTCGACAGGCATCAGGAAAGGTTTCTCGTTGTCGCGCTGCGGCAGCGGGATATACTCATCTACGGCATTCATCAGCTCCATAACCTTCTCTTCCCACTTGGCTTCGCCATTGAGGGCGCCGAGAGCCGAACCGCGAATGATCGGGGCGTTGTCGCCGTCGTAGTCATACTTGTTGAGCAGGTCGCGCACCTCCATCTCGACGAGGTCGAGCATTTCGGGGTCGTCCACCATGTCGCACTTGTTCAGGAACACGACGATCTTCGGCACGTTCACCTGACGGGCGAGCAGCACATGTTCGTTGGTCTGGGGCATGGGACCGTCGGTAGCAGCAACGACGAGGATAGCGCCGTCCATCTGAGCGGCACCCGTTACCATGTTCTTCACATAGTCGGCGTGTCCGGGGCAGTCCACATGAGCATAGTGGCGGTTTGCCGTCTGATACTCGACGTGAGCGGTGTTGATCGTGATACCACGCTCTTTCTCTTCGGGAGCGTTATCGATCGAGTCGAACGAACGAAGTTCCGAAAGACCCTGCTTTGCAAGTACGGTGGTGATCGCAGCCGTCAGCGTCGTCTTACCGTGGTCAACGTGTCCGATGGTACCGATGTTCACATGCGGTTTCGAACGGTCAAATTTCTCTTTTGCCATAGTTGTAATGTATTAGAATTTAAAATCTCTATAAACGGTCGTGTTATTCGCAAACAACGGCGCGACGCAAACCTTTCATTCGGCTACATCGCCCGTCATCTGACTTCTGGAGCGGAAGACGAGGCTCAAACTCGCGACCCTTAGCTTGGAAGGCTAATGCTCTATCAACTGAGCTACTTCCGCAAAAATATACCGTATCAGAGTCCACCTTTCCCCATTCGATGAGTTCCGCCGCGCGGGACGGGATCATCGGCATTGAGGTTTTCGCATCCTCCAACCGGCACGCTCTTTAATTTTAGTGGGAAGAGATGGATTCGAACCACCGAAGGCATACGCCAGCAGATTTACAGTCTGCCCCATTTGGCCACTCTGGTATCTTCCCCTGCAGGTATCCGATGAGAGCCGATGGAGGGATTCGAACCCACGACCTGCTGATTACAAATCAGCTGCTCTGACCGGCTGAGCTACATCGGCGTTAACCGTTTTGGATTGCAAAGATAAGAAGAATATTCCGAACATCCAAATCCGGATTCGGATTTTTACTTCTGCATCTCTGTCAAAGAACCTTGCGACAACCGACTTCACAACCTTTGCGAAATCGAGTGCAAAGATAGAATAGTTTTGTGAATTAAAAAAAATAGTCACTCTTTTTTTTCGGAAAATAGAGAAATCCTGCACTTTCCTGTTATATATATTGGTATCTTTGCCGCATGAAAATGATTCCGCTCACACCAAAGGTCTTTTTACGGGAGTTATGCCGCGAAGATGCCGCATCGATTTTTTCGGCCATCGACGCGGATCGCGGTTATCTGGGCCGCTGGCTGCCCTTCGTGCAATACACGCGCACGAAGGAGGATTCGTTGCGATACATCGAATCGGTTCTCGATGCGGCCTACCGCGAAGCGGTATTTACGATCCGGGAAGAGGGGGCGCTGATCGGTTTGATCGGCTTCAAGTCAACCGATCCCTACGCCCGGAGCACCGAAATCGGCTATTGGCTGCGGGAGGCATGGCAGGGACGCGGAATTGTCACACAAGCTGTGGATCGGCTCTGCCGTATGGCCCGTGAGGAGCTGGCGATGCGCCGCGTCACGATCAAGTGTGCGACAGGGAACCTTCCGAGCAACCGCATACCGCAACGGCTCGGATTCGTGCTCGACCATGTGGAGCGGCATGCCGAGCTGCTGGAAGACGGGCACTACACCGATGCAAACGTCTATATCCGGGAGTTGTAGTTTTCGGGCCGTTATCGGCTCCGGACGAACAAGTCAAGGCGTCTCCCCCGCAATCGGACGTTGAAACAGGCAACGGAACCGGCCCCGCCTGACGGAATCATGCGAGGATGGAAAAGGGCAGAAGTCAGCGGCCCCGAACGGCGGATACCATATATTATATATAAAAGAGCCATTGAATCGACAATGCAAATGAAGCACGACAATCTTTCGGAACTCTTCCCTGTGGTCGATGAGACGGGACGGGTCGTCGGTCACGCCACGCGCGGCGAGTGCCACGACGGTTCCCGTCTGCTGCATCCGGTCGTACACCTGCATCTGTTCAACAGCCGGGGCGAGCTCTATCTTCAGAAACGCCCCGCATGGAAAGACATCCAGCCGGGGCGCTGGGACACGGCCGTCGGCGGGCACGTCGATTACGGCGAGGCACCCGACGAGGCATTGCGGCGCGAGGTGCGCGAAGAGTTGGGCGTTACCGACTTCACGCCGGAACGCGTCACGCAGTATGTTTTCGACTCGGAACGGGAGCGGGAACTGGTCTATGTGAACCGCACGACCTACGACGGTCCCGTCACGCCGAGCGACGAGACCGACGGCGGCCGGTTCTGGAGTCTCGACGAGATTCGCCGCACACTGGGAAAAGGAGTCTTCACCCCCAACTTCGAGAGTGAATTCCGCCGCGTTTTCCTATCGTGTGACGGGATCGCCCAAACAGAAGATCACGCCTTCGATAAACGTGATCCACAAACGGTTGCGGCTGTCAACGAAAAAGTCGTTGGCGGCCGATGAGGCGAATTTCTCGGCCCACAGCAATTCGCCGTTTTCCCGCACGGCAGCCACGCATCCCGTTCGATTGGCCATATAAGCCACACCTTCCCGCACTTCGACGGGACAGGGATTGTGATCATAGCCCCAGCCGGCATCGGCAACCCACGTCTCGACATAACGGTCCGGAGCACACGTCACCGCCAACAGTTCGCCATCCATTGTCTTTGCATAGATTTGCGAACGATCGCTGCTCACGCCGGTCGTTTCACGAACCTTGCGCTGTTTGACGCGCCAGATCTCACGTCCCGTGCGGAGGTCGAGGGCCGTCATGTAACGGTCCGGCGCAACGATGAAGAGCCGGCCGCCGACGATTCGCGGCACGATATGCCCCGGCGAAAAGAGTTTCTGGGCGTTGCCGTTGTTCCACTTCCAGCATAAACGGCCCGTTGCGGCATCGAGACAATAGAGATTCGTATCCCAGGCGCCGAAGACCACACGCCCGTCTGCAACGGCCGGACGGCCCTGCGGCTGTCCTTCGCCGAAACGGAAGCGCCATGCCACACGGCCGCTACGAAGATCGATCTTGGCCATGCAGCCGCTGCCGAGACCCATATAGAGCCACGAACCGTCGATCACGCCGTCGCCGATGACGGGTGTTTTGCAGCGGATGCGCCACAAGCGGCGGCCCGTCGCGGCATCGAGCCCCCACAGGGCGCCTGCGGCATCGCCGGCCACAACGACGCCGTCGCCGTACAGCGGGGTTGAATAGACGGCGTTGTCGAACTGCCGGCGCCACACTTCGCGACGGTTTTTCACATCATAGGCCTTCAACACGCCGAGCGACGTCCCGTAATAGACCGTATCGCCGGCTACGGCGACACCCGTATAGATCGACGCTTCATCCTCCACGACCCGTTTCGCACCGGTCACGGCATACGACGGTTCCGCAGGTTGGGGGTCGCAGGGCAATTCGCCCAACTCCGGCGAATACCCCTGGCGGATTGCGAAAGCCAAACGCGCCGCCTCGCCCAACGGTTTTTCATAGAGCGCCACCGAATCGTCCCAAACCCGCACGAGACTGTATCCGACACGCGCCGCCCCTTTGCGTTTGCCGTCGATGAGTGCACGGCCCATCAGGCCGGGAATGGAATCGAAATTGCAGAGCTTGAGCGTATGATAATGGCCGCACAGATCGAACCGCACGCCATAGCGGCGCAGCAATGATGTCACCTCCGCACGGTTTGTCACGTCGTTCGTAAGCGGGTAATGGCAGAAGGCAGCGATCCGTTCATCGGGGCGTGCCGTCCGCATCTGCTCCTCGATCCACTGCAGGTCTTCACGCCGCACCGAGCCGTCGGCCATCTTCATGTAGGGGCCTGCGGCAAATCCCACGAAGAGATAACGGCCGGCGCGGAAGGCGATACGGCCGTCATTGCCGAAGCACCTTCCGAAGGTCGTGCAGGCGCTCTCGGACCAGGTCGTTTCGTGATTGCCCGGCACGACATAGCAGGGTTTTCGCAACCGTTTGAGGATTCCGCGCACACATTTCAGTTCGGCATCGCTGCCCATGTTGCACAAGTCGCCCGTCACGACCACGAAATCGCACGCCGAAGCGTTGATTTCCCGAACGGCCGCACGCAGCAGGGAGTCGGATTCGCCGCCGGGCGTTACATGGACGTCGGTCAGGAAGGCGAAGCGGAGTTCCGCAGCTTCGGGCAGAATACGCTGCGGAGCACGCCGGGCCTGCATTCCTGCAACAGAGAGCAAGGCGGCTCCCATCAAAAGAAGGATTCGTTTCATGGAGTGTTTTTTGACACGGCAAGATAGCGATTTTCACGCGGACGGCCAACTGCCGCACAAAAAAAGCGGACTCTTCCGCAATGGAGGAGCCGCTTCCCACCCAATATATAGAAACCTAAACCAACAGTCGCTACAGTCCGAAAACCTCTTTGAGCTCCTGCATCTCCGCGTCGCTCATACCCGTCGGGACGAATCCCATCGAGCGGGCCGATTCATAGATCCTGGCCGATTTGGAGAGTACGTCGATCTGGTCGAACGCCTCGATCAGGTCGGTGCCGACGGCCAGAGCGCCGTGCTTGGTCCACATGACCACATCGTACTCGTCGAGCAGTTCAATCGTCCGGTCGGCCAGCAGCTGCGAGCCGGGCAGCGTATAGGGGACGATGCCCAACCCCTTGGGGCAGAAGGCCCGGGTTTCGGGAATCATGCTCCACAGCAGGCGGGTCAGCACATCCTTGTCCAGAAAGGCGGGATTGTGCGTCATGGCGATCAATTCGATGGGATGCGTGTGCAGCACCGCACGTTCGGGGCGCTCCGCCCCCACCAGATAGTCGTGGATGGAGAGGTGCGCCGGCAGTTCGGAGGTCGGGTGCACGGCCTCATCGGCCACGATCTCATACGAAGCGCCGTCGGCCGCCACACGGATCAATGCGATGTTTTCCAGCGGCCGCGATGCCACATAACGCATGCGGCGGCCGGTACCCGTCACCAGAAAGCATCCGCCCGCAATGTGCGGCAGCGGCTTCGGCAGTGCACGGGGGCCGTCGAGCGCCGGCAAGGCGGCTGCTTCGGCCGCACAGAGTCCCGTGACGTTGACCGAGATATTTCCGCCGTTGCGTTCAGCCCAGCCGCGTTCCCACAGGTAGCCGGCCACTTCGGCGATGACCTCCACGCGGAGGTCGAGTTCCTTGTTATCGATTCGTTTCATTGCATCATGCGTTATTTGACAAGTTGCGGATATATGGTCGAGAAGATCAGGATCAGCAGACCGGCGACAAGCACCGCCGCCGTGCGCCGGTCCACGCCGCGCCACTCATGCAGCCAGATTCCCCACAGGTTGCTGAAGAGGACATTGAGCGACATGAGGATGCTCCACGAAAAGGCCGTCATCAGGGGAGACGAGGTAAAGAAGCTCTTGCCCATACCCAGTCCGAAGAACTGCGAATACCACAGTACGCCGGCCAGGGCACAGAACAGCACGTTGTTGACCCACGTTTTGGCCGGCACCGAGAAGTAATCGCGGCCCGTACGGTTGCGGAGATTGCAGAAGATGCAATAGGCGGCATTCGTGACGAAACCGCCCAGCGTCACGAGCAGGATTACGGGATTCAGAGCGAAGAGCTCCTTGGCACCGGCGGCAACGGCTGCGGCATGGATTGCGGCGCCGCTTTCGAGGCCCAGACTGAAGCAGGCGCTCATGGCACCGGCCAGCAACGCCACCAGCAGGCCCTTGGTCAAGGCGAAATCCTTGATTGCGGCCCGCCGCTCCTCCTCGCTGAGCAGCCGCGAGCGCAGCGAACCGGCATAGCCGATCACGGCGATTCCCGCCAGCGTGATGCAGACACCCAGCAACAGCGCCAGCCCTTCACCCCGGAAGAGGTTCTGACCGGCCAGCAGCGCGGGAAAGAGCGTTCCGAAGGCCGCACAGGTGCCCAAAGCGATGGACTGGCCGAGGGCGACACCCAGATAGCGCATCGAGAGCCCGAAGGTCAAACCGCCGACGCCCCACAGCACGCCGTAGAGGACCGACTGCCAGGCACCTCCGGCCGACCACAACTGCCCCAGCGCCGTACCGTCGGGGAGTGCGAGCAGCGCCCCCAGCCAGGGGAATACGATCCATGCGAAGATCCCCTGCACGAGCCAGAAGCTCTCCCACGACCAGTCGCGCACCTTGCGGATCGGGACATACGAACTCGACTGCCCGAAGCTACCGACAGCGATAATCAGAAGTCCGATAACCAGTTCCATGGCTTAGTAGGCTATACGGTACAACTTCTCGATCTCCCCGACCGACGTGGGACGCGGATTTCCGCCCGTGCAGACGTCGTTGAACGCCGCGACGGCCAGTGCGGGAATATCCTCCTCGCGGACGCCCAGCTCATGCAGATGCTGCGGGATACGGATGCTGACCGACAGGGCCTTGACGGCATCGATTGCGGCACGCACGCCCTCATCGACACCCATGCCGCCGGTCGGGACACCCATTGCACGCGCGATGTCGAGGTATTTCGCCCGCGACGGCGATTCGGCATTATACTCCATCACATAGGGCAGCAGCGTGGCGTTCGCCACACCGTGCGGCGTATCGTAGAAGGCGCCCAACGGATGCGCCATCGAGTGCACGATCCCCAGCCCGACATTCGAGAAACCCATGCCGGCAATATACTGCGCCTCGGCCATTCCGGCGCGAGCCGTTTCGTCGGCACCGTTTTCGACGGCATTGCGCAGATGGCGGGCGATCAGTTCGATGGCCTTCAGTTCGAACATGTCGCTCATGGTCCATGCGCCGGGCGTGATATATCCTTCGATGGCGTGCGTCAGCGCATCCATTCCCGTTGCAGCCGTGAGCCCCCTGGGCATCGAATACATCAGTTCGCAATCGACGACCGCACACATCGGGATGTCGTTCGGATCGACGCAGACCATCTTGCGGCGCGCCTCCTCGTCCGTAATGACATAGTTGATCGTCACCTCGGCCGCCGTGCCCGCTGTCGTGGGAACGGCAAAGGTCGGCACGGCACGATGGCGCGTGGCCGCCGTACCTTCGAGCGAACGCACATCGGCAAATTCGGGATTGTTGACGATGATGCCCACCGCCTTGGCCGTGTCGATCGACGAACCGCCGCCCAGCGCCACCATGAAATCGGCCCCCGAAGCCTTGAACGCCTCGACACCCTGCTGCACGTTGCGGATCGTGGGGTTCGCCTTGATCTCGCTGTAAATCTCATAGGGGATTCCGGCTTCGGCGAGCACCTTTTCGATTTTGGCCGCCACACCGAAACGGATCAGCTCCTTGTCCGTCACCAGCAACGCCTTGCGGAAGCCGCGTTTGCGGACCTCCCCGGCAATCGCACTGCGGCATCCGGCACCGTAGTACGAGGTTTCATTCAATACGATTCTGTACATGGCCGTTATCGTTTGGAGGTTACTTCCGCTTCATACCGCTCCACGTCGGGGATGAACTCTTCGCCGACAGGGACATCGTTGCGCAGACAGAACATGTCCCAAACGGCATTCCATGGCAGCGACTTCGACTCTTCGAGCAGCGCCAGCCGTTCGAAGCCCTGATCGGCGGCCTCGTAGGCCCGCAGCTTGCCCAGCGGTTCGAGCAACGCCTGCATCAGGCATTTCTGCGCCGCACGCGCACCGATGACATAGGCGCCGATGCGGTTGATCGAGGCGTCGAAATAGTCCAGACCGATATGCACGCGATCCAGCGCATCGCACCGCACGATCTCCCTGGCCAGTTCGAGCGTATCGTCGTTCATGATGGTCACATGGTCCGAATCCCAGCGCACCGGACGCGACACATGGAGCATCACCTCCGGCATGAAGAGCAGCAGCGACGAAAGTTTGTCGGCCACCAGCTCCGTCGGATGGAAGTGCCCCGTATCGAGCGTCACGATCTTCCCGCGGCTCGTCGCATAAGCGATGTAGAAATCGTTGCTGCCCACCGTGTAGCTCTCCAGCCCGATACCGAAGACCTTCGATTCGACACAGTCCTTCATGTGGTCGTACTTCCGCTCGAAGATCCGGTCCAGCGAATCGCGCAACAGCTCACGATAGAGTTTGCGGTTCACCGTCTGATCCTTCGAACCATCATGCACCCACAGATTCATGATGCAGGGATCGCCCTGCGCCTCGCCCATCGCTTCGGCGATGGCCCGACAGCGCTTCGTGTGTTCGATCCAGAAGTTGCGGATCTCCGGATCGGGATTCGACAGCGACAACGATCCGCTTTTGGGGTGGGAGAACGACGTGGAGTTGAAATCGAGTTTCATGCCGTGTTCGCGGGCCCACTCGATCCACCCCCGGAAATGCTTCACCTCGACCTGGTCGCGATCGACCGTCTCGCCGCCGAACTCCCCGTAGATCTCGTGCAGGCTCAAGCGGTGCGAGCCGGGGATGTAGCTCACAGCCTTGAGGATGTCGGCACGCAGCTCCCCGACATTACGGGCGCGTCCGGGATAGTTGCCCGTCGTCTGGATGCCGCCCGACAGTGTTCCGCCCCGATCCTCGAAGCCGATCACATCGTCTGCCTGCCAGCAGTGCAGCGACAGTGAAACGTCCTGCAGTTTCTTCATGGCCTCCTCGGTATCGACGCCGACGGCCGCATAACGCTCGCGGGCGATGCGGTATGCCTCCTCGATCAATTGTGTCTTCATGCTATTCTCTATTTAAGTTATCTGTCGTCTATCCGTTTGATGAACGATCCGCCTGCGGACAAAACTCCTTGACGGCTACCGAGCGGCGGATATAGTCACGCATCTGCGTCAGCGAGCCTACCAGTCCCAATGCACGCGCCTGTATCATCACATTTCCGATGGCCGTTGCCTCGGCAGGCCCCGCCACGACGGGAATTCCTACGGCATCGGCCGTCATCTGGTTCAGCAGGTCGTTCTGTGCGCCGCCGCCGATCACATGAAGCCGTTCGATCGGGAAGGGCGCGATCGTGCGCAAACGGTCGAGCACCTCGCCGTAACGTTTCGCCAGACTCTCGAAGATACAACGCATGAGCGCCGCATCATCGGCCGGTACGGCCAATCCGTGCTGCCGGCAATAGTCTCGGATAGCCTGCGGCATGTCGGCCGGATGGGCAAAAGCCGCATCGTCGGGATCGATCGTCGTCACACCGGCCGGTGCTGCGGCCGTCATGGCCACGATTTCATCATAAGAGTAGTCGCGGCCCTCGGCCCGCCATGCACGCCGGCACTCTTCCAGCAGCCACATGCCTGTGATATTCTTCAGGAAACGGGTCGTACCGTCCACACCGCCTTCGTTCGTATAGTTCATCGCACACGACTCGGCCGTGATGACCGGCCGGCGCAGTTCGACACCCATAAGCGACCATGTCCCCGACGAAAGATAGGCAAAACGTTCGTCGGAAGCCGGAACGGCCGCAATGGCCGATGCCGTATCGTGACCCGCAACGGCGATGACCTCAACGGCCCCCAACCCCGTACTGCGGGCAATCCCGTCGCGCAACACCCCGACACGTTCACCCGGCATGACACGCCGCGCAAACATCGGCGCACGGACACCCGCCGCGCGCAGCAGCTCCTCATCGAGCGACCCGTCCCGTGGATCCATCAGCTGCGAGGTCGAGAGGATCGTCTGTTCGCACACCTGTTCACCGGTAAGCAGATACGACAACGCATCAGGCATGAAGAGAATACGTTCAGCCCGCAGCAAAGGGGAGCCGGCCTCCCTGCTCTGCGCATAAAGCTGGTAGAGCGAATTGAAATTCATCACCTGAATGCCCGTCTTCTCATAGACCCGTTCACGCGGAATCTCCTCGAAGAGCCGTTCGGGCACCCCGTCCGTATAGGGATCGCGGTAGGCGCGGGGAAGCCCCAGCAGTTGTCCGTCGGCATCGAAGCAGGCGAAATCCACGCCCCATGTATCGATTCCGATCGACGCCACCGGCTCCCCGCAGCGGGCTGCGGCGCGCAACCCCTGCAGGATCTCGTCGAAAAGCGCATGGATGTCCCAATAGAGCCTGCCTCCGACTTCGGTCATCCGGTTTGCAAACCGGTGCACCTCCACCATCGAGAGACTTTCCTCTCCCACATGTGCCAGAATCACACGGCCGCTGGTCGCGCCCAGATCGATGCCGATTACCGTTTTTTGCATAGTCTGAAAAAAATCCGGATGAAAGGTTTATACCGAACCGGATACAAAAATATCTTTTTTCATGCAGCATGGATTATATTTTATGACAAATTGATTCTGTTTTTTGGCCTCTCTTTCCGGACAACGGCCCGAACGGCGCAGGATGCGTATCGGTCATAATCCGGACAACCGAAACAGCAATCGTCGGAAGACGGCATTTCATGATATGAAACGGACTCCGGCGCCGCAGGTTTCGGCCTGCCGATTCGAGTTTCTGCATGGAATTCGTATCTTTGTACGGAAAACGAATCATCACCCGATGAAAAGCATCAAGGAACTCTATCGCATCGGCACGGGGCCGTCGAGCAGCCATACGATGGCGCCGCGTCGTGCTGCCGGACAATTTCTGGCCCGCCATCCACAGGCGGCGGCGTTTCGCGTCACGCTGTACGGCAGTCTTGCAGCGACAGGACGCGGACACATGACCGACCGCGCCATCCTCGAAACACTCCAGCCGACCGCTCCGGCAGAAATCATCTGGAAAGCGCATGAGGTACTGCCGTTCCACCCCAACGGCATGCGGTTCGAAGCGCTCGACGCTGCGGGCGGCACAACCGACACATGGACCGTTTACAGCATCGGCGGCGGCGAACTGGCCGAAGAGGGGGTCACACCGAATCCGTCGGCGGAGATCTATGAAATGAATACGCTCACCGAGATTCTCGGCTGGTGCCGTCGCACGGGACGCTCCTACTGGGAGTATGTCGAACTGTGCGAATCGAACGACATCTGGGATTATCTGGCCGAGATCTGGCAGGCGATGCGCCGCAGCGTCGAACGCGGACTCGATCACGAAGGTGTTCTGCCCGGGCCGCTCCACATAGCCCGCCGCGCTCCGGGGTATTATGTCAGGGCATCGGGATACAGACAGAGCCTCCAGTCCCGCGGACTGGTTTTCGCCTATGCGCTGGCCGTTGCCGAAGAGAATGCGTCGGGCGGCGAGATCGTCACGGCCCCGACCTGCGGATCGAGCGGCGTGGTGCCCGCCGTACTGTACCATTTGCAGAAGAGCCGCGACTTCTCCGACGCCCGCATCTATCGCGCACTGGCCACGGCAGGGCTTTTCGGAAACGTCGTCAAACACAACGCCTCGATTTCGGGCGCCGAGGTAGGCTGTCAGGGCGAAGTGGGCGTCGCCTGCGCAATGGCGGCGGCAGCCGCCAACCAGCTCTTCGGCGGCAGCCCCTCACAGATCGAATATGCCGCCGAAATGGGGCTCGAACACCATTTGGGCATGACCTGCGATCCCGTATGCGGACTCGTCCAGATCCCCTGTATCGAGCGCAACGCCTATGCCGCCGCACGGGCCCTCGACGCCAACCTCTACGCCGCCTTTACCGACGGCGGGCACCGTGTATCGTTCGACCGCGTGGTCGAAGTGATGAAACAGACGGGGCACGACCTTCCGTCGATCTACAAGGAGACGGGTGAAGGCGGTCTGGCGCGGGAATATGACCTTGAAGCGTAGCGGGAATCGGGATCTCTTCGGACTGTCTCTTTATCGGGTCGGAAACTCGCGCAACGCGGGGTATCCGGCAATACTCCGACCATTTACTCCCTGCCGGGGAAATGCTTCATGTATTGTACGCGCTGGAAAAGCTCGGAATCGCAATTCCGGAAATCGAGACGTCCCCGGAACTCCCCGATCGAGGCAAACCCGTGCCGCGAGGCCCAAGCATCGATCCATTCGTTCATGCGGGTAATGGCGGCAAAACCGTCCCGATGGATCGCCGTGCACACCTGTACGGCCGAAGCGCCGCACAGCAGCGCCTTGACGGCAGCTTCACCGTCATGCACACCCGTCGAGACCGCAAAATCCATACGCGGCAAGGCACCGGCACAAATGGCCGTCGTGCGCAACACATTGCGCAACTCCGATGCTTCGCTGTAAGGCGACCCCTCGACAAAGGCGATCTTTTCGACATCGACATCGGGCTCGAAGAAGCGGTTGAACAATACGGCCCCTCTCACGCCCACGCTTTCCAATGCCGAAGTGACCGCCACGATATTGGTAAATCGCATCGACAGCTTGACCGAAACGGGAATCTTTACGGCCCGGCAAACCCGTTGTGCAATCTCCACATAAAGCCGTTCCAGTTCCTGCGCCGAGCGGGACACCTCAACCGGCTGGATGAAGATGTTCAACTCGACGGCCGAGGCTCCGGCTTCGGCCATCGCCGCAGCGTAGGAGATCCATTCATCGCCGGCCGCGACACAATTGATGCTGGCGATGACGGGCACGGCCGTCGCACGACGCGCCTCCGAAACCAGACGCAGGAATCCCGCCTTGTAATCCTCCCCCAGATAACGTTGCAGATAATCCGACGCATCGCCGTAGGGCGAATCGGAATATTGTTCGAGCGAAGCGGCATGGTGCAGGATCTGCTCCTCGAAGATCGATTTCAGAACCACCGCACCGGCACCCGCTGCCGCGCATTGTTCGATATTGGCCAGTGTCGCCGTATAGGGCGAACTGCTCACGACGACCGGACTGTCGAGTTCCAGTCCGAGATAGGTAGCTTTCATATTCTCAATCTTAAAACGGCAGCCCTTGTTTCGGGCCCATTGTCATACAAAGGTATGAAATCGCCGAGGGATTTCCAAATACCGGTCGAAAAAACCGATCGGAGCGCGCTGCATGGATTTGCGGCCACCGGAATTCCGCCGGCACAAACGCCCTCCGGACCCGTAATGCGGGCAGACGGTCCCGCCGCCTTGTCCCGCCGGATGGAGCGGTCCGCCAAACACACAGATATCCCCGAAACCGTCCGCGAAGGACCGGTTCCGGGGATCCGGATGTTGGAACCCGAAAAAGATTGAATGGCAGTTCAGGCCGTTACGGTTTGTCGAACAGCTCGTTGAGAACCTTCGCCAGACGATACGACGCCTTTATCAGCTGACGATCCAACAGGCCGATCGCCTTGTTGCAAAACGACAGTCCCAGTTCATCGCCGGGCTGCGCCCACTCATAGATGACCGAACAGTCGCGTGCGGTCTGCGCAAACCACTCCTCCGGCGTACCGGCCGCCAGTGCCGCCTGCTCTTCGGGAGAGCAGCGGTCGAGCTGGTGTTTGTACTCCATGTATCCCCAACGATGCTTGCGGTCGAGAATGCCGCCGTCAAACAGGGAATGGTACTGCTTGTCAACACCGAAGAAAAAGACCCGCATGCGGCTCCGCTGGTAGTTGACATGCGACGGGCAGTGCATGTCCCCCACCAGGTGGATCACATAGCGCAGATTCACCACAACGGTCGAATCGTCGAGCGACCGGTAGTCGCGCAGCCGCCCGATCGCACGGTTCAGTTCACGCAGCACGTTCGGTTCAAGCGGCCGGCCGTCGGCACCGGTCGTCGGTTCGTCCTTGCCGTAATCCACATGCCACCAGTTGGTCATCTCATAGCCCGGCTCGGCCCGGTAATCGTCCATCCACGACGCCTCATAGACGATCGAATGTCCCAGATACCGTTCGATTTCGGCCTTCGCCCGTTCGGTGAGGTGCGTCTCGGCGATATAGGCGATGGCATCGTGTCCCGACTGTCCCCAGGCCCGTGCACCCTGCACCCAGCCGATGGTTCCGAGGGCGATCAGAATAAAAATCCTTTTCATCTCTCTGCTGAATTTATCGTTTATTTGACTGCACATTCGTACTGAAGAATCGTCGCCAGGCGGTTGCTCGATGCTGCGGAGGTATGCGTGGCGATGCCCACATAGAATTTGCTGCCCTGCTTGATCTGAATTCCCTCGCCCTCGCAATAGCAGTCCTTCGAATCGAGCAGCGTGCTCATGTTCGGGAAATCGGAACAGGCCGCCACCCGCGTGCGCGGACACACCTGTTTGCCCGTATAGTCGAAGACGGCGACATACGCTATCGAGCCGTCATACAACTCACCGCTCTTCTGAATGGCGTTGCCCTCGTACCAATAGACGTAATCGCCCCAGATGGCATGGCCCTGATGGCTGTAGGAATAGGGCTGATCGGTCTGGCCCGTATCGAGATAGCTGGGCAGGCGGAACGAACCGAGGGGTGTCAGGCGGTTGAGGTTCCGCGCCTGAAGCGTCGTCGTTTCGGTCTGTTGCGTCGTCTGGCCTTCGGCGGCCAGCTCTCCGCCCCAGGTGCGCGTCACCTCGACCTGCTCGTTTTCCAGCGCAAGCACATCATCCAGATCATAGACCACATTATGACGCATGTCGTTCGTCCGGCAGCCGATGAGCAGCCGCCGGTTCACGAAGTCGACCGCCGGCTGCACGTCACGGACATCCCACGCCGTGCCCGCCGCATCGACATAACGGCTCAGATAGAACGTATCGCCGCCATAGTGACTCAGCACCGCACCCTTTTGATACTTGATGCGCGAAAAGGTCAGGTTGTTCGTATAGTCCGAACCGGAAATCGTACCGTTGGATGCCACCCACACATAATCGCCGTCCTCGGCTTTCTCGGCCACCACCAGCGTGCCGTGTCCGAACCACTGGAGGCGCATGTAGTCACCCGACGGCGCTTCGTTGCGCTTCTGGCGCCCCAGCACCACCAGCCAGCGGTTGCCCGTCTGCTGATCGGCCGCACACTGCGTATAATAAATATATCCGTTCTCGTCGTAAAAGTCGAAGCACTGCATGACCGTACCCTTGTATGCGAGCTGATTGCTCGAAAAGATCAGCTCCCGCGACAGGCCTGCCGACAATGCCGGCGTAGGGTCGGGCAGCGACGAGGAGCTCTCCACCACCGAAACCAGACACCGCGCCAGCCGGTTGTCGCCGTAGAAAGCCCTTATCTCCGTCGAACCGGCCGCCACGCCCGTCACCAGCCCGGTCTCATCGACCGTCGCGATGCGTTCGTCAACCGACTTCCATTCATACTGTATGCCGTCAACGGGCGGATCGGAGATCGGGACAAGCCGGCGGCTTTCGCCGACACCGAGGTTTATGCTGCCGGGTTCGAATTTCAGGGAGTATATCGTCAACTCCGTGTCGTCGTCACTGCACGCAACCGCCGCACAAAACGTTGCAAGCAGCAAAAATATACGATTGATCGTTTTCATCTGTCAAACGTGAATTGCATTTAATGGATTCGTTATCTGCGATCGGCGGAAATTCCGCCGATCGCAGCAGGCCGTCACTCTTCCGGCAGCGAGACCTTGATGATTCCCTTGAGGCGTTCGGATCCCGACGTCGAAATGGTATATGTCGAGGAGGAGGCCATCAGCCGGATATTGAGCGAGACGCGCAAACGTACATAGAAGAAACCGTCCGTCACCGAGCATCCCTTCACGGGGAAGGTGTAGGTGGCCCAGCCGCATTCGGGGGTCTTGTCGTTGGGCAGCGCCTGATCGGTCATCACCGTATAGTGTACGGGGCCTTGCGAGCCGTCGATACCGGTCACGGTCGTCGCGCCGTCGGCCAGGAACCAGTCGGTCTGGTTGGCCGAGTACTCCAGCGCATAGTAGCGGGCACCCGACCCCGAACAACCGACCGCCGCCTCGAACGTCAGCATCGTTCCCTCGTGGAGGTTCTTCACGGGGAAGGCCATGAGCCAGTAGTCGTCCTTCTGGAGCCCCTTCATGTAGCAGTGGCCCTCGCCGTAACCCCAGCTGTTGGCTGTCGGGCATACGACGGTCAGGTAACCGCCCCGGTCGCTCCAGTCGAGATATTTGTGGTCGGTCGATGGCGCCGAACCGTCGCATGGATGCAACGAACCGCTGCCCCAGCTGTAATTGTGCGGATCACCCATGACCGTCGCCTTGTCCTCCGACGCGAAGTCCCACCAGACGGGGAATCCGCTCACGACACTCGACGGATCGGCCACTACTTCGGTCCCGACCGTACCGCACGACACCCCGTCGGCAAGCAACTCGAAGGAGATATCACCAACGTCGGTCGGTGTACCCGTAACGGGGAATTCAATCGTACCGCTGCCCCTCGCAAACTCATCGAAGACAAGATCGGCAGCCACAAGACCCGCCGAAGCGCCCGTCATCCGGCAGCCCAGCGTTACCGATTCGTCGCCATAGGCGTTCACATAGGGAAGCGTCAAGCGGAACTCGCTCGGCATGTCCTGCGCCAGCAGGCCCGTCGAGCCGAGCGTACCGTAAGCGAAATTGCAGGCGCCCTGCGTAATGTGGATCGGATAGGCCGTACCGTTGAAATCGACATAGATCGTTCCGGTGCGTTCGCCGCCCCGATTGTAGGAGACGCCGATCGAAATGAACCCGATTTCGCCGTCGCCGACCCCTTCGTCGGGTGTAACGGCAATCCAGTCGTTGCCGTCGTAATCGATCTTCCATGCCCCTTCGCACTGCAGGCTCTGTTCGATCGACTGCTCGTTGCAGTCGAAGGTCAGGTAGTCGTTCTCACGCGCAAAGAAGGGTTCGTCGTCGGACGAGCAGGCCGTTGCACAGACCGCCGCGAACAGGATCAAACCAATTTTTTTGAGATATGTCTTCATCGTATTCGATTTTAAGATTTATGCTGCTTCTACCAACCGGGATTCTGCGACAGATTGGGATTCTCCTGCCGCGCGGTAGTCGGTATCGGCTTGAGGTATTTGTAATCGTGCCATTTGCGTTCGATGGCCGTCGCCGGAAGGATATTGCCTTTCGTCCCCTCCGAGAGCTTGTGGCCCGCCTCCGACGCACCGTCGATGAAGAGGATCTTCAACGGCGACTTGTTGTTCGGATCGGCCGTGACGATGCAGTCGTTCACGCCGTCACCGTTCAGGTCGAGCGGCGTCTCCGAAGCCGTGATCCAGATTCCGATCCAGGGCCGTGCGAACAATTCGCCCTGATGCCAGCGGATGATGTCGTCGTAACGGACATTCTCCATCGTCATCTCGATGCCCCGCTCGCGCCGCACCTCCAGAATGAAGGGATCGCTGATCTGGTTCTGGAAATAGGACACCATATAGGGATCGGCCTTCGCGGGATAGATGCTCGTAACGCCCGACCGTTCACGCAGCAGCTTGATCGTCTGGTTCCACACCTCCTCGGTCATTTCACCCAGCTCGGCTTTCGCCTCGGCATAGTTGAGCAGCACCTCGGCATAACGCATCAACGGCACGTCGTTGTCGCACTTCGACGTGTTGGTATCCTTCGACGAGTCGTCCGTAAGCCACTTGATCGGCTGATAACCCGTTTTCGAGAAGGTCACGTCGGGTGCCCACTGCGTTTTTCCGCCGTCGCGCGTAAAGCCCGGCGTGCGGATCGTCTGCGCCAGCCGATAATCCCGTCCGGTGCACTCGGTAGCGAAATCGACGCTGTTGTAATCGGGATACCTGTCCGTGAAGGGCGTACCGTCCAGCATCAGATAGGTGTTGATGAACTGCCGTGTAAAGGCGAAGTTGGCATACTGCTGATTGATGAAGTAGGAGTTCATGTAGTGCGTCACGTTGAGATCCGCATCGTAATTGCGCGCCCAGATGATCTCGTTTCCGTAGGCCGACGTCGCATCGCTCGATATGAACATGGCGCGGTACTGCGTCTGCCGCTCGGCGGCGTTGTCCGTGAGCGAATAGACCTTCGAACGGATGATCTCCTCGCAGGCCGCGACACACTCGCGCAGATACATCTCGCTCTCGTCCGACTGCCAGGGCAGGCCCGTCGAGGGATCGACCGCATGGTACTTGCGCATCGTTCCTTCGTAGAGGCAGAAACGCGCCTTGAGGGCCAGCGCCACATAACGGTGGATGTACGACGCCTGATTGCGGTACGAGGCATCGGTCAGACAATAGGTGCAGGCATAGTTCAGGTCGTCGAGGATCTTGCGGCAGACAAATTCGCGGTTGTCGCGATCCTTGTAGAGCGCCTCCTTGTCGTCCGACTCGATCGAGGTCTCATACCAGGGCACAGCCCCGAACGTGCGGACCTTCGCATAGTAGAACAGCGCACGGAAGAAACGGCCGACACCCTCGTAGTGGTTCATCACGGCATCCGGCGCTGCGGCGTCGCGCATGTTGTCCAGATAGAAGTTGATGGCACGCAGCTGCGACCAGTTCGACGTTCCCCAGTTCGATGCGTCGTCGGCCGAATAGTTGTCCATGAAATAGGCCGCCGAACCGTCCCACGCATGCGTGTCGGAGCGGTAGTCGCCCTGGACGAAATTCTTGATCCCCGTAGCGAAACTGCGTACCAGACCGTTGGTATAGATCTCCAGCGACGACTCGTCCTTGAAATAGTATTCGCTTTCGATCTTATTGGGGTTCTCCTGCGTCAGGAACTCCTCGCACGCACACAGTGCGACGCAGGCGAACGAAAATACGATAAACTTTTTCATACGCTTTTGCGAATTAGAAGGTGATGTTGACGCCCAACGTAAGACTCTTGAGCACGGGATAGGTATAACCGTCGCCGGCCGTCGATGAGAAATCGGTATCATACCCCAGCGCTTCGGGATCGAAATTGGGGGCATGCCGGTGCAGCGGCGTGAAGGTAAAGAGGTTCTCACCCGAAAGATAGACCTTCAGACCGCTCAGACGCAGCTTCTGGCACAACGTCTTGGGGAAGGTGTAGTCGAGCTGGATGTTCTTCACACGCAGGTAGGCCGCGCTCTGCTTGTAACGCGTATTGGGAATTTCGAGCAGTTTCGTCCAGTCGTAGGATCCGTTCGACTGGTAGGTCGTCATGCGGGGCCAGTAGGCCGTATCCCAATTGTTGCGCTCCTCGCTGTACATGTCGTCGGTGTAGTTGTGAATACTGAGCACCCACATGAACGGACGTGCGTACTTACCCCAGAAATAGCCCGAATCGGGCGACGGATACCAGTCACGCTGCATCACACCCTGCAGGAAGACCGACACTCCGATTCCGTTCCACGAAGCACCGAGATTCACGCCGAACATGTAGTGGGGATTGATGTTACCGATGATCGACAGGTCGCCCGGATTGTCCACCGTAAAGGATCCGCCGTCGATGTTTCCGTTGTGGTCCAGATCGGCGATCTTCACCTGACCCGGACGGGTCACCTTGTCGGAAGCCTGCGTGAAGTTGTGTGTGGCCGAAGAGTCGATGTCGGCCTGATCGCGGAAAAGTCCCGCTACGGTGTAACCCCACATCTCGCCCAGTTCCATGCCTTCGTAGAAATCCGACGGCGTACCGCCGTTCTGAATATAACCCTTGAGCGTACCGAGCGACTTGGTGGCATTTTCGTATTTGGTCACGATCGAACGGTTGTCCCAGACCATCGCCTTGACGTTGTATTCGAAGGGTTTGCCTCCCAGGTTGAACTGGTCGCGCCACGACAGCGACAGCTCCCAGCCGGTCGTGCGCAGCTCGGCGTTGTTGCCTTTGGGCGAGGTCGTACCGTAAACCGACGGCAGCGAGATACTCGGCGTGTACATGTCTGTGGTGTAACGACGGTAATAGTCGCCGCTGAACGACAGACGGTTGTTGAAGAAATCGAGATCCAGCCCGATGTCGTAGGTCGTCGAGCGCTCCCAAGTAAGCGATACGGGGACCGTGCTTCCGACCGTCGTATAGGTGGGATAGGAACCGCCCATCAGGAAATCGGTAGCCGTAGCGATGGTCATCTCCGAGGTGTAGGAGTAGGGATCGACATTCCCGTTGCCCATCGAACCGGCCGACAAACGGATCTTGGCATTGTCCAGCGCTCCGGACGCCCACTCCATCCACGGCTCCTCCGAGAGGCGCCATGCCACCGATGCCGACGGGAAGAAGCCCCATTTGGAGTTCGAGGGGAACTTCGACGATCCGTCGTAACGGCCGCTCACTTCGGCCAGATATTTCCCCTTGTAGCCGTAATTCACACGGAAGAAGGCACCCACATAGGCCCATGTATATCCGCCGACGGTCGGACTCGTCGTCTCGCCGTTCATCAGTGCGAACGACGGTTTGGCCGTCGTGACGAAGCCCTCGCGCTTGATGGTCAGCGTTTCGTACTTCTGTTTCTCGATGTTCCAGCCTGCCAGCACCTTGAACGAATGGCTGTCGCCCAGCTGCGGCGACCAGTTCAGATAGGCGTTCGCCGCCTGATAACGGGTCTGGTACTCGACGCTCTGGAGATTCGAACCCGCCGCCTCCGACTCATAGAGAATCTCGCCCGGTTTTTTCGAATACTCGATTACGGTCTGGCAGTCCATCCGCTTGCGGTTGGTATAGTTGTAGGAGTAGTCGGCCGATGCCGTCAGCACATCCTTGATCAGGTCGATATTCACATCGAACTTGTTGCGCAGATAGACATAATCGTTCGTCCGCCACGACGTCCCCTCCGAGAAGGCGGCATAGCCCGACTTTGCGGCTGCGGCCGTCCATGTACCGTCGGGGTTCTTCACCGGCGACAGCGGCATGGCCGTATGGTTGATCAGACGCGGAATCTGCGAATTGTTTTTCTGGTGCTTCGGTTCGTAGGCGTCGATAACCGAAACCGACATGTTGTTGGTCAGCCGCAGCCAGGGACGCACCTTGAGCGTACCTTTGGCGCGGGCGTCGTATTTCTTGTAGGAGTCGTTTCCCACCTTGTAAATGCCATCGACGTCATAGAAACGGCCCGAAATATAGTAATCGGCCTGATCGCCGCCGCCCGATATGGAGATGTTGTGTTCGGTTGACCAGTTGTAGTCCTTGTAGAAGAGCGAATGCCAGTCATTCGATCCGTAATAGGCCCAGCCGAACTGGTCATGGCCTTCGAGCCGCGTCACCTTTGCCAGCGAAGGATCGGCCGAACGGCGGATCAGCTCCTGATAGATCGTCTCCGTATAGGGGATCGTCGAATCGACATGGTTCAACAGACCGCGCGAACCGTTGTAGTAATTGTTGTAGCAGTCGCGCCACCAGTTGATCCACGTCAGGCCGTCGGTCACCACATCGGGAATCACCGTCCGGCGGTTGAGCGTGAACGAACCGTTGTAATTGATGACCGGCGTGCCCTTTTTCGCGCTTTTGGTCGTAACGAGCACCACGCCGAAGGCACCCCGTGCGCCGTAAACGGCGGCCGAAGAGGCATCCTTGAGTACCGTGACGCTCTCGACATCCTGCGGATTGATCGAATTGAGACTCCCCTCGACCCCGTCGATGAGAACCAGCGTCGAACCGCCCGCGCCGATCGAACCCGCACCGCGCACGTTGATCGATGCCGAACGCATGGGCTTGCTGTCGATGAGCGTGATATTCAGACCCGGCAGTTCGCCCTGCAGGGCGCGGGCCAACGTCCCCGTCGAACGGTCCTCGATCACGCGGCTGTCGACATGATCGACCGCTCCCACCAGATCCCGTTCCTTGACGGCGCCGTAGCCGATGACCACCACATCGTCGAGTGTCGTCACATCCTCTTTCAGACGGATGTCGAGCGTCGTGCGTTCACCGACCGCAATCTCCTGGCGGGCATATCCCAGAAACGACACCTCCAGATTGCTTCCGGCAGGAACCGTGAGGGAAAATGCGCCGTCGAGGTCGGTCGTCGTACCGACCGTACCGCCCTGCACGAGCACCGTTGCCCCGACGATCGGATCACCCGCAACCGTGCGCACACGGCCCGTTACGGTGCGGTTCAGCGGTTTGTGCGCCGCGGCGGCATCCGGCGACGGGTCTTCGCGCCGCAGCACGATATGCTTGCCCTCGAATGCATAACGGATTGCCGTTCCGGCAAATATCCGGTTCAATACATCCTGCACCGATTCGTCGTGCGCCTGAACCGATACGAAAAAGTCGAGTTGTTCGTTATTATAGACAAACAGATAATCGGTTTGCCGTTCGATGTCGTCAAGAATCTCCTTGACGGGGACCTGTTGTCTGTCGAGTGTCACCTTTGCCTGCTGGGCATGTGCCGTACCCGTCGGCAGCAGAAAAACCGCACAGGCGAACAGGAGTTTCGTCAGGCCTCCGCAAATTTTATGCTTTGGAATGCCGAGACTTACGTTTTTATTCATACTTTTGCAGAATAATGATTAATACTTGGATGGATTGTAGTACAGGTGTTGATCTGCGGACGGAGCGGTGTTGGCGCACCCTCCGTCTTTTTTCATCGGAATGTCCTCATAGGCGTTCGAAGTTTAAGTCGGTTCAACATGGTTCATAAACAGGTTTTTCAGTTGCCGCACGGCTGCAATCCGCCGAACCGCACGGGCGGCCTGCACAGCAGGGATTCCGGCCGCCGGCACGTCGCATCGGCGGCTCAACGGATCTCGATGGTATGCCGCTCCTCGTCGTGCACGAAGCGGAAATCGACGAATCGCTGCAGCACCCGCAGGGAATAGTCGATCCCGTCGCTCTGCCGGAACTTGCCCGTACACCTTATATCGTAAAGACGCGGATTTTTCAAGATGATCCGGATGTCGTAATAGTCCCCGAAGCGGGTCAGCAGCTCTCCGAAAGGAATATCGTTCAGACAGATCAGCCCCTCGGTCCAGCGATAGCGGCCCCAGTCGGTCAGGCGGGTTCGGGTCAAAACGCCGTCGGCACCCGTTACCGCCGCTTCGTTGGGCCGCAGCACCAGCCGTTGGGAGACATCGGCGCGCGACATCACCTCGACGGCTCCCTCCATCAGGGCGGTTTCGAAATTGCGGGAACCGTCGCCGTAGGCATAGACATTGAATTTCGTACCGAGCACGCGCACATCGTAATCATCGGTGCGCACGACAAACGGTTTGCGGCGGTCGTGCTTCACCTCGAAGTATCCCTCGCCGCAGAGCGTCACACGCCGCGAACCCCAACCGAACGAAGCCGGATATTCGAACCTGCTGCGGGAATTGAGCCAAACTTTCGTACCGTCGGCCAGGACCAGTTCGACGCGTTGTCCGGCAGGAACGATGACCTGTTGCATGCGGTCGTCGAGAAGCATGCGGCTGCCGAAAAACAGCGATGCCGCACCGGCCAGCAACAAGATGCAGGCGGCAGCGAAACCGATGCGGCGAATGGCGGGACGGCGCAAAAACGGAATCCGTGTCCGGCGTCCGGGTTCGGCGTGCAGCAGCAATGCACACCACAGACGCCGTTCCTCCAGATATTCACGATAGTTGTCGGGCGACGCTTCGGCCCACGACTGAATCCGTGCCTCCTCTTCCGGCGTCGTCCGGTTGTCGAAATAGCGATACAAAAGCTCTCGGTCCATAGCTCATGGTCCCTGCGGCGAAGTTTTCCGGAGGGGGTTCGTTCAAATAACACTCCAGCACGAAAAATCCCTAACGGCAAAGAGCGATTATCGCAGAAAAAGAATCAGAAGAGCCAACAGATAGTCTTTCAACCGGACCCTCAACACCTTGAGGACACGGGAGATATGGAACTCGACGGTTTTCGGGGAAATTTTCAATCGCGCAGCGATCTCGGCATTGCGCAGATGCTCGAAACGGCTCATTTCGAAAATTCGACGGCTCTGCGCGGGCAATTCGTCGAGCGTTTTGCGGACGATCTCCCGAATCTCGGAAGAGAAGAGCGCCTGCATGGTAAAATCCTCCAGCGAAGCGATCCGGAAATCGAGTTCGCGACGGGCCTGCCGCATCATTTCGTTCGACACCTCCGAACGGATACGCTGCGCACGCAGGTAATTGAGCGCCTTGTTGCGGATCGCGGCAAGCAGATAGGCCGGCACATTGGTATCGGCAGGCAAGGCATCGCGCCGCTGCCAATAATCGATCACCGCATCGACGAACAGATTCTCCGAGACAACGGCATCCCGCACGAATGAATTGGCAAAGCGGGTAAACGGTTCTCTGTAACGTTCGTAAAGCGAGGTGAATCGACCAGAATCTCTATTTTCCGTACCGTCCACATGACAAAGATATACTTTTTTTCCATTTTCCTTCCCTTTTCACGGCACCTTTGCGACCTGCACAAAGCTATTTCCGGATCGGGCCGTCCCCGAACCGCCAAGACAAAAACGGGTTTCGGTTGCACCGAAACCCGTTCAATCAGAATAGAGGGCCGAACCGTCCTAAAACGGCAGGTCATCGACCTCGGAAGCCGCCGACGCTCCGGCACCCGAAGAGGCTCCGTCCATCGGGAAATCCGTCGGCAGCGGAGCATTGTCCATCGGAGGCTGCTGCTGCGGCTGTTGTCTGGGCTGCACGCGCCACGCCCGCACGTCGGTGTACCAACGCCCGTTGTATTCGCGCGACTCCACATTGACCGAAACCAGATAGGTTTCCCCCTCGCGCAGTTTCGCCACATCGCTCTCCTTGTTGAAGAACGTCACGCAGATCTTGCGCGAAAATTCGCTCGGCACCTCGAAGACCACATCCTGACGCTGCCATTCACCGCGTGCCGACGTCCCCCTTGTTACCGGCATAATCTTATATACCACACCTTCGAACTCCATATCTTTCAATTTTTTCCGTTTCTCTCTGCTGTCGGAGCCGAAAGAAGTGTGTCCTCCGATCGGCGGACACACTTCTTTCCATTCTCCATCCCGTTCGTTACGAACCGCTGCCGCCTACTTTTTCTGAACCGGTTCGGCAACCTTGGTGCTGTCGGCGGGAGCCGGCTCCACATAGGGTTTCACATCGATGACCTCGACCGTAAACTCAAGCGCCTCGTTTGCACCGATGTCACGGCCCGCGCCACGCTCGCCGTATGCCAGCTCGGCGGGAATCCACAACGTAATCTTGCCGCCTTTGCCGACAAGTTTCATTCCTTCGGTCCAGCCCTTGATCACACGGTTCAGCGGGAATTCGGCCGGTTCGTTGCGCTCGTACGACGAATCGAAGACCTTGCCTTTGCGGGTTTTGCCCTCGTAGTTGACAACAACCACGTCGCGGTCGTCAACGGCAATCGTATCGGCATCGCCCGGACGCTCGATCTTGTAGAGGATCCCCGACTCGGTCTTCTGCACGCCCGACTTCTTCTCGATGCCCTCAAGCCACTTCTTCGAGGCCTCGGCATTCTCGCGCGGACGCACTACGACGAAATAGTTCTGCAGATAACCCTGTACGATCATCTCGTCCATCTTGGCCACGCTGTCGCGGACATTGGCCATCGCCTCGGTCACCCAAACGACCTGCACGGGAATATCGCTGGCCTTGATATTGTTACCGATGTCATTACCGAAAGCATACGATACCGAGTCGCACTCGCCGGCCGTCAGGAACATCGGTTCGGGAGCCGGAAGCGTATCCTTGAGCGTGCCCGTCGAGTCGGCGGCTACGGCGGCCTGCATCTCCTTCTTCTTCATCAGCGCATAGGCCCGCGGCCCGCGTTTGTTCATGAAATAGTCGCGCAGAATATTGAGGGCGTCGTCATGGGTCTGTTTCGACTTCTCCAGAGCGCCCTCCTTGATTCCCTTGTTGACCTCTTCGAAGTTGAAGGGAATATCGCTCATTTCGTACTGCATACCATAGCCGATGCTGGCACCCAGCGCATACGACAGGGAGTCGAAACTCGACAGACTGCCCATCTTCACCGTCTTGTTGCCGCCGCAGGAGCTGAGCAACACGGCACCTGCAAGTGCCGCAACCGATAACAATTTTTTCATGGATGTATAAGAATTATAAAGTTTCGTGAAAACACACGCTTACAAAGGTATGCAAATTAATCGAAATTCGCACACCTTTTCCGCGCAAATCGACGGTTTTTTATCAAAATTTCCACTTGGCGTCACTCTCCTTTTCATCGGGACGGTCGTCGGGCTGCACGTCGATCAGTTCCGCCTCGTAATAGAGCGGCTCGTTGGCCCCCACGCCCAGCGTATCATTTCCCGCAGACCCATAGGCCAACGCCGCCGGCGACCACATCCGCACGGCGCCGCCGGCCCCGACAAGTTTCAGCCCCTCACGCAAGCCCGCCGGCAACGAATCGACGTATGTGGACAAGGTATCCCCCCGTTCATACGACGAATAGGCCGTACCTCCGTCACGGCGCATCACCTTGCAGCGCAACAGAATGCGCTCCTTGTCCGAGGAGATCGTCCTTTTGGCATTGCCTTCGCGCCGGACATCGTAGCGCAGGCCCGATTCGCTCCGGCGGAAAGAGCCGTCCGCCGTGACGTCATCGAGATACTGACGCTCCTGCCCCTTGATTTTCTCCGGCACGGCGTAATTCACATACCGCAGATAGAACGTCTGCGCCTCCTCCATCGACAGCAGCTGACGGCCCGACATGTAATCGAGCATGCCCTTGCAGACGGCATCGGCATTCAACGTCGAATCCATCTTCACCAGATTGGCCCCGATATTCAATCCGATCACATAGGCTACCGAATCCGTATCGGTACGGAGTTTCACTCCGCCGCTTTTCTTCGAACAGCCGCTCCACAGGCAGACCGCCATGAACGGCAACAACATCCAACGCTTCATATGTTACACATCTCTTCTCTGTAAATTACCGTTTTCCGATCCGCCCCGCGCCGTTAGATGGATCATCAGCATGCTCAGCACCGCCGAGGCGAGCGACCCCAGCAGAATGGCAATCTTGCCCTGATTGATGAAGGCGGGGTGCGTAAAGGCCAGCGAATCGACGAAAATAGACATCGTGAATCCGATACCGCCCAGACAGGCTACGGCCAGCAGGACGCGCCATGTTGCACCTTGCGGCATTTCGGCCAATCCCGATTTTACGGACAGCCAGCTGGCCAGAAAGATCCCCAACGGTTTGCCGACGAGCAATCCGAAAAAGACGCCCATTCCGACCGAACCGTTTTGCGGCGAAAAGTGGAAGATATCGAGATACTCCGCATCGATCGCCACGCCGGCATTCGCCAATGCGAAAATCGGCATGATGAGGAATGTCACATACGGATTGAGCAGCTCTTCCATGCGGTAGCTCATTCCGATCGAGTCGCGCGACAATTTCTTCATCCGGTGCAGGCATTCGCGCTGCTCGGCATTGGGGAAGCGGACTTCGCCCCTGTCCGCCAATTCGAGCGACCGGGTATAATTGTGCAGCTGCCGGAAGAAGTAGGAGCGGCTGTATCGCGGGCGCATCGGGATGACCATTGCCATTGCGACGCCCGACAGGGTCGCGTGTATTCCGGAGTAATAGAAGAGCCCCCATACGACGAATGCCGGAATGAGGAAAAAGGCGATGCGTGTTTCACCCAGCCGGTTAAGGAGATACAATCCGGCCATGATCAGCAGGGCGATCGCCAAACAACCCAGTTTCACGGTCTCGCCATAGAAGAGCGCGATGACCAGAATTGCGCCCAGATCATCGACAACGGCCAAGGCCGTGAGGAAGATTTTGAGGGACAAAGGCACCCTGCTGCCCACGAGCGACAGAATGCCGATCGCAAAAGCGATATCGGTTGCCGTAGGTATTCCCCAGCCATTGACCGCCTCCGTACCGTGATTGAAGGCCAGATAGATCAAGGCGGGAGCCAGCATGCCTCCGGCGGCAGCCATTACGGGAAGAATGGCTTTGCGCATGGACGACAATTCGCCGCAGTACATTTCGCGCTTGATCTCCAGCCCCACGACGAAAAAGAAGATCACCATCAACCCGTCGTTGACCAGTTTCTCGACATTCATTCCGCGCGGGAAGGCCAGGTCGATCCGGCCGTCGGGCGTCCGGACGAGCAAGGACAGATCGGTGTGCAACAGTTTTTCATAAAGCTCCGCCGTCCAAGGGAGATTGGCCAGCAGCATGGCTGCCGCCACACACGCGACCAGAACGACCCCTCCGGCCCAGGGCACATGCATGAAACGCCTCCGGCGTTCATCCAGGCGGTGGCATGCCCGTATCCAGCCGTGGCGCGAGAAAAGGGATCCGCGGGCCGAATGTGTCGTATTGAATCCGTTCATAGTTCGGATTTTAAAGTGAGTCCGCAAAGTTTGTAAAGGATGCGCGCACCGGTCGAGGCGTCGATCCGGCAATCGGGGCGGGGGACAACCTCCACGACATCGAACCCCACGATCCGGCGTCCCGACCGCACCACCTCCTCCAAAAGATAGACCGCCTGTCGGAAACTCAGGCCCCCGGCGACGGGGGTTCCGGTGTGGGGGCAATATTCGACCGACAGGCCGTCGACATCGAAACTCACATAGACACATTGCGGCAGTTCCGCAACGATCCGGCGGCAGAGCATGCCCCAGGTATCCCCTTCGAAGAGCGCCGCCGACAGCATCGCATCGCTGTACATGCGGATACGGTCCGACGTCCGTGCGAGATCCGCTTCGGCATCGCAGAAATCCCGCACGCCCACTTCGACGATCCGTTCGACCTGCGGCACATCGCGCAGGACGTTATACATGATCGAAGCGTGGGAATATTCGAATCCTTCGTAGGCCGCCCGCAGGTCGCAGTGGGCATCGACATGAAGGATTCCGAATGTTCCGCCGCGCTCGCCAAGGGCGCGGATCAATCCGTAAGGCGTCGAATGGTCGCCGCCGACCAGTCCCACGATCTTTCCCTGCTGCAGCCATGTCCGCGCCTGGGTGCGGACGGCCTCGTTCATTTCGCGGCAGCCTTCGTTGATACGGCGGAGCCGGCGCGCAACGGGTTCGTCCTGAACCGACTCCCCCTCTTCGAGCCGTGCGATCACCCGTTCGGCCTCGGCACGCAGCCTGTGCGAACGCTCCAACAAGGTATAGTCGATATCGGCCGTTGCGATCCCCCGCCGCCAGGCGTCGGGCGCCGATTCGTCATAGAGATCGAGTTGCGTCGATGCCTCGATGATGGCGTCGGGAGCATCGGCCGTACCCGAGCCATAGGAGACCGTAACATCCCACGGTACCGATATGAGTATCAGCCGCGCCTCATCGGTCGTGAACGGCAATCCGAAATAGGCCCCGTTGTCCACCCCCACTCCATTGGGATCGAAAACATCGATCGTATTCATAGCTTCATGCGCATCTTATGATTTCCCGTCTGCAAGCTCCGTACCATTTGCCGTATCCGGAATCGGCCGACCCGACGGTTCGGGAGAGCGGACGAAGCGCAGAGCAGCCATTTCCATCGAGCGGCCTTTTCATGCAGGGCAAGAGGCCGGATCACGGGACAAAGATACGAAATTCTCCAAATTTACTTACCTTTGCCAAAGACTTAACGCACGCGGAAAGTGAAAATCATCATCGACGAAGCCATACCTTATCTGCGCGGGGTGCTTGAACCTTACGCCGAAACGGTCTATCTTCCGGGACGGGCGATCGCTCCAGGCGACGTACACGATGCCGATGCACTGGTCATCCGCACCCGCACCCGCTGCGATGCGGCACTGCTCGACGGTTCCCGCGTGCGGTTCATCGCTACGGCGACCATCGGGTTCGACCATATCGATCTGGACTATTGTCGGGAACGCCGCATCGACGTCGCGACGGCGGCCGGATGCAATGCACGGGGTGTGCTGCAATGGATGGGTGCCGTCCTGCACCATCTTGCCGTACAGGGCGGCTGGAACCCTCCGGAGAAGAGTCTGGGCATAGTCGGGGCGGGGCATGTCGGCGAACTGGTCCGCCAATATGCCGCCGCATGGGGATTCCGCGTCGTTGCCTGCGATCCGCCCCGTGCCGCACGCGAGGGCGGAGATTTCGTCGATCTCGGCACATTGGTCCGGCAAAGCGACCTGATTGCCTTTCACACGCCGCTCGACGCTGCGACCCGCCACATGGTCGATGCGGCGTTGCTCGAAGTGATGAAGCCCGAAGCCATCGTCATCAATGCCTCGCGCGGCGAAGTCGTCGACGGCACGGCGCTCCTGCACAGCGGGCACCCCTACATTCTCGACGTATGGGAGCACGAACCCGACATCGACCGGCAGCTGCTTGCCGGCGCACTCCTCGCAACCCCCCACATCGCCGGATACTCGGCACAGGGCAAGGCCAATGCGACGGCCGCAGCCGTACAGGCCCTCGCCCGCCACTTCGGGCTGTCGCTCACGGCGTGGTATCCGGAGGTGGCACCCTCGGCACCGCGTCCGATTTCATGGGAAGAGTTGTCGGCGACGATCGAATCGCATTACGACATCGCGGCAGAGAGCGCGACGCTCAAAAAGCATCCCGAACGTTTCGAGGAGCTGCGCAACGGTTATGCCTACCGGCGGGAGTACTTCTGAAAGTGCCGGCTTTCATCCCCGATCTACACTTTACCCATTCAACAGCTCGCTGCGGACACAATCCGCACGACGTGTATGCCGCATACCGTATCCGGGCCGCCTGCCGGAACTCACAGCGGCACGGTGCGTCCTGCTTCAAGAGGTGCGGACCCGCACGGCGGCCGTCGCAAAACAGGCCGAAAAGAGAAGACCGCCCGCTCCCACGCACCGCACCGCAAACGGAGTACGGAACATATAAGACAAAGGGCACCTGCTGAAAATAGGCTTCCCGCTGTTTGGGTTATTCAGCTCCATTATCTATTTTTGTATGAATTTATACATTCCCCTAAACTATTTACTATGAAAAATCATCCTATTATTTGCAGAAAAGCACTGCCGGCCGTATTTGTGTTGCTCTGTTCAATCGCATGCTGCATCTCCTGCAGCAAAGATGAAGACACTCCTCCCGAATACATTCCCCCGCAAGAGAGCAGCGCACCGGCACCGGAAGCCGATCTGCTCGACATCGTCTTCCACAATGACGGGACAGCCAAAGATGTCTCGGCGGCGAAAATCCCCGTAGAGACACTCTCCGGCACAGCCATGATGACCTACTATAATGACACCTACCAGCAATATGTCGCCCATTTCAGCCATACGCCGGGCTCATCGGTCAACGAGGGGTACTTCAAAGCCGACTATTCCGCCAACCAGAAGTTCATCAACGGGCTGGCCGACGGGCATTCGCTCGAAGTTCTTTTCAAGGTCGATTCCGAGTCGGACGGTACGGTTGAATGGAAGATGCTCAGTTCGATGTCATCGGGCGGCACCGGCTTTCTCATTTCGAAGGCCGAACGGGGTACGGAGCTGACCTTCCTGCCCAATGTCAGCACAACGGGCAAGTCGAATTACATATGGACAAAGAGCGGCATCACGCCCGAAGCCGGACGTTACTACCACGCCGTCGGCGTCTGGAACAAGCAGGAGGGAAAGACCTACATCTATGTCGATGGCGAACTGAAGGGGACAATGGACGCCCCCGGCAATTTCGTCTATCCCTCCAAGACCACGAGTTACTGGTTCGGCATAGGCGTCGATGCCAGCCCCACATCGGGACAGAGCGCATGGAAAGGCGATGTAGCCATTGCCCGCATTTACGACGCCCCGCTGACCGCATCCGAAGTCAGCGCATTGTGGAATAAAGTGAAGCGCACCCAAAATCCCGGTTCGGTCGAGATCAGCGGTCTGCTTTTCCTGCCCAGCTGCGAAGTAAGCAGCAACTATCGATATACGCTCTACGGGAAAGGGTTCGCTTCGGGCGACAAAATCAAGTTCGAATCGCTGACCGTCTCCGACCGGTCGTACACGCTCGACACGACCGTCTCTTCGGAATCGGTCTCCGTGCGTATTCCCGATTCATTCAGCTCCGACAGGTACCGTATGGTCCTGCTGCGCGGACAGACACAGTATCCGTTGGGCATTGCAGAATTCACATTCACCGAAAATCCCGTACAGCTCACAAAACCCCGCGTGATTGCACATCGGGGATTCCACACCGAAGGTGCACCTGAAAATTCCATTGAAGCACTGGCTGCGGCCCAAGAGCTGGGAGTCTATGGTTCCGAACTCGATGTATGGATTACGTCCGACGGCCGTCTGGTCGTCAATCACGACAAGACATTCGAGGGAGACAGCCATGTTATCGAGAACTCCACCTACGACCAGATCAAGAATCTCACGCTCAGCAACGGCGAAAAAGTGCCTACACTTGATGATTTCCTCGAACAGGCGGCCAAGAGTACGACAACGAAATTGATCGTCGAGATTAAACGGCACAGTTCCGCCGCCAACAATGAACGCGCAGCGGATGCGGTTGTCGCACTGGTCAAACAGGCGGGACTTACCGACCGTGTAGAGTATATATGTTTTGACTATGCCACCTGCAAACGGCTCGTTGCGGCGCTGCCCGACGCAACGGTGGGATACCTCAACGGCGACCAGGCTCCTGCCACCGTACAGAAAGACGGCATCAGGAGCATCGCCTACAACTATTCGATCATCTCCGTACGGCCGGACTGGATCCGCGAAGCACATGACAACGGGATGGTCATCAATACATGGACGGTCAATGCCGAAACGGACATGATGAAATGTATCGCCCTGAACATCGACTTCGTCACGACCAATTATCCCCGCACACTCAAGGAGTTGCTGACCAAGACCTTTGTTTCGGCCGAATAAACGGCTGACATCATCCTAAGGAGACGAGGAGGCCGCCTTCCGTAAAGGGAAGGCGGCCTCCTCGTCTCCTGCGCATGCCCGCTCATTCGCTCCGTTCGACGCCCCAGCCGCCGCCGAGCGCCTTGTACAGATTGACCAGAGCCAGATACTCGTCGCGCACGGCATTGCTCAGACCGATCTGCGCATCGAAATAGTTGCGCTGGGCATCCAGGACGTCAAGGTAGTTGATCACGCCATTGAAATACTGCAGCTGCGCCAGTTCCACATATTTTTGTGCTGCCTGCTGCAGATCCCGTTTCAGCGAAGCCGCCGAGCGGACATTGCTGTAGGAGACCACCGCGTCGTTCACTTCGCGGAAGGCCTCCAGCACCTTCTGCTCATAATTCAACCGCGCCTCTTCGCATGCGGCAACCGCAGCATGATGACGGGCTTTTTTCTTGCCGAAGGAGAAGAGCGGCGAAACCAGCCCGCCCTGCAGATAAGAGAAGGGCGACGAAAAAAGTCCGGCGAATTCACCATTCTCCCAACCGCCCACGAATTCGAACGTTATGCGCGGAAACCGATCGGCATAGGCCACACCCAGCGCAGCCTCGGCAGCCCGGAGATCCTGTTCGCTCTGCCGCAGATCGGGACGGCGTTTCAACAGCTCCGAAGGCAGGCCGACAGGAAACTCTTCGGGCAAATGCGACTGCCACTCCATCGTCTGCCGGTTGATCCGCATCGAGGGATACTCTCCGGCCAGCACGGCGATCTGGTGCTCCTTGAGAGCGATCTGGCTTTCAAGTCCCGGAATGAGCGTCGCCGTACTTGCAAGTTCCACCTTCGCCTGCTGGAGCGCCGTTTCGGAGGTCAGGCCGCCCTCGAAGCGCAGCCGTGCCTGCCGGACACCCTCCTTGCGCGTAGCCAACGTCCGCCGCACGATCGCCAGCTCCTGATCCAGTGCAACCAGTTCGTAATAGGCTGTTGCCACCTCGGCAACCAACGTCATCTGCATGGCCCGCTGCGCCTCGACCGATGACAGGTATTCGGCCGCAGCCTGCCGGTTGGCCCACCGCAGATTGCCCCACAGGTCCAGCTCCCAGGCAAGACGTGCCTTGGCGCCGATCTCCGGATCGTCCGTTGCAGGGGACCCCTTGTAGTCGTTGTGTTCCGTTTCGGCATACATACTTCCCGTGATCGAGGGCAGCCGGTCGGCCTTTGCAGAGCGGCTCAGCGCCTGCATGCGTTGTACGCGCGCCGAAGCCATCAGCAGATCCTTGTTGTAGGCCAGCGTCCTTTCAATCAACGCCGTAAGCGTCGAATCGGTATAGATGTTCCACCATGCAAGATCGGCCAGCGTCAGCGAATCGGCTTTGCCCTGCACGATTTCGGACGGCAGCTTCAGGTCGGGACTCTTGATCTGGCGCCGCCCCACCATGCATGAAGTGCAAAACAGCGTGATGCCGAGCAGTACGGCCCCGCAAAGCAGATTATTTCGTTTCATGGTTTGCACGATTGAATTTGGCTTTGATGCGATATACCCACACGAAGAAGAAGGGGACGAAGACGATACCGATCGAAATGGCGACGAGCATGCCGAAGAAGACGCCCGTACCGATTCCCTGACGGCTTGCCGATCCGGGGCCCGAAGCGAATACGAGCGGCAGCATACCCAGGATGAAGGCCAGCGAAGTCATGACAATCGGGCGGAAACGCAACCGTGCGGCATGGAGAGCCGATTCGACCAGATCGCCGCCGCGATCGACCATCTCTTTGGCGAACTCGACGATCAGAATGGCATTCTTGGCCACCAGACCGATCAACATGACCAGTCCGATCTGGAAATAGATGTTGTTTTCCAACCCGCAGATCCAGTTTCCCACATAGGCGCCCAAGCCGGCAATCGGCAGCGACAGGATGACGGCGATCGGGACGGACCAGCTTTCGTACTGCGCCGCAAGGAAGAGGAAGACGAAAAGGAAGGCCAGAGCCAGCACATAACCCGTCTGACCGCTGGCATGCTTCTCCTGATAGGAGAGGCCGCTCCACTCCACGCCGATATTTTCGGGCAGATGCCGGCGGACAATCTGTTCCAGCACAGCCATCGCCTGCCCCGAACTGTATCCGTGCGCCGCCTCGCCGGAAATGGTTGCGGCATTGAACATGTTGAACCGGCGGATGGTTCCCGGCCCCGTCGTATAATGGGTCGTGCCGAGCGCCGTAACGGGAATCATCGCTCCGCCGTTCCCCCGTACATAGAAGAGGTCGAGGTTGCTCTGGTGCGCCCGATAGGGGGCTTCGGCTTGAATATAGACGCGATAGATGCGGTTGAACATGTTGAAGTCGTTGACATAGACCGACCCCGTAAAGGTTTTCAGTGCCGAGAAGATATCCGACATCGGGACACCCAGCAACTGCGCCTTGTCCCGGTCCACATCGTAATACAGCTGCGGAATGTCACTCTGCATCGACGTGGAGAGCCCGGCCAGTTCGGGACGCCGCTGGGCATAATACATCAGCGTATCGACCGCACGCTGCAGATCGGCATATGCAAGATCGCCGCGCGCTTCGAGAACCATTTCGAAACCGCCCGACGTACCCAAGCCGGGGATAACGGCCGGCGAGCTGAGATAGACCTTGCTTTCGGGATACTTCGACAGCTCCGTGCGCACCTGCGCCATCAGGTCGTCGATACTCTCCGATTTCCGCTCGCCCCAAGGCTTCAGAATCACCGTAAGCTGGCTGTGAGCCTGATTGCTGCCCAGACGCGGCGACGAACCCGTTACATTGAGGACATACTCCACATCGGGCAGCCCCATCAGATAGGCCATTGCCCGATCCGTCACGCGACGTGTACGTTCCAGCGTAGCGCCTTCGGGCAGCTCCAGTTCGACGGTAAAATAGCCTTGGTCCTCTTTGGGCATGAAACTTTGCGGCATGAGCTGGTTCATCACCCAGATACCGATCAACAGGATGCCAAAAGCCGCAAACATGCGCCGCGAATGGCGCAGGCTGGAGCGGATGGCCCGTTGATAGGTCGTATTTCCCTGCCGCAGCCAGAAGTTGATCTTTCGGAAAAGTTTCGGTTTGCGGCGGCCATTGTCGGGACGCAGCACATAGGCACACATCGCAGGGCTGAGCGTCAGGGCCACGATGGTCGAGATGATGACCGAGACGGCGATCGTAATCGTGAACTGCCGGTACAGCTGGCCCGTAATACCTGCGAGGAAGCTCACGGGGACGAACACGGCGCACAGCACCAGCGACATGGCGATCAGCGCCCCGCTCAACGACGACATGGCCTTTTTGGCGGCTTCGTAGGGGGAGAGGCCCTCCTGCTCCATAAGGCGGTCCACGTTCTCCACCACCACGATGGCATCATCCACGACGATGCCGATGGCCAGGATCAGACCCAGCAGGGTCATCATGTTGAGCGAGAAGCCGAAGACGAGCATCACGCCGAAAGTACCGATCAGCGAGATCGGTACGGCGATGATCGGAATCAACGTCGCCCGCCAGCTCTGCAGCGAAAGATAGACGACGAGAATCACCAGCAGCAGCGCCTCGAACAGCGTCCGATAGACGTGATGAATCGATTCGGAGATATAGGTGGTCATGTCGAACGGGATCTCGTAGGAGATTCCTTCGGGGAAGTTGCGGCTGATCTCCTTCATCGCCTCCTTGACCAGGTCGGCCACCTCCATTGCATTTGCGCCGGGCAGCATGTTGATGTTGAGCACGGCGGCATTCCCGCCGTTGATACCGCTCTCGGTGTTGTAGGAGGAGGCTTCGAGCGATACACGCGCCACATCGCGGAGGCGGATGATCGAACCGTCGGAGTTGGCCCGCACGACAATGTCCTCGAACTGGCTTACCGACGCCAGACGTCCCTGTGCCGTAATGGGAATCGTCACATCGAGATCGGTCATGGGCTGCTGCCCCAACACGCCGGCGGCCGATTCACGGTTCTGGTCCTTGAGAGCCTTCTGCAGATCCTGCACGGTCAGCCCCAAATTGGCCAGACGGTCGGGCTGCACCCAAATCTGCATGGCATAATAGCGCGAACCGACATTCGAGACGCGGCCCACGCCCGGAACACGCCGCAGCATATCGACGACGTTGAGCGTGGCGTAATTGCTCAGATAGATCTCGTCGAACTTCGGGTCCGACGACAACAGCGTAATCGTCAACAACTTGCTCGACGCCTCTTTCTCGACCGAGATGCCGTTCTGCACCACTTCGGCCGGCAGACGCGCCTCAGCGAGTTTCACACGGTTCTGTATCTCGACGGCCGCCAGATCGGCGTCGGTATCGATATCAAACGTGATCGTAGCCGTAAAGCCGCCCGAATTGGTCGATGACGACTCCATGTAGAGCATGCCGGGGGCACCGTTGAGCTCCTGCTCGATCGGAGTAGCGACGGCCTGCGTTACGGTCTGGGCGCTGGCACCCGGATAGGACGCGGTCACCTTGACGACCGGCGGCACGATCTTGGGATATTGGTCGATGGGCAACAGCACCAGACCGATGATGCCGACGATGACGATGATGACCGAAAGGACGGTCGAAAAGACCGGTCGGTCGATAAAGAAATCGCTCTTCATAGGCAGTTCAGGAATTCGTTGCCACACCGTTGTCGCGCCTGGGCTCGACGGCCTCGACGCGCATGCCGTGTGTAAGTTTGTGGTATCCTTCTACGACGATACGTTCTCCGGGCATCAGGCCGCGTTCGACGACGACCTTGTTGTCGAGTTCGGGGCCGATCTCGATGAAGCGCCGTTCGACGATGCTGTCACGCCGCACGACAAAGATATAAACGCCGCCTTTTTCGATGATAATCGCCTTCGAGGGTACCACGACGGCGTTTTCCCGTACATCGAGCAGCAGCTTGACCTTCGTGAACTGTCCCGGCAGCAGGATATGGTCGGGATTGGGCATTTCGGCGCGGACGGAGAAGGTTCCGGTTTCGGGATCGACCTGCGGATCGGCGAAATCGACCATTCCCCGCAACGGATAGCGCGAATTGTCCGGCAGGGTAACGGTAATATACGGGTTCCAGCGGCGGCTCGAATCCTTCTGACCGAGATTGACGTTGCGCTCCTTGCTGCGCAGGTAATCGAGCCCCGTCATGCTGAAATCGACTCGCACGGTATCGCTCTTGACGATGGTCGCCAGCAAAGACTTGCCGCTCGGTCCCACGAGCGTGCCGATATCGGCGTTGCTGGCACTGATATAACCCGTAATGGGCGACTGCACGGTCGTGTAGCTCAATGCCGTTGCAGCCTGCGTGAGATCCGCCTCGCTCATCACGACATTGGCCGTCGCGCTTTCGTAAGCGGCCGTCGCATTGTCCAGATCGAGCTGGCTGGCGGCATTCTGTTCATACAGGGGGCGGATGCGCTTCAGATCGCGTTCGGCCTTCTGCGCCAATGCCCGATCCTTGCTCAACTGCGCCTTGGCCTTGTCCACACGGGCACGATAGACCTTCGGGTCGATGATGAAGAGCGTCTGTCCTTTCTGCACATAACTGCCTTCACGGAACAGCATCCGTTCAAGATAGCCCTCCACGCGGGCACGCACCTCCACGAACTGCTGGGCACGGATGCGGCCGACATATTCGCCGTAGATCTCCACATCCTGCGTAACGACCGGTTCGACCGCAACAACGGGATATACGACCGCCTCCTGCCGGGGACGCAGCACCCAGATCAAAGCGGCCGCGACCACTGCCGCGAGAAGCCCCACGAGCGTCCAACCGCGCCATGTCCGAGGACAGAAACGTTTGCATTGCGAAACGCTTTTCCGCAACCATTTCATCATTTTCGGTTTGACAGTTGCCCAATTGACAGTTGCCCAATTCATATTTTCTGTTATTAATGCGGAGAGACCCCGCAGATTTTCGCTGCAAAGATACGATTTCCGTTGAAAATCGCGTCATGTTCCGCCGAAGCACCCGATTTCTCCGACATTCAACATCCATTTAACGGGGAAAACGGCAAAATCTTATGTCCGTTTCCGGGAAAAGAGCATGCCGTGCTGCGGCTGCGTCCGCACCGTTCAGAACTCCGAAGTGAACTTGAAACGGATGTTCCTGAAATTCTCCTGCGCCAACGACAAGGAGTAGCCCGTATCGGCCAGAAAGACATCGCGGCCGTGTTTATCGACGGCCATGTTCGTATGCTTGCGCCGTTTGAAATCGGCCAGTTGTCCGGCGTCGTCGCTTTCGATCCAGCAGGCCTTGTAGATCGAAATCGGCTCCCAGCGGCATTTGGCTCCGTACTCATGTTCCAGCCGGTATTGGATGACCTCGAACTGGAGGGCCCCCACCGTACCGATGATCTTGCGGCCGTTGAGCTGCGACACGAAAAGCTGTGCCACACCTTCGTCCATCAGCTGATCGATTCCCTTCGCCAGCTGTTTGAACTTGAGCGGATCGGCATTCTCGATATAGCGGAACTGTTCGGGCGCGAACGACGGGATCCCCGTGAACTTGAGTTTTTCGCCCTCGGTAAAGGTATCTCCGATCTTGAAGGTTCCCGTATCGTGCAGGCCCACGATGTCACCGGGATAGGCCACATCGATCACCGATTTCTTTTCGGCCATGAAGGCCGTCGGCGAGGAGAATTTGAGCTGTTTGCCGCTCCGCACATGGAGGTAGTTGCGGTTGCGCTCGAAGGTTCCCGAACAGATCTTCAAAAAAGCGATGCGGTCACGGTGGTTGGGATCCATATTCGCATGGATCTTGAAGATGAAGCCCGTCATCTTGGGCTCCGACGGCTCGACCTGCCGCGTTTCGGTCCGGGAGGGACGCGGCGACGGGGCGATGCGGACGAAGCATTCGAGCAGTTCGCGCACACCGAAGTTGTTGATCGCCGAGCCGAAAAAGACCGGAGCCAGATCGCCCGCAAGGTACTGTTCCCGATCGAAGGGATCGTACACGCCCTCGATCAGCGCCAGATCGTCGCGCAGCTGACGGGCATAACGTTCGCCCACACGGGCGTCGAGTTCGGGCGACGCAAGGTCGCGGATCTCGACCGTCGAGGCCGTCGCCGTCAGCCGTTCGTCGGAGGTAAAGAGCGAGAGGTTCTGTTCATAGATATTGTAAACGCCCTTGAACGTCGGGCCGTTGGAGATCGGGAAGGCCAGCGGCCGCACGCGGATATGCAATTCGCGTTCCACCTCGTCGAGCAGATCGAAGGGGTCCTTGCAGGGACGGTCCAGTTTGTTGATGAAGACCATCACGGGCGTATTGCGCATGCGGCACACCTCCATCAGGCGTCGGGTCTGCTGTTCGACGCCCTTGGCGCCGTCGATGACGATGATGACCGAATCGACGGCCGTCAATGTCCGGTAGGTATCTTCCGCGAAGTCTTCGTGGCCCGGCGTATCGAGGATATTGATCTTGACGTCGCGGTACTCGAAACCCATCACCGACGTGGCGACCGAGATACCGCGCTGCCGTTCGATCTCCATGAAGTCGGACGTGGCGCCGCGTTTGATCTTGTTGCTCTTGACGGCACCCGCCACATGGATGGCGCCGCCGAAGAGGAGCAGTTTTTCGGTCAGGGTCGTTTTACCCGCATCGGGGTGTGAAATGATGGCGAATGTCCGCCGCCGCGTTATCTCTTCCTGTAAGGTCATGCCGTTCAGTATAAATCCTATTCGTATAACATAAAAAATCGTTTCCGGAACCGCCGTAAAGCCGGCGGAAGAGGCCGTCCCCTTCCGCTGTCCGGAGTTATCTTTCCCGCGCTGCCGCCGTCTTCCCGATGAAGACGGCCTTCAAGCGCAACATGCCGCCGGCCGCCGGCCGCGGCCTCTTCCGCCTTATATTCGGGCACACGCTCCAAACCGCTCTCCGGCAGGCTGTTCTCCCTTTCCGTACTCCGGCTGCCACTGCTTTTTGAACCCTTTGAACCCGCTCCGTCCATCCGGCGGTTTGTTCCGGCCCGCGGCGCCGCCCGATTCCCCGGAGGAGGGGTCAATCCTGCTGTTTGCCGGCGGGAGCAGCCGTTGCCGATGTCTCAGGCGGATAGTCCGTATTGTAATGGCATCCTACCGACTCCTTGAGTTCGCGGCCCTGCTTGATAATCAGGTAGGCCACCGTGATCATGTTGCGCAGTTCGCACAACTCCCGATTGGGCGTTGTCTTGTTGTAAAGCTCTTCGGTCTCATGCCACAGCGTTTCCAGCCGGCGCATGGCCCGCTTGAGGTAGAGATTCGAGCGGATGATGCCCACATAGTTGGACATGATCTGCTGCAGTTCGCGTTTCGACTGGATCAGCAGCAGCAACTCTTCGGCCGTTGCCGTACCTTCGAAATTCCAGTCGGGGATACCCTCCTGGATCGATACACGGCCGAGTTGCGACACGGCATGCCGCGCCGCCTGATCGGCATAGACTACGGCCTCGATCAGCGAGTTGGATGCCAGACGGTTTGCCCCGTGCAGCCCCGTGCAGGAGGTTTCGCCCAAAGCATAGAGCCGGCGGATCGAGGTTTCGCCGTCGGTCGAGACCTTCACCCCGCCGCAGCAATAGTGTGCGGCCGGCGTGACGGGGATCCAATCCTTCGTAATGTCGATGCCGATCGAGAGGCATTTCTCGTAGATGTTCGGAAAGTGGCTGCGGATCGCATCGGCGGGTTTGTGCGTCACGTCCAGATAGACGAACTCTTCGCCGCGCAGTTGCATCTCGCGGTAGATCGAACGCGCCACCACATCGCGCGGCGCCAGCGACTTCATCGGATGGTATTTGTCCATGAACTCCTCGCCGTTTTGCAGGCGCAGGATGGCGCCGAAGCCGCGCATCGCCTCCGTAATGAGGAACGAAGGGCGTTCGCCGGGGTTGTAGAGCGACGTGGGATGGAACTGAATGTACTCCATGTTCTCGGTAATGGCCTTGGCTCGGTGGCACATGGCGATACCGTCGCCCGTCGCCACAACGGGATTGGTCGTCGTCGAATAGACGTTGCCGCATCCGCCCGTCGCCACCACCGTAAATTTCGCCAGCACGGTTTCGATGGCGTGCGTATCCAAGTCGAGCACATAGGCGCCGAAGCAGGTTACGCCGCGTGTATGGCGCGTCACGAACTCGCCCAGATGGTGCTGCGTCAACAGATCGACGGCATAGTGGTGCTCCAGCACCGTGATATTGGGATGCCGGCGTACGGATTCGGTCAAGGCCCGTTCGATCTCGGCCCCCGTCAGATCTTCGTAATGGAGGATACGGTGTTCGGAGTGCCCGCCTTCGCGGTTCAGTTCGAAACGGCCGTCCGGTGTTTTGGCAAAGCGGGTGCCCCACGCGATCAGATCGCGGATCAGTTCCGGCGCACGGCGCACGACCAGTTCAACGGCCGCCGGATCGCATTTTCCGGCACCGCAGACCAGCGTGTCGTGGATATGTTTCTCGAACGTGTCGGGAGCATAGGTTACAGAGCAGATACCGCCCTGGGCATAATTGGTATTGCACTCGTTCATTTCGCCTTTCGTGACGATCGTCACATGGCCGTGACCGGCGGCTTTGAGTGCGAAGCTCAGGCCTGCAGCACCGGAGCCTATCACCAAAAAATCGGTTTGCATGTCGAAATATTCGATTAGATGGCGCAAAAGTAACGATTTTCCGGCAAAAACCGGTTTATCTCAAAGAAAATCGGCGCCAAAATTATATAAAGACATTGAAAATTCCTATCTTTGTCTCAACAAACACCCTATCGCAATTTAACGAACTCGACAATAAGACAAAACCTATGAATTAGAAAAATTGCAATAAACAGCGCATAAAAGCGCAAAATCGACATAAAAAGCGTTAGCTTAAACCTTGTTTTCTGAAAATCTGGTAAATCTGAAATTAATGGAGATTTTCCATATATAATTTACATATAATCAACATTTTACTACTCTCACTCCTTTGATTAAAAAAACAATACAGGAACAAAATAATCAATTAAAGCAAATTCAGACCTTTTCTATTTTCATTAGGTTTCATTCCTTTCACTTGTTTGCACAAGGAGTTCGAACTTTACTGTGAGCAGTTATTCTCTCTGCTCCAAGAGACATTTATTGATAAACATACTTGCAGCCAAAAAAGAAAAACTCCCAATCTCTTTTCAGCCTGTACCTCCCTTTTATTGGCAACCAAAACCGCTTTTACCGTAATAGCCATAGGCATACTGACAAGCAAATATGCCTATCTAAATATAGTTTACTTTGGTTTAGCTTATATATAGAGCTAATAGACTAAAGTAAACTGAATTTTTTCAGCTTGTTCAACAATGCAGCCAAAAGAAAAATGGCTGTAACCAATCAGTTTTGGCGCAGCCATCTTTTTCCCTTTGTTTGACTTTACTTTAATGAATATATATAAGATGGGAATAAAGTAAAGCTCGTCTTTTTCTCTTTTCGCTGTATTATACTTACATAGTCTCTACTCAATATTAACGATTCTGATTATATGTCCTTTCAAAAACAAACTCCTGTAGCCACCGTTGAAATGATGGATTATCTTGGTATTCTTTGTAGAGCTCCAATCCAGACGTCATGGACCTAAGGATAATCGACATCAATGCTTTGTCACTTTCAATTCTCGCAACCTCTCTATCAGAATTGCGAATTGCATTCTGATAAGCTTCATTTTTAGCAACTTCTTCAGGAATAGCAGCGATTTGTTGCCGGATACGATCTGAATCCGTCCATGGAATATTCCCGAATCGAGTGTTGAACTCTTCTAAAATCGTTGTCAGCGACTGAAGATTCGGGGACGTAATACCTCCGCTCCGTCCTACGGGAATGGCTTGGACCTCTGCCTTTTCATTGTCCAAAATAATACGTTGCTCTTCCTGAATCGTATTTTTGTAGCTATTGAAATCCACAGCATCAAGTAACCCTTCTGTATAATCATCTCCTTCCGGAGTCGGCAACTTGTGAATAAGCAAATTGAGAAAAATACTCAACTTTTCCCACTCTGCACTCCCAAAAGGCAATATGGCAGCCAAGAAGGCATAGGTTCTGATAAAACTTTTGGCACTGCTCTTGAACTTTACCTGTGAATCGGTATTCAGAGTCTTGTAATTCTCGGCACATGTGTCCAAAATCGAATCAATCATTTCACGATCCGATGCGCCAAGAAATAATCCCACTAAACGTTCAACATCTTCGGCCGTATATACTTGATGTTTTTCCAACTCAGTAATAAGGTCATTGAGCTTATTTGGATCGGTTTCCGAGGCTAATTCAGTCGTTTTGTAATAGCGCTGGAACGATTTTTTAATGTCTTCCGGATCATTAGCAAAATCAAGAACAAATGTGTCTCGTTTTTTGGGATGGGCCCGATTGAGTCGAGACAAAGTTTGTACGGCTTTGATATCCGTCAGAATCTTATCTACATACATCGTATGAAGCAGCGGCTCATCATAGCCCGTCTGGAACTTATTGGCAACAATAAGAAAACGATAGGGGTCTTTCTTGAAGCGATCTTCAATCTCTGCACTCGGAAATCCATTCAACGAGGCTTCGGTCATCTTTCCGTACTCCCTGTATTTGTTTGGCAACTCCTTTTCTCCGGAGAATGCGATTATGGCTTTATACTGGCTTCCTCGTTCTTCCAGCAATCGGCAAAATTCAAAATAGTAATCTATAGCTCGTTCGATACTGCTGGTCACGACCATTGCACGAGCTTGTCCTCCTATTTTCCCTTTGCTGATGACATTCGTATGGAAGTGCTCAACCATAATAGCCGCTTTGTGGTGGATTGTAGTTCGATCGCCTTCAACATAGGCACGGAGTTTGGCTTGTGCCTTTTCATTGTCGAATAATGGGTCATCTTCCGATTTTTTCACAAGTTTATAGAAACTTGATACCGGGGTATAATGTTCCAGCACATCCAGAATAAATCGTTCCTGAATCGCTTGACGCATTGAATAGGTATGAAAAGCCACATGTCGTACTTGCCCGTCAGGCTGTGGTATCGCATCTCCAAACATCTCCAAAGTCTTGTTTTTGGGTGTTGCGGTGAATGCGTAATAATTGGCATTTCGGACCATCCGATGCCCTTCTATGAGTTTGTTGATTTTATCTTCGATATCTTCCTCGTCATCGCATACATTTCCCGAAACGGCCATATTCATCTTGGCAAACAGGCTTCCCGTCTGGCTCGAATGAGCCTCGTCAATAATGATGGCAAACTGTTTGTCCTTATTTTCCGTGCCTATACTCGACAAAATGAACGGGAATTTGTGAATGGTTGTAATAATTATCTTCTTTCCCGCATTAAGCAGCGAACCGAGTGTGGAAGAGTCGTCGGCCCAGCCAACAACGCTCCGCTCCTGCATGAATTGTCTTATTGTGTCCCGAATCTGCCGGTCAAGATTCACACGGTCTGTAACCACGATAATTGAATCGAAAAAGTTTTTTCCGCTTTTCTCCAGTTTGACCAACTGATATGCCAGCCATGCAATCGAATTCGATTTGCCGCTCCCTGCGCTGTGTTGAATCAAATAGCGTTTCCCCACTTCATTCCGAAGGGTATCGGCCAACAGTTTGCGAACCACCGTCAATTGATGATAACGTGGGAAAATCATGGTTTCGCCGACAACTTTGTTCGTCTTTCGATCGATTTTCTCGACCACCTGCGAATAATTCTCCAAAATATTCGACAACGATTCCTTGGTCAGAATCTCTTTCCAGAGATAATCGGTCTTGATGCCATCCGGATTGGGCGGATTGCCTGCACCGTCATTGTTCCCCTTGTTGAACGGCAGAAACCAGGACGCCTTACCGCACAACCGTGTACACATTTTCACCTCGTTGTCATCGACCGCAAAATGTACTGCACATCGCTTGAAGTTAAAGATCAACTCCTTCGGGTCGCGGTCGTTCATGTATTGATTGACCGCATCATCGACATTTTGTTTGGTCAGTCTGTTCTTCAGTTCGAATGT
>CALUKI010000023.1 GCA_944321175.1 uncultured Alistipes sp.
GTACAGCAGCGCAACGCCTTGATTTCGGAACTCGTGGAGCGCTACTACGGGTTGGCGCTGGCGCAACAGGTCGTCGAGGTGCGCCAACAGGTCGTCGATGGCGTGCGCAAACACCTCGAAGATGCAACGGCGCTGGAGGCACAGGGGATGATCGCCCACAGCGAGAAACTCTATGTGGAATTCCGGATGTCGGAAGCCGAACGGGAGTTGCAAAATGCACAGTCGCAAGTCGAAACGATCCGCAGCGCCCTGAACAGCACATTGGGCAAGAGCGGCGACTATCTGCCCGTCACGGCGATGTTCATGCTCGACCGCATCGAACCGCTCGATTACTTCCAGACACTGGCCACGCAGCGCAATCCGCTGTTGGCACAGGTCGAACAGAAGCGGCAGCTGGCCCATGAAGGGGTCCGCGCACAGCGTTCGGAATTTCTGCCGCAGGTCGTAGCGATGGGCGGGATGTCGTTCTACGACTATCAGGTTACGGACGTCCTGCCACGCTGGGCCGTCGGCGTAGGCGTCAACTTCAAGCTCTTCAACGGACTGAACCGCGAATACAAATACTCGGCGGCCAAGCAGACCGTGCGGCGCGTCGAGGCGTTGCAGACGAAAGCCCACGACGACATCGCCGTGCTGATCGAGAAGATCTACAACCAGATGGCCAACTGCCGCGCCCAAATGACATCGATCGAATCATCGCTGGCATTCGCGGAGGAGTATCTCAAGGCCAAAAACGCCGCTTTTCTCGAAGGCATGTGCACATCGTCCGACCTGATCGACGCCGAGCTGAATCTCGCGAAGGTCAGAACCGAGCGCATACAAACAGCCTATCAGTACGATGTGCTGCTGGCCCAGCTGCTCGAAGCGGCCGGAGCCAGCGACGAATTCATGGAGTACATGCGCCGCATGGATACGCGGCACATCGCATACGACAAATAGCGAACGATAAAAAGAGAAGAATATGAGCAAGAAAAACATCATTGCAGTTATCGCAGCCGTTGCGATCATCATCGTGGCAGTCGTACTTGTCAGCCACTACCTGAAGATCAAGACACCGACGCTGATTCAAGGGACGACCGAATGCACGACCTACAAGGCATCGTCGAAGATCGCGGGCCGCATCGTCGAGATGAAGGTCGAAGAGGGAGAGCGCGTCGAACAGGGTCAATTGCTCTATACGCTTTCGACGCCGGAACTGGATGCGAAGTTGCAACAGGCCGAAGCGGTACGCAGCGCCGCAACGGCGCTCGACAAGAAAGTGCTCTCCGGTGCCCGTGTACAGCAGATCGAAGCGGCATTGAGCATGTGGCAAAAGGCGCAAGCGGGACAGGAACTCGCCAAAAAGACCTTCGAACGGGTAAAAACGCTCTACGAGCAGGGTGTCGTACCGGCACAGAAGTTCGACGAGGCACAAGCCCAATACAACGCGATGCTCGCGACGGCCGCCGCAGCCAAGGCCCAATACGACCTTGCCGTCGATGGCGCAAGCAAGGAGGAGAAACTGGCCGCCGCAGCGCAGGTGGAACAGGCGCAGGGAGTCGTATCGGAAGTCGAGAGCTACCTGAACGACGCAACGGTCTATTCTCCGGTCACGGGCGAGGTATCGACGATCATCGCCGAACAGGGCGAACTCGTCGGCAGCGGTTATCCCGTCGTGGCGATACTCGACATGAGCGACATGTGGGTGACGTTCAACATCAAGGAGACGCTGATGCCCAAGATCCGCATGGGCGGGCGGCTGCGCGGACATGTTCCGGCGCTGGATCGGGAGATCGAGTTCCGGATTACCTACATTGCCCCTCAGGCCGATTTCGCGACATGGGCGGCAACCCGCACCCAGGGAGGGTTCGATATCCGCACCTTTGCCGTCAAGGCCAAGCCGACGAATCCCCAGGAGGGGCTGCGTCCCGGCATGAGCGTCATCGTCGATTGGGATACCATCGAGTAGCGGAGGGAGGCGGCCATGCGGAACTATTTCAATGACACGCATCATGCCCTGCAACGCGAATTGCGGCGCATCGCCCGACAGCCGATGTATTGGCTGCTGCTGGTGGTGCTGCCCGTCGTGTCGTTCGCATTCTTCGCCGTCGTCTTCAAGGAGGGGGTTGCACGCGACATCCCGATCGCCGTGCTGGACGAGGATCACACCGCCCTGTCGCGCAAGGTGACGCAGATGATCGACGACACCCCGACGGCAATGGTATCCTACGAAGTCCAGAGCATGGACGAGGCGGAGCATCTGATGCGTGAGGGCAGGATCTCGGCCATCATCCAGATACCGGCCTTTTTCGAAAAAGAGATCCTGAGTGTCGGACAGACACACCTCGAAAGCTATGTGAGCGGGACGAACATCACGGTCAACGGGCTGCTGGCAAAAGACATCCAGACGGCCGTCACGACCTTTCAGGCGGGCGTCCAGCTGCAAATGCTCATGAAGCAGGGACTGACCGAGCGACAGGCGATGGCACAGATCCAGCCGGTGCGGTTCGTCAAACATGTATTGTTCAATCCCTATACGAATTACAGCTATTACCTCTCGCCGAGCTTCATGCCGATGATGCTGATGATCTTCGCCATTCTGGTCACGATTTTTGCCATCGGCACGGAACTGAAAAACGGCACGGCCCGCGAATGGCTCGATTCGGCCAACGGCTCGATGTTGTCGGCGCTCGTAGGCAAGACGCTGCCGCTGATCGCCATGATGCTGCTGATGACGCTGCTGATGTTCCTGATCCTGTTCAAGATTGTCGGAGTGCCGCTCAACGGCAGCCTCACGGTTCTGATGCTCGGCTGCATGCTGTTCGTCCTGGCCTACATGTCGATCGGCGTACTGATCGTATCATTGCTGAGCAATCTGCGGTTGTCGCTGTCGATCGGCGGCGGCTATTCGGTCCTCGCCTTTACGTTTTCGGGCCTCACGTTCCCGATGATGGCGATGTATCCGTCGATGCAGCTTTTCAGCAAGATCTTCCCCTTCACGTTCTACACCGACATCTTCATCGATCAGGCATTGCGCGGAGCACCGATCATCGATTCGCTGTGGGACATGGGATACATCGCTCTGTTCATCGTCCTGCCGATGCTCTGCCTGCCGCGCCTGCGCAGGATCTGCACCGACGAAAAATATTGGGGGAGGTTGTAAGATGAAACGTTTCAAAGAGATACTGCGTGCATACCGGAGTGAATTCCTGTCGGTTGTACGCCATGAATACAAGGCGATATTCACCGATGGCGGAGTCATACTGGTCATGATTCTGGCCATCCTGATCTATTCGACGCTGTATGCGGCGGCCTATGCGCCGGAAGTTCTGCGGAACGTCCCCATCGGCGTTGTGGATGAGAGCCAGACCCCGACGAGCCGGGAACTGGTGCGGATGTTCGATTCGGGCCCCAACTGCTATGTGGCATACGAACCGCAGGGGATGGAAGAGGCCGAAGATCTCTTCTTCGCCCGCAAGATCTATGGCGTGGTCTATATTCCGGCCGATTACGAGAAGCAGTTGACAGGCGGCTCATCGGCGGCGGTCTCCCTCTACGTTGACGGCAGCTATTTCCTGATGTACCGGCAGGTTTTTCAGGAGCTGGTATCGAGCATCGGGCAAACGGGCGCGATGGTGCGGTTCCAGCGGCTGATCGCCAAAGGCGCCAACGTTCCGCAGGCAATGGCCGTCACGCAGCCGGTCATCTACGAATCCCACAATCTGTTCATTCCCTATCTGGGATACGGATCGTTCATCATGCCGGCCATCATCATCGTCATCATCCAGCAGACATTGTTGATCGGCATCGGAATGATCGGCGGCACATGGCGGGAATTCGGTCTTTACCGGAAACTGATACCGGCCAACTGCAAACGGATGTACACGGTTCCTATCGTGATAGGCAAGGCGATGGTCTATGCCTCGATCTACGCCGTGACGCTCCTCTATATCATGACGGTCCACTACAAGCTGTTCGACTATCCCTCGAACGGCTCCACCTGGACTGTCATCGGATTTCTGATTCCCTATCTGTTGGCCTGCATCATGATGGGAATCGCCATCTCGACCCTGTTCCGTTACCGTGAACAGTCGCTGCTGCTGCTTTTCTGGACATCGATTCCGATTCTGCTGTTGAGCGGAGCATCGTTTCCGCGCGAGGCGATTCCGGAGTGGCTCTACACCTTCGGACAGATCTTTCCGAGCAGCAGCGGCGTGAACGGATTCATCCGCATCCGTACAATGGGCGCCTCGTTACAGGAGGTAATGCCCGAACTGCGGCTCCTGTGGGCGCAGGTATTCATCTATGGCGGACTGGCATGCATCGGCATCCATGTGCTCCTGACACGCGAGAAACAGGACCGCGCATTGAAATAGGGTCAAGGCTCGCCGGTCAGGCGTTGCTGCTTCAACAGAATCGGCAGTCCGGCACGAACGGCAGAGCAGAAGAGCGGCCGTGGCACGAACGACGACCGGAAGGCGGTCAAAAAAGCGGGGAACGATCCTTGTCGGTCGTTCCCCGCTTTCGGTTGTTCCATCCGGATCAGAAACGCGGCCCGCGCCCGCCGGGCGGAGGGCCCATCGGCGGCCGGCCGTGACCGCCTGCCGGACGGCCTCCCATACCGTCATAGTCCCTGATATCCTTCGAACCGCGTTTTCCGAAATGACGCAGGTTATAGACGAACTGCACGGTATAATAACGGCCGATGACGCTGTTGAGCGTATTCTGCGTATATCCGGAACCCGTTGTGCGCGAGAATGCCGTATTCTGATTGAACAGGTCGTTGATGCCGAACATCAACTCGCCGCGCCGGTTGCGGAAGAGTTTCTTGCCAACATAGGCATTGCACAGCACATAGGAATAGTCGTAATCGTTCGTAAAACCGAGATACTGCTGGTAGGATACGTTGCCCGTGAATGTAAACGATTTCAGGAAGACGAACTTCATCGTCCCCGACGCCACATGGTTGAAATAGCGGTTTTTGGCACCCGATGACGCAAGCGAGTTTCTGGCGATGTTGTATGCGCCGTGCCACGAAAGCGTGAAATCGACATTTTCGGAGATATTGCTACCCAGCACGGTGCGGAAATCGTAGCTCAGCCGGCTCGCATCGTTCCGTTCGCCGCCCAGCAGCTCGCCATCGACCAGCGTTCCGCCGACCATTGTGGGAGTAATGGTATAACCGACACCCGCCATCATGTTGAGGTTGCTCTTAAGGAATGAAACCGGAAGGCCGTAGCTCACATGCGAGCGCAGATCCCAGAATCCATCCATATTGGTATAGGTCGAATAGGTATGCGGGGTATAGGTCCGCATCACGGGATTGTTTTCGGCATCGACCTCGCCGGTCGGAACCGGCACCGAAATGTCGTATGCCATGCTTGAGGTGATATAGTTCGACGTATTCCGCATGGAGAACATGCACATGAAAGTCCGGCCCTTTTCGACATTGGAGTTTACATAATGGAAACGCACGTTGTTCGAATAGGTCGGTCGCAGATTGGGATTGCCTTTCGAGATGCTCTGGGCATCGGATACGTCGTAAATATTTTGCAGCTGGCTGATATTCGGATTATTGGTCGAAGAGTTGATGAAAAGCCGGATCGAGTTTTCAGGGTTGATGTTGAGCTGCCCCATGAGGAAATAGGTAAAGTTGTCGAATCCGTGCCGCGTCTTCGTATCTTCGCCGGGGCGGATCAGTTTCGTCGCAGAGAGCACTTCGCCCATCAGTTCGGCATGCTGGTAGGAGAAATTGGCAACGAAGCGGTTTTTCCCCTTGACAATCCGGAAGCCGGGGCCTATGCGGTGGGTCAGATAACCGGTATTGGAGGATTGCGAGAGGCTCGGATCGGGTTCCACGCCCGCCGCATTGAACTGATCGTTCGTAATATAGGTCCGTTTGTCGCTCTCCTGATAGTTGTAGGCCACACGGTATTGCAGACTCAGCTGCGCATACTGCGAAACCGGTTCCGTGTAGGTTACGTCACCGCGCAGGTTGTAGCTGTACGAGGGTGAATGCGTCAACTGATAACGCAGCAGAAGCGTATCGGTCGGACTTGCGATCAGGTCGGGATCGATGCCGTTTGCCTGATTCGAATAGCTGTTCGTATCGCCGCGGTTGTCGCGATAGCTGACATTTCCATCGACGGTAAGCGTCCGGCCGTCTTTTCCCAGTTTGGCGCGATAGGAGAGGTACTGGTTGAGATTCATGCCGTGCCGCACACCTTCACTGAAGTTGTCGATGACCCGATAACCGCTCTCGCCCCATTGGTGTCCGTATCCCGTGCTGTAAGGATCGTAACTCTGGAAACTCAGTCCCGTGCGCGACATGAGCGACTGGTTCTCGGAGATGCGCCATTCGAGACGGGCATTGAACCGGTGGTTTCCGTTTATGTTGTCGGAGTAGTTTTCTCGGTGAAGGGTATCGATCGGCGACGGCGCCTCGTACCATTTATCGGTAATCGAGGTGTTTTTTGTTGCCGTCCGGTTGAAGAAATAACTTGCCTGCAAGGTTACCTTTTCCCGATTTCCGGTTTTCCCCCAGCTGTCCGAATAGTTCACGCCGAAAGAGGTGACGTTTGCCACGCCGCTCTGGGGCCGTACCATCAGAGCGCCGACACCGCGTCCCATCTGGCCGCCCGAAACGCCGAGAATATCCTCGAACGAGAAGTTCTGTTGGTTGACGTTGTTGAAGAGCCCGATCAACGACACGCGGCTCGATCCGTGAAAGAAGTTGACATTTCCTCCGGCATTGTATTTGTGGGGCGAGGTTATGCCCTCCGTATCGGGCTGGTACCCGTATCCGGCATAGAGTTTTCCGAACTGACCCTGACGCATGTCGGGTTTCGTAACGATATTGAGCGCCTTGTAGCCTTCCCCGTCATCCATGCCGGAGAATTCGGCGGCATCGCTCAGTTTGTCATAGACCTCGACCCGATCGACGGCCTCGGCCGGCAGGGACTTGATTGCGGAGGTAACATCTTCGCCGAAAAACTCCTTGCCATCGACAAAGACCTTCTTGACGGTCTCACCCTGTGCCTCGACCTCGCCGTCCGTTACGGTAATGCCGGGCATTTTCTTGAGCAGCCCCTCCACGTCGGCATCCATTGCGACCTTGAAAGCGCCGGCATTGTAGCTGACTGTATCGCCCTTTTGGGAGGTCCGCATCGACTGCACCTCTTTTACGACCGCTTCGATCTGCGTGGAACCCGGTTCGAGTTCGATCGTACCGAGGGACTTGCGGGCCGACGAGAGTTTCAACTTCTCCGTGAAGGTGTCGTAACCGAGGAACGACACTGCGACCGTATATTCGCCATAGGGTACTGCGACGTCGATTCTGCCACCGTAGCCGGAGGTAAAATAGCGTTTCTGAGCGGTCGTATCGGCCGGTGCGAACTCCACGACGGCCCCCGGAACACCTTTACGGGTGTCGGCATCGATCACCGTTGCCGACACCTTGCCCGATTGGGCATGAACGTTCAGCGCGGTCAACAAAAATACGACAGACATAACGGCACGCTTCATACAGCAAAACCTTTCTTCTTTAGAAATTCGGCACGGTATGGACATGATGTTGCTAAAATTTGCGCGAAAATAACAAAAATCCTGCAAACGGACTTTCATTTTCTGTTCAAAAAGCCCAATATCAAACGGAATTCAATTGAAAATAGTATATGAAAGGGAGCAAAAACCGGTCGGGATCCGGCTGCGTCGTCTCAGGATCGCAAGCCCCGCATCTGCGGCGCATACGGCCACAAAGCGACACCCCTTGCCGCAGGAAGTGGGGAAGAGACGGCAAAGGGTGTCTGTGTCTGTACGGGTTGTCGGCTGCAACAAGCTCCGGCGTTTTTTCGGAAGAGAGAACCGGGATCGCATGTTGTTTCATCCCATTGGCGGGACGCCTTGCCTACCGTTTTTTCCGTTTTGCCTTCGGGCGGTCCGACGAGGGCGGAATATCGCCGTAAAACCGCTGCATGACATCGTAATCCTTGATGTTTTTGGATCCGCGTTTTCCGAAATGCGTAAGGTTATAGACGAACTGCACGGTGAAGTAACGGCCGATGACGCCGTTGATCGTATTCTGTGCATACCCCGAACCTATCGTGCGGGAGAAGGAGGAGTTCCGGTTGAAAAGGTCGTTGACACCGAGCATCAGCTCTCCGCGCTGCGTGCGGAAGAGTTTTTTGCCCAGATAGACGTTGCACAGCACATAGGAATAGTCGTAGTCGTTCGTGAAACCGACATACTGGTTGTATTCAGCCGATGCGGTAATGGTAAGGCTGCGGGGCAGAATGAATTTCATACCCGCCGAGACCTGCTGGAGGAAATAGCGGTTTTTCGTCCCCGCCGCATCCAGCGAATTGCGGACATGGCTGTAAACGCCCGACCAGCTGAGGGAGAAATCGGCATTCTCGGAGATGTTGCTGTCGAGCCATGCCTGGAATGTGTAATTCATTTCATTCGCCTCATTGCGCTGACCGCCCGACAGGTTGCCGTCGATGAGTGTCCCGCCGACCATCGACGGCGTGGAGCAGTAACGGAGACCGGCCATAAGGGTGAAGTTGCTCTTGAGGAAGGAGACGGGAAATGCATAATTCATCTGCGTACTTACCGACAGGAAGCCGTCCATATTGACATAGGCCGAATAGAGATAGGGGTTGTAGATCTGCATGACGGGATCTCCGGCGGCATCGGTCTCTCCGGTCGGAACCGGCACGGAAAGGTCGTAGGCGATGTGCGACGTGATGTAATCCGATATGTGCTCCATTGTCACGAACCACAGGAACGTCCGGCCTTTTTCCATATTGGTGTTTATGTAGTTCATAAAGAGCGTTTTCGCATAGGAGGGGCGCAGGCGGGGATTCCCCCTGACGATGTTCTGGGCATTCGTAACGTCGCAAATGTCCTGCAACTGCCCGATATTGGGGTTCATCGTCGCAGAACTGAGGTTCAGGCGCACTGAATTCTGCGGATTGAAACGATAGAACCCGATGACGGAATAGATCAGGTTGTCGAACCCGTAACGGCTCCGGTTCTCGGCTCCTTCGCGGAGGGAACCGGCTGCGGAGAGCACGTTTCCCGCCAGTTCGGCATGTTGATAGAAGATATTTGCCTGAATGCGGTTGGCGTTCTTCGCAAACTGGAATCCGGGCCCGACACGATGGGTCAGATAGCCACTGTTGGAGAATTGCGAAAGTGCGGGGTCGGGTTCCAGACCTGCCGTATCGAACTGCGGGCCGGTGACATAGGCCCGTTTGTCACTCTCCTGGTAGTTGTACGCCACACGGTATTGGAGGTTCAGTAGTGCATGTTCCGAGAGCGGTTCGGTATAGGTCACATTGCCTGCGACATTGTAACTGTAGGACGGAATCCGGACAGACTGATAACGCAGCAGCAGCGTGTCGGACGGTTCGGCAATCAGATGGAGGTCGATGCCGTCGGCCAGATTCGAATGGCTGTATGTATCGTTCCGGCTGTCGCGGTAAGTGAAATCGCCATCGAGCGTAAGGGTGCGGCCGTCCTTCCCCAGCTTCAGACGGTAGGAGAGGTACTGATGCAGATTCAGTCCCGAACCGTTTCCATCCCTGAAGTCGTCGATTACCCGATAGCCGCTTTCGCCCCACTGATGTCCGCCGGAGATCTCATAGGAGTCGTTGTTCTGGTATGTCAATCCCGTGCGCGACATCAACGACTGGTTCTCCGCGATCCGCCATTCGAGGCGGGCATTGAAACGATGCCCTCCATTGAAGGTATTCGAACGGTCCTCCTGATGGAGCGTATCCAGCGGCGAAGGAGCTTCGTACCATCTGTCGATGGCGGATCGGTTCTTGAGGGTCGTATGGTTGTAGAAATAGCTCGCCTGCAACTGGACTTTGTCATGGTTGCCGGTTTTCCCCCAATAATCGGTATAATTGAATCCGAAGGCATGGATCTGTGCGACACCGGTCTGAAGGGGCATCATCGTATTCATCAGATCGGCTGCATTGCCTCCCGAAACGCTGATGATGTCCTCAAGCGCGAAATTCTGCTTGTTGACATTGTTGGAGAGACCGATCAGCGACAGGCGGCTCGAACCGTGAAAAAGGTTGATGTTCCCGCCGACATTGTATTTGTGATGTCCGGTCAGCCCCTCCGTTTCGGGCTGGTACCCGTAGCCGCCATAGACCTTTCCGAAGACGCCCTGACGCATATTGGGTTTCGTGACGATATTGATAGCCTTGTAGCCTTCGCCGTCATCCACCCCCGAGAACTCGGCCGCATCGCTCAGCTTGTCGAACACCTCGACTTTATCGACGATCACCGCCGGAAGGGTTTTGATCGCGGTATTGACATCTTCGCTGAAAAACTCCTTGCCATCGACATAAATGCGTTTCACGTTCTCGCCCTGCGCCTCGACCTCACCGTCCGTTACGGTGATGCCGGGCATTTTCCTGAGCAGGCGTTCGACGCTGGCATCGGCCGTAACCTTGAACGCTTCGGCATTGTAGATCAGCGTATCGCCTTTCTGGGAGGTGCGCATTGCCTGCACCTCCTTGACGACGGTTTCGATCTGCGTCGCGGCGGGTTTCAGTTCCACCGTACCGAGCGACAGGGTTCCGGATGCCACCGAAGCCGCTCGGACGGCGGTTTCATATCCGAGGAACGAGACTGCGACCCCATACTCCCCGCAGGGGACCGACACCTCGAAACGTCCGCCGTAGCCGGAGGTAAAATAGCGTTTCTGGAGCGTCGTATCGGCCGGTGCAAATTCGATGACGGCCCCCGCCACGCCTTTGCGGGTTTCGGCGTCGATAACCGTTGCCGACACCTTTCCCGACTGCCCATACGCCATCGGGACACCCATGCAAAAAAGAACAGTACAAAGAATCGGGTAGAATCGTTTCATCATGGTCTTACGATTTTAAGCGGTTCATGAAACAGGCTGGGGTACGGAATGGATGGGCAGGGACAAGACAAGGGTTCTCCTCCCATCGGGAGACGGACCCGTCCGCGCACAGCCGTCTTCGAAGGGAAGGGCGGGGCGGGGGAAATTGCCGTCCGCCGGAACGGCCGGGCGCCGGCTGAAAAAAAGCGTGCAGAGACCGCCGGTCTCTTCTCTCCCGGAATATCAGACATTTCACGTCGCAATCCACCCGTCGGATGCGGGAGCTTGGCTACAACCGCAACATCCGGTTCCAAGCGACGGATTCTGTTGCCGGCGGTCCTGCACGCCGTGCCGGAGCCGCAAACGGAAGGATCCGGCAACGGAAAGATGCGCCTGCCGCAGACACCGGCCGGCATCTCCGCACCGGTCTCCGACAAAGCAGCCGTTCCTGCCGTTATGCACCTTATCCTCCGCATGATCCGTAATCCATATTTACAATGGCAAAATTAGCCGTCTTTCTTCAAAGCGGCGCTGTCATGCGGGCAAAAGGGCAGAAATGAGGGGTGAAACGACTAATCGACGGGGTGAACCGCCGTGAGCCACCGTTTGAATTCGGGAACGCGGGCTTTCGAGATGATGATCCGTTCGGGTGTTTCGACACAGAGGCGGACCGACAGGCGGCTGCCGAACCATACGGAGATGTCGTTCACGGCGCGCCGTGCAATGATGAACTGGCGGTTTGCCCGAAAGAATTCACCGGGCGGCAACAGGGTCTGAAGCACTTCGAGCGGTTTGTCGAGGGGATATGTCTTTCCGTCGAGCGTACAGGCCGAAACACGTTCGGCGCTGGTATGGCAGTAGGCTATATCCTCGCGCCGCAGCGGGATGAGTTTGTCACGCATACGCACCAGAAAAGCCTGTTGCTGTTCGTTTGCGCGGGCGGCCATGCGCTCCACACGTTCGGAGTAACGGTTCCTGTCCAGTTCCGACAAACGGCGCAGTTTGTCCAGTGCGCGCCGCACATCCTCCTCCTTGATGGGCTTGAGCAGGTAATCGATGCTGTTTACACGGAAGGCCTCAAGGGCATATTGATCGTATGCGGTGGTGAAGACGACGGGAGCGGTCACCGAAACCCGATCGAAGATGCGGAACGACTCGCCGTCGGCCAGATGAATATCCATCAGCACCAGATCGGGAGATGCGTGCGTTTCGAACCACTCGACGCTTTCGGCGACGCTTTCCAGTTCGGCGACGACCTCGACCGACGGTGCAACCTGCCGCAGGATGGACTTGAGGTTGAGAGCGGCAGCTGTTTCATCCTCGATAATCACGACTTTCATTGGCTTTCGCGTTTGTTTTGCTGGGGTTCGAGCAGGGGCAGCCGCACCGAGAAGGTTTTGTCGTCCTGCACGATCCGGATGCCCTGTCCGGTAATGAGTTGCCAGCGGCTGTCGAGATTCCGCAGGCCGGTGCCCGTTCCGGATACGGCGTCGAGTTTCGGCGACCGGGGATTCGAGACGACCAGCACGCCGTCATCGACCCGAATCGAGACATGCAGCGGAGAGCGTTTGGTAATGGCATTGTGCTTGACGGCATTTGCAAGGAGCTCCTGCAGGGTCAGCACCGGCAGCCGACAGGAGAGGTAGGCGGCATCGACCTCGATGTCGAAAAAGAGCTTGTCGGCATACCGGATCTTGAAGAGATAACAGTACGATTCGGCAAAACGCAGCTCCTCGGCAAGGGTCGTCAGCATGTTCTGTCCGTTTTGGATGATGTAACGGAACGAATAGGAGAGCCGGTCGATATAGGCGAGCGCCTTGCTTTCCTCCTTTTCGCGCACGAGCATGGCCAGCGAGTTGAGCGAATTGAAGAAGAAGTGGGGGTTTATCTGACTTACCAGCATGTTGTAGCGGGTTGTCATATTTTCGTTTTTGAGCTGTTCGTTTTCGAGGATCATGGCCTGCCGTTGGTGCAGCAGCCGCACGATCTGCGCATAGAACAGGCAGACGACCAACGTAAAGAGGCATTTGAGGACGAGCGTATAGTCGATCCAGCGGCCGAGCATGTACCAGGGCAGTATCTGATAGGGCATTCCCCGCAGCAGCACGGGTTCGAGGAAATAGAAGAGAAGCGTCAATGCCAGACAGAGAAGACTCCGTTTCAGGAAGAGTTTCATCGAATAGTTTTTCGTATCGCGGGTCATGATGGAGAGCAGGAGAAACGCCAGCACGAAATATCCGACGAACTGCAGGGTAAGGCTGTTGTACCAGTGTTTGATCATTGCCGGCGCATAATGAGGACGGTAACGTTTTCCGTTGACGCTTATTGTTCGTCCGATCGGCGAATTGTGGACCCGCAGGGAAAAAAGTTCCACATCAACGCTGTCGCCGTCCTTGAGCCTCATATGGATCATGGTCCGATCGCTCAGATATATGCTGTCGATACGTTGTCCGTACCGGAGAGAATCATCGGCCGCTGCGTTGCCGGAGGGAACGGGCTCCGAAGATTCATAAATCAGAAATCCGTGTCCATAGGGCGAACGGGACACCTTTCCGGAGATCACTCTCGGTGCCGGATCATGCTCCTCTTCCTCCGTGTCGGTCCAGGCGCCGCGTTCGATTCCGAAATCCCGTCCCGCGTCAACAGAGTCCGCACCGGCCGCAGCCGCCGGATCTGCGGGCGTATCGGCGCCTTCGGGGGACGTCTGTCGTTTTACGGTCTTTCCCCGATTGCGCTTTCCGTGACCGGCATCCTTGAGTTTCTGCACTGTCCTGCTCGAAATCACCGGCCGGGTCTCGTCCTGGCCCACCAGCATCGGCAGGATATACATGAAATTGACCACCAATACGATAGCCCCCGCCACGAACAGGTTGACGATGATTTTGTTTTTGTTTGTCGAGCGCTTCATCCGATTCAGGATTCGAGGTTTTTATTCCGAAGGCTCCCGTCCGGTGTACCACGACGCATACATGCGATAGTCGCGCGTGGTACGGCGGATGATCTCTTCGCGCTGTTGGGGCGTGATCTCCTTGACCTTCCGTGCAGGCACGCCGGCATAGACCGAATCGGGTTCGAGTCTGGCGCCCGAAAGGACGAGGGCTCCGGCGGCGACGATGCAGCCCGAAGCGACGACGGCGTTGTCGAGAACCGTTGCACCCATGCCGATCAGGCAGTTGTCCTCGATCGTTGCGCCGTGAATGGTGGCGTTGTGGCCGATCGAGACATCGTTTCCGATATGGGTCTGCGAGGGATGGGGCGAACCGTCGTAAAGGGTATGGATGACTGTCCCGTCCTGGATATTGGTCCTGTCACCGACGGTAATCGTATTGACGTCGCCGCGCAGCACCGTATTGAACCACACGGAACTGTCGCGGCCGATGGTCACGTCGCCGATCAGCACGGCCGTGTCGGCGACGAATGTTCCTTCTCCCACGCGGGGCAGATGTCCCCGCACCTCCTTGATATAAGCCATAAACGTATTGCCATTTTGCTGCGCCGGAACGCACAGCCTGTTCTGCAAAATTAAGAACTCCGCGCGAAAATCCAAAATAATCATGCAGAACCCCTTCCGCAACCGGACGGATTTGCGGGAAAAGGATCCGCAAGGGCCTCTTTTCCGATCGGAGAGGAGGGCAGCGGAGAGGGCCTCCGCACGGGGCACGCAGGCGGAGAGTCTCCGGAGGAGCGGCGCGAGACGGAAAAGAAAAGAGGGGAAAGTTTTTTTATTCGGTTTTTTCTTTTTACCTTTGCGGAGCTTTTCCTGCAAGGGAGGGGCGAAGATGGAATGTGGAAAGATTTGACTGATTGCAACCACAATAAAAAATCGCTAAACCAGCAGCTACATTTTTTATTCCAACAGCCAATTTTTCCCGTTTCGATACGTTTAACTGCGAAAGTCTTCCGCTCACGACGGAAGATTCGAGAGGGTCGTCCGACAGCGAACCGGTCTGTGTGACAGGCCAGGGAGTGAGTCCGGCAAGTTCGCGATCGAAGCCCTTGACAATTGGAAATCTTGCCGGACTCACGTTAAATTGTATTGAAAATGGGTTATCTGTTTACGTCGGAGTCGGTGTCCGAGGGGCACCCCGACAAAGTTTCGGATCAGATTTCGGACGCCATTCTGGATGAATTCCTGCGTCACGACGCCAATGCGAAGGTGGCATGCGAGACGCTCTGCACGACGGGACTGGTCGTCGTCGCGGGAGAGGTCCGTTCGGAGGCTTATGTCGATGTGCAGGATGTCGCGCGGCGCGTGATCAACCGCATCGGCTATACGAAAGGGGAGTATCAGTTCGACGGCAATTCGTGCGGTGTGCTTTCGGCCATCCACGAGCAGTCGTCCGACATCAACCAGGGAGTCGTGCGCGCCGAGGAGGAGGAGCAGGGTGCCGGAGACCAGGGCATCATGTTCGGCTATGCCTGCAACGAGACGCGCGAATACATGCCCGCGACGCTCATTCTGTCGCATGTCATCCTCAAGGAGCTGGCGGTCATCCGCCGCGAGGGGCGCGAAATGACCTACCTGCGTCCCGATGCCAAGTCGCAGGTGACGATCGAGTACGACGAGACGACGAACCGCCCGCTGCGGGTTCATACGATCGTCGTATCGACGCAGCACGACGAGTTCGTCGAGGCGGGTGAGGGCGTGAGCGAGAAGGAGGCCGAACGCCGCATGCAGGAGCAGATCCGCAACGACGTCCGCACGATTCTCATTCCGCGCGTGAAGGCGCGTCTGGAACGTGCCGGCGACAAACTCTCGGCGCTCATCGGCGACGACTACATCCTGCACGTCAATCCTACGGGCAAGTTCGTCATCGGAGGCCCGCACGGAGATACGGGACTCACGGGCCGCAAGATCATCGTCGATACCTACGGCGGACGGGGTGCACACGGCGGCGGCGCCTTCTCGGGCAAGGACTCCTCGAAGGTGGATCGTTCGGCAGCCTATGCGGCGCGCCATATCGCCAAGAATCTCGTTGCGGCAGGTATTGCCGACGAAGTGCTGGTAGAACTCTCCTATGCGATCGGCATCGCACAGCCGCTGTCGATCTATGTGGACACCTGTCGTTCGAAGCGTCCGGCGGCGCTTGAAGGGATGACCGACGGCGAGATCGCACGCCGCATCGGGAAACTGTTCGACCTGCGTCCCGCAGCGATCGTCAAACGTTTCGGACTGAAAAACCCGATCTTCGAGGCCACGGCATCCTACGGGCACTTCGGTAACCGGCCCTATAAAAAGGTGGAGAAGCTCTGGCGCGACGGACACGAGACGGAGCAGGAGATCGAATTTTTCGGCTGGGAGAAGCTCGATGCCGTCGAGATGCTCCGCAAGGAGTTCGGACTGTAACGGGCCGTCCCCCTGCACGGCTCCGGTCGTGCGGAACCGCCCTGCACCCGACAGAGGGGGGGGGCATTGGAGCCAAGAGGGAGAGAAGAGAGCCGTATTCCGACGAAACGGCTCTTCTTTTCTTTGTCGGGCCGCCGTTCCATCGAACCTGCCGCAGCCGGTTGCGGAAGAGCGGCAGTCCCCGAAAAAACAGGCGCCGCAACGGACACCGGAGCCCATTCGGGAGATCGGGAGAATCAGGAAGGGCGCGGAAAGAATCGGGGCGAAGAGAGAAAAAGCGGAAAGACGGAGCGGGCGGGCACGGCAGCCCGATCGGGCGAAAATCGGGATTCGGGCAACGGACTGCAGCGCCTTCGCCGGATGAAAATTTCTTTTCCGAGAGGGTCAGCACATTGCGGCGCCAACGTGCGGACAATCGGCATCGGGCACATTTTTCCGCACATCGACGGCACGATCTTCGATAAACGACGAAAAAAAGAGACGGCCGCCAAAATATTTCTCCGCAGGGCGCGTTATATGGCAAAGCGACAGTACAAGAAAAGATTTGCCGATGAAGAAAATAGCCTAAAAGACAAACGTAATTTTCACAACACAATGAAAAAGACATTTTTATTTTTAGGACTGATTGCCGTCTCGGCCGTAACGAGCGGCGTAACGGTATGGGCATTGAACGGCACCCGTTCCGAGAGCAGGATCGAATATATCGAACACGAGGTGGAGCGCACGCCGGCTTTGGGGTCGCATTTCACGGCCTACGAAGCGGACAAATATCCCGATCTGACCTATGCAGCGGAGAATGCCGTAAAGGCGGTGGTGAACATTGAAGCCATCCAGCAGGTTGAAGTCGGCGGAGGTTTCGGCGGGGCCTACGACCCCTTCTTCGAGTTTTTCGGCCTGCCGCAGGGATACGGCCGGCGGGGCGGCGGTGAGCCGCGCACGCAGGAGCGCCGCGCCGGAGGTTCGGGCGTCATCATCTCGGAGGACGGCTATATCGTAACGAACAACCATGTGGTGGAGGATGCCGACAAACTGCGCGTAAAGCTCAACGACGGCCGGACGTTCGATGCGAAGGTCATCGGCACGGATCCCACGACCGACGTGGCCCTGATCAAGGTCGAAGGGAAGGATCTGCCGACGATTCCGTTCGGCAACTCCGATGCGCTGCGTCTGGGCGAATGGGTGCTGGCCATCGGCTCGCCGTTCGATCTGCAATCGACCATCACGGCCGGCATCGTAAGTGCCAAGGCCCGTCAGCTGGACGTCATACCCGACCAGTTCCGCATCGAGTCGTTCATCCAGACCGACGCGGCGGTGAATCCGGGCAATTCGGGCGGGGCGCTGGTGAACACGCGCGGAGAGTTGGTCGGCATCAACACGCTGATCAAGTCGCAGACGGGCAGTTTCATCGGTTATTCGTTCGCCATACCGGAATCGATCGTGAAGAAGGTGGTAGTCGATCTGAAGGAGTACGGAGTCGTACAGCGGGCCCTGCTGGGTATCTCCTACCGCTACATCGACCAGGACTTCATCGACCAGATGGGCAAGGATACCGGCATCAAGGAGCTGGGCGGAGTATATGTTGCGAGTGTTGCGGAAGACGGGGCGGCCTCGGCAGCCGGCATCCGCAAGGGGGATGTGATCATCGCCATTGACGGCGCAAAAATCAGCAATGCCTCGACGGTTCAGGAGCAGATAGCGAAACACCGGCCCAACGACAAGGTAAAAATTACGGTAAAAAGAGACGGCGAAGTGAAACATTTTGATGTCACCTTGCGTAATAAGGCTGGTAAAACGGAGTTGATCACGCGCGAAACGGTTGACGTGACGGCTGCACTGGGCGGGAAGTTCCGCGATGCCGGCACCAAGGTGTGTCGGGAGCTGGAGATCAAAGGCGGAGTGCAGGTCGTAAGCATCAAGCAGGGCGGCATTTTGGCCCGTGCGCGTGTGAAAGAGGGATTTATCATCACACACATCAACGATCGTCCGGTCTATTCGCTCAGCGACATGCAGCGCATGGATGAGAAGGTGACGTCGATCGACGGCATCTATCCCAACGGTCGGGCCGCAAGCTATACGCTGATCGAGTAGGGGAAACCTGCAAGACAGCGTTCGACGGCGGATACGCCGGACCTGAAGGGCTTTTCGGGGATCAGGTAAAAGAGATGTGTGAGAGAGGGTTCCCCTGAAAGCCCCACGGGTTTTCCACAACGACGATTTACCGGGGAGAGGGGGAACTTCTCCCCGTGCCGTATCCCCAGGGGGGGGGCGGAGAAAGGGCCGGGCAGGAGCAGAAGCAAGGGTAGAGAGAGCAGACAGAGAACAGAGCAAGAGAACAGGGCAGTAACAAGGGTAGAGGGACAGACAAGGAACAGGACGGAGAGAGACAGTCGGACAAAGCCCGCAGTGAAGGAAGAAACAGGTTATGAGATAAAAATAAGTTAGGTTAAAGAGTATGCGTCAATTAAAGATTACAAAATCCATTACCAACCGTGAGAGTGCCTCGCTGGACAAATACCTTCAGGAGATCGGCAAGGAGGAGCTCATTACGGTCGAGGAGGAGGTTGAACTGGCCCAACGGATCCGCAAGGGCGATCAGGAAGCATTGGAGAAATTGACGAAGGCCAATCTTCGTTTCGTGGTATCGGTGGCGAAGCAGTATCAGAATCAGGGATTGAGCCTTCCGGATCTGATCAACGAAGGCAATCTGGGACTGATCAAGGCCGCCGAAAAGTTCGACGAGACGCGTGGATTCAAATTCATCTCCTATGCCGTATGGTGGATCCGCCAGTCGATTCTTCAGGCCCTGGCCGAGCAGTCGCGCATCGTGCGCCTGCCACTCAATCAGGTGGGGTCGCTCAACAAGATCAACAAGGCCTTCGCCCGCTTCGAGCAGGAACACGAACGCACGCCGTCGCCCGAAGAACTGGCAACGGAACTGGATCTGCCGCGTGAGAAGGTTACCGACACGCTGCGTGTAGCGGGCCGGCATGTATCTGTCGATGCACCGTTTGCCGACGGCGAAGACAACTCCCTGCTCGACGTACTCGTAAATCCCGACTCGCCGAACGCCGATCGGGGATTGATCAGCGAATCGCTGGCCACGGAGGTGGACCGTGCATTGGAAACATTGACGGAGCGCGAACGCGACATCATCAAATACTTCTTCGGCATCGGCTGTTCGGAGATGACGCTTGAAGAGATCGGCGAGAAATTCGATCTGACGCGCGAACGCGTGCGTCAGATCAAGGAAAAGGCGATCCGCCGCCTGCGCCATTCATCGCGCAGCAAGCTGCTGAAATCCTATCTCGGCTAAACGGGTGAGAGGGACGGCAAACCGCAAACAAAAAGCCGAAGGGTGCAGCATGATGCTGCACCCTTCGGCTTTTATACACGCTTCCCGAAGGAAGGGAACTCCATCGGGCAGTGCCCGACCCGTTACTTCTCGGCAGGAGCCTGCGGGGCCTCCGGTGCGGGAAATACGGGCGCTCCACGACGGCCTTGCCCTTGCCGCATGCCGGAAGCCTTGCCGGCCTTGAATCTTTTGACATCGGACTTCGGGGTTCCGCCCTGCGGACAAGGACGTTTCGGCATATCGCACTGCATACCGCATTGCGGGCCAAGGTTGCGCGCGCCCCGACGGCACTGCATCTGCGACCAACGCATGAACTGTTCGGTCGTGAGCACCTGTTTCATCGTCTCGGCTTCAGCCAATTTTGCCGCACGGGCTTTTTCGCGCAAAGCCTCGGCGCTACGAAGTTGTTCGAGTGTCGCGGCATAGACCTTCTGCGACTGCTCCTCGGTGAGCTGCAGCCGTTCGGCCATACGTTCCGTCCTGCTGCGGGCCAGCTGTTCCACGGTCGGCCGCTGCACGGGCTGCGGAGCATCCGCCGGTTTTTCGGGCTTCGTATTCTGTGCAAATGCCGTTATTCCTGTCAGCAGGAAAAGGGCCGTAAGGGCCGTCATCATCTTTTTCATTCTCTTTCTCAATTTAATTGAACCTCAATTCAACGGATGACCGCTGTCCGTTTCGAAGCGGACTCCAACGGGAATCATCCTTCCGTTGCAAAGATAGGACAAATGCCGGCGGCACGCTACCGGCGGCAGGGTCAGACGGCAAAAGAGCGGGGTCAGACGACCATTTCACACGCCCAACCGCCCTGACCGCCGCGACACCGGCATCCGGAGCTCGAAGCAGGGGGCCTATACCGGAAGCCGGCTCCAAAGGTTGTGACCGGATCCCGATGCAGCGACCTGCTCCCGCATCAATAGGGGATAAAACGCTTCTCCGCCCTTCGGCCCGGAGCGAAAAGCATCGGCCTGCCGCCGGATTATTTGATGACGGGCGACTGCACCGTCACATAGGGGCAGCCGTTTCCTTCACATGTCGAGACGATCCGTATGGCGCGAATCGGCTCTTCGGGACGACGGAGCATCCAACCGCCCTTGACCAGCTCGCCCGCACGTTCGAAAGTCTCGCCGTCGGCGCTCAGTTCGACATAACCCGTCGTGAAGATGAAACGCGGCAGTTGCAGATTGCCCGTCCGCACGGCAATTTCACGGCAAGTGAACGGCTCCTCGAAATCGTAGCGGATCCAGTCGCCCTTCCGGCAGGTGCGGGCCGTGCGGGCGATGCCGCGATACTCTTCGGCCCGCACATACGGGAACTCCTTGCTTTCACCCATCGAGGTCGTGATCTTCACGGCCGGTTGAAGCGTCCGGTAGTAGGCCGGAGCGCCGACTTCCGGGCTGCGGCCGCTCCGATAGCGGCTGCGGAAAAGGAAGCGTTCGGGGTGTTGGGTCCGGATCGCTCCCGTATAAGGTTTCTCCTCGGAATCCCCCTCCGTATAGGTCAGCTGCGAACCGTCCTCGACGGATGCGCTGAGCAGGCCGTTGCGATAGTTCACGCGGGGCGGCATCAACCGGAACCGGATACCCTGTGCACCCATTGCATCGTAATAGACCTTCAGCCGGCGGTAAAATTCGGGCCATTCGCGCAGGCCGTCGCTCCAACCGATCTCCGAAAGGGCACAGATGCGCGGGAAGGTCATGTAGTCGAGATAATCGGCCTTTTCGGGTTCATGCGAGACATAGGCTTCGCTCCAGAAGGCGCCCTCGACGCCCAGGACGTTCGCCACCTGAGCGGGGGAGAAGCCGCACTTCCCGAAATCGAACGAATAGGTTTTGCGGACATCGAAGATCGCAGCCCAGTCGTGCCCCTCCTCATGAGGCGACTGCCGCATGTCGAAATAGAAATAGGCGCCGGGCATCACGACGGTACGATAGCCTTGAGCCGTAGCTTCGAGACAGGCATCGACATCCTTCCAGCCATGCACGCGGGCATTGCGGGGCAGATTTCCGCCCCGGATGGCCTCGTTCCACACGGCAGGGCGTTTTCCGTTTGCTTCGAGGATACGGCTCACGCGGCCCAGAAAATACTGTTCGATGGCGTGGCCGTCCGCAAGCCCCTCACGGCGCTTCAAGGCCTGGCAATCGGGACAACGGTTCCACTGGGTCATATCGACCTCATCGCCGCCGATATGGATATACTCCGAAGGGAACAATGCCGACACCTCTCCCATGATATCGGCCAACAGGTGGTAGTTCTCCTCGCGGGCGGCGCACCACACCGAGCGGTAGTCGTAACCGGCCGTCACATCCAGATCGGGCGTATAGTTGCAGAGGATTTCGGGATGCACGCGGGCGATATTGCGGCTGTGCGCCGGCAGATCGAACTCCGGAATGATCTCGACGTTGCGCTCCTCGGCATAACGGATCAGATCACGCATCTGCTCCTGCGTATAGAATCCGCCGTATTTTTCATCCCACTTGCCATAGACGGGCCATACGGGGGAATCCCCGCCGCGCCAGGCGCCGATCTCGGTCAGTTCGGGATGCGACTTTATTTCGAGTCTCCAGCCTTCGTCATCGGAGAGATGCAGATGCAGCTTGTTGATTTTCAGATGCGATATCAGGTCGATATGCCGTTTCACGCGGTCGGCATCCATCCAGGTGCGGGCCACATCGAGCATCATGCCCCGGTAGTGAAACCGGGGTTCATCAACGATCCGGCAGGCCGGCACCGTCAGAGGCAGGGTAGCGCGCTTCGTATAGACCTCCGGCGGCAGGAGCTGCAGCAGCGACTGCAAGCCGTTGAAGACGCCGCCGTAGTCGCCGCCGGTAATGCGGACGCCCTGCGGCGTTACCTCCAGACGATAGGCCTCCGCGCCGAGGGTGTCGTCGATGAGCAGGCGCAGGGATTGTCCTGCAGTCCATGTCCGGTCATCGATTTGCCGCAAGGGGATATATTCGGTAATGTATTCGGCGAGCGGTTCGAGGCCCGACGCATAGATTACCGGTATGCCGGGCGTAAAGACGAATTGTCCCTCGTGCATATCGACACTGTTCGGTCGCGGCAGGATCGTCGTGGCGGCATTTGCCGCCGCACAGAGAGCGGCAAGGAGAAGGATCAGCAGAGATTTCGATTTTCCCATATTGTTCTATAACGGTTTCACATGTTTGGCTTTACCGCTCCAGTGATCGATATCGAGGCGGATGATCTCGGTGCGGGCGAAGGATTTTTGGGCATAGATCCGGCCGATTTCGCGATCGTCGGGCGAATATTTTTCGAGCAGCGCTTCGAGTGCCTCCATCCGTTCTTCGGGCGGCAGATTGTGCCGGGCGCGACACGTCAGGACGATGCTCTCGTATCCGGTCGTGAACTGTGCGGGGCGCAATTCGGTTTTACCGACGACACAGAACGACACCCGTTCGTCATGGTCGATACAGGCGAGTTTCCGCCCGACAGGCGCACAATGAATATAGATCGACGAACGGCCGTTCCAGACAAAGTTGACCGGTATGCCGTAGGGGCCCGATGTATCGGTGAGCGACAGCACGCCATATTCACCCGCTGCGAGCAGTTCGCGCGCACGGGTTTCATCGAGCAAACGGTCCTGCCGACGGACGCCGGAGTTGTCGTAAAGCATATTATCGGTTGATTAAATTCAGACAAAGATACCTTTTTTCTGCAAAAAACCATACCTTTGTATGAATTAAATCAACACCCAGAGCAAATGGAACAGGACAAACGTGCGGCCGCGACCTTGCGGTTGCTGGGAATCATGGACGAATTGCGGGCCAAATGTCCCTGGGATCGCAAACAGACCTTCGAGACGCTCCGCGACAATACGATCGAGGAGACCTACGAACTTGCGGATGCGATTCTGGACGGGAATATGGATGGTATCCGCGAGGAGTTGGGGGATCTGATGCTTCACATCGTCTTCTACTCGAAGTTGGGCGAGGAGGCGGGCGCCTTCGACTATACGGATGTCGTGAACGATCTGTGCGACAAGCTGATCTACCGGCACCCGCATGTATATGGCGAGATCCATGCCGACACGCCCGACGAAGTGAAGCGCAACTGGGAGGCATTGAAACTGCGGAAGAAACACCGCCGCAGCGGCACGCTGGGCGGAGTTCCGGTCTCGCTGCCGGCGATGGTCAAGGCGGTTCGGATCGGCGAGAAGGCCGCCGGAGCAGGCTTCGACTGGGAGAAGAAGGAGGATGTATGGGCGAAGGTGCGCGAGGAGATCGGCGAAGTCGAAACCGAGATGCGCAAAGGCGACAACCGGCACATGGACGAGGAGTTCGGCGACCTGTTTTTTGCCTTGATCAACGCCTGCCGCCTGTATGGCGTAGATCCGGAGGCAGCGCTCGAACGCACGAACCGGAAGTTCATCCGGCGCTTCACCTCAATGGAAGAGCAGGCTGAAAGACAAGGACGTATGCTTTCGGATCTCACGCTCGACGAGCAGGAGGCGCTGTGGCAGCAGGCCAAGAGCGAAGAGCGATAAGAAGTCCTTATTGCAATTCAGAACAAGGAGCGGACACCGTCTGTTGTTCCAAGGGCCCTTTTCCGTTTCAGGAGACGGAAAAACAGCTGTCCTTTCTCCAGCAGAAAATACGGCTTGCCGAAGCGGAAGCGAGCGATGCTCTGGAGTTGCTATTTGGGGCTGGATATGGAGAGACATCCGATGCGCAATGCCGTAATTGGGGTTATTCGGGACATTTCCGGCCATGCCGCAAACAAACTCGGCACCCTGCTGCTATGGGGTGGAAACCTTATCGAAATATTGCAAACCACAGGCGGCGGTTTTATCGGCTGTGCCGCCATATCGGTGATGGCCTTCTGCATCTATGTTGCCTCTTACGAACGCAGGCAAAACGAAGTGCTCCGTCTGAAGAAGCTCCTTGCAACAGATGATGGCACCGCCTTCCGTTCCGGCATCAGACGACTCTGACCGTCACAAAGAGAGCCGCAACACCGTATTTGCGGTCTTGCCCGATTTCCATGCGGATGACAATAACGACGGGAGCAACCCTGCAATCCGAGCTGCTCCCGTTGATTTTGGATAAGGACGTCCGGCATCATTACCGCATCTTTCGAAGAAGGGAAGGGAAGGGAAGGGAGCCGCTCCTCTGTCCCCTTTGCCCCCTTGCCACTCATACGCATTTTCCGCCCCCCTGCGGCTGCCGGTTATTGGCGGACCGTCGCTCCGGCCTGACGCTCGAACTGCGTCTGCAGGTTGTCCATCACACGTTCGATCTCCTTGTCGGTCAACGTCCGGTTCTTGTCCTCCAGCACGAAACTCAACGCATAGGACTTCTTTCCTTCGGGCAGTTTGTCGCCTTCATAGACATCGAACAGCGTCACGCTCTTGAGCAGTTTGCGTTCCGCCGCGAAGGCGATCTGCCGTAATTGTGCGAACGTCACGGAGCGGTCGACCAGCAGCGCCAGATCACGTTTCACCTCCGGATATTTCGACAGTTCGCTATATGCGATGCGATGTTTGCGCGTCATCCTGATCAACATGTCGAAATTCATCTCCAGATAATAGACCTCCTGTTTGAGATCGAACATCCGCCGGATCCGTTGCGCCACGACACCCATACGCACAAAAGGTTTCCCGTTGATCGACAATGTCATGCCGTCGGCAAAGAGGTCTTCGGGAGCCGCTTCGCTCTTCATGGCATATATATCCACGCCGAAACGCCGCAGCAGCTTCTCCGCAACGGCCCGCAGCGTAAAGAAGGACGAGACGACAGGTTTTTCGTTCCACGACTGCGGCACGGCGGTACCCGTCACGGCGATTGCCAGCCGATACTCTTCCGAATAGGCTGCAAGCGGTTTCTCGGCATCCCGTGCCGCCTCGTCGTAGAAATAGCAGTTGCCGAATTCGTAGAGTTTCAGGTTGCCGTTGCGGCGGTTGACATTGAGCTGCACGGCCTCCATCGTATGGAAGAGCAGCGTCTGGCGCAACACGTTCAGGTCGGCGCTCAGCGGGTTGAGGATCTTTACGCAGCGGGCAGCCGGGCAGGAAGTCAGCGACTCGTAATAGGCGCCTTTGGTCAACGAGTTGGACATGATCTCCGTAAATCCGTTGTCGGTCAGGAAATCGGCCGCAAGGTTCATCAGCCGGTTCCGATCGGGTTTGGGGGCATAGGAGAGCGTCGAACGCACCTGTGTCGGTATTTCGACATTGTTATAGCCGTATATGCGAAGCACGTCCTCGACCAGATCGGCTTCGCGCTGCACATCGACCCGATAGGGCGGTACGGCCACGCGCCATACGCCGTCGCGTTCATCGAGAATCTTCACCTCCAGCGCATCGAGAATCGTCCGATAGGTCTCTTCGGGAATCCGTTTTCCGATGAGACGATCCGCCCTGTCGAGCGAAAAGTCGAAGACGAAATCGGGTGTTTCACCGGCGCAGACCTCGACGATATCGCTGGAGACGGTACCTCCGGCCAGCTCCTTGAAGAGCAGCGCCGCGCGTTTGAGCGCATAAATCTGCATACGGGGATCGATACCGCGTTCGAAGCGCCACGAAGAGTCGGTATTCAGGCCGTGACGCTTTGCGGTTTTGCGAACCCATACGGGATTGAAATAGGCGCTCTCCAGAAAGACATCGACCGTCTGGTCGCTGATACCCGAATCCAGACCGCCGAAGACTCCGGCAATGCACATCGGACGCTCGGCCGAACAGATCATCAGATCGCGGGCGCCGAGTTTCCGTTCCACGCCGTCGAGCGTCACGAATGGCGTACCTTCGGGGCAGGTTTTGACGACGATTTGCCCGCCTTCGATCTTGCGGGCATCGAAGGCATGGAGCGGCTGTCCGAGTTCGAAGAGCACATAATTGGTAATATCCACCAGATTGTTCTTGGGATGAATTCCCGCTGCGCGGAGTTCATTCTGCATCCATTCGGGCGAAGGGGCGATTTTGCAGCCCGTCACCGTCACGCCGGCATAACGGGGCGCCGCTTCGGGATTTTCGACCGTGACGCCGATTTTCAGTGCATGGTCATCGACCTTGAAAGCCGCGACGTCGGGCCACACGACACGGGCGTCGGCGTTGCCCCTGGCACGGAGATAGGCGACCAGATCGCGCGCCACACCGATATGCGATGCCGCATCGACGCGATTGGGCGTCAATCCGATACCGATCAGGTAATCGTCCTCGACATGCAGGAACTCTTTTGCGGGCATCCCTACGGGAGCATCGGCCGGCAGTTCCACGATACCGTCGTGCGACGTGCCGATACCCAGTTCGTCCTCGGCACACAGCATGCCGTGCGACTCCACGCCGCGAATCTTGCTGCGTTTGATCTTGAACTCCTCGTCGCCGCCGTCAGGGTAGAGGACGGAGCCGATTGTCGCGCAGAGCACCTTGAGACCTTTCCGGCAATTGGGGGCACCGCAAACGATTTGCAGGGGCGTGCCGTCACCGACATCGACCGTCGTAACATGAAGATGGTCGGAATCGGGATGATCTTCGCAGGTAAGGACTTCGCCCACGACAACGCCCTTGAGCCCGCCGCGTATGCTTTCGATCTTCTCGAAGGTCTCCACCTCCAGACCGATGTCGGTAAGGATCCGCGCCATCTCTTCGGCCGGCAGATCGACCGTAATATACTTCTTCAGCCAGTTGTAGGATACGTTCATATTCTGTTTTGAATGATTTGCGTCGTAAAATTCGGTCAAAGATACGAAAAGTCGAGCGCAGAGACAAATGAAAACGCAGTTTTCGATTTGGCTATGCCGAGACGGAGTATCTAAGGAGAAGCCAAAGATACGAAAAGTCGAGCGCAGCGGCAAATGAAATCGAAGTTTTTGATTCGGCTGTGCCGGAACGGAGTATTCAAGGCGGCGCCAAAGTACGAAAAGTCGGGCGCAGCGGCAAATGAAAACGCACTTCATCCACATCGGCCCTTCCGAGACGGAAAATCCGAAACAAGAGACGAGCACATAGACATTGGAAGCGATATTTCCGAATTCGGGACGGAGAGGCCCAGGACAAGCCACAGGCGCAAAAACCTCCGAATCACAACCGGAATCGCCCGAAAGATTGCGCCCCTGCACTTTGGACGCCGCAAAAGCGGGTAAAAAACCTTGCGGGAAGTTTTCATTTTCCGCCGATTTTTATTATCTTCACGACACAAAACCTGCGAACCGAATGTACCGTATTCCCCGCATAGCCTGCAATTCCGCCTGTCCGGCCTCCGTAGAGGCGGCCTTTGCGCTAACCCGGCCCGAAACAATCGGCTGCAACAATTGGGCGGAAGCCTATCCCTACATGCCCCATGCAACGTTCCGCATCTTCCATACGGGCGAAGAGCTGCTGTTGCGATTCGACGTCGAGGAGCAGGATACGGCGGCGAAGGTTCTCGACGACAACGGCCCTGTATGGACCGACTCGTGCGTGGAGTTTTTCTTCCGTCCGGACACGGGCGACCGTTACTACAATTTCGAAACCAACTGCATCGGCACAATGCTGTTGGGCCGCCGGCGGAGCCGCGACGATGCGGAACATGCTCCGGCCGACGTGCTGCGCCGGATCCGGAGGCAAACGACATTCCCCTATCGCCGGCCGGTCGCAACGACGGAGGACAACCGGTGGCGACTGACGCTCGTCATCCCCGTCACGGCACTGTTCGGCGAAGAGCTGAAGAGCTGGGCGGGCGTGCACGGAAGCATGAATCTCTACAAATGCGGCGACTCGCTGGCACGGCCGCACTACCTGTCATGGCAGCCCGTGGCCACGCCGCACCCCGATTTTCACCGGCCCGAATTTTTCAAGCCGGTTCTCTTCGAGCCGCAGACCGACAAACAAAACAGATAAATACAGAGACTCCATGAAACCGAAGTATGTATTGGCACTCGATCAGGGGACGACCTCCTCGCGTGCCGTAGTGTTCAATTCCCGCTGTGAAATCGTCGCGATGTCGCAGCGGCCGTTCAACCAACAATTCCCGCATCCGGGCTGGGTGGAGCACAACCCGCTGGAGATCTGGTCCACACAGTCGTTCGTCATGGAAAACGCCGTCAACAAGGCGGGGGCCGACTGGACGGAAATCGTGGCGCTGGGCATCACAAACCAACGCGAGACGACGATCGTCTGGGACCGTGCGACCTCCGAACCGATCTACAACGCCATCGTATGGCAGGACCGCCGCACGGCTGAATATTGCGACACGTTGCGGGAACAGGGGCTGACCGAACGCATACGGGAAAAGACGGGACTGATTCTCGACGCCTACTTTTCCGCCACCAAGATCCGGTGGATTCTGGACAACGTGCCGGGAGCGCGGATACGCGCCGAGCGGGGTGAATTGTGTTTCGGGACGGTCGATACCTGGCTGACATGGCGGCTGACGGGCGGACGGCTTCATGTGACCGATGTCTCGAACGCCTCACGCACGCTGCTTTTCAACATCCATACGCTTGCATGGGACGAAGAACTGCTCGACCTGTTCGACATCCCCCGGTCGATATTGCCGAAGGTTGTACCGAGCAGTGCCGTCTATGGCATGACGGAGTGCCCGCAGATTCCCAGTCCGGTACCGATTGCCGGCATCGCAGGAGACCAGCAGGCTGCATTGTTCGGCCAGCAGTGCATCGAGCCCTATTCAGCCAAGACGACCTACGGCACCGGCTGTTTCATCATGCTCAACACGGGCGACAAACCGCACATGTCGGAAAACAATCTGCTGGCAACCGTCGCATGGCAGCGCAACGGGGAGACGGCCTACGCCCTCGAAGGAAGCGTTTTCGTGGGCGGGTCGATCATCCAGTGGCTGCGCGACGGTCTGAAATTCTTCTCGTCGTCGGCCGATTCGGAGGCCCTGGCAGCATCGGTCGAGGATTCCGGCGGCGTCTGTCTCGTACCGGCACTGACGGGCTTGGGAGCCCCCTACTGGGATCCCTATGCACGGGGGACGATCATCGGCATCACACGGGGCACGACCTCGGCGCACATTACCCGCGCGGCGCTCGAAGCAATCGCCTTTCAGGTGGATGACGTAGTACGGGCAATGGCGGCCGATACGGGCCATACCTCGACCGATATGCGCGTCGATGGCGGAGCGGTGTCGAACAACCTGCTCATGCAGTTCCAGTCGGATCTGACAAACGTGAAGATCATCCGGCCGGCGGTGATGGAGTCAACGGCATTGGGTGCGGCATTGTTTGCCGGTCTTGCCGTCGGATTCTGGCATTCGACCGATGAAATCGGCACGTTGCTGCGTCCGGAACGCACCTTCACGCCGCAGGCCGATCCGGCGGAGATGGAGCGGCGGCGGCGCTTGTGGCACAAGGCCGTAGGCCGGAGCCTGCATTGGGCCGAACAATCCGAATAACCGGACAGAAAAACTCAAACAACCGAAACTACCATGACACCTTTTCTTGCTGAATTCATCGGAACGGCCGTACTGGTATTGTTGGGTACGGGCGTATGCGCAAACGTATCGCTGCCGCATACGAAGGGGCACGGCAGCGGACTCATCGTCGTCATTTTCTCGTGGGCGATGGCCGTATTTGCGGGCGTCGTCATTGCGGGCCCGTACAGCGGGGCGCATCTCAATCCGGCCGTCACGCTGGGCTTCGCCGCATGCGGGCTCTTTCCCTGGGGTGATGTTCCGGCCTACGTCCTCGCACAGATGTGCGGGGGTTTGGCAGGCGCCCTCGTCATGTGGCTTTTCTACCGCCACCATTTCAATCTGGAGGAGAATCCCGATACGATACGCTGCGTCTTCTGCACCTCTCCGGAGATCCGCAAACCGGCCTCGAACCTGCTGAGCGAGACCATTGCGACATTCGTGCTGGTCTTCGGAATCTTCTACATTACCGACGGGCATCTGGCCTCGGCGGAAGGCGATCTTCCCGTCGGACTGGGATCCGTCGGCGCCCTGCCCGTAGCGATGCTCATCCTGGTCATCGGCGGTGCACTGGGCGGCACGACGGGATATTCGCTCAATCCCGCGCGCGATCTCTCGCCGCGCATCATTCATGCGCTGGTGCCGATCCGCCACAAGGGGCCGAGCGACTGGGGCTATGCGTGGATCGCTTCGGTCGGGCCGCTCATCGGAGCCCTGCTTGCTGCGGGTGTGCAGCGGCTGCTTCCGGCATGAGCACCTGCGGGAATTTGAGTTCCAAACCGGTTTCCCCGCCAAACGATCCGCCCCGACCCCGCACCCGGAGGTCGGGGCAACCGTTTCTCCGGCGGCACACGAAAGGGCCGCAGAGAAGGAGGGGGGGGGGCATGCGGGGACTTCATCGGCTCAGGAGACGGCAAGGCACACCGTCCCGTCTCCTGACATGAAATACAAAGGCGGCAAGGAGTGCAGGCAGATTTCTTTTCATCACGCAAAACGGGTTAGCGGTTCATCATTCAAGACAACGCCCCATACGCAAATAAAGATACGACAAAAAACCGCCTGTCCGTGACAGAACGTCATTGTTTTTTGCAGAAACGGGAAATGTCCGCAAGGGCCGCTATTTCGAGCCGATCCAGAGGAAGAACATCCCGACGAGAATCAGCAACAGATCGACCGCCTTGGCCCGCAGGTTCCGCTCATGGAAAAGCAGGGCGCCGAAACCGAAGGAGACGATGACCGAACCGCGGCGTATCATCGAGACGATGGAGATCATCGCATCGGAATCGCTCAGGGCATAGAGATAGCACAGGTCGGCGGCGGAGAGAAAGATCGAGATCAGCGGGATGGCCCAGCTCCAATGGAACGGGGTGGTGCGGTGCCGGCGGGGCCACCAGATGAGTCCTACAGCGGCCGTCATCATCCAGAACTGATAGAAGGTGTACCAGCTCTGAACGAAGACGGGGTCGAGACGCCGCGTGATGAATTTGTCGTAGAGGCCGCTTGCAGCACCCAGCAGGGCTGCGGCCGCGACACAGTAGATCCAGATGTTGTGTCGGAAATCGACGCCCTCCTTCCGGCTCGAACGGCTCAACAGCAGCAGCGAGACTACGGCCAGCGCCACGCCGATCCACTGGTATCCGTTAAGCCGCTCACCGAAGATGAGCATCGCGCCGACGAGCGTCATCACGGGACGAGTGGCGTTGATCGGGCCGACGATTGTCAGCGGCAGATGTTTGATTCCGAAATAGCCGAAAACCCACGACGACAATACGATGCAGGATTTGAGCACCACGAGGAGATGCGCCTGCGGATCGCCCGACGGGCAACGCAGCGGCGTAGCGTCGAACCATCCCCATCCGCCGGCCGTCGAGAGGATCGTCGGCAGGAAGAGCAGCGACGAGAAGAGGGTATTGAGCAGGAGTACGGGCAGCACGGCATTGTCGCGCAGCGCCTGTTTTTTGGCCACGTCATACAATCCCAGCAGGGCCGCCGAGGTGAAAGCGAGCAGCAACCACATGATCAATCAACTATGGACAGGCAGGAGTGCACCGTTCAAAGGAACGGCACATGCGTTATCGAACCGGTCGCCGATGCAGCCGGTCATTTCATGAGATCTTCGCCATAGACGGCCCCGGGCAGATCGTGGAGGTTGTATCGCGACGCCATAGACATGCCGTATGCTCCGGCCGACTTGATGGTCAGGAGGTCGCCGCGCTGCGACCGCCGCAGACTGACATTCTCGTCGAAGCGGTCGGTCGATTCGCAGGCGGTGCCCACAACCGTATATTTGTCGGAACGGTCGGTTTCGGCCGTAATGTTCTCGATATTGTGGTAGGAGCCGTACAGTGCCGGACGGATCAGTTCGGTCATCGAAGCATCGACGATGAGGAGTTTGCGGCCCGTAGCGGTCGTTTTGTTGAAAAGCACGCGCGTAATGAGTTCGCCGCATTCACCGACGATCGAACGCCCGAATTCGAAATGCACTTCGCGGTCGCCCACGCGCAGATGGTTGTGCACGATGGCGAACAACGATGCGAAATTGGGAATCGGCTCGTTTTCGGGCATGTCGTAGTTGATGCCCAGCCCGCCGCCGACATCGACGAACCGGAAATTGAATCCGAGCCGTTCGAGGTTCTCGACGATGACGTTGACCTTCAGACACATGTTTTCGAAGACATGCAGTTCGCGGATCTGCGAACCGATATGCAGGTGCACACCGACGATATTGAGGTGTTCGAGCGCGCGGATACGGGCGGCATTGTCGAGAATCTCCTCGTAGGAGATACCGAACTTGCTGTCGGCCTGACCGGTATCGATGCAATGGTTGGTTTTGGGATCGATGTCGGGATTGATGCGCAGGGCCACATCGACCCGCCGGCCGGCTTCGGCGGCGAAGGCGTCGAGGACGGTCAGCTCCTCGATCGATTCGCAGTTGACGGCCATGATTCCCTGTTCGATGGCATAGCGGAGCTCCTTGTCGCGTTTCCCCACACCGGCATAGACGATGGTGCGGGGATCGAAACCCGCTTCGACCGCCTTGCGTATCTCGTTTCCGGAAGCACAATCGACACCCAACCCGTATTCGCGGATGATCGAAAGCAAACGGTCGTCGTAATTGGCTTTTATGGCATAATGGACCTTATAGTTGTAACGCTGCGATTCGTTGACGACGCTTTCGAGCGTCTGACGCAACAATTCCGTGTCATAGAGATAGAAGGGCGTTTCCAGATCCCGGAGCCGCGAGGCGATACGTTTGCTCAACATAATTACATCTATTTAGTTTTCAGACATCTGTCATCGTTTACATGATGTGCGGCATCGGGTCTGCGCCAATCCTCGGCCGCACCTCATTCGACCCGCACCGCAAACCGCTCGGCTCTGTGCGGAGCAAAAGGGCGCGACAGCGCCGGCCCCTGCACGGCCCGCCGCAACCGCCGAATGTCCGGCAACGGCACATGCCGCCGTCTCGGAACACGCACATCCCGAAGGAGTCGCGGCATGGAACTCATCGAGAAACGGTTCTCCGCCTCCAGCGGCAGGAATCCGACGGGCTGTGGAATGCTTTTCAGCGGGTTAACGAGGGCAAAGGTAGCCAAAATAGCGATTCGACAGCGCAAACTGCCGAAGAATTTTCATTTCGGAGCGGGAAAAACGGGTGTACATTTGGCGATTTTGAATCCGGTTTGTATCTTTGTAGTGTGGATCGGGATCCGACGAGTCCCGCTGTCCGCCGGTTGACATTCAAGAAATTACTACATGAAGCACATACGCAATTTCTGCATCATCGCACATATCGATCACGGGAAGAGCACGCTTGCCGACCGTCTGCTGGAAAAGACCAACACGCTGAACCAACGGGAGATGCAGGCTCAGGTTCTGGACGACATGGATCTCGAACGCGAAAAGGGAATCACCATCAAGAGCCACGCCATCCAGATGGAATATACGGCCCGTGACGGCGAACATTATGTTCTCAATCTGATCGACACGCCGGGGCATGTCGATTTTTCCTACGAAGTATCACGCGCGATCGCCTCGTGCGAAGGGGCCCTGCTGGTGGTCGATGCCACGCAGGGCATTCAGGCGCAAACGATTTCGAACCTCTACCTTGCCGTCGGACACGATCTGGAGATCGTGCCCGTTCTGAACAAGATCGATGTGGACTCGGCGATGATCGACGAGGTAACCGATCAGGTGATCGATCTGATCGGCTGCAGGAAGGAGGATATTCTCCTTGCGTCGGGCAAGACGGGCGAGGGCGTCGAAGAGATCCTCGAAGCGATCATCCACCGCATACCGGCCCCGCAGGGAGACGATTCGGCGCCGCTGCAGGCGTTGATCTTCGACTCGGTATTCAATCCTTTCCGGGGGATCATCGCCTATTTCCGCATCTTCAACGGCTCGATCCGCAAGGGAGAACATGTGAAATTCATCAATACGGGCGCGGAATACGACGCCGATGAAGTCGGCGTTCTGAAGCTGAAGATGTCGCCGCGCGACGAGCTGCATGCGGGCGATGTAGGCTACATCTGCTCCGGTATCAAAAACTCGTCGGAGGTAAAGGTCGGCGATACCATCACGTCTGTTGCGACGCCCAGCCTCGAAGCGATTGCCGGCTTCGAGGATGTGAAACCGATGGTCTTCGCGGGCGTTTATCCGGTCGTCGCCGACCAGTACGAGGATTTGCGCGCCTCGCTCGAAAAGCTGCAGCTCAACGATGCGTCGCTGACCTTCGAACCGGAGAGTTCGCTGGCGCTGGGCTTCGGATTCCGCTGCGGATTCCTCGGCCTGCTGCACATGGAGATCATTCAGGAGCGGCTCTATCGGGAGTTCGACATGGACGTCATCACGACGGTTCCGAATGTCTCGTACCGCATCACCACGACATCGGGCGAGCAGCTGGAGGTGCACAACCCTTCGGGGCTGCCCGAAATCACGAAGGTGGCAAAGATCGAAGAGCCGTACATTCTGGCGCAGATCATCACCAAATCCGATTTTCTGGGCAGCGTCATCAAACTCTGCATCGACAAGCGGGGCACGTTGAAGAACCAGACGTTCATCACCACCGACCGCGTGGAGGTCAACTTCGACATGCCGCTTTCGGAAATCGTCTTCGACTTCTACGACAAGCTCAAGTCGATTTCGAAAGGTTACGCCTCGTTCGACTACCACCGCACGGGCTACCAGCCGTCGAAACTGGCCAAACTCGATATCCTGCTCAACGGCGAGCCGGTCGATGCGCTGTCGTCGCTCATCTATGCCGACCACGCCTACGATTTCGGACGGAAGATGTGCGAGAAACTCAAGGAGCTGATCCCGCGCCAGCAGTTCGACATCGCCATACAGGCCGCCATCGGCGCCAAGATCATCGCCCGCGAGACGGTCAAGGCCGTGCGGAAGGACGTGACGGCGAAGTGCTACGGCGGCGACATCACGCGCAAGCGCAAACTTCTGGAGAAACAGAAGGCGGGCAAGAAGCGCATGCGCCAGATCGGGCAGGTGCAGGTGCCGCAATCGGCATTCCTTGCCGTACTGAAAATGGACTAATCGGGCGGCAGGGACGCCCCTGCCGCACCAAAAGATCCTGCCATATGAAGAAAACCCTCATCGATCTCTTCGAAGCCTCCGTCGCGAAATACGGCAAGAAGGCTTTTCTGCTCGAAAAACGGCATCACAAATTCGAGCCGACAACGTATGCACAAACCAAAGAACAGGCACTTGAGGTGGGAGCCGGACTTGCCGCAATGGGTGTCCGGCGCGGCGACAAGGTCGCGATTCTGGCCGAAGGCAGCAACGCTTGGATCATCTCCGAGCTGGGTCTCTTCTATGCGGGGGCGATCAGCGTACCGCTCTCCGTGAAACTCGAAGAGTCGAACGACCTGCTGTTCCGGCTGCGGCATGCGGAGGTCAAGGTGCTCTTCGTCTCGAAGCACCAGCTGCCGAAGATCCGCCGGATTCGGGAGAAGCTGCCGCAGATCGAACACATCATCGTCTTCGGCCATATTCCGCTGGAGGTGGGCGAGATGGCATACGGCACGCTCAAACGTCTCGGACGGGAGTACCTTGCCGACGACAGCCGCCGCGAAGAGTTCCTGAAGATCGGACAGTCGCTGCGCAACGAGGACTACGCGACGATCACCTATACGTCGGGTACGACGGCCGATCCCAAGGGGGTTATCCTTACGCACCGCAACTATACCGCCAATGTCGAACAGTCGCTCACGCGCATCGACATACCGTCATCGTACCGCACGCTCATCATCCTGCCGCTGGACCACTGTTTCGCCCACGTCGTGGGGTTCTACATCATGATTGCCTGCGGGGCGACGGTCGCCACCGTACAGATCGGACGCACGCCGATGGAGACACTCAAGAACATTCCGGTGAACATCCGCGAGGTGCGTCCCCATTTTCTGCTGTCGGTTCCGGCCCTTGCCAAGAACTTCCGCAAGAGCATCGAGAGTTCGGTCCGCGCAAAAGGGGGCGTTGCATGGGGCCTTTTCCGGCTGGGGCTCCGCACGGCCTACACCTACAACGGCGACGGGTACCGGCCCGGTCACGGCTGGCGGAAACTGTTATGGCCGTTGTATGCCTTCATCGACACGCTGTTGTTCCGCAAGGTCCGCAAGGCTTTCGGTGGGGAGCTGCGCTTCTTCGTGGGCGGCGGCGCACTGCTCGACACGGAGCTGCAGCGCTTCTTCTATGCCGTCGGGATGCCGATGTTCCAAGGCTACGGGCTTTCGGAAGCCACGCCGGTCATCTCGACCAACTCGCCCAAACCGCGCAAATGCCATTTCGGATCGTCGGGCACGCTGGTGCAGCCGCTCGACTGCCGGATTCTGGACGAAGAGGGCCGCGAGATGCCCGTCGGCCAGAAAGGCGAAATCGTCATACGGGGCGAAAACGTCATGGCCGGCTACTGGAAGAATCCCGAAGCTACGGCCGACACGGTCCGCGACGGCTGGCTCCATACGGGCGATATGGGTTATCTGACCGCCGACGGCTTCCTGTATGTGCTGGGACGCTTCAAGAGCCTGCTGATTGCCTCCGACGGCGAGAAATACAGCCCCGAAGGGATGGAAGAGGCGATTGCCGACGCCTCGGCGCTGATCGACCAGATCATCGTCCACAACAACCAGAATCCCTATACGGTTGCGGTAGTCGTTCCCAACCGCGATGAGTTGAAACGCCGTCAGGCGGCAGGAGCGGATCCGGCACAACTGGCACGGGCGGTCATGGGGGAGATCGACCAGTTCCGCAGCGGCGGCACGCACGGCGGCCAATTCCCCGACCGCTGGCTTCCGTCGGCCATCGCGATTGCTGATGATGCCTTCAGCGAACAGAACGGGCTTGTCAACAGCACGATGAAGGTTGTTCGGGGCAAAGTCGAAGAACGCTTCAGCGAACGGCTCGCGGCCCTGTACACGGCCGAAGGGAAAAGTGCGGACAGTGAGCCCAATCTCGCCGCCATACGCAAATGGCTGGAGTAATCGACCGTAAAGAAGATGGGCAACGGTTCCGGCACGATCAGACCCTGTACATATCTTTTGAAGTCCCCAACACCGTTCAATGCCACAACCGGAGAAAGCGGGAAGAGGCTGGACGGGGGGGGTGACGAAGAGACGGAAAAGGGTAACTGAAAAGAGAGGTATCGGGGCGTTGTCAGTCCCGCAATTATGAAAATACAGCCGCGTGTCGTTAACACGCGGCTGTATTTTCATTGAGTTCCAATGGGGTTGCAGAACCGTTTTGCTCCAATACATACCTCCGTCGTCATCAAAAAACGCCCTCGGCCAATGATCATATGCGGCATGCCGGCGGCAGAGGTGTGATTATTCGGAATCCGTTTTTCGGATCCTCGCAGGAAAGAGGCGCCACGTTATTTCAACAACGGGCACCATCCTTTCGTCTGAATAAACGGCAAATACGATTGACACCATCCGGCCACATCGATCACGGCATCGCAACACAGACAATCACTGCCAAGAGCTATTCCCAGCAACAGATCATGACGTGAAGCGACCGGCCACAGCGAAACGGACATTCCGATGTCATGAGCAAAATCGACTGCCGCACGAGTCGATCCGTCCATTTTGCAGGCGATCCGATGAATACCCATCCGACGGGCCTCCATGACAACCGAAGCCGAACAAGGCTGCGTTTTCAACAACATCAGTTCGGCATCGGGATGGCGGGCCTTCATGGTCGTCAACGCACGTTTATCAAACGACGAAAAGACATAGCATGAGCTTGCAGGCTTGTGAGCCATAGCCATATGGTAGAGTTTATCGATCAAATCGTCGAGCATGGCCTGTGTATAAAGCCAATCCACCGTTTTAATCTCGAATTCCACATACATATCCTCCTTGTCCGAGAGGAAGTCGCAGAACTCGTCACAAAAAGCCAGAGGATTCCCCTGTCGCGTGCGAAGACGGCGGCACTCTTCTGTCGTCAAATCTTCCGTTTGCACATCGACTCCACAAGTACGGTAAAGCGACTCGTCATGAGACAGAATCAGATCTCCGTCACCCGTCATGCGCACATCGATTTCAAAACCACGCGCTCCGGCATCATAACTCCGCCGGAAAGCCTCCATCGTATTCTCATCGAACTCGAAACGGCTGCCCCGATGCGCCAGAAACTGAAACGTTCTGTTTCCTGCATTTTGAGCGCCAAGCTCGGTCATCGGAGAAATCGTCAAAAGCAATCCGAGAATTTTATAAAGAATACGGGTCTTCATTGTTGAATCATCATTACTAAGCCTCACTCAATTAACGACAGGGAGATTCTTCCAGGATACCGAAAGCCGGAGCCTCGACCCGTGCAGGGCGGTCAAAACCCAACTCCTTGACAGCAGGGAGTTCCGCGATATGTGCCATTTTGTCCGTCATATAACGGCGCAGATCATCCCAACGATAATATGGTGCAATATCACTGGCAAGCGGGATACGGCATTCGTGTTCATTGTGCAACAGTTTGACGATCGTATCCCCAGCCTCATTGCGGAAAAATACGAATTGCACATTTGCCGACATGGGCGAGATGCGGAAATCCACCCATACCTCCTTGAGATGCTCCCAATCGTCGGTACGGGCACACATCCCCTCTACTTCCATGGTTGCCAGCAGAGCGATAACCGTATAATCATGTCCGAATCGCAAAAAGGCCGAACGATTCTCACCCGCCAGTTTCGCATCGAAATCATCGACGATGGAACGCATTACCGATGCACCGTCCTCGAAAATCGCATCACCCCAGCGATATGAAGTACCGTATTGCGCATAACGGTACGCATTGATCTTCTCCCAGACAGCCATCCGCTCCTGCGGAGTGAAAAGATCGTCGATGCGGGTATCGCCTTCGGTATTCTGCATCATCATCATCAAATCGAACAACGAACGGACAAAGACGTTGCATTTGTCAGCCTCCGAAGCCGTAAAGGCGGCATAACCGGGTTTGAAGATACGCGCCAGCACAGCAGGAGATATGCGGTCGATCTCACGATCGATACGCGGCAAAGTTGCAGCTTTGGCCTCCGCCTGAAAAGATTTGTGTCCGCGCAGCGTATTGGTAAAGGGTTGCACGCGGGCGTTGGAGGTCTGATATATGCGGATTTTCGGATTCAGTTCCGTCAGCCGCTGATTGAAGGCCGCCATTGTCAGGATGCAGCGCGGAAAGATCGAAGAGTAAGCCTCGACAAAGACATCGTCCCCTTCGAAGAGCGAGGGATAGGATGCCGCCATCCGTTCGGCAATACCGCGCTGCTCGGCAATCCCCTGCGGCGAGATTTTTATCAACAAGGACAACAGCTCTTCACGCATCCGCATCTACCGATAAAACAGCGCACGGAATCCGCTTCACGAAAATCCGTACAGGGAGAAACAGCCAAATGGCAGGTCTGCGTTTATCATCAGTTTCCGGGCAGAACAAACGTTTGCGCAAAAACTGAAAGAAGCAGGAGACGGGAGGAACAGGACGGCAAAACCAGTCTTCCAATCCTGAGTTGATCTAAAACCGCGAGAAATCGGTGGGACAGAAGAGTGTTCCGACAATCAGCAGGCCATAACACACCTTCATGTATGTTTCCAACAACATGCGCATTCATCGGAAACATTCATGCAAGGGCCGACAGGAAACCGAACGGCTTTCTGCCGGCCCCTAAAGAATCCTCGTTCCGGTTGTCGGAACACACAGGCGAAACAACCTGGGACGGATCAGAAATTCAAACCGTCTTCCCAACCGGGGTTCTGCGTCAGCGCCGGGTTCAACGTACGCTGTGATGCGGGAACGGGCCAGAGATAATCCCGATTATCATCCCAGTTCCGGCCATGCACGGCACCGGAATAACCGACGATATAGCCATTCGTCGAATTGCTCAGGATGATATCCGTACCAATTCTCAACTTCGTCGCACAAGTTGATGTTGCCGTTTCGGTGTAGATCTCCAGATCGGGCGAGCCATCGTTGTCCATATCGTATGTACCCGGGCCGGGGATGTAACAGCCGTAGTAGGGCTGATAATAATTCAACGCCTGTTTTGCTTCGTTCCAGCGGAACAGATCCCACGAACGATAAGGAACTTCAAGAACGAGTTCGATGGTACGTTCGCGCCGAATCTCCAGAATGACACCCGTATGCTTGCTCTGCGTAACATTGGGATAGCACTTCAGCAGATAGGGGTCGGGATCGGCGTTGGCCTTTGCAAGATCGAGCGAAGGCATATTTGCACGTTTCCGAATCCGGTTGATCGATATTTCGAGGTCATTCTGCGTGATGGTACCCAGCTCGGCAACCGCCTCGGCATAATTCAGATAGACCTCGGCAGCACGCATCAGAATCCAGTCACTGGCACTGGAGCCCGATGTTGCGGAATTTTCCACCGTACCGATGAATTTAATCGGTTCATAACCCGTATGAGAGGAAAGCGTACACTTGGTCACGGCCGATGCGCCGACCTGTACATAGCCGGGGCACAATACGGTCTGCGCCATCCGCGGGTCGCGGTTCACGGTCTCTTCACTGTAGGTCATCTTCTCCCATCCGTCACGATCGGTAAAACGCGAACCGTCGGCCATCAGATAATGGTTAACAAAACGACGGGTAAGGCTTGTACGTCCGAACTTGATGTTGTACGGCACGGAATGAGTAATACCGAATGCCTTGTCGTAACGGCGGCACAGCACCACTTCGCAGGTCTTGGCGTCTTCCGAATAGAAGAGTTCACGATACGGCTCTTCCCCTTCCGAATAGAGATAAAAAGGCGATTCATCGATGAACTCTTTGGCCGTTGCGGCAGCCTGCTGCAGGTATTTGTCGGCATCGGCCATTCCATGATACTTACGGAACGTACCTTCGTAGAGTGCTGCACGGCTCGCATATGCGAGCGCCGCCCACCGCGTCACGCGCGTATGCTGTGTACCCCATTCGGAAGGAAGGTTCCTGGCCGCGAAATCGAAATCCTCCAGCACCCGATCCATGACATATCCCCGGTCATCGCGCGGCTTGTAGATGTCGGGGTCGGTGGAACCGAGAACATGGTCGTAATAGGGGACATCGCCATAGGTACGGACTCTGAGGAAGTAGAAATAGGCACGGAAAAAGCGTGCTACAGCTTCGTATTTCGTCGCCAGCGTCCGATCCGGGCACTGATTAAGGTGTTCGAGCAGATAGTTTATTTTACGCAACGGCGTGAAAGACCACGATTGCGATGCAGCATTGCGTGCTCCGGAAATGTAGTCGCTCAATCCGTTGTCGATTTTGTCATCGGCATCGTTGACGCCGATGTCGGCCGATTCAAGATTGTCACTGTAGAACTGATTGCTCCAAAGCGTGAGATCCGATTCATTGCGGAAATACTGATCAGGCGAAAGTTCGTCTTCGGGCAGCATCGTCAGATCGCAACCGACCGTTGCAAATGCGAGAGCCCCCAATGCCAGGATTTTATTGATGATTTTCATGGTATTTCAGATTATTGGTTCTTAGAAAGTGATGTCGATGCCAAACGAGAAAGTCTTCGGCATGATATATCCCGTACCGGACCCTGCCTTGTAAAGGCCGTCCGATACAGCCAGTTCGGGATCGATCAGCTTGCAATACTTTTTCAACGGCGACCAATAGCAAAGGTTCTCACCCGATACATAGATACGCAGTTTGCTGATATACCGTTTCAGAGCAGGAATCGTGTAACCGATCGTAAGGTTCTTGAAACGCAGATAGGCCACACTTTGGAGATAACGGTCGTTATTCTGACCGAGAGGGCCGCCATTATAGCTTTGGATGGGGCGCAGACGCGGGAAATAACGGTCGGGGTGTTCCTCGGTCCATATATCGTCCATGAAATCGTAGGTAATGAACGAAGGGATGGTATAGCCGTACAGTTGCCAGAACTGGTTGGAGCCATAGATGTCATCCTTATTCGCAGCAGGATACCAGTCACGTTTTCCGACACCCTGGAAGAAGGCCGAAATATCGAAACCGTTCCAACTTGCCTCGATACGGAAAGAATAGTTGTAACGGGGCGTCGAGTTTCCGATGATGATCATGTCGCCCGGATCATCGACCGTACCGGCTCCGGTACCGATCGAACCGCTGTTGTCACGATCTTCAAACATCACGTCGCCTGCCATCAGCTTACCCAGATTGTTCTGCATGTTGTAAACGCGCTGATAAACGTTGCTGCTGTTGTTGATCGCCTTCTGATAAGCGGCGGCTTCCTCGTCCGTATCGAAGAGTTTCGGTACATGGTAGCCCCAGATTTCGCCCAGCATCTTTCCTTCATAATAACTGTTAAACAGTTTTGTAGGATTGTTGTATTTTGTGATTTCGGTCTGGTAGTCTCCCACCTGCCCGGTGATGCTGTAATGGAAAGGTTTCCCTGCAAGTTGGAAGCGATCGCGCCATGTAAGCGAGAACTCCCAGCCTTTCGTCCGCAAATCGGCACAGTTCTCGGTGGGGGTAGCAGCACCGTACACCGACGGCAAGGTCAGCGATTGGGTCAGCATATCCTTCGTATCGCGAATGAACAGGTCGCCCGTGAACGACAGACGGTTGTTCAGGAAACTCAGGTCAAGACCGAGGTTGTAGGTGCGGACCGTCTCCCACGTCAGGCTCGATGACATCGGATCGGATACCGAAGCATAATTTGCCTTCCCGCTCTCATCGAAGAGGTAGTTGAGCGTACCTGTTCCGATCGTCTGGAGATAGAGGTAATCGGCCACCTGCTGGTTTCCCAGCTCACCGTACGACAGACGAATCTTACCGTTGTCCCACCAACTGCTCAACGGCTCCATGAAAGGCTCCTCGGTGAACCGCCAACCGGCCGATACCGACGGGAAAATGCCCCAACGATCCTTTTTCGCAAAACGCGATGTACCGTCGGCCCGCAACGAAGCCTCAAAGAGATATTTGCCATTGTAGTCGTAGTTGATACGGCCGAAGAAACCGAGTGTTTTATAGGCCGATATATCCTGTGTTACGATCCAGTAGGTGTCGTCATTGACCGAATTGAACGAATCGAGCTGTTCACTTCCGACTCCGAACTGTTCGACGATATTGTCCGTCATACGGTAACGTTCGTAGTTCATACCCGCAACCGCCTTGAAATTATGCGCGTTGTTCCATGTATGAGCATAAGTCAGGTAGGCATCGACGTTGTGGTAGGTATATTCGTAAGGACGTTCGCGGTAGGTATCCTTCTGATAGTGCGTTGTCGATTTCGAGACACCGATCGCATCGGAATAGGTGTTGGCCACCGTACGGTCCTTGTACAGGCGCCGATAGTTGTTGATGTTATAGTTTGCGTCGAAGGTCAGACCTTCGTATAGTTTGATATTCAAGCTATTGGACAGCGTCAACGAAAGGTTTTCGATCGTATGCTTGTTTGCAGGGTCCGCCAGCGATGCCGTACGGCCCTTACCCAATGAAACATTACGCAAATCGGCCGGATACATCACGATCGAACCGTCGGGATTGTAGGGCACGAACATCGGAGCGACGTTCTCCTCCAACGCCGCAATCGTTTGCGCTTCATTAAGCGTGCCGGGATATTTTTGGTTCACGGCATTGAGCGAGGCATTTGTCGACCATTTGGCCCATTTGAAAATCCGGGCATCGAATTTGGCGCGGAACGCATAGTTCTTATACTTCTCCTTCTGCTGGATCATACTGCCGCTCAGGACACCGTCCTGTTCATAGTAACGGCCGCTGACATAGTAGTTCATGCTCTGCCCGCCGCCCGAAAGCGAAAGGTTGTGCTCCTGATGGAAACGGTTGGTGTTATAGATGCTGTGATACCAGTCGAAGTTTCCGTAATAGTGGTACTTGCCGTCATCGCCGACTACGACCCAAGGACGGTCGGGATGTTCGGTCTTGTCGTACCTGCGTGCTTCGAGAGCGGCCCAATCGGCCTCCGTATAGTTGAAAGCGCTGTACGCATAACGCGAGAAGTAGAGATTATCAACGATTTTGGCATAATCATAACCGTTGGTGATAAAGTCCGTCGGCGTTGTCGGTTGTGTCCAGCCGATATTGTTCGAATATTTTACGACGGCCTTTCCCTGCGAACCCTTCTTCGTCGTCACAAGAATCACGCCGGCTGAAGCCTTCGCGCCATAGATTGCGCTTGCCGACGCATCCTTAAGTACCGAGATCGACTCGATATCCGTCGGATTGACCAAACGCAGCGACACACCCGGCACACCATCCACCAGAATCAGCGGCGAGCCGCCGTTGATCGAAGGTACACCCCGAATGTTGAGACTGTTTCCGGCGATGGGATTACCCGATTCGATACTGATATTAAGCGATGGATCGACACCCTGCAACGCCTGCATGGTCGAAACGACGGGCCGTTGCGCCAGTTCATCGCCCGATATCGACGAGACGGCACCCGTCACATTGATTTTTTTCTGTGTAGCATAACCTACGACAACCACATCGCTGAGCATCTGTGCATTTTCGGAGAGTTCGACCGTCAACGTCCCTGAAGCCGGAACCTTGACCTCCTGCGTATCATATCCGACGAAGGAGACGGCCAACATCTGGCCTGTTGCCGCACGCACGACAAAAGCTCCGTCGGCATCACTCGTCGTCCCCGTTGCGGCGGCAGCATTGTAGATAGTCGCGCCAACGATGGGAGCACCTTTTGCATCGAAGACCCGTCCCCTGACATTGCGCAGGGTCGATTCGTAAGACTGAACCATTTGAACGGCGTTGTTCTCCGCAACATCGGCCGCCTGCAGGCGGGCCATAGGCAGGAGCGACAGTCCGATACTCAACAACATGACGCCGAGACGTCCTTTTGCCGGAATCCGGCATGTATGATTGTTTTGCATAGTACGTTCGTTTTAAGGTTGTTATTTCACGAGTTTCCAAAGGGCATAGACCTGCTCGGCCGTCAGCGGATCGCCATAGACACGCGCGATTACCACCTCGCCCTTGAACGAGATCTGTCCCGTATCGTCGGCTCCGGGATCGGCTCCGATTCCGAACCAGCGTTTGTTGACATTCGTATTCATGTGTTTGAATTCGCCGCCGGCATTGTCATTGGTGGCTTTCAGTTCGCCGTTGACGTAAATCTTCTGCGTTCCGGCCTCCTTGTCCCACACACCCACAACATGGTAATATACATCCTTCTGTGGTGTGACGCCGCTCTTGCATTGCCGCCATGTATTTCCACCGGTGGAACTCAGCGTACCGGTCTCCATAACGATCTGATTCGAGTCGTCAGCCCAGAAGCAGAGACTTACACCTCCGGCTTCGGATGCAGCAAACGGTTTAATCTGCAGTTTTTTAGGATCGTCATAACGCCGGACAAGCATTTCCATCGTATATCCGTCCTCCATCTTGCTCTTGAAGGTCTCATTCTCGTAATATGGGATCGTATAGTAGCCGCCGGTCAATTTCGACAATCCCGGTTCGTGTGTAAATACGGCTGCATAACGGCCATACTTCTCAAGATAGGTTGTCGTGACAAATTCATTGGGCCGTAACTCGACAGGCATCTTCAACGGCGACACATCCTCCGCAGCGCCGTTCTCACCGAAGACCACATCCAACAGGTCGGCGGTCGGAGGATCTACCAGATAGCCCTGCTGCACATCCACATATGTAAAGACTTCGGGATGAAGTTCCGAAAAGATTTTTATTTGGACCTCCCGGATACTTCCCGTATGGTTTTCGGTCACGGAGAAGGTCACATCGGCGGCCGTTTTCGAAGTCTGCGTCAACCAGTCATGCTCTCCGACGAAATCGCACGACCATGACGTCTGATTGGTCGTGACGGCAATAGTGAACTCCGTCGCATCGCCGATGAGCGGCACCGAAGTCGGTGTGACGTCGATATAGGGCTGTTCTTCGGCCTGCGTAATCGTATAGAGATAGCGGGCTTCGCTCTCACCCTTGAAGTAGAACGACAGTTGTGTTGAACGTACGGCACCGCTGGTATTCGACTTTGCAGACAATGTCACCGGCGTGCTGCCTGTTCCGCCGCTTGACACCGAAAGTGTAAAGCCGTCCGTCTGGGAAAGCATGGCCGACCAGTCATCTGTCGCCATGACAGTGAATTCCACTGTTTGGGGCTTCCCGTCGATCTCAATCGTCTGCGACGAATCCGTTCCGTTGGGGCTGACGACCTTGAAGATCGGCGTACGATTCAGATCGCCTCCGCTGTCATTGCATGCCGCAAGCAATCCACTTGCAGCAATAAACATGGTTAGCAGTCGTTTCATAAAGTAATGGTTTAAGTTAATAAATGGAATAGTGATGGTTCATCATATACTTGCCAACTCCTGACAATCGTATAAATTTTCCGTCGGACACGATGACGGGCGGGCGACACGGATCGGTAATCCCCGATTCGCAACCGGCAAGCATCCCGCACGTCATCGGCCGAGGATAAAGATTACCACTGCGACGAGTTGGTCATGTCGTAAAAGCTGCGGGGGCGTGTCATTGTCTCACGATAGACCCGTCCGAAATCATCGGTCACCGTAATTTCCAGTGTGGACGTTGCCGACGAGCAGAAGACCTCAAACATATGGGAGGTCAACAACGTCGGGAATGTCATGGCCGTTGAATTGGTATTCATACGGTTCATATTGAAATGCACCGTGTGCAGCGGATCGTAGGTATCGAGTTGCGTAACGGCAAGTTCCTTGTCGGTCTCGACTTCGACAACCTTCAGCCGCCACTGTTCGTTCCAGTCGAAAATATTGATCAACACGGCATTGTCACTGCGAGCCCGATCATAGCCATTGGCGTATTGAGAGAAGAATTCGGCGCTGACCGTTGAGAAATTATTGGCGATACGCGGACAGTAGGTCTCGCGTGTGATATGTGTCTCGTTCAGATCGTAGCACCGGAACTGATAGTCGGCCGACCTGCCAATCGGTTGATAACGCCATGACACAGCGCCCGGAGCACGTTCTCCGATATCGAACACTTTATAGCCGCCGGGCGAACCGTCGCGACACATCTGGCAACGTCCGCCTGTATAATATCCCGTCCACCACCAGGTTGCACATACCGCAGCAATGTTGTGCTCCATCAATCCGTCGTCGATAAAATTCGTATAATTGATATGCGTATGCCCCGTTACCAGATGTGCATCATACGGCGCCAATAATTCGGCGATGCGCGACCGATATTCGGATGGCATGGCGTAGCTCCACGACAACTTGCCGTTTTCGATTTTATAGCGATTGGAATATTGGATATGCATTCCGAGAAAGACGGTGGAACCCGCCGGCACATTCTTCAAATCGGCAGCAAGCCAGCGCAACTGGTCGTCCGTAAAACCTTCCGTATAGTTCAACTCTCCGACGGTTCCCTGAGCACCGCCTGAATTGATGAAAAGCGTATTGTCCATCTGAATATAATGGACATTGCCGACATTGAACGAATAATAGGTCGGGCCGACGGCATCCCGCCAGGGAGCCGTTGATTCAAAATCATCGGCGACATAGGGATCGTTATCGTGATTGCCCGGAATATTATAGACCGGCAGATCGAGATCGGCCATCTGAGCGACGTAGTCCGAAGGTTGGAAACGGTTTACATACCACCATTCATCCCACGACAAGTCCCCCAATGCCATTGCATAAAGAGCAACGCCTTCAGCTTTTGCACGGGAGATTTCCTCCTTGAGATCGGCCTTGAACCCCTGTTCAAACTGATTGATGTCGTTCGTACGGTTTGCCAGATGGGTATCGGTATAGACAAGCATCCGATGCCGTTCGTTGGGCTCGGCCGCCAAGATGAAACAGCACTGTTCGTATGTTGACGATGAAGCCTCCAAACGTCGGAAAAAGCGGGGAATCGAGCGGTCGACAGCCACACGATACCCGCCGGGAACCGATATAAAGACATATCCGTATTTCTTGAGCGAGGCGAGGTAGTAGCGGCCGTTCTCGTCGGTAGTCGTCACAAAAACGCCGTCCGAGACGCTGACATTGGGGATCGGATTACCCGAAGCGTCGATCACACGGCCGTAAACGGTATTTCCCGCCACTTGCGGAACTTCAGAGCGATCGACCACATCGACAAACGTTGTTCCGAGATCGATTGTCGCACCGTCGTTTTTATGATACAGGAGTTTGTACATGCCTCCGATGAAACCGGAGGGTGTCGATAGGGTAGCCCCATCGTCATCGATGCCCGCAACGGGAATATCGTAAGTTTCGGAGGCATCGTTGCGTGAAACCAGCTGCAAATGATCCGCCGGATCGATTCCTTTGCAAGGGAGCCGGAAGCTGCCGTTGAACGCCATCACCAGAGCATCCCCGACTTTATATTTCGTAATGTCAGGCAACTCCGACGGATCCGGATCTACTTTTTCTTCATCTCCAGGGGAGGGGGGGGGAAATTTTTCCTCATCACTACCGCTGCATGAACATATCGCGACAGACAGGATGCAGACGGCCATTCCCAAACACCGGCAGGCATGATTCAGGACGCTGTAATTCTTCTTCATAAGGTTATAGTTTTAAGAAAACGCTCCACATGTTGCACAAACGTTTGCGCAAATATAATAAAATCAAAATAAAATTCACAATTTCGAATGTTTTTTTACATGCGAACTGAAAAATAAAAAAATTTAATATATACATGAAACTGGAAATAGCACGATTGCAGAATTAAAATAAGGAGTAAAATAGAATGCTGTCAGGGTCACCGGAACAGTTGCAATAAACTTCTTTTGAATGTTAGGGCCGTCTCATCCGAACGCATTATTCCAATGCAAGGATCAGGCGAGTGCATTCGATTGAAGCTCTCTTCATCTAAAGATGACCGATATTTTCGTATTGAGACAAATAAAGAAGCAGGACACACGCAAAATCTTGAAAATTCCCGTTCGGAACCGTCCGGACAACCGCAAAACCGCAGACACCAAAGAAAACGGGACGGAATGATTCCGTCCCGTTTCATTGTTTCATTGCGCGCGAAGGCTCTCCGCCGCAACGGCTATTCCGTATCGGACTGCCCGAAGGAGTGGATCACCACACCCGAACGCAGTTTCGGTTCGAACCATGTCGTTTTGGGCGGCATGATATTCCCCGTATCGGCAATGTCGATCAGCTGTTTCATCGAAACGGGGTAGAGCGCAAAGGCGACCTTCATCTCGCCGCTGTCGACACGCCGCTGCAACTCGCCCAGTCCGCGAATGCCGCCGACAAAATCGATCCGCTTCGATGTCCGCAGATCCTCGATGCCCAGCAACCGGTCCAAAACACGTTGTGACAGCACCGTCACGTCAAGCACCCCGATCGGATCGTTGTCGTCATACGTCCCTTCACGCGCCGTCAGGCTGTACCACGCCCCGTCGAGATACATCGAGAAGTTGTGCAGTCCGGCGGGGCGATAGATCTCCGCGCCCTTTTTCTCGACTTCGAAATCCGTCTCCAGCGCCCTCAGAAAGGCTTCGGGCGTCATCCCGTTGAGATCCTTCACCACACGGTTGTAGTCGATGATCCGCAGCTGGCTCGCGGGGAACGTTACGGCGAGAAAGAAACAATACTCCTCGTCGCCCGTATGGTTCGGATTGCGGCGCATGCACTCTTCGCCCACGCGCGCGGCGGCGGCCGTGCGATGATGCCCGTCGGCCACATAGAGCGCCGGAATACCGGCGAAGATCTCCGTAATGCGATCGTTCGTCGCGCGGTCGCGGATCACCCACAACCGGTGTCCGAAACCGTCCTCTGCCGTGAAGTCGTACTCCGGTGTCTCCCGTTCGACGATTCCCGAAACGATGGCATCGATCTCGGCGTTGTCGGGATAGGCGAAGAAGACCGGCTCGATATTGGCCTGCTGATTCCGGACATGACACATGCGGTCTTCCTCCTTGTCGGGCCGCGTCAGTTCGTGTTTCTTGATCGCGCCGCCGAGGTAGTCGCCGAAGTGGCAGCACATCGCCAGACCGTACTGTGTACGCCCCTCCATCGTCTGCGCATAGATGTAATAGTGCTCTTCGTCATCCTGGCTCAGCCATCCGCGTTCCCGCCACAGGCGGAAATTCTCGACGGCACGGTCATAGACCTCCTGCGCATGTTCATCGGCTATCGGGTCGAAATCGATCTCCGGCTTGATGATATGGAGCAGCGAACGTTCCCCCGCCTCCGCCTTCGCCTCGACGGAGTTCAGGACATCATAGGGGCGTGAAGCGACCTCGGCGGCCAGCTCCTTCGGCGGGCGAATACCCCGAAACGGTTTGATTCTTACCATAATGCAATAAAGCAGTTTGAGGTCGGCAACGACCGAGAGCCGACCCGCAGGCCGGCTCTCAGCCTTGTTTCGACAGTTGTTTACTTATTGACCTGGAAGCGCGTGTCGCCCGTCTTGAAGAAGGCTACGATCTGACGCGCAGCAGCCAATCCGGCATTGATATTCGCCTCGGCCGTCTCGGCACCCATCTTCTTGGGGGTCGCGAAGAAGCGTTTCCCGAACTTCTCCTCCATCTCGGCCTGCGCTTCGGGCGCAATATCGGTAATGTACTTCAGATCCTCGCGTTCGCTCAGCGCCGCAATGACGCCGGCCTCGTCGATCACCTCCTTGCGGGCCGTATTGACCAGCGTCGCGCCCTTCGGCATCGACATCAGCAGGTCGTAACCGATCGACCGGCGCGTCTGCTCCGTTGCCGGAATGTGCAGCGACAGGTAGTCGGAGACCTTGTACAGCTCCTCAACCGACGATACACGTTTCACGCCGTCGGCGGCGAAGACCGCATCGTCCGAGATAAAGGGGTCGTAAGCCACGACCTCCATACCCATCGCCCTGCCCTTGCGGCCGACGAGCTTGCCGACATTGCCGTAGGCATGGATACCCAGTGTTTTGCCCTGAATCTCACAGCCCGTGCCGGGGGTGAAACGGTTGCGCGACATGTAGATCATGAAGGCGACGGCAAGCTCGGCAACGGCATTCGAATTCTGACCGGGCGTATTCATCACCACGATCCCGCGCGCCTTGGCCACTTCCAGATCGACATTGTCGTATCCGGCGCCGGCACGCACCACGATCTTCAGGTTTTTAGCAGCGTCGATCACCTCGGCTGTCACCTTGTCGCTGCGGATGATCAACGCATCGGCATCGGCCACGGCGGCGAGCAGCGCCGCTTTCTCCGTATATTTTTCCAGCAGCTCGAGTTGGTAGCCGGCCTCCCCGACAATGCTCCGGATACCGTCCACCGCCTCGCGGGCGAACGGTTTTTCGGTTGCAACCAGAATCTTCATATCCTTAAGCAATGATGTGAAATAAATTCGTTTTTCCTTTTTCGCTTCGTATGTATAGGGAACGATAGTCGGGCACATGGTTATTTCGCGTGAATTGTTGCGAACTCCTGCATGCAGGCAACCAACGCCTCGACGCTCTCACGCGGCAGCGCATTGTAGCACGATGCACGGAACCCGCCCACCAGGCGGTGTCCCTTGATACCCACCATGCCGCGCGCCTTCGCGAACTCCAGGAACTCCGGCGCCAGCTCCTCGTAGCCTTCGTTCATCACGAAGCAGATGTTCATCAACGAGCGGTCTTCCTTCTTCACCGTCCCCACGAACAACGGGTTGCGGTCGATTTCATCGTAGAGCAGCGCCGCCTTCTCCTGATTGCGGCGGTAGATCTCCGGCACGCCGCCGATCGACTTGAGCCATTTGAGCGTCTCGGTCAACGCATAGATCGCAAAGACGGGAGGCGTATTGAACATCGAGTTGTTGTTCACATGCGTGCGGTAATCGACCATCGTCGGCAGGTCGCGCTGAACGGTCTCCAGCAGATCCTCGCGGATGACGGCGAAGGTTACGCCCGCCGGAGCCAGATTCTTCTGTGCGCCGCCGTAGATCATGGCATACTTGCGCACGTCGCGCGGCCGGCTCAGAATATCGGAACTCATGTCGGCAATGACCGGAACCGGCGAATCGAGATCGGCCGTGTACTCCGTACCGTAAATCGTATTGTTGGTGGTAATATGGAGATAATCCAGATCGGACGGAATATCGAATCCTTTGGGGATATAGGTAAAGTTCTGATCCTCCGACGACGCCACGACAACCGTCTCGCCGTAACGCTTGGCCTCCTTGATGGCCTTTTTGGCCCATACGCCCGTATTGACATATCCGGCCTTGCGATTGAGGAAGTTGGCGGGAATCTCAAAGAAATGGGTGCTGGCGCCGCCGCCGATAAAGATGATCTTGTAGTTATCGGGAATATCGAGCAATTCGCGCAGCAGACAATCCGCCTGAGCCATCACCTCATCGAACTCCTTCGAACGATGAGAAATCGAGAGAATGGACAGTCCCGTTCCGTTGAAATCGCGAATCGCTTCGGCCGTCTTCTCATAAACGACTTCAGGCAGGATCGAAGGTCCTGCGTTAAAATTGTGTTTTTTCATAGTCAGGATGATTTAGATAACTGTTACTCCAATAACACACAAAGGTAAGCAAAAAATAAAAAAGTCCAATCATGCGGCACAAATAATTTCACGATAATTCGCCGGCAGCCATTTTTCGGGCCGAATCCTTCCCCTTTTCGCTTTTGTTTACTATTTTTGCAAAAATTTACCCCGACCATGATCAAATCGATGACCGGATTCGGGAAGGCCGAAAGGCTCGTCCCGAACAAGAAAATCTGCGTCGAAATCCGCTCGCTCAACTCCAAGCAGCTCGATCTGAGCCTGAAAATGTCTCCGGCATACCGGTCGTTCGAGCCAGAACTCCGGGCGATGATCTCGCAAAAACTGCTGCGCGGCAAGATCGAGCTGTTCGTCACCGCCGAGAACACCTCAGTCGAGACGTCGGCCCATATAAATAAGGAGCAGTTCCGCGCATACGCCGGACAGCTGGGCGAGACTTTGGAGTTCTGCGGCATGAAGGCATCGCATGACGCCATTCTGAAATCCGTGTTGCGGATGCCGGATGTCGTATCGGCATCGAACGACACGGTCTCCGAAGAGGAGGGGCAGGCATTGATGGAGGCCGCCGCCGAAGCCGCAGCACAGCTCGATGAGTTCCGCAAGCAGGAGGGGGCGACACTTATCGCCGATCTGCTGCACCGCGTGGAGCTGATCGAGAAATACAAGGAAGAGGTCACGCCTTTCGAGGTCGCCCGCACCGAGACGATCCGTGCGCGCATCCGTGAGCAGCTGGCGCAGCTCAAGGTCGATGTCGATACGAACCGGCTGGAACAGGAGATGATCTTCTACCTCGAAAAGCTCGACATCACCGAAGAGAAGGTCCGACTGACGAACCATTGCCGCTATTTCCGCGAAGTGGCGGCTGCGGAAGAGGCGCCGGGGCGCAAACTCGGATTCATCGCACAGGAGATGGGGCGTGAAATCAATACGATGGGTTCCAAAGCCAACGAAAGCAACATCCAGATTCTTGTCGTGAAGATGAAAGACGAACTGGAGAAGATCAAGGAACAGGTGCTCAATCTTTTATAGACGACAATTAAACCGCTGCCCGAACAAGCGGGCACAACGCATGGGAAAACTCATCATCTTTTCTGCACCGAGCGGCTCCGGCAAGACGACCATCGTCCGGAAACTGCTCGAACGGATGCCGCAGCTCGAATTTTCGATTTCGGCCACGTCGCGTGCGCCGCGCGGTACGGAACGCAACGGCGTGGACTACTATTTTCTCTCGGCCGAAGAGTTCCGCAAGGCGGTCGAGGAGGGTCGTTTCGTCGAGTGGGAGGAGGTCTATGCCGGCACCTGCTACGGCACGCTCCGCAGCGAACTCGAACGCATCTGGAGCAAAGGCCATACGATTCTGTTCGATGTCGATGTGATGGGTGGCATCAACCTCAAGCGCATCTTCGGCCGTGACGCCTGTTCGATCTTCATCATGCCGCCGTCGATCGAGGAGTTGGAACGGCGGCTGCAACAGCGGGGCACCGATGCGCCGGAGGTCATCGCCAGACGTGTCGCCAAAGCCGGATTCGAACTGACCAAAGCTCCGGAGTTCGACCATACGGTCGTGAATGACCAGTTGGATACGGCCGTAGCCGAGGTTGAAACCATCGTCCGCAACTTTCTCGCATAACCGTCCGCAACCGATACCGACAATGACAAGGAAAAAAGAGGTCGTACTCTATTTCGGGTCCTTCAATCCCATCCATCGGGGACATGTCGCACTGGCCGAATGGGTCGTCGAACATGTCGCCTGCGACGAGGTGACGCTGATCGTTTCGCCGCAGAACCCGCTCAAGGCCGACAGCGATCTGGCATCCGAACTGGCACGGTTCGAGATGGCGGAACTGGCCTGCGCCGCTTCGCGCTATCCGGAGCGGATCAGGCCCTCGGCCATCGAATTTCTGCTCGACAAACCATCGTACACGATCCACACGCTCCGGCACTTGCGGGAGAATTACGGCGACCGGATGCATTTTCAGGTGCTGATGGGCGCCGACCTCGTTCCGCAGCTCGACCGCTGGAAGGAGAGCGAAGAGTTGCTGGCCGATTATCCGCTGCTGGTCTATCCCCGCAAGGGCTGCGAGGTCACGCAATACCGCGACCGCATCACCTATCTGGCCGATGCTCCGCTGTGCGACTGCTCCTCGACCGAAGTGCGGCAGCGGCTGACAGCCGGCGGCGACGTCCGCGGCATGCTCGCCCCTGAAGTGCTCGGTTACATCCGGGAAAAGGGGCTGTGGGAGGCAAAGGAGAGCTATTCCGCCGATCTCGACCGCCGCATCGCCGCCGATCCGGAGAATGTCGGGCTGCTCATCGAACGGGGGCTGGAACACTACCGCCATACGCAGTGGGGGAAGGCGCTCAACGATTTCCACCGGGCGCTGGCGCTGGACCCCACGCAGGAGCAGGCGCGGCAATATGTCTCGCTGGTCGAGGAGATCCTCGACTTCCGCTACAAAGACATCTACAATCCATAAAACAAGAATACGTCGGACATGGCAAGACTCAGAATAGCCTTTCTGGCCGGCGGCGACTCCTCGGAACGGGAAATCGCCCTTCAGAGCGCCGCACAGATCGAAGCGGCGCTCGACCGCACGAAATACGACATTACCGTCATCGATGTCCACCATCGCGACTGGCTTCATACGACGCCCGACGGCCGGAAATGGCCGCTTGACCGGAACGACTTCTCGCTCACGGTTGACGGGCGGCGGCGCGAATTCGATTATGCGCTGATCCTCATTCACGGTACTCCGGGCGAGGACGGCAAACTGCAGGGATACCTTGACATGATGGGGATCCCGTATTCGTCGTGTTCGATGACCTCGTCGGTCATCACCTTCGACAAGATCTCGACCAAACGGGCCGTGGCCGGCACGGGAGTCGGGCTGGCCCGCGAACGCCTCGTGCGGCGCGGCGAGACGGTCGATCCGGAGACAATCGTTGCGGAGCTGGGCCTGCCGCTCTTCGTCAAGCCCAACGCATCGGGTAGCAGCTTCGGCGTAACGCGCGTCGAACATGTCGGGGAGATCCCCGCAGCCGTTGCCGCCGCCCTTGCCGAAAGCGAGGAAGCGCTCATCGAGGAGTGCATACAGGGGCGGGAAATGGGTTGCGGCGTGATGGTCGCCGGCGGTCGGGAGTATCTGTTTCCCATCACGGAGATCTGCCCGAAAAAAGCCTTCTTCGACTATCAGGCAAAATACGAAGCGGGGTATTCGGACGAGATCACACCGGCGCGGATCGCACCGGAGACCGCCGATGAACTGCACCGGTACGCATTGGCGGCATATCGGGCCTGCCGGTGCAGGGGAATCGTGCGCGTCGATTTCATCGTCACGCCCGAAGGCCGGCCCTATCTGATCGAGATCAACTCCATCCCCGGCATGAGCAGCGGAAGCATCGTTCCCAAGCAGGTGCGGGCTGCCGGCATGACGCTGGGTGAATTGTACGACATCCTTATCGCCGACACCTGCGGCCGCGAACTGCCATGATCGAAATCGACGACAAGATCGTAAGTCTCGACCTGCTGCGCGAATGTTTCCTTTGCGACCTGCAGCGCTGCAAGGGGCTATGCTGCGTCGAGGGAAACGCCGGAGCGCCGCTCGAAGCGGAGGAGGTGGCGATGCTCGAAGCCGAATACGGGCACTACAGGCCCTACCTGACGGGAGAGGGGATCGCCGCCATCGAACAACAGGGATTCATGGTGCCGGACGAGGAGGGCGACCGCACGACACCGCTGGTCAACGGTGCACAGTGCGCCTACGCCTATACGGAAAACGGCGTCACGCTCTGCGCCGTCGAACGGGCCTATCGGGAGGGGCGGTGCGGATTCCGCAAACCGATCTCGTGCCATCTCTATCCCATCCGCGTCGTCCGGTTTTCGAACGGCACGCTGGGGCTGAACTACCACCGCTGGGAGGTTTGCCGCCCTGCGGTCGCCTGCGGCCGCAGGGCGGGCATCCCCGTTTACAAGGCGTTGCGCGAACCGATCATCCGGCGCTTCGGCGAGGAGTTCTACAAGGCGTTGGAGGCCGCCGAAGAGTACCTCCGCGAACAGGAACCGCGCGACGGCCGGTCCTGACGGCCGTATCGTCCGAAACGGTTCACCGACGGGTCGAACGCCCATACGGGGAGCGGCAACAGGCTGCCCGCCCCGCAAGCGGCACAGGGGGGGGGCAAACGGCACAGGGAACAAGGGCCGTGATGTAGGATAAATGACGGGACAGAAGTCCGGACGGCAGGGGCGCCGCAACGGCGCATCCGAAGAAAGAGAGTTATGAAGAGATACAAGACAAAGAGAGAAATGAATCGAACGAAACAGACAAGGAGCCTGCGCTGCCTGATGTTCCCGCTGCTCATCGCTGCGGGAACGGCCGTGAATGCACAGGCCCAAAGCATCGAACGCATGCGCGAACTGCTGCAGGAGATCCAGCAGGAGGTGGACAGCCTCGAAAAGGAACAGGCGCGGACGCTCCGCTTGCGGGAGCGGCTACAGCACCCCGTCGAATCGGTAGAGTATGTCGATGACGTAATCGCGGTCGATACGCTTCCGTCGGGCAGCGATGCGGTGATGATCGTCCTGTTCAACGACAACACCTGGAAATACCTGCGCAACCGCGACTATGTCAAGGACAGCGAAGTCTATACCCGATGCTGGGACACGACGAAGCTCTTCCCGTACCGCGACTCCGTAGCCCTGTCCGACCTGCCGCGCTCGGTCGATATTCAGCTGGTCGATTCGCTCAGGTGCTACCACTATCCCTACAAGGCCAACATCCGGTCGAAATTCGGCATGCGCCGCCGGCGCAAGCATCAGGGAGTCGATCTGCCGCTCAAGACGGGCGATCCGGTCTATGCGACCTTCAACGGCAAGGTCCGCATCTCGTTCCCCTCGTCCAAGACGGGCGGTTACGGCAATCTGATCATCATCCGCCACGACAACGGGCTGGAAACCTTCTACGGACATCTCTCGGAACGGATCGTGCATGCCGGAGAGTGGGTCGAAGCGGGACAGATCATCGGGTACGGCGGCAGCACGGGCCGCAGTACGGGGCCGCATCTCCATTTCGAGACCCGTTATTGCGGGCAGTCGTTCGACCCGGAGCGTCTGATCGACTTCCAAAGCGGCAATCTGCGGCGCGAGACCTTCCTGCTCAAACGGAGTTATCTGGATATCCATTCGAGTGCTTCGCAGGATTTCGAGGACGAGGAGGATGAAGCAAAAGAGCGGAAACGCGCCGAGGAGGAGAAAAAGGCGCTGGCCAACGCCCAATACTACCGTATCAAGTCGGGGGATACGCTGGGAGCCATTGCCATCCGCTACGGCACGACCGTCACGAGGCTCTGCCAGCTCAACGGCATTTCGCGCAACACGACCCTCCGGATCGGACGATCGTTGCGCGTCAAATAGGATACGGCGGAAAACGAACGTCTTTGAACAAGGCGGATCCGGCCCATTGCGTGAAAAAATCAGGCATGGGCCGGAGTTTTTTTCGCTTTTCCCGTTTTTTTCGCTCCCCCGGGTAGAACGTATAAATTATTTGCCTATATTTGCAATTGATGCATGCCCCTTTCGCGATAGTTGGGACAAGCCGCGGTTCCGGCTCTTCAACTCTTCTTTGATACCAATTCGCACATTTTCCATTAACCATAAACTTAAATCGCATGAAAACAATTCTGTCCAAATTCGTGGGGGGGGGAATTCTCCTGCTCGCACTGCTGTCAGCCTCGTGTAAAGAGGATGACCCCGTATTAGTCGAATCCATCTCATTCGAAAGCCCGACCTTATCGTTGAAAGTCGGGAATTCGAAACAGCTCACGGTCACCGTATCTCCGGAGAATGCCGAAAATAAGACACTGACGTGGAGTTCGCTCGACAAGACTGTGGCCAGCGTCGATGAAACCGGTACGGTAACGGCCCATAAAACAGGGGAAACGACCATTCAGGCCACAGCGGGCAGCGTGTCGGCCACATGCAAAGTGACGGCATACACCGAGGTCGAGCTGATCTCTCTCAACCCGTCTGAGCACACGCTCAAAGAGGGTGAAACGGTAAAGATCAACGCCGTCATCTATCCCGACGACGCCATCGACAAGACACTGAACTGGACATCGAAAAATCCCGACATCGCCACCGTTGACTCCGAAGGTACGGTAACGGCCGTCAAGGAGGGTACGGCCGTCATCGAAGCCGCAATCGGCGATGTAAAAGGCAGCTGTACCATCACGGTGGAAAAAGCCGTGCAGATGGTGCATCCGGCAAGTCTCTTTGCCGAATTCAATGTCGGAGTCACACCCGGCACCTTCGCCGCTTCGCACGAAGCCGCAGACAACGGATACTACAACTTTGCCGATGCACAGACGGCCTGCCCCGAAGGCTGGCACCTCCCGACACAGAACGAACTGTACAGCGTCGTGGATTGTTATGACGGCAGCGAGACGATCGTACAGCACTGCAAATTCACCGGAACGTGCGATTATCCGAATATTCCTGAAAAAATTCTGGTCAACGGCGAATTGCGTGACTTCACAGCCGATTACTACACCGCAACGAAAAACGTATGCTACGCCTTGAAATTCAAGGATGCCTCGAACGAATACCTCTCGGCCTACCGCTGGACCAACGCCGCGACCGACACCCCGTTCGAAGTCCGTGTACGTTGGATCAAGGCCGAAGGGAAGAATCTTACGGTCCGGGATATCGCCAACGACGACTATTGGAACAGCAACAATGAATCCGATATCGTATTGCAGTTCCCCGCCGTGGGATACAAATTCGCCAACGGCAACTCCTCGGGCATCGGCATGATGTCGTATTGCTGGACTTCCGTTGAAGAGACTCCGTCCCAAAGCGGCAGCGCCCGCGGCCTGCTGCTCTATTTCCTGAAGGGCAACTATGCCTATACCGGAGCATTCGCCGCATCGTGGTGCTGCTCGGTACGATGCGTCAAGGACAACTGATCCAAAATATCCGACGCAAAAAGAGCGGACTTTCTCCGGAGAAAGTCCGCTCTTTCACTCTTTGCCGGAGGGAGGGGCCGTGTCCGGCGGGCTGTACACCGGATACTACCGGAACCACTCCGTCAGATGATCCTTCGCATAGAAATAATAGACCACGACCCCGAACCAGCTCGTAAGAAGAACCAGCAGAGAAGCCATTACCTTTCCTGCCATCGAAATCCGTTTTTTGAAGATGTCAATGACGGCCAGCACGGCACACGCCAGACCGGCGATATAAAGAATCGTACCCATCGTTCAAACTATTTTGAGTCAAACACGTTTCAATATCGGACGACAACCGCACATCGTCTCATCCGCTTCCGCGACAACCGGCAGGACGGACTCCGCCCTGATGCACGACAGCCGGCAGAACTCCCTGCGACAGGGTCATAACAGCGGCAGACGCGCGGCGTCTTCGCTGCGGCGGAAGAGAGCGGCAGGGTAGGACACATCCCACAGATACAATCCTTCGGCCGGAGCGCCGCCGCTGGCCCGCGACAAGTCACGGCTCCCGACAATCGACCGGAACTCCCCGACATCGTAACGGCCGCGCCCCACATCGACAAGCGTTCCGACCACCGCCCGCACCATGTTGCGCAAAAAACGGTCGGCACGGATCCGGAAACACAGAACCCCCTGCCGCGACAGGCTCCATTCGGCCTGCGAAATGCGGCAGATGTTGGTCCGGTTGTTGGAGTTGAGTTTGGCGAACGTCGTGAAATCGTCATACTCCAAAAGCAGTGCCGCAGCACGGTTCATCCGTTCGATGTCCAGCGTCCGGTAATATTGCCACACGCAGCCCCGCGTAAAGGGATTTTTATGCAGCTCGATGAAATAGCGGTATTCCCGTTCGAGGGCATCGAACCGGGCGTGCGCCCCGTCGGCTACGGGCGTGATGTTCGACACGGCGATGTCGTTCGGCAGCAGGGCATTGAGCTTGTAGGCGGTATGCTGCGGATCGGAGAGCGGTTCATCAAGGTCGAAATGCGCCACATAATAGGCCGCATGCACCCCCGTATCGGTGCGTCCCGCACCGGTTGTCCCGACCGGCCGGCGCAACAGGATCGTCAACGCCTCTTCGAGCGTTCCCTGCACCGTCTCGCCCTTCGGCTGCCGCTGCCATCCGAAATAGTTCCGGCCGTTGTAACTCAGTTCGATGAAATAACGCATCGCCGATATACGGATTTTTCTTCGTCAAACGTTTCCTTGCCGGGACAAATGTATAAAAATTTCCCGTATGGAGACCGGATTCGGCGTTAATTTCGTACCTTTGCGGAAATAGTCAAGATCGGACATGAAAGCAGCAATCATCGGATACGGCAAGATGGGACGTGAAATCGAACGCATCCTGCGGGAACGCGGGCACGACGTTCCGCTCATCATCGACCTCGACAACCGCAGCGATCTGAGTGCAGAGCGCTTGCGGGAGGTGGACGCGGCACTTGAATTTTCGACCCCCGCGACAGCCTATGACAACATCCGCGCCTGCATCGATGCCGGAACGCCCGTCGTGAGCGGCACGACGGGGTGGACCGGCCGGTTGGAAGAGTTGCGCACACGCTGCCGCGAACGAAACGGCGCATTTTTTTATGCTTCGAATTATTCGCTGGGCGTCAACCTGCTCTTCCGCCTCAACCGCCAACTGGCGGAGATGATCGGTCGGGTAGGCGGCTACGACGTCCGCATCGAGGAGATCCACCATACGCAGAAAAAGGATGCTCCCAGCGGCACGGCCATCACGCTGGCCGAGGAGATTATCGATCGGATCGGAACGAAACAACGGTGGGTGAACCGTCCGGCCGCGGCGCCCGACGAACTGGAGATCGACTCCCTGCGTGAGGGCGCGGTACCGGGCACCCATACGGTTGCCTATACCTCCGACGACGACGTGATCACGCTGCGGCACGAATTGAAAAGCCGCCGCGCCCTGGCATTGGGTGCAGTCGTTGCAGCCGAATTCCTCGTCGGGAAACATGGCGTCTATACGATGGATGACCTGTTGAAGTAATACCTCGCACTGAGAAGAAAACATTCCTGACAATGAGAAAGTTCATCCTTGCAATTCTGTTGGTGGCGGGCGGGTTCGCGACAGTCGGGGCGCAACAGCTCAGCGGCTACTTCGCCGACAGTTCCGGAGGAGTCAATTTCTGGATAAGCAGCACCTACAACCATCCCGTTACGGTCATTCTCTCCGCCGTCAACCGCCGGACCCGCGAGCAGCGGGATGCCCGTGTGACCGTTCCGGCTTACGGTTCAGTCTATTTCGGCCGGAACTACAACTGGGCATGGCAGCCGGGCGAGATTATGTACGTCCGCAACACCAAGGGACAGGTGATCTTCCGGCAGGTCAACAATCTTGCGGGCAACCGCTCGAATCCGTCGTTCGGCAGCGGCGAAGCGGAGCGTTACAACGGCCGCAAGTGCAGCAAGTGCGACTGTTCGGGATGCGTAGCCTCCAACTGGGATCCCTTCGTATGCAGCAAATGCGGGCACAAGTGCAGCGACCACACCAAATGACGCCCTGCGCCGGGCATATTCCCGCAAAAAAGGGGACTGCCCTCCGGAGCAAGATGCCGCACCCGTAGATAAACAACACAGACAATGCAATAACAGGCAGTACGGGCCGTTCTGCTTTATGAACCAAAAGACCGTACCGCCGCCAAGACACCGTAAATTTTACGCATGGAAAAGATAAAAGCTCTGTTGCACAACCGTTGGGTGGGATTCACCTTGTGGAGCCTGCTCTATATCCTGTGGTTCGTCGTCTGGACCGGCAATCTCTGGCTGCTGCTGGGAGAACTGGTCATCATCGACCTCTATTTCACGCACTTCCTGTCGCGGTTCATCGGCGAGAAAAACCGCGAATGGTGCCGCCGCAGCGCAACCTACAAGTTCATCTACGAATGGGTCAACGCCATCGTTTTCGCAACGGTCGTGGCCTCGCTGATCCACATCTTCGTCTTCCAGATGTACGTCATCCCGTCGTCGTCGATGGAGTCGTCGCTGCTGATCGGCGACTACCTCTATGTCAGCAAGGTCGCCTACGGGCCGCAGATGCCCAACACCCCCGTCGCATTCCCCTTCGTACACCATACGATGCCCTTCTCACAGACGAAGAAATCCTTCTCGGAGTGCATCAAATGGCCCTATCACCGGCTCAAGGGTTTCGGCAGCGTGAAACGCAACGACGTGGTGGTCTTCAACTTTCCGGCGGGCGACACGGTGCTGCTCCAGCGGCAGGACGTCACCTATTACGACGTACTGCGCGAATACCAGCGTACCTACGGGCAGAAGGCGGGCCGCGAGCGGCTTTTCCGCGACTATACGGTCATCACTCGTCCGGTGGACAAGCGCGAGAACTACATCAAGCGCTGCGTGGCCGTCGCGGGCGATTCGCTCAAGATCGTCGGCGGAGAGGTCTATGTCAACAACGAACCGCAGGCTCCCGTACCGGAGAAACAGTACATGTACACGGTCATGACTTCGTCGCCGCTGTCGAAGTATGCGATCGAGAAGTTGGGCGTAACCGAATGGAGCGGCAGCGACACGAACTATTTCATGCTGCTCACGGCCGACCGCGCCGAAGCGCTGCGGCGCATGAAAAACGTGCTGGCCGTCGAACGCTACATCTACGAGGAACCCAACCGCGAAGTCTATCCGCACGACCTGTCGCTGGGATGGAATCAGGACAACTACGGCCCGATCTGGGTGCCGGCAAGGGGCGCCACGATCGCGCTCACGCCCGAAAACCTGCGGCTCTACCGCCGTTGCATCGAGGTCTATGAAGGCAACCGGTTGGAGGAGCGGCCCGACGGCACGGTGCTGTTGAACGGAACGCCCGCAACCGACTATACGTTCCGCATGAACTACTACTGGATGATGGGCGACAACCGCCACAACTCGGCCGATTCGCGTTTCTGGGGCTTCGTGCCGGAGGACCACATCGTGGGCCGCGCATCGTTCATCTGGCTTTCGCTCGACTCGCAGAAGTCATTCCCGTCGAACATCCGTTGGAACCGGCTCTTCACCAAAGTACGATGACGACATCCGCCGACGATACCTACCGCACCGTCGAGGCGCCGGCCGAAGCCGTTTTCAAGGAGAAGGGCAGCAGGTTCCTCGCCCATGTCTATCCCGTCGGCGACGAAGCGGCGATCCGTGAACGGCTGGAAGCCCTGCGCAAACGCTATTACGACGCCACGCACCACTACTACGCATGGCGCCTGGGGCCGCGCGGAGAAACGTTCCGCGCGAACGACGACGGCGAACCTTCATCGACGGCCGGACGGCCCATCCTCGGACAGCTGCTGTCGCACGACGTGACGGACTGTCTGCTGGTAGTGGTGCGCTATTTCGGCGGTACGAAACTGGGCGTACCGGGGCTGATCGCCGCATACAGGGAGTCGGCGGCGGCAGCGCTCGATGCAGCCCGCATCGTGGAACGGACGGTCGATCGCCGCATCACCGTCACCTTCTCCTACATGGCCATGAACGACATCATGCGCATCGTCAAGGAGGAGCAGCCCGCAGTCGAATCACAACGCTTCGACAATCTTTCGACGTTCGTGCTGCGCATCCGCGAAAGTTGCGCCGACCGTCTGGCAGAACGACTCCGCAAGGTCGAAGGAGCGACCATCGAATCATGAACGAACCGAACAGCATCCATATCAAAGGGGCGCGGGTCCACAACCTCAAGAACATCGAGGTCGATATTCCGCACAATACGCTGACCGTCATCACGGGGCTTTCCGGCTCCGGAAAATCGACGCTGGCCTTCGACACGATCTGTGCCGAGGGACAACGGCGCTATGTGGAGAGCCTGTCGGCCTATGCCCGTCAGTTTCTGGGCAAGATCGACAAACCCGACGTGGACATCATCACGGGCATCGCACCGGCCATCGCCATCGAGCAGAAGGTCAACACGCGGAATCCGCGTTCGACGGTCGGCACGACCACCGAGATCTACGACTACCTGAAACTGCTCTTCGCGCGCGCAGGACACATCTTCTCGCCCGTATCGGGCCGCGAAGTGAAGCGCTACTCGACGGACGACGTGGCACAATACGTCCTGTCGCTCGGTGAAGGCGCCAAAGCGACGGTCATGGCACCGCTCGTAGTGGCAGACGGGCAGGGGATCATCGAAAAGCTGACGCTGCTGATGAGCGACGGACTCCAGCGCATCCGCATCGGCAGCGAGATACGGTTTATCGAGGAGGCACTCCCGACACTCGACCCTGCGACACGCAGCGACGCGCTGTCGGTCGTAATCGACCGCCTGCGCGTAAAGGACGACGGGGAGTTCGCCACCCGTCTGCGCGACTCCATCGCCCGTGCGTTCGCCTACGGCGACGGCGTCTGCCGCATCCTGACCGAAAACGGCGTGGAGGAGTTCTCTTCGCGGTTCGAAGCCGACGGCATCCGCTTCGAGGAGCCCACCGAACATCTCTTCAGCTTCAACAACCCGCTGGGCGCCTGCCCGCGCTGCGAAGGCTACGGCAAAACCGTCGGCATCGACGAGGATCTGGTCATCCCCGACAAGAGCAAGACGATCTATGAGGGGGCCATCGCCTGCTGGCGCGGCGACACGATGCGGCTGTGGAAAGAGAAACTGATTGAAAACGCCGACAAGTTCGGCTTCCCGATCCATACGCCCTACCACGAACTCACGCCGGCACAGAAACAGCTGCTCTGGAGCGGAAACGAATATTTCTACGGGCTGAACAGCTTCTTCGACTACATCGACAGCGAACGGCGCAAGATCCAGTTCCGTGTGATGAAGGCCCGCTACACGGGCAAGACACGCTGTCCCGAATGCGGCGGCAGCCGTCTGCGCAAAGAGGCGCTGTATGTCCGCGTGGGCGGACGGACGATCGCCGATCTGGTCATGATGACAATCGACGGCCTTGCGGAGTTCTTCCGCACGCTGCGCCTCGACGACCACGACGAAAAGACCGCACGGCGGATCCTGATCGAAATCACGAACCGGCTGCAATACCTTGTCGATGTGGGATTGGGCTATCTGACCCTCGACCGGCTCAGTTCGACCCTCTCCGGCGGCGAATCGCAGCGGATCAATCTGGCGACGTCGCTGGGCAGCAACCTCGTCGGCTCGCTCTACATCCTCGACGAACCCTCGATCGGCCTGCACCCGCGCGATACGAACCGCCTGATCGGCGTGCTCAAACAACTGCGCGACATCGGCAATACGGTTATCGTCGTCGAACACGAGGAGGAGGTGATCCGTGCGGCCGACTACATCGTCGATGTGGGGCCAGAAGCGGGTGAAAACGGCGGCAGGATCGTCTTCAGCGGCCCGGCAGCCGAACTGCCCGCCTGCACGCAGAGCCTGACGGCCGACTACCTCACGGGGCGGCGGCGCATCGAGCCGCCCGCGTCGAACCGCCACTGGAGCCACAGCATCCTTATCAAGGGGGCGCGGGAAAACAACCTCCAGAACATCGACGTGCGCATTCCCCTTGGCGTAATGACATGCGTCACGGGAGTCAGCGGTTCGGGAAAGTCGTCGCTCGTCAAGGGGATTCTCTATCCGGCCCTGCGGCGCCAGCTCTTCAACACGGGACTCAAACCCGGCGACTTCGACCGGCTTGCCGGCGACGTACAGCTGCTGCAATCGGTCGAAATGGTCGATCAGAACCCCATCGGGAAATCGACCCGGTCGAATCCCGTCACCTACATCAAGGCTTACGATGAGATACGCAAACTCTTTGCCGATCAGCCCTATGCGCAACACAATGGAATGAACGTTTCGCATTTCTCGTTCAACATGGCCGGCGGCCGTTGCGAAGAGTGCCAGGGTGAAGGGGTCATCAAGGTCTCGATGCAGTTCATGGCCGACATCGAACTCAAGTGCGAAGCCTGCGGCGGCAAGCGCTTCAAGGAGGAGGTGCTCGAAGTGAAGTATCGCGGCCATTCGATCTATGACGTGCTGGAGATGACCGTCGATGACGCCATCGCCTTCTTCGGGGAAGATACGGCCAATGCCACCTGCCGGCGGATCGTCGAACGTCTGCGGCCGCTGCAGGCCGTAGGATTGGGCTACGTCAAGCTGGGGCAGTCCTCTTCGACGCTTTCGGGCGGAGAGTCGCAACGGGTGAAACTGGCATCGTTTCTGGCAAAGGACGCCACGCAGGGAAACGTGCTCTTTCTCTTCGACGAACCGACGACGGGACTTCACTTTCACGACATCAACAAACTGCTGGCGGCATTCGACGCCCTGATCCGGAAGGGGCATACCGTCGTCGTGGTCGAACACAACATGGATGTCATCAAGTGCGCCGACTGGGTGATCGATCTCGGCCCCGAAGCGGGGGAGAAGGGCGGAAAGGTAGTCTTCGAAGGCACTCCGGCACAGTTGGAGGAGTGTCCGGAGAGCCACACGGGAAAATTTTTGAAATTGCGAACCAAACTGTAAAACAAACAGAGCCGATCCGCATCTCCGGAGCCGCACTGCACGGCCGGGCCGACACCCGCACACGGGATGCCGGCCGACAGGGGAAAAATCGGGGAACGGACGACGAACATTCGACATGCAGGAGTTTTATACCTATACGCTGCCCAATGGAATACGGGGCATACACCGGCAGGTGCGGAGCAATGTGGTTCACTGTGCACTGGTCATCAATGCCGGCACACGCGACGAGCACCCCTCCGAATACGGGCTGGCGCACTTCGCCGAACACGCCTTTTTCAAAGGGACGGTGCGCCGCCGCGCCTATCAGGTCAACTGCCGGCTGGAGAACCTCGGCGGCGAACTGAACGCATACACGACCAAAGAGGATACGACGATCCATGCAACGGTTCTGCGCAGCGACTTCGCCAAAGCCGCAGAACTGCTGGCCGACATCGCCTTCCATTCGACCTTCCCCGAACGGGAACTCGCACGCGAGCGGGAGGTCATTCTCGACGAAATCAACACCTACAAGGATTCGCCCGCAGACCGCATCTACGATGATTTCGAGGACATGCTGTTCGCCGGCTCCGAACTAGGACACAACATTCTGGGATCGAAGGCCGCACTGAACCGCTACCGGTCGGAGCACATTCAGGCATTCGTCCGCCGCACGCACACCACCGATCAGATGGTCTTTTCGTCGATCGGCAACATCGCCCCCAAACGCATCGAGGCAATCGTGAGCCGTTATTTCGCCGCCATGCCTGCCACCGTGCGGGATTTTTCACGCACGGCGCCGGCGGTCACCGCCCCCTTCGAACGCAGCATCTCCCGCCACACCCATCAGGCACACTGCATCATCGGGGCACGCGCCTGCGGCATTCTCGATGCCAAACGGCTGCCCCTGGCCCTGCTCGTCAATGTCCTGGGCGGGCCCAGCGCCAACTCCATGCTCAACGTTACGGTGCGTGAAAAGCACGGGCTGTCCTACAACATCGAAGGAAGTTATACCCCCTACGGCGATTCGGGCATCGTCGCCATCTATTTCAGTTCCGACCACGACAATGCCGAACGCTGTCTGGAACTCGTGCGCGGAGAGATCGGGCGTCTGCGCAACGAACGGTTGTCGGCCCGCAGGCTGGCGCTGGCGAAGAAACAGTTCATCGCCCAGCTGGCCATCTCGATGGAGAGCAACGAAGGCTACATGCTCGGCGCGGGAAAGAGCTTTCTGGTGCACAGCGAAGTGGATACGATGGAGGAGGTCTATCGCAAGATCGGAGCGCTCCGCGCCGAAGAGCTGCAGGAGGTCGCCAGGGAGATCTTCGCTGCACCGTCGATTCTGACCTATAAATAAGAAAGAGGATGGACATGCTTGAAAAATACGTCGAGCAGCTGTCGGAACCCGAACCCGAACTGTTGCAGGCGCTCGATCACGAAACCCACATGCAGACGGTTCATCCCCGCATGCTGTCGGGGCACGTCCAAGGCAAATTTCTCGAAATGCTTGTACGGATGCTGCGCCCCCGCCGGATACTTGAAATCGGGACCTTCACCGGTTATTCGGCCCTGTCGATGGCGGCGGGGCTCGACGACGGAGCGACACTCGACACCATCGAGTCGGACGATGAACTGCAGGAACTGACCCAATCGTTTTTCGACCGCTCGCCGCACGGCCGCAAGATCCGGTTCCATATCGGCTCGGCTCTCGACGTCGCACCCGCATTGGGCGGCAGGTTCGATCTGGTCTTCATCGACGGCGACAAACGCGAATATCCGGACTACTATCGGATGCTGATGGGGGATAACGGCGGCAGGCCGCTGGTCGGTAGCGGTTCGTTTCTGTTGGCCGACAACATTCTCTGGTCGGGAAAGGTCGTACAAGATGTCGCGCACGGAGACCGCCAGACGCAGCGCATCCTCGAATTCAACCGCATGGTCGTTGAAGATCCCCGCGTGGAGAATGTCATCGTTCCGCTGCGCGACGGGTTGAATCTAATCCACGTAAAATAGGAGAGGAGGCCCCAAAGAGTTTTTTCGGAAGGGAAAGGCACAGAATGCGCAAAATGTAGAATAAAATGCCAAAAAAGCGTCCGATTGTTGCATTTTTGCAGAATTGTCACTATCTTTCTCCTACCTAAAACCTCTCCGACATGAAAAGTCTTCCGTTATTGGCGGCAATCGCTCTTCTCTGGCAGGTTTCAGCCGCCTCTGCCCAAGAGTGCAGTTTCAAATACGGGAATCTCTCCAAAGAAGAACTTCTGATGTCCTCCTATGCTCCCGACCCCAACGCCGAGGCCGTCTTCCTTTATGATGACTCCTATCTCAACTACGATGTAGGCAACAAACTCGTGCTTGAGCTGTACCGCACCGTGCGCATCAAAGTGCTCAAGAGCGAAGGATCCCGATGGGGAGATGTCGAAATCGACTATTACAGCAACAACAACGCCGAAGAATATGTATCCGATATTGAAGCGGCTTCCTACAATCTTGTAAACGGGAAAGAGGTCAAGACTCCGCTCAAAAAGCAATTCATCTTCGAAGAGGAGCTCGACAAAAACACCCGACGCATCAAATTCTCGATTCCCGAAGTACGCGAAGGCTCCGTCATCGAGTACCGCTACCGTGTCCGCTCGGAATTTATCGGGTCCATCCCTACCTTGTACGTCCAGCATGCGATTCCCGTCATGCACAGCAATGTCGATGTCACGATCCCCTGGTGCTTTACCTTCCAGGCGGAAATCTGCGGCGACATCCAACTCGATGTCGAACGAATGCTCGCCTACGGATCTTCTACGGGAAGCTCCAAATTCCGATACAAAGCAACCCGCTACGTCTGCAAAACGGAAAATGTTCCGGCATTGAAAGAAGAGCCTTATGTCTGGTGTACGGACGATCACCGCAGCGGCCTGCGATTCGAAATCAACGATCTTGAATATCCGGGCTATCTGAACAAACACTTCACGACCACCTGGGCCGAAGTCAATGATCTGCTTGAACACACCAATTTCGGGAGATTCTTTAAGATGCAGAACCCCTTCACGTCCGAGGTTGCGGAGATCGTCGCCCGTACCGACGACAGGAAACAGCAGCTCCACGAAATTCTCAAACTTGTACAATCGCGTGTCACATGGGACGGATATTACCGGTTGTCGCCGCAACGCTCCCCTGCAAAAGCCGCAGAAGAGGGGCGCGGCGACAGCGGCTCGATCAACTGCATTCTTGCCGCTGCACTCCGTGATGCCGGATTTACACCGAAAGCCCTTCTGCTCAACCCGCGATCATACGGCCGGCTGCCCGAAACCTTCGCGACGGACAACATCCGGACATTCGTGATAATGGTAATGCTCGGAGGCGAAAGTCTCTATCTTGACGGCACGGATCCGCATACGGATGTCGGGACGCTGCCTCCCGACCTGCTTGTCGATCGCGCCCGCATCTACGGCATCGACAACCCCGCAGGCGGATGGATCGATCTGACCCGCCAAGCCCGCAGCACAAGCCATACGCAGATTGAAGCGCAGCTTACACCCGAAGGCGAACTGGTCTGCACCCAAAAGGAGGTCGCGACAAAACAGGCGGCATACGACACAAGCCGCTCATATGCACGCAGCGAGAGCCGCGAAGGTTTTATTCAGACGCGTGAGCAGGAGGCCGATATTACCGTTTCGGAACTTTCGATCAAGGGCATCGATACACCGGAAACCTGCCTGACGCTGACTTTCCGCAAAATGCCTGAAACGGCCGGAGAGCGGCTGTATCTTCATCCGACCGTCGTTCCGTACCTCACGGAAAACCCCTTTACGGCCAGGCACCGCTCTTTGCCCGTCGAATTTTCCTATCCGAAACAGACTCAGATCAGCGTAAACATTTCATTGCCGGAGGGGTATTTTGTCGAAGAGTTTCCCAAACCCATGCGCATGACCGCCTGCCGCGGCAGCCTCATCGGATCGCTGCAACTCGACTATCAGGAACAGGAACGAATCATCCGCTGCCGTTTCGAGTTCGACCGCACCCGATTCCGATATACCCCTGATGAATACGATACCCTGAGCTCATTTTACGGGTTTCTTGCCGATCTGTGCAACAGCCGGATCGTGATCCGCAAGGGTTCGGAGAATACCGCACCCGCATCGGACGGGAATACGCTCGAATAACCCTCCCTGACAGGAATGTGGAGGGAGGGGCTTTTCGCCGTCCTATGTCCCAAAAGCCACTCAATAAAACGGCCTATTTGCAAACTGCATGACCTAAAATCAAAATCTCAACCTTATGAAGAAAGTCCTATCCACGCTGACCGCTCTTGCATGCCTGTCCTGCATGGCTGCCACAGCCCAGGAGTACAGTTTCAAGTACGGAAAAATCTCCGGCGACGAACTCCGCATGACCTCTTATGCGCCCGATCCCGATGCCGAGGCCGTATTCATCTACGACGATACATACATCCATTACGTCTTTGCCAACTCCATCCAGCTCGAACTCGAACGTTCCGTCAAGATCAAGATTCTCAAAGACGAAGGAACTCATTGGGGAGATGTCGAGATCCTCTACCACAACCGGCAGGCATACAGGGAATCCATATCGAAGCTCAATGCTGCGGCATACAACCTCGTTGACGGAAAGGTCGTGAAAACACCGCTTAAGAAGCAGCAGATCTTCACGGAAGAGGTCAGTGAAACCACCCAGCGCATGAAATTCTCCATTCCCGAAGTCCGCGCCGGCACCGTCATCGAATACCGCTACCGGCTCACATCGGACTTCATCGGGTCGATTCCCGATGTCAATGTGCAATACTCGATCCCTGTCGTTCGCAGTTCGACGGTTGTCACCATCCCCGAATATTTTACCCATCACGTCCAATCCAGAGGATATGTCTCCTTGCCGATCGAACGGACCTCCGACAACGAACCCTTCATCGGTGCCGGCGGCGAATCCTACTCCGTAACAAAATACATCTGCGACATCGAGGGGGTTCCGGCGCTCAAAAAAGAGCCCCATGTCTGGCACATGGCCGATTTTCGCGGAGGCATCGAATTCGAAATCAACGGAATCAACATTCCCGGACAGATCTATGAGGATTTCACAACCACATGGGGAAAAGTGTTCGAGAATCTCCAGCGCTCGGAGTTCGGGCGTTACCTCAATATCCGGAACCCCTATCGGAACGAAGTTGCGGCGATCGTCGCAGGCACCGACAATCCGCTCCAGCGCATACACGAAATCCTGAAACTCGTTCAGTCCCGCATCAAATGGGACAATGTCTATCGTCTCATACCCGCACGCTCCCCGCACAGCGCCGCCAACGAGGGTCGCGGCGACAGCGGCTCGATCAACTTCATTCTGGCGGCCGCACTCCGCGATGCAGGGTTCCAGCCTCAGGTCATCCTGCTCAACCCGCGCTCGTACGGGCGCCTGCCCATGACACATGCTACGAGCATCATCGGCACCTTCATCCTGCGTGTGCCGCTCGAAAACAATTCGATGGTCTATCTCGACGCAACCAATCCCCACGCCGACATCAACACGCTGCCGACGGATCTGCTTGTCGATCGGGCCCGGATCTACGGCATGAACGACACCGCTACGGGGTGGATCGACATCTCATCCATTGCTCCGAGCATGGTCTTCTCGCAGATCTCGGCACGGCTGACCGAAGAGGGGACGCTGGAATGTACGGAGACCGACACGGAAACCTACCAGTCGGCCTACAGCCTGAGCAGCCGTTACGCTTCGAGCGGAAGCCACGAAGCATTCGTCGAGAAATACGAGCAGGAGTCCGACATCTCCATCTCGGAACTGACCGTCGAGGGCCTCAACTCCGCAAAGGCCGTCATGAAACTCTCCTTCACGAAGAATGTCGATACGGCCGGCGGTCTCGTCTATCTGTGTCCGACCGTCTCGCCCTTCCTCAAGGAGAATCCGTTCACAACCGAGAATCGCAAGCTGCCCGTAGAATTTCCCTATCCGCACCGATACAGGATCATCACGACGATCTCCCTGCCGGAGGGATATACGGTCGAAGAGCTGCCCAAACCCACACGGATGATCGCCTGCGACAACGGACTGAGCTGCAAGCTCAATTTCCAGCAGCAGGGCAGTGTCATCCAGAGCCTGTTCGAGTTCGAGATGAAGCATGCCATCTTCCCCGCAACGCAATACAAGGATCTGAGTGCTTTTTACGGGTTCCTGACAGACCTGTGCAACAGTCAGATCGTCATCAAAAAACCATAAGCCATGCCATCCCGATCCTTGCTGTTGTGCGGCACGATGCTTTTAGCCGTTGCCGTCGGAAAAGCGCAGGTGCCGGATTATGCCGCAAGCAGCATCCCCGACTCCCTGCGCAGGAATGCCGGACTGGTCATACGTCTCGACCGGACCGACTACAGATACGATTCTTACACCTCCGCACTGCGGAGCCGGCAAACCGTCATCACGCTGTTGAACCGAGGCAGCGAAGAGTCGGCGGCATTCCGTTGTGATGTCGATATGTACAGTTCGCTCAAGAGCTTCTCCGGAGCAATCTACGATGCCGAAGGGAAAGAGGTGCGGAAACTGCACAAGGGCGACCTGAAATACACCGAATATTCGGACCATCTGGCTACGGATGCCGCCTATTACTGGCTCGTTCCGCCCGTATCGTCCTATCCCTGCACGGTAAAATACGAATACGAAATCGCCCATAAGGACGGTTTTCTCGGCGCGCTGCTCTACGCTCCGCTCTCGATCGACATCGGCGTCGCACTCCAGAAAGCGCAATTCCGCCTCTCGGTACCCGCCGGATACGAATTCTCCTACAAATGCATGCCCTGCGACAAGGCGCCGGCCCATAGCGCCGATCGGAAATACGACGTATATGAATGGGACTTCGGCCCGCACAAGGCCATGCCGCGCGAACCGCTGCTGCCGTCGGTTTACCTGCGGGTCCCGCTTCTCTACCTCGCACCGTCCGATTTCACCTATGCCGGCACGCAAGGAAACATGAAAAACTGGAGCCTGTTCGGGAAATGGATGTCGCAACTGCTTGCCAGACGCGACGCGCTGCCGCCGGCCGCCATTGCCGAGGTTCGTGCGCTGACCGATACGATTCCCGACAGGCGCGCCAAAATCAAGGCGCTGTATGATCTGTTGGGCCGCACGACGCGCTATGTCAGCATCCAGCTGGGTATCGGAGGCTGGCAACCCATCGATGCGACAACGGTTTACAACACCAAATTCGGCGACTGCAAGGCCCTCTCGAACTACTTGAAGGCGATGTTGACCGTATGCGGCATTCCGTCGTTCTACACCATCATCCACACCGAAAAGCAGCGTGTGCCGCGCGATTTCGCTACGCCGGCCGTTGCCAACCATGCCGTATTGGGCGTACCCTGCGGCAACGACACCCTGTGGCTGGAATGCACCAATCCCGACGTCCCGTTCGGATATGTCCACCGTTCCATTGCAGGGCACGACGCCGTAATCATCCATGACGGAACGGCCGAAGTGGTGACCCTGCCCTCGTATGCCGACTCACTCAACTACGAATGCCAATGGGCGGACGTCCGTCTGAGCGACAACGCCGACGCACACATCTCCCTGCGGAAGATCAGCCGCGCACGCCAATACGAATGGATGTCGCCGCTTGTCAGACGGAGCAAGGAGAAACAACGCGACTTCATCCGCGAGAACATCGCTCTGCCGCTGGTCGAGATCGATTCGCTCGATTTCGACGAACGGAAGGAGGCACCGCTGCCGGAAATAGAGGTTCGGGCGGCCGTCAAGGCCACACGTTATGCCAACCGGAGCGGAACACGGCTCTTTGTCCCCGCAGCACCGCTTCGTCAGGCCACGGGACGTCTCGCATCGGACCGGTCGCAGGATCTGTGGATCGAGAGCGGCTACTGTGATGTCGATTCGCTGACCATCCACATCCCCGACGGTTACGTCATCGAGGCCGTGCCCGAAACGATCCGCCACACAGGCCCCTTCGGGAGCATCGATTTCGGAATCGACCGGCAGCGGGAGAACGAACTTGCCGTCCACATTCGGGTACTGCGCCGATCGGGGCTCTATCCGAAAAGCGAATACGAGAAGTTCAAAGCCTACATACAGGCAATAGACAAAGCCTACTCGGCCAAAATCGTCCTGAGGAAAGAAGAATAGCGCACAGCGGCTGCATGTCGCGAACGGCGGCCTCCTGCGAGGCCGCCGTTTTCAACATGCAGGAAATCAGTGCGAGGGGAGGGCGGCAGAACCGGTCGTCCGCCCCCCCCCGTCTGCATGAAAAGGCGGGTAATGGCGCCAAAAGGTGCGAGATGCCGCCAGCAAACGGCTGTCGGCCATCCTCATGCGACAAGGCGGTTCACAATTTGGGATTGTTCCGATGCCGCTCCTTGTCGCGTGCCGTCTTCTTGGCGAAATTCGCCTCGATGGCTTGTGTAAGATCGACTCCGGTCTGGTTGGCAAGGCACACCAGCACCCACAGCACATCGGCCAGCTCCTCCGAAAGGTTGTCGCGTTCGCCGGCCTTGAACGACTGATCGCCATACCTGCGCGCCATGACACGCGCCAGCTCTCCGACCTCCTCCGTAAGGACCGCCATGTTCGTCAGTTCACTGAAGTAGCGGACTCCATAATTGCGGATCCAGGCATCGACCCGCTCCTGCAACTCTTTGATCTCCATATCGACTTCTCTATCAAAAAGCCCCGGCACAAGGCCGGGGGCTTGTACGTTTCCGTTCGGACGGAATTTGTCATACGAGGTGAAGTTCTTTCTTGATCGTTTCGATCTTCGCATCCAGTTCGGCTTCGACCCGATCGAAATCCTCCACCGACTTCAACTCGGCCCGCACGCCGAAATAGAACTTGATCTTCGGTTCGGTGCCCGACGGCCGCACCGATACGACGGTGCCGTCGGCGGCAAACCATTGAAGGACATTCGACGACTCCTCCTCGATCGGCGTCTTGGCGCCCGTCCGCAGGTCGGTCGTTTCGAGCGAGAGGAAATCGTTGATCCTCACCACCGGCGAACCGGCGATCGACTGCGGCGGCATGGCACGGAAACCGGCCATCATGCGTTGAATCTCCGCTGCGCCCTCCATGCCCTTGCGAACCACCGATACGAGTCCTTCACGGTAGAATCCGAACTTGACATACAGCTCCTGCAGCCACTCGTAGAGCGTCAGTCCCATCGTATCCTTCGTCCATGCCGCCGCCTCGGCTGCCAGCGAACAGGCCGACACGGCATCCTTGTCCCGGACATAGTCGCCTGCAAGGTAGCCGAACGACTCCTCGCCGCCGCCGATATAGGTCGTTTTGCCCTCGTTGTTGCGGATGATGCGGGCGATGTACTTGAAGCCCGTGAGACAGTCGTAGCACTTCACACCGAAATATTCGGCCATCGCATTGGGCATCTGCGACGTGACGATCGTCTTGACGACATACTGGCTGCCGTCGATGCGGCCCAGTTCCGACCAGCGCGTCAGCTGGTATGCCATCAGCAGCGACAGCGTCTGGTTGCCGTTCAGCAGGACATATTCCCCCTTGCCGTTGCGCAGCGCCACACCGATGCGGTCCGAATCGGGGTCGGTCGCAAGAACCAGATCGGCCCCCAGTTTCGAACCCAGTTCGATGGCTTTGGTCATCGTCTTGCGCTCTTCGGGATTGGGCGACTCGACCGTCGGGAAATTCCCGTCGATAACGGCCTGTTCCGCCACGAGCGAGACGTTCGTGAAGCCGAACTTCCGCAGCGACGCCGGAACCAGACGCACTCCCGCACCATGAAGCGGCGTATAAGCGATCTTCATGTCGTGATACTTCGCAACACTGTCAGGCGACAACGACAGCGTATGAATCCGGTTCAGGTAGATCTCGTCGAACTCCTCGCCCAGCAGCGTGATATTCTCCGGATTGCGACCGAGCCGGATCTGGGAAATATCGGTGATCTTCGCGACTTCGGCGATGATGTTCTTGTCGTGGGGCGCCGTCACCTGCGAGCCGTCCGTCCAGTAGGCTTTGTAGCCGTTGTACTCCTTGGGATTGTGCGAGGCCGTCACCACGACGCCCGAATGGCATTTCAGCTCCCGGATGGCGAAACTCAACTCCGGCGTGGGGCGCAGATTGTCGAACAGATAGACCTGGAAACCGTTCGACGCGAAGATGTCGGCGACACGCTCGGCGAACATCCGCGAATTGTTGCGCGAATCATGGCCGATCGCCACACGGATCCGTTCGCCAGCGAAATTCTTCTTGAGGTAATTGGCGAGGCCCTGAGTAGCCATCCCCACCGTATAGACATTCATGCGGTTGGTACCGACCCCCATGATTCCGCGCAGGCCGCCCGTTCCGAATTCGAGGTCCTTATAGAAACTTTCGGTCAGTTCCTTTCGGTCGTGTTCCAGCAGATAACGCACCTGACATTTGGTAGCTTCATCATAGTCGCCGTCGAGCCATTGCTGCGCTTTCGACAGGACAAGTTGTTCCAATTCGTTTGCCATAAGATATTGGTTTTATTTATAAGTGACAACAATTCATTACAAAAATACTATATGCAAATATAACGATAAATTTCCGAATATTCAATATCAACCACTTAAAAACAGATCGCCGAAAACCCTTGTTCTGCTATATATAAAAAAACCGAAAATGCAACCCCAAAGCCAAAGATATTTTCACAAATTTATTCACATCTTTGTAAGGTCAAAGGAAGCGGACTTCGGTCCGCTTCTCGCGGCATAACGACAGAAAACCCTCGATATCTATTCCGGCGCATGTTCAACAACACGCAGACATACAGCGACATCTGGCAGCATTGCCTGGATCGGATCAAAGAACAGACTTCGGCTGAAGAGTTCACCAAATGGTTCCAACCCATCGTACCTCTCGCATTCGACGGTACGACGTTGCGGCTGCGTGTTCCCAATGCAAGTTTCGTCTATCAGATCGAAAAAAACTACATCCCGTTCCTGCGTCCGATCATTTCGCAGCTCTACGGACAGCAGACGCAACTCCGATATGCCGTACCGCGGGCCGAAACCGCCACACGGACCAATGTCGATACGGATTCGACGGCGATATCCCGTTTTGCCGCGCAGAACGATACCGCAAATATAAAAAATCCGTTTATTATTCCGGGTCTCATAAGGGTGCGAATCGACCCGCAGTTGAATCCGAACTACACCTTCTCGACCTTCATCGAGGGCGAGTGCAACCGGCTGGCCCGTTCGGCCGGCATGTCGGTAGCGGTGAATCCCGGAACGACGCCCTTCAACCCCCTATATATATACGGGGATTCGGGGCTGGGCAAGACCCACATCGCCCAATCGATCGGGCACGAGGTCTTGCAGCGCCATCCGGAGCTGCAGGTGCTCTATGTCTCGATGAACAAGTTCCAGGCGCAGTTCCAGACGGCGCACAAACGCGGCGAAATACCCGATTTCATCCACTTCTACCAAATGGTCGATGTGCTGATTATCGATGATATTCAGGAACTGACCGGAAAGCCGGGAACACAAAACGTCTTCTTCAACATTTTCAACCACCTTCACCTGTCGGGAAAACAGCTGATCCTGACATCGGACAAACCACCCGTAGAGTTGAAGGATATCGAAGACCGCTTGCTGACCCGTTTCAAGTGGGGGCTTTCGACGCAGCTCAACCAGCCCGACCATGAAACGAAAGTCAAGATCATCCGAGCCAAGGCGCAGAAGATGGGGACGCAGATCTCCGAAGAGATCGTGCAGTTCCTTGCCGACAATATCTCGACCAATGTCCGGGAGATTGAGGGGGCGTTGTCGTCGCTTGTCGCGAACGCCTCGTTCCTCGGCCGCAAGATCACCACGTCGCTGGCAAAAGAGATCCTCAAGGCCTATGTGCACCTGTATCAGAAGGAGATCACCATCGATCACATTATCGAGGTGGTGTGCAGCTACCTGTCGCTCGATGCGGAACGGTTCAACTCGGCGGAACGGACGCGCGAGATTGCGCAGGCGCGTCAAATCGCGATGTATCTGGCCAAACAGCATACCAAAGCGCCGCTGGCGACGATCGGTGCAGCCATAGGAGGCCGCAACCACGCCACCGTCCTGCACTCCTGCAAGGCCATATCGAATCTGTTGGAAACGGACAAGATGTTCCGCCGTCAGGTCGAGGAGATCGAGAAGCTGGTTTTGGCATAGGAACAGACCGCACGCCTTCTCCTGCCGAAAAGGGAGGACGCGAGATGGGGGGGGGTGAATGAAATATTATGGTTTTCTCGCGCAGATAAACAGGCTTATGGCTGCGCCTCGACAGGCACAAAGTCATCATCACACGGCATTGTATCCCGACTTTCACCAATCTTTGGCTATGCCATAGATATTCTCTCGGCAGAGCCGAATCCGAAAACTCCGTTTTCATTTGTCTCCGCACCCGACTTTTTATATCTTTGTCGCTGATCGGCGTCTCCGGCCGCAATCCGGACAAACGCAAAAAACAGCCAATATACCCGAATGGACCAGCCCAAACTCGAACGACTGCTGCGTCTGATGAAGATGCTCACGGCGAACACCGAATACACGATCGATGATCTGGCCGAACGGCTTCAGATGTCGCGCAGAACCATCTACCGGTATGTCGATACCTTCCGCGCCGCAGGGTTTCTCATCAGAAAGAGCGGCGACTGCATCCGGCTGGACAAGGAGTCGCCCCATTTCAAGGAGATATCCCAGCTGATCCACTTTACCGAGGAAGAGGCCGTCATCCTCAAAAGCGCCATTGAAAACATCGACGACAACAACCTGCTCAAACAGAACCTCAAACGCAAGCTCTACTCGGTTTACGACAACCGGTCGCTGGCCGATACGGTTGTCAAAGGGAAGCTCTCGGTCATTGTCCACAACCTTGTCGAGGCAATCACGGAGAAACGGCAGGTCGTTTTGCAGGCATACAGCTCGGCTCACGGCGCGGCCGTTCGGGACCGCAGGGTCGAACCCTTTGCCTTTACAACCAATTATGTCAATATCTGGTGTTACGACACCGAAGACGGGCAGTGCAAGCTCTTCAAGACCTCGCGCATCGGAACCGTACTGCCCCTCGACCGGGAGTGGGAACACGAAACGGAACATGCCGAAGGGTTCATCGATCTCTTCCGCATGAACGGACACGACCGCCATTGCGTCACATTGCGGCTGGGCATGCTGGCAAGAAATCTCCTCGTCGAAGAGTACCCGCTCGCCGAACGGCTTCTGCAGCCCGACGGCGCAGACCATTGGCTGCTGACGACGGAAGTCGCCGGCTTCGCAGGCGTCGCCCGTTTCGTCTGCGGATTGCTCGACGACATCGAGATCATCGATTCGCCCGATCTGAAACGCTATATTGCCGACTATCTGCGGCGCAATGCCGACATGCTTCGATAAAAACAATCAAAAAACATCTACTTTTTTCTTTGTGTCAAAAGTTGACACAAAGCCGCCGTTACTTTGTACTGTCGCACCCGAAGAGCGGCAGGTCGGAGCGGGAAGCGCGCACCCGCACGGCCGACACTCCGCGAATCGGGAATATCTCCTCCGCCAGAGAGCCGGCGGATGCTTCACACAGGCAAAAGCATCCGGAGGGAATCGGACGACACGGAGGAAAACAGGCGATTCACAAAGGAAAAACAACCATAAAAACGGAAAAGTCATGGGAACAGCGTACAAAATCAAATGCAAGCATTGCGGAACGGAGTTTCAGCACAGCACGTCTCCGACATTCGGACTTTATCAGGAGTGCGTCGCATGCGGGTGCTCGACGCATGTCGAAACGGAAAAACCGATCCGCTGCCCGTCATGCCTTCATATTCTGAACCGTACACCGCAGGAATTCAACGAACAGATCGAGACGGTCATGACGTGGGATTGAATAGGATGCCGCGGCCCGAAGATTCCGATAACGGGTTTTCGGCCTCCGGCCGCATATTTTCAGAAAAAAATTGTTATCTTTGAACAATTAACGGACTTGTACGACGATGACAACGCTCAAAGCAGGGGAGCCGGCTCCCGATTTCACATCCTTTACGCAAGAGGGTGAACCCTTTACGCGGGCCGATCTGTTGGGCAAACGGACGGTTCTCTATTTCTACCCGAAGGACAATACGTCGGGCTGCACGCTCGAAGCGCAGAACCTGCGCGACGGAAAGGCCGAACTGGCGGCACGGGGATTCCGCATCATCGGCGTAAGCCCCGACAGCGTGCGTTCGCATCAATCCTTCTGCGCGAAGCACGGCCTGGGATTCACACTGCTGGCCGACACGGATCATTCGCTCTGCGAAGCATTCGGCGTGTGGGGTGAAAAGTCGATGTACGGCCGCAAATACATGGGCGTGCTGCGCACGACGTTCATCATCGATGCGGAAGGACGCATCGAAAAGGTCATCACGAAGGTGGATACCCGCAACCACTGGCGGCAAATCATCGAAGTCTGCGACAACGAATAAAAACAACAAAACAGATATGGCAGAAAAACCTCAGGTAAACGCGGACAAGCTCAAGGTGCTCAACGCGGTAATGGAGAAAATCGAGAAGGATTTCGGGAAAGGGTCGATCATGCGCATGAACAGCGACGAGGTCGCCGACATCCCCGTCATCCCGACCGGTTCGATAACACTGGACATGGCGCTCGGTGTGGGCGGTTATCCCAAAGGGCGTGTGATCGAGATTTTCGGTCCCGAATCCTCCGGCAAGACGACCCTCGCCATCCACGCCATCGCCGAGGCACAGAAAGCCGGCGGCATCGCCGCTTTCATCGACGCCGAACACGCTTTCGACAGTTTTTACGCACAGAAATTGGGTGTCGATGTCGATAACCTGCTCATTTCGCAGCCCGACAACGGCGAGCAGGCGCTTGAAATCGCCGATTCGCTCATCCGGTCGAGTGCCATCGACATCATCGTCATCGACTCCGTAGCGGCGCTGACGCCCAAGGCCGAGATCGAAGGCGACATGGGGGATGCGAAGATGGGATTGCAGGCGCGGCTCATGTCGCAGGCCCTGCGCAAGCTCACGGCCAGCATCTCGAAGACGAAGACCGTCTGCATCTTCATCAACCAGCTGCGCGACAAGATCGGCATCGTCTATGGCAACCCCGAAACGACGACCGGCGGCAACGCCCTGAAGTTCTACGCCAGTGTCCGGATCGATATCCGCCGTGTTTCGGTCATCAAGGACGGCGAGGAGCAGTTGGGCACGCGCACGAAGGTCAAGGTGGTGAAGAACAAGGTGGCGCCGCCCTTCAAGAAGGCCGAATTCGACATCATGTTCGGCGAAGGGATCTCGAAAATCGGCGAAATCATCGATCTGGGCGTCGATTACGGCGTGATCAAGAAGAGCGGGTCGTGGTTCTCCTACGGCGACCGGAAGCTCGGTCAGGGGCGCGATGCCGTGAAGGATCTGCTGAAAAACGATACGGAGCTGAGTGCTGAAATCGAGGCGAAGGTCCGCGAAGCAATGAAGGCTCCGCAACAAAAATAGTGCAGCGACAGAGAGGCGAAGGTACGATACATGTTCCGCGACCGGCAAAGGGCCGGAACGGGGCCGGCGGCAGCGGATGCCGCCGGCCGGCGTCGTCGAATCGGCCGGTCCGAAATATTGACCTATGGATTACTCGGCAGAAGATGAGAAACTGATCAGGGAGAGATGGGATGACCTGCTCCGATCCTGTACCAAGATCTGCAAACGGGACGAGGATTGGGATTTCATCAAACGCGCCTTTTTCCTTGCCAAGGAGGCGCATGCCGGCGTGCGCCGTCGTTCGGGCGAACCGTATCTGCTGCACCCGATCGCCGTAGCGAAGATCGTCATCGAAGAGATCGGGCTGGGCGTGAAATCGGTCGTTGCGGCGCTGCTGCACGACGTGGTGGAGGATACCGAGTACACGGTCGAGGACATGGAGCGCATCTTCGGGCCGAAAATCGCCTCGATGGTCGATGGACTGACAAAGATGTCGGGGGTGTTCAATGCCGACACCTCCGAACAGGCGGAATATTTCCGCAAGGTGCTGCTCACGCTCTCGGACGA
>CALUKI010000024.1 GCA_944321175.1 uncultured Alistipes sp.
GCATTGGAACAGCGAACGAGGGAATTGAAAGCTCTTAGTATCGAGATTCTGAACCTTGCCAAACAAGCTAAAGAATGGTTGCGAATATAAGATCGGGCTCCTCGCCCGGCGGGGCCTTGCGTTACAACAAGGAGAAAGTGGATAAGGATGAAGCCGAGGTACTTTTCTGGCAGAAGATGTTGGAACCGTTCGACAAGCACGGGCGAATGGATGTCGACGCCTGCATGGAGAGCTTTTGGCCGTACCTCGAAGCTAACAGAAGAACGACCAATACGGTTTTCCATGCTTCGCTGAATCCCTCGCCCGAAGACAAGTTGACCGACGATCAGCTCCGGGACATTGCGCAGGAATACATGGAACGTATGGGTTATGGCAACCAGCCTTATATCGTTTTCAAGCATAAGGACATTTCCAGAGAGCATCTCCATCTGGTGTCGTTGCGTGTCGATGAGCAGGGGCGGAAAATCAGCGATTCGCACGAATACGACCGCTCCATGTCCGTATTGCGGGAATTAGAACGCAAGTACGATCTGCATCCGAGTATCAAAGGCGAGGAGCAGACGGATACCCCCGATCTTCGGAAAGTAAACTATAAGGCGGGAAACGTCAAACAACAGAGCTCATCCGTCATCAGGTCGTGCCTGCGAAATTACAAATGCTCGTCCTACGGAGAATTCCGTACCCTATTGGAGTGCTTCAACATCTCGGTCGAGGAACGCACGGGCACCATTGACGGAAGGAACTATGCAGGTATTGTTTACGGCGCTCTGACCGACGACGGCTATGGAACAGGCACACCCATCAAGTCAAGTAAAATAGGGAAAGATGTCGGCTATAAAGCCCTTCAAAGGTATTACGAGAACTCGAAAATGAAATTGAAAGAAGACGGGAACCTTGCTCGGCTGCGACAGACAGTCCGGGATACCATGAGCCCGCACAATACACGGGATGAGTTCCGGCAGTTGCTCAAGGCAGACGGTATCGACACTGTTTTCCGGATCAATCCTGCAGGGAGAATCTACGGCATAACGTTTATCAACCACACCAATGGCATTGTCGCCAACGGTTCGGTACTGGGAAAAGAGTTTTCGGCAAATGTCTTCAATGAATTGTATCCGGTACTGAAAAACGACAAACAGCTTGCAGAGCAGCAATACTCGGAACAAAAATACGAGCAGCGAAACCTCACGGCAAATCCCATCTCAGGGATCGTAAATGCGGTATTGGATTTAGCCGATACACAAGTGCAAGAAGAGCAACAGCGAATACAAAAGCGTCGCAGGAGAAAAAAGCTATGCTTAATTGTAAATTTAATATTAGTTGCAAATGATCTTATCTCCCATCAAATTCTTGTGATTATGAATTGCAATTAAAGAGATCGGAAATACCTGTGTTAAAGCACCAAATTGCTTTTTAGCGATTATTGATGCAATTGGTTTTAAAATAATTATCCCAGAATACAAATTGATAGCGGATGGCATTGCTCCAATATTGCCATTCGTGTCCTCCCGGACGGGAATAGAAGTCATGCGGAATTTTTCGGTCGAGGAGTTTAGCATGCAGCGCAACATTGACGTCATAGAAAAAATCTTCTGTTCCGCAATCAAACACTAAAGCTAGAGAATTCGGCTTCAAGAGGTCGAGCATATTGATTATCGTATGCGATTCCCAGCGTTCGGGATATTGGTTTTGCGGTCCCAACCGTAAGGCGATGTCCCAACGATCGGGAAAAGATCGAATGTCGACGCCCCCGCTCATGCTTCCTGCTACGCCGAAAATCTCCTGATGGCGGAATGCAAGATAAAAAGCTCCATGACCGCCCATACTCAAACCGGCGACAGCTCGTCCCGTGCGATCTGCGACCGTGCCGAATCGGGAATCGACAGCAGGAATCAATTCACGGGTTATAAAGGTTTCATATTTATATGAGGGATCTTCTGGACTGTCATAATACCAACTGCTGAATCCTCCATCCGGACAGACTACGATCATTTCATAATGGTCAATCAACGCCTCCAAACCATCGCATTTTTTCAGCCAACCGTTATTCCAAGCATCGCTATATCCATGTAACAAGTAAACCACCGGATATTTTTTTGTCGGCGAATAACCAGCAGGACACAAGACCAATGCGTCTACATTTTTACGCATAGAAGGACTGTAAACCGTCAGCGTGTCAATTCCAACAGCTTTAGTTTGCCATACGCAACAAGATAACAAGAATAATATCCACCAATGTTTCATGTCGTTGTTCTTACAATTCGATTCGTATCGTCGTACCGTTGTCTGCGGTGTATTTTCGGATGCAGGAGCCGTCGCGTTCGATGCGTATATGGAGTTTTTTCCCGGTGCGCTTCACGATGATGTCGTAAGGCCGTTCCGCACAGGCGTACATCCGGCGCAGGGTCATCTGGTTCCATGCGTCGGGCAGTTGAGGTGTGAGCGTGAACGAGCGGAATCCCGTCGGTCGGAATCCGAACATACCTTCGGTGACGATGCGGCAGTAGAGTCCGCTCTCAGCCGAGAGGTGGCGCTGATCGCCCTCGGGCCACGCTTCGACGGCATAAGGCACATGCTCGCCGAGGAGCCGGGTTTGCGAGTAGAATCGCAGGCGTTCGGTAGCCTCTTCTCGGAAGCCTGCGGCATAAATGCCTCGCAGGGCATAGAGCGTGGTGCGGTCCCAGAACGTGTCGCTTCCGGCTGCGGTCAGCATTCCGTTTTCGGTCCAGAGCCGCGGGGAGAGCAGGGCCGCCACGGTCGCCTCCCGGCGTTCGAAAATATCCATGACCAGCGGAATGCAGATCCACGAACGCAGGATGTCGTTGCCCTCGTAATAGCGGTAGGTGGCGTACCCCTCGATCGTCGCACCGAAGAAGCGTTCGATGTTTTCACGCAGCGTTTCGGCCCTGCGGCGGTATTCGTCGGCCAGCCGTTGCGGCCGTCCGGTCTGCTCGGCGAGCCATGCCGCGGAGCGCAGGGCGTCGTAGTAGAGCGACGAGGTGCAGAGATTGGCATCGCCGGCCGGGAAACGTTTTTCCAGTTCGTCGGCTTCGGAAGCGACGACGCCGTGTTCGTTGAGTTTGCGCCGGCAGTATTCGAGCGACCATTCGATGAGCGGCCACAAGGCTTCCGCCGTGCGGATGTCGCCCATTTGAAGGGCATAGCGCCCTGCGCCGTAAGCCAGCATCGCTGCATCGCCGCGGTCGAATGGACCGTAGGTGTCGTATCCCTCAGCGATCACCGACCATGGAATGTACCGGTATTCGGGATTCATGTAGCGGGCGAAATGCAGGAAACTGTTCAGGGCCGCTTCGTTGCCTTTGGCGTAACCTAACTGCGGGAAGAAAGGATTCACATACTCAAGTTGGTCGTTGCACCAGATGGCGGCGTAGTAGACGCCTCCGGGAGAGTGGAGGAGTCCTCCGCGTGTGCGGAAAACGGACTCTGCGGCGCGGACCTTGGCCAGTGCGAACATCGTGTTGAGCACGGGTTCTGGCGACTCTAAACTCAGATTGCCGCACACCTCGGCGACAAAGGCTTCGCGTTGCGCCCGTTCGGCAGAGATGTCGAGGGGCAGTTCGACTTCGGGCGTTTTGAGCCCGCGCACCGAAGCTCCGAAAATGCACGTTTCGCCCGGCGCAAGCCGGAGGGTTCTGCTGCGGACGAAATCCGTCGCCGCAATGAGCGTATAACTGCCCTCGACTCCGGCGTCGGCGTCGGTGCGAATTTCGTCGCGCACGGGGTTCAGCTCGACGGCGACGGTGGTCGGTCCGGCGTTGCGGAGAGTGTATTGCTCACAGAATGCCGCCCGTGCGGGTGAGGGGAACAGGCAGCGCGTCACTTCGATGTCGCCGTATCGGCTCACGACGGTCAACAGGCCGTCCAGACGGAGGTATTCGACCTGCTCGGCAGCGAGCGCTTTCCCGTCGATGCGTACGGCGTCGAGGAAATTCTGCGGGAAATCGCGGGTCAGTCCGCCGAACGTGTCGTTGGGAAGCATGCGCAGCATGGGCCATACGAGCGTACGGGTCAGCGTGAAGCGTCCGTCACTCTCCACGCCATAGTGCAGTCGTGCGGATATTTGTTCTCCGCTCATCTCCACATGGTCGTTATGGGGCAGTCGGCTGCCGTCTACTGTCCAACGAATAGCGTGGTCGTTGGCAATGGTCCAGCGGGTCTGCGGAGCAGGGGGTTGGGCCGACGCCGTCGTCAGGGCGCAAAAGGCAAGAAGAGATAGATACTTTTTCATGATTCGTTTTATAGTTTGAAAGATAGTGTCGCCCGAAAACCTGCGGGCAAGGCTCCGATTTTGAACAAGAATTTACAAGGTTCGACGATGTGTTCTTTTCGAAGTTATGGAATGCAAGGGCGTCTGCCGTGATTCGGAACTTCACGGTGCTGGGCTGCTCCGGCGGGTAGTTAAAGACTGCATCTCATTAACGAGCGGATCGATATAGGTAATACGCATGTCTGCAATTATAGATTATTCTTTATAAAAGACAAACAATCCGCAAAGACCCACGGTGCACACGCAAAAAATTATTTAAAGGCCAATTATCTAACTGAGATCGATTCTCATGGGCATACGGAGCTTCGGCTTCATTTTTTGCA
>CALUKI010000025.1 GCA_944321175.1 uncultured Alistipes sp.
CGGAATATCTCACGACAAACGCTCCGTTGGTAGATGTCGCGATACTTCCAGCGGTCGTGCCAGATGCCAGCCACCATGCGGAAACGCTTCACCCACACGTTTCCGGCAGTATCGTTCAGGTGTCTGCGTTCATACAGCATATTGTTCAAGACTCTGTCGGCGAGCGGATCAAGCGCCGCATCGACCGGAAAAACATCCTCCTTCACACCCAAGAGCCGGACCGCGAGCCGTGTCATCACCTCGGCAAAACGCAGGAGACCGTGTTCTGCCGCCACACGCCGGAACTCCGGCCAATCGACCTGCTCTCCCTGCCGATCGACGAAAAGCGCCCAATCGCACAGGTGGCGCAGGGAGATCCCTTCGGTCAGGAAATGCAGCAGCGCATGTTTTGTCAGGAACAGCGCATTGAAATCGGGCGGCGGCGCCAGGAGGTCCGTACCGAGGATCGGCGGGCAGGGCTGCGAGGCCAGTATCGACTGCAAGTGCCGTTCGAAGGCCTTTGCCTGGCGGCTACCGCGAATGGCGGTACAGAACCGATGGTTTTCGACCGTGAGACCGCGAAAAACGATATGGGAATGCTTGTAGTAATCGGCATCGACTTTTGCGCCGGCAGCGGCAGCGAGGGTATTCCCACGTTCATAACCGGCACCGAGGAAGCAGTCGAGATCACCGCACGGGCGATGTTCGGGACGGGGATACAACCGGCTGACGGCAAATCCCTTGAGCACGACAGTCCGGATACCGTTCTCGGCATAGATTCGGGCGAGCTCCGCCGCCGCCCTCCACTGCCTGCGGTAACGCATTTCGATCTGCTCGACGTTGTAGGCCCACTGCAGGCGCAAGGCGCGGGGCGGCTGCACCGCTGCGGGCAGGCGGCATGCGCCGTCCCACGCGAAGGCCGATACACCCTGCGACGCCGCCATTGCATACAAATCCGGCCACGAAACGCCATCGAATTCCCGACAGGGAATTTCGGCCTGCGCATCCAAACCTGCACGCAGCAATATTCCGAGAGCTCCGACCGCCTCCATTTTGCATTCCCTCCCCGTTTTATCTCTCTGCGCACGGCATCCACGATCGATACCAGCCGGCAAACCTGCCGATCCCCTCTTTCAACGAAGTCGCGGGACAATACCCCACCGCCTGTCGGAGTTTCGTCGTATCGGCATAGGTCGTATGGACATCGCCGGCCTGCATGGGCAGCATCCGCATGACGGCCCTGCAGCCGAGTGCATCTTCCAGTGTGCGGATGAAATCCATCAACTGCACGGGGTGTCCGCAACCGATGTTGAAAAGGTCGGCCGGCACCTCGCCCTGCGGAGCACGGGCCAGCACCCGCACCGTTCCTTCGATGATGTCATCGATATAGGTAAAGTCGCGCGACAGATCGCCGTTATTGAAGACCTTGATCGGTTCTCCGGCCAAAATGGCCTTCGTAAAGAGCATCGGCGCCATGTCGGGACGCCCCCAGGGCCCATATACGGTAAAAAACCGCAATCCGGTGGAAGGTACGCCGTAAAGTTCGGCATAGACGTGCGCCATCAGTTCGTTGGCTTTCTTCGTCGCGGCATAGAGCGACACGGGGCGATCGACACGATCCTCCTCCGAAAAGGGCACCTTCGTGTTTCCGCCATATACCGAACTCGACGACGCATAAACCAGATGTTCGACAGGATAATGCCGGCAGCATTCGAGCAGGTTGACGAATCCCACGACATTGCTGTCGATATAGGCATAGGGATTCTCAAGCGAATACCGTACTCCGGCCTGCGCCGCCAGATTGACGACGGCCGTAAAATGCTCTTCGGCGAAGAGTCGCTGCAGGGCTTCGCGCTCTTCGAGCGCCTGCCTGACAAAGCGATATGCGGGCTGTTTCGCGCTCCGAACCATACGTCCGCCGACGATCTCCGCATCCGGAATGCCGGCCTCATGCAGCCGGGCATATTTCAGCCGCACGTCGTAATAGTCGTTGATGCAGTCCAGCCCGACCACCTCATGGCCATCGGCCAGCAGACGGTCGATCAGATGGAAGCCGATGAATCCGGCAGCACCCGTTACAAGAATCTTCATTATTTTCCAATCGCCTTATAGACAAAACCTTCAGCCGCAAGTTCCGCCTTGTCGTAGATGTTCCGGCCATCGACGATCAACGGATTGCGCATCACGCGGTGCAGGAGCGACCACGACGGCACCCGGAACTGTTTCCACTCGGTCAGCAGCACCAGCGCATCGGCATCGACCGCCGCATCGTACATCTCCCGACAATAGGTCACCGCATCGCCGACCCTGCGCCGGCACTCCTCCGTCGCCACCGGATCGAAAACCTTCACGGCGGCTCCGGCGCGTGTCAGGCGGTCGATGACCACCAGCGCCGGCGCTTCGCGCATGTCGTCCGTTTCGGGTTTGAACGCCAGCCCCCACAATGCAATCGTGCGGCCGCGCAGATCACCCAACTCGGCGGCAAGTTTCTCGACGACGATCTCCTTCTGCCGTTCGTTGACCGCCTCGACCGCCTCGATGACCCCCATCGTATAGCCGTGTTCACGGCCTGTGCGGGCCAGCGCCTTGACATCTTTCGGGAAGCAGGAGCCGCCATATCCGCATCCGGCATAGAGGAACTTGCTCCCAATACGGGCGTCGGCGCCGATTCCCTTGCGGACCATATCGACATCGGCACCCACCCTGTCGCAGAGGTTGGCGATGTCGTTCATGAACGAGATACGGGTCGCCAGCATGGCGTTGGCGGCATATTTTGTCATCTCGGCCGACGGAATATCCATGAAATAGATACGGAAGTTGTTGATCTGGAAAGGCCGGTAGAGCCGTTTCATCACCTGCTGCGCACGTTCGGACTCCGTGCCGATCACGATACGGTCGGGCGACATGAAATCCTTGATCGCGGCCCCCTCCTTCAGGAATTCGGGATTCGACGCCACCTCGAACGGAATCGCGACACCCCGTTTCGCCAGCTCCTCCTCGATTGCGGCCTTCACCTTGCGGGCGGTACCGACCGGAACGGTCGATTTGGTCACCAGAATCGTATATTTGTTGATATTGCGGCCGAACGTCCGCGCGACCTCCAGCACATAGCGCAGGTCGGCCGAACCGTCCTCGTCGGGAGGCGTCCCCACGGCCGAGAAGACCACCTCGACACGATCGAGGCACGATGTCAGGTCGGTCGTAAAATGGAGCCGCCCGGCTTCGACATTGCGCTTGACGAGTTCATCAAGCCCCGGCTCATAGATCGGCACCTCGCCGGCCAGCAGACGGGCGATCTTTTTTTCGTCAATATCGACACACGTCACGTCGATACCCATCTCGGCAAAACAGGCGCCCGACACGAGTCCCACATAACCGGTACCAACAATCGATATGTTCATCTCCTTTCCGTTTTATGCGACATACAGGCAAACGTACAATATACAAAGATAGGAATTTTATTTCAACTGTTTTTCAACTTCGGCCCTTCCTGCGACATTTTTCATCGGAAACGCCGGAGAACGGGATATTTTCATTTGCCGCTGCCCTCGACTTTCCGTACTTTGGCTTCGCCTTGGGTACTTCGGTCCCGGCACAGCCAAATCGAAAACTCCGTTTTCATTTGTCTCTGCCCTCGACTTTCCGTACTTTGGCTTCGCCTTAGAT
>CALUKI010000026.1 GCA_944321175.1 uncultured Alistipes sp.
CCTCGACCTCGATGCGTTCGATCTTCTCGAGCTGCTTTATGCGCGACTGCACCTGGTTCGACTTGGTCGGCTTGTAGCGGAACTTCTCGATGAACTCTTCGGTCTTCTCGATCATGCGCTGCTGGTTCTCGTAGGCGGCCATCTGCTGTGCACGCCGTTCGGCCCGCAGCACGACATATTTCGAATAGGGAACCTTGTAGTCATAAATTCTGCCCAGCGACAGCTCGACGGTCCGTGTGGTGACGTTGTCCAGAAAGGCGCGGTCGTGCGAGATGACCAGCACGGCGCCGTTGTAGTTCTTCAGATACTCCTCCAGCCACTGGATCGACTCGATGTCGAGGTGGTTCGTGGGTTCGTCGAGCAGGAAGATCGAGGGGCGGCGCAGCAGCAGTTTCGCCAGCTCGATACGCATGCGCCAGCCGCCGGAGAATTCGGAGGTGGCGCGATCGAAATCCGACCGTTTGAATCCCAGTCCGAGGAGCGTCTTCTCGATGTCGGCCTCGCGGGTCTCGCCGCCCAGAATGTGGTAGTGGTCCTGCGCGTCGTTGAGACGGTGGAGCAGCGCTTCGTATGCGGGGGATTCGTAGTCGGTGCGTTCGGCGATTTCGCGCGTCAGGTCGGCGATTTCGGCTTCGAGAGCCAGCACCTCCTTGAATGCCGTCGCGGTCTCCTCGACAAGCGTCGTCGTGTCGGCGACCTTCATCTGCTGGGGCAGGTAGCCCACCGTGCAGTCGCCGTTCTTCGTGACGGCGCCGGATGTGGGCTGCTGCTCGCCGACGATGAGCCGCAGCAGCGTGGTCTTGCCCGCTCCGTTTTTCCCCACCAGACCGATGCGGTCCTTGGGATTGATCAGAAAGGATATGTTGTCGAACAGCGTCCAGCCGCCGTAACTTACCGTGAGATTATCGAGCGAAATCATGGGTGACGAACAGGGTAAAACTCGGTTGTGCCGCGCATGTGCGCGATTCCGACGACAAAGGTAACGAATTTAATCCGATATATCGGTTTGCGGCCGGATTTTTACCGTGCGGTGCCGCAGTATCGCGGCAGAATATGTGAAATTCGGCTGATTGCCGATCTCTCCGGTCGCATTACGAAAGGACGGGCGGATTCCCACGTTCCGTTGCACTCCGTCCGGAATGGAGAATCGTCATTTTCATTCTCGATTTTCATTTTGGGGGGGGTGAAACCTTTGCTTTGTTTATTCCTGTCTTTGGCTGCGCCTTAGATACTCCCGCTCGGCAAAACGCAGACGGGTTTGCTTTTACCCCCGCTTATTCGTATCTTCGTGCCCGAATAATTCGTCTGGAATGGAAGATCGTCTTGAAAACTATTTGCGCTTTATCCGCGAGGTCGAACGACTCAAATCGGTCGAGCGGACTGCCTGGACGTCGAGCGGACGGCGCGAAAGCACGGCCGAACACTCGTGGCGGCTCGCGCTGCTTGCGATGGTGCTGTGCGGCGAATATCCGCGGCTGGACCGGCTGCGGGTGCTGCAACTCGCGCTGGTGCACGATTTGGGCGAGACCTACGACGGGGACATTCCGGCCGTAGCGCAGGGCGATCCCGCCGCGAAGGAGCGCGTGGAACGCGCGGCCGTGGAGCGGTTGGCCGGTTGTCTGCCCGAAGGGGCGGGACGGGAGTTGCGCGGAGTGTGGGAGGAGTACGAGGCGTGCCGGACGCCCGAAGCGAAGTTGGTGAAGGCGCTGGACAAGGCCGAAACCATTCTGCAACACAATCAAGGGCAGAACCCTTCCGGTTTCGACTACGGATTCAATCTGGGATATGGGGCGGAGTGGTTCCGTGCGGACGAGATGCTGCAACGTTTGCGCGGCCTGCTCGATGCCGACACCCTCCGGCATCTGGAAAGATGAAGGGTTGCGGTCGTGAAATGCGGCGTGGCCCACGGAACACCGTGGGCCACGCCGCCGTTTCAGACGGCAAGCATCCGTTCGATTTCGGCCTTGGGATCGGCCGCGCCGAAGATGGCGTTGCCGGCAACCAGCACATCGGCTCCCGTATCGAACAGCAGCCGGGCATTGTGGGCCGAGATTCCGCCATCGACCTCGATGAGTGTCGTCAGTCCGGCCCCGTCGATCATGCGGCGCAGGCGTGCGATCTTGTCCAGTGCGCCGTCCATGAATTTCTGCCCGCCGTATCCCGGTTCGACACTCATGACGAGCACCAGGTCGAGCGACGGCAGCAGGTCGTGCAGCACCTCGACCGAGGTGGCGGGCTTGATTGAGATTCCCGCCTTCGCACCGGCTGCATGAATCTCGTCGATGCAGTGGCGTGCGGCGTTCGTCGCTTCGTAGTGGAAGGTGACGGAGTCGGCACCGGCCTCGACGAACCGCCGGACATATTTTTCGGGTTCGACAATCATGAGATGTACATCGAGGAATTTCGATGTGGCGTTGCGGATGGGCTTCATGACGGGAAACCCGAACGAGATGTTCGTAACGAAGACGCCGTCCATGACGTCGATATGCACCCATTGAGCGGCGCTTTTGTCGATCATCCGCGTGTCGCGGTCCAGATGGCCGAAGTCGGCCGAGAGCATTGAGGGAGCTATGATTCGTGCCATGATCTGTTCTTTGGAACAAAGATACGAAAAGTCGAGCGCAGAGACAAATGAAAACGCAGTTTTCGATTCGGCTGTGCCGAGAAGAAGTATCCAAGGCGGAGCCAAAGTCCGGAAAGCCGGGCGCAGAGTGGGATGAAAACGGAACTTTCGATTCGGCTGTGCCGAGACCGCAGTATCCGAGCCGCGATCCCGTTTCAATCGCCGGCACGCAAACTCTTCGCAGCCGGAAATGTGGACCGTATGCGGCGCAAAACCGGAATCTCGATTTCATGGAGATTCGGATCTCTTCCGAACAACGGATCTCCGGATTGTGAAATCGGTGGAAAAATTTGACCGAACGACGTGCTTTTTGTACATTTGTCCATCTATGGAGACCATGTTGATCATTTTGTCGGTTGTATTCCTGTGCTGCGCGCTGTTTCTCGGCCAGCGGTGGATGCAGGCGCGTGCTGCAGCGGCTGAAGCCGCTGCGGCGCGGGAGGCGGCGGAGCGGCGCGCCGTGGAGTTGGAAACACGTTTGGAAACGGTTGAAACCGACAGCCGCGCGTCGCGCGAACGGGCCGAAGCGGAGATCCGCACCCTTATCGAGAGCCGGACCAAGGCCGAGGCGGAGGCGGCGGCCTTGACGCGCCGCATGGCGGAGAGTGCCGCCGAGCGGGAGAAGGCCGAGGAGCTGCTGCGCGTGCAGTTCCGCAACCTTGCCAACGACATTCTGGGTGAGCAGAGCCGCGCCTTCAAGGAGACCAACCGCGAGGCGCTCGATCTGCTGTTGAAACCCTTCCGCGACAATATCATGGAATTCCGCACGCGCGTCGAACAGATCTATTCGACCGAACGCGAGCAGCACGGCGAACTGAAGAGCGAACTGCGCAACCTCATGGAGCTGAACCGCCGCATCACGACCGAGACGACGAACCTCACCAACGCGCTGAAGGGTAATTCGAAGGTGCAGGGCGACTGGGGCGAGATGATCCTCGATACGATTCTCGACAATTCGAACCTTATCCGGGGCGTGCATTACGACTGTCAGGTGACGATCAAGGACGAGAAGGGCGACAACCAACGTCCCGATGTGGTGCTTTACCTTCCCGAAGGGAAGCGCATCGTCATCGATTCGAAGGTCTCGCTTACGGCCTATGCCGAATGGGTGGGGGCCGAGGATGAAGCGGTGCGGGCCCGCTGCCTCGCGGCGCATGTGGCGTCGGTACGCCAGCATGTGACGGAACTGAGCCGCAAGGAGTACCAGCGGTTGCTCGATTCGCCCGACTTCGTCATCATGTTCATTCCCAACGAACCGGCTTTCCTGACGGCCATGCAGCACGACAGCGCCATCTGGAGCGATGCCTACGAGAAGAAGGTCGTCATCTCGTCGCCTACGAATCTCTTTGCGCTGCTCAAGCTGGTCGATGACCTGTGGCGCCGCAACGAGCAGTCGCGCAATCAGGAGAACATCATCAAATACGGAACGGCGCTGTATGAACAGCTGGCGGCTTTCGAGAGTTCGCTCGAAGGGATCGGGCTGGCGCTCGACACAGCACGCGCGAAGTACGAGGAGGCCCGCAAACGCCTGCTTTCGGGAAACAACAATATAGTCCGCACGGGTGAACGGTTGCGCAAGCTGGGCCTTCCGACCTCGAAACGGCAGTCGAAACGGCTGCTCGACGATGCCGATGCCGATGCCGATGCAGCGGATCCGGATGCCATGGCGCCGCTTGCGGATGGATTGGTCTCGGAAGCCGGGCCGGTTTCCCAGCCGGATTCCCGACCGGTCCCTGCAGCGGACACCGAACCGGACATCGGACAGGGCAAATGACCCGGACACCGGACAGGGTACAACATCCGGATCCGGCGGGGGATTTTCAGAGAATCTTTTGCAGCAGCAGTTCGTCGCGCCACCCCTCGGCCGTGCGGCGCCATTCGCGTTTGCGGCCGCAGACGACATAGCCCGCACGGCGGAACAGCGCCCGGCTGGCCGCATTGTCCGCACCGACACTGCACCACAGCTGATGCAGTCCCAATACCTCGTGGGCGTATGTGTCGAGTAGCTGCAACGCATCGGCCGCAAATCCCCGCCTGCGGTCTTCGGCGGCGTGGATGAGAATGCCGACACCCGCCCGAAGGTCGGCAGGGTCGAATTCGAAAAGATCGAGCAGCCCGACGGCACGGCCCGCAAGCGTTTCGATGACGAGCCGCAGCTGGCGTGTGGCATAGATGTCGAAGCGCTGTTCGTCGAGAAACCGTTGCAGCGTGTGACGGGAGAAGGGTGCCAGCGTACCGCTGACTCCCCATACCGACGGGTCGTTCTCCCATCCGTACAACAGGTCGAGATCGTCGGCTTCGAGCGCCCGCAGACGGACGCATTTCCCTTCGAGAGTCATTTCCGGTCGTTTTGCGGGTCCGATACGATAAGAAAGAGGTCTGAAAGCGCCGGTTGCCCGTAAACCTCCAGACCTCGCATGGTACATGAATGCGTCAAAGGCCGATGACCTGATTGCGGATCAGCATCGCTACGCCCCAGGCATTGGCGTTCTCATTGAGTTTCGACAAACGGAATTTCGTGTCCTTATAGACGAGGTTGAGCGAATATTTGTTCGTCGAGGACTTCAGCGGCAGCATGATGTAATCTCCCGCCGCAGCCATGTTGCCGCCGACGATCACCGTCTCCGGATTGAAGATGTTGATCAGGAAGGCGACGGCCTTGCCGATCTTTTCGCCGGCCTCCTCGATCAACTCGATCGAGAGATTGTCGTCATTCTTCGCTGCGGCGATGATGTCGTCGATATGAATGGGCTCTTTGCGGTCGTATTTCTCCCGCAGGATCGTATTGACCCCTTTGGCGATCAATGCGCAGATCTTCTCCTCGATGGCGATACCCGAAACTTCGGTCTCCAGACACCCCTTTTTCCCGCAGGCGCAGATCTTCTCGTTGTCGAAGAAGGGGATATGGCCGAATTCGCCGGCGAATCCGCTCTTTCCGTAGTAGAGCTTTCCCTCCATGACGATGCCGATGGCGATGCCCCGGCCCAGATGCAGATAGAGCATGTCGTTTTCATCCTTGGCCTTGCCGCAGGTATATTCCGCATAGCATCGGGCACGGGTGTCGTTTTCGAAGAGCGTGCGGATGCCGACCCGTTTCTCGATGACTTCACGCATCGACTCTTCGTTCGAGGTGAAATATTTGTAGCTGCGTCCCGTGGTGGGGTTTACGCGTCCCGTCATGCAGACCCCCAGACCGAGGATCTTGCTGCGGTCGATGCCGCAGGTGTTGACGAACTCCTCGATGTTCGAGCAGATGCGGTCGAGGCACTGCGGCCGGTCGAGCAACTCGAACGTGGGATCCATCTGTTCATGGATGATGTTGTTCTGGAGGTCGGTAACCACATAACCCATGAAATCACGGCCCACGTTCACACCCACGAAATAGATGGCCGAATTGGCCAGCCCGTAGATGTTCGGGCGGCGTCCTCCGGGTGTTTCGACCTTTCCGTTGTCGGCAACGATATTCTCTTCGACGAGTTCCTGTACCAGTTTGGTAATCGTCGGCACGGAGATATGCAGCTGCTTTGTCAGCTCCGACAGGGTGCACTCTCCATGTACGGCCATGTGGGCGATGATGTTGCGTTTGATGAGGCTGTTCTTGTGCGAGATGCCTTTAAGCGTTTCGTCTTCCTGTTTGTTGAAGAATTCGGTTAGCGATGTCATATGTGGCAAACTGTGGAATTTTTAATATATTTCTGCAAATATAGAAATTTCTCCTTGAAAAAAAGAATAACATTTGAAATATTTTAAGAATTTCCGGCCTGTTGTTGCAAATGAAAAAGGAACCGTTTGATATACAAACAGTTCCTTGACTTGCTGAATGGGCTCTTTCTGTCAGAGCGTAGCGCGGGATTCTACGGCGGCTTCCGCATCGACTTTCTTGATGAGCCCCTGCAGGACATTGCCCGGGCCGAGCTCCGTAAATTCCGACGCACCGTCGGCGAGCATGTTTTTGACGATATGGGTCCAGCGCACCGGTGCGGTCAATTGTGCGATGAGATTTTCGCGGATGACCGCCGGATCGGTCTGCGGTTTTGCATCGACGTTCTGGTAGATCGGGCAGACGGGGGTGTGGATCGGAGCTTCCGCAATGGCTTTGGCCAGTTCGGCGCGTGCAGGCTCCATGAGCGGCGAGTGGAACGCCCCGCCGACGGGCAGGCGCAACGCGCGGCGGGCACCTGCAGCCTTGAGAGCGTCGCATGCGGCATCGACCGCCTCGACAGCACCCGATATTACCAATTGTCCCGGGCAGTTGTAGTTGGCGGCAACGACAACACCGTCGATTTCGGCGCAGGCCTTTTCGACCACGTCGTCGCTCAGGCCCAGGATGGCAGCCATTGTGCCGGGTTGTGCCTCGCAGGCGGCCTGCATGGCCATTGCACGTTTCGACACGAGCCGCAGACCGTCTTCGAACGAGAGGGCTCCGGCAACGACCAGCGCCGAGAATTCGCCCAACGAATGTCCGGCAGCCATGTCGGGCTTGACACCCAGCGATTTGGCCAGAATGACCGAATGGAGGAAGACGGCGGGCTGAGTGACTTTCGTCTGTTTCAGCTCTTCCGGCGTACCGGCGAACATGATGTCGGTAATGCGGAAGCCGAGGATGTCGTTGGCCTGCTCGAAGAGCGTTTTGGCCTCGGCCACGTTATCGTAGAGGTCTTTGCCCATGCCGACGGCCTGAGCGCCCTGACCCGGAAAAACGTAAGCGTGTTTCATTATTTGCTCGAATTTAATATTAACGGGCGCAAAGATAGAAATTTTTTCCTACTTTTGCAACGCGAAGGTTCCGTATGCGGACGCCGTGTCCGTCGGATCAAAAGGGAACGCAGTGCGAATCTGCGACAGTCCCGCTGCTGTGAGTCCACGATGCCGGACGACGATATGCCACTGGCCGGAGAGCCGGGAAGGTGCCGTTCGGGGACGAGTCAGAAGACCTGCCTTGGCCATCTTCCCGCAAGGGTCGAATAACGGACTGCGAGTGACAGCCGATATTCTGCGACGATTCATCGAGTGGATCTCTTGTGTCGTCGTCATGCGATCGGAAGCCGCAGCGATATCCGGAAGATGAAATGAGGAGAAGAGGGCGTGCCGATGGGCCGCGTGGCGAACCTCGGAGGCGGCCGTTTGCCAACGGGGGTGCCGCAACGGGGGGGGGTGACAGCCGGAACAGATTGCCGGCGGATGCGGTTGAGTGCGGCGTATCGGCTTTGGTGTGGAAGATGACGCGAAGCATGACGAACATTTTAAATAATAACTGAATGAAAACAATGAGACGAATGCTGCTGATGTCGGCAGCGGTGCTGGCGCTTGCCGCCTGCGACAAAAATGATGATCCGGATCCGAAAGTCACGATGCAGACCGTGACCTTCGAAGAGGCCGAACTCGACGCCAACGGCCTGCTGACAGGAAAGGCTCTTGCAACGGAGACGGACGGCGGATTCAATGAGTACGACGGCATGTTCTACACGTCGGGATTTGCGTCGTTCTCGTGCTACTATTCAGACCAATGGGGCTCGGATTATTGTGCCGGTTTCACCGTTTCGGACAATACGGATATGGTGACAGCCGGATACGGGAACCAATACAGCGTCTATGCGAAGGGCGGTGTTGACGCATCCAAGAAGTTTGCCGTAGCCTACTACGATTCGTACAACGCGGAGAATGGCAATGAGGGCGCCGTGCCGACGGTAACTTTCCAGCGGAAGGTAAATCCCGTGGGTGTCTGGGTAAATAACAGTACCTATGCCTATCTGTGGTGGCTTCAAGGGGACTCCGGCTCCGGCAGTGGTCCCGAAAAGGTCGATGCGGTGCTGACGATCGAGGGCTATGCCGACGGTTCGCTCGCACGTTCGGTCTCGGTCAAACTGGTCGATGCCGAAAAGGGACTGGTTCTCGACGAGTGGACCTATCAGGATCTGTCGTCATTGGGCTGGGTCGATAAACTCGTATTCCGCTATTCGTGCGAGAATGTGATGGCTCCTGCCTATTTCTGTATTGATAATCTGGTCTATGTGGATTCGCTGACCTATTGATTCCCGCAGGGTTGTAACGGACGGGCGCAAAAAAAAAAAAAAAAATACCGGCGCCCGTTATGTTATTTGGCAAAAAAGATTATCTTTGCAGAACAGAACAGATGAAGAATCGTTCAAACATAACCAAAAATCATCTAAATCTATCTATCTGTTATGGCTACACTTC